>CAYUNE010000050.1:0-84328 GCA_964446115.1 uncultured Desulfobulbia bacterium | reverse complement strand
AAACGCGGCAAACTCCGCCTGCCCCTTGGTGGACAAAACGTTGGTGATTGCTGCCGTCAGCGTTGTTTTCCCATGGTCAATATGCCCAATCGTTCCCACGTTGACATGCGGTTTTGTTCGCTCAAATTTTTCCTTTGCCATTTTTCTGTCTCCTCAGACATTCCATAAATAAGCCACCCCTGATCCTCACCGCTGGTGAGAACAACCGGGATATCGACAACTGGAGCCCACGACCGGACTTGAACCGGTGACCTCTTCCTTACCAAGGAAGTGCTCTACCGACTGAGCTACGTGGGCCTAAACAACAAAAAAACTCCTCCATCCCATACAACTGGAGCGGGAAACGAGACTCGAACCCGCAACCCTCAGCTTGGAAGGCTGATGCTCTACCAATTGAGCTATTCCCGCCCCCTGTACAAGATGACCGCAGGAGTTATTCGCCGCCGGAGAACCATACCGCTCAAGCACTGCCCAGCCAGCGGCCCACGATGAAAGCAGATGGGCTTTCATCTCTTCATACATCTGGTGGAGGGGGGAGGATTCGAACCTCCGAAGGCTTTGCCGACAGATTTACAGTCTGTTCCCTTTGACCGCTCGGGAACCCCTCCACTCATCCATGCAAAACGTAGCTTCCGAAAAACCGACCAGCCAAAGCCGAATTTGCGTCCGGCCCCTGGGAGCACAATCATCCCAAGGCCGTTCTTACAGGCCGTTGCCGCTATTTCGGTCTCTACTGCCACACTCAGTTCTGGAGCTGGCGATGGGACTTGAACCCGCAACCTGCTGATTACAAATCAGCTGCTCTGCCAGTTGAGCTACGCCAGCACTAAACTTAAGGATTATATACATCAAAGGAAAGAAATCAAGATTTTTTTTGCGGGGCAATGAAAATTACAAAGAGACGCAGGAGATAACAAACGCGTGCATCACAAGGCTCAAAAAAAAGAGCCGGGCAAGATACGTTCTTGCCCGGCTCTCTTTGCCGTAATGTGGGATGGGATCGTGAAAACTAACGGCGTTTACTCCTCTTCCGCCAGGGGATTTTTGACGTAGCTGCTTTCACGATATCTTTCAAAGGTCATTGCCGCCGTGCGGTAGACAAGATGTGCAAACTTGGTATAGGGCATGTAGAGGAAGAGCATCATAACGGCAACCAGGTGCAGATAATAAACCAGGTAACCGAGGGAGGCAATACCCACAAGGCGCAGCAACTCGGCAAGCAGACCGGTTATTCCGACGGCGGCGATTTCCCAGATGAGAAACCAGTCGTAAAAGGTCTTGCTGGCGTTTCCTTCCGCTTCAAGCTTGTTGCGGTTATCCCAGAGGGTGACGATACCGAACAGCAGGGCGACGGCCGCGACATTGGCAAGCAGTTTGACGGGGTTCCACATGGAAATGGGCCCGTGCAGGTTGACGCCGGGAATAAGACTTAAAACATCCTGGGTAAAGGCCGAGTAAGTGGTGACAAAGGCAAGGGCAATGAATGAAAGGAGCAAGGGCAGATGACCGGTGAGACGGTTGGCGTTGGCCTTACACTTCTTGAAACGATCATGGTTGACGGTCTCCACAACCACCGGCCACAAAAATTCCTTGATGATCTGGGTTGCAGAGGGCCGATAATTGGGATCGACGTCGGTGGTGCTTTCCATCTTTTCCCAGAGGGCGATAACGCCTTTATAGCAAGAATAGGCGGCTATACCGGCGGCTGCCAGAAAAATCAGGTCAATGAAAAACACATTCTTGGCAAGCAGGCCGAAATTCCAGTGGCCGAAAAAGTGACCGTAGCCGTTTTTGGCGAATTCAGCACTGGAGGGAATGTGCAGTCCGCCGGAAATGAGCCAGAGGACAAAGATTATACCGGCGGGAATACCGATGAGCATGGGCAGGTTTTTGGCCGAGCTGGTCAACTTGGCCAGACCGGCGGGCCAGCCCAGTTTCGTATAGGTGTAGGCCCGCACCGCACCGAGCAGATCACCCGGTTTGGCACCCCGGGGGCAGTAAGCGGTGCAATCGCCACACTGGTGACAGAGCAGCACATCGGGATCACCAATGAGCTTGTCCTTGAGTCCCCACTGCGCCCAGATCATCTCTTTTCGCGGAAAAGGGCTGTCATCGGTGGAGAGCGGGCAGACAGTGGAACAGGTGGCACACTGGTAACACTTTTTCATCGTGTCGCCACCGGCACTTTTGAGATACTTGATAAATTCAAAATCTGGTTGCAGGTTCATATTCTCCTCCTGTCTTATCAATCGTTATCCTGCTAAAGGTAGTTCGTTCATAATGCAAAGCAAGCCCTGCTCCACTGGCCGGCGGCGACAGGGCTCACATGAAGCAGACAGGTTAGAAACCCTTGAATGGATTTGGTCCCATCTCGATGATATCGTCAACAAATTCATCGATAATTTCAGGGATCTTGTCATAATCGGAGATGGCGATCTGGCGAACACCGCAACGTTCCGGCTCCAACCCGAGTGTACTCAACGTCTCACCGATGTTTTCCATTCTGCGATTGGCGATTTCACTTCCCTTGACAAAGTGACACTGATAGTCATCACCCCATTTACAGCCCAGAAGCAGGGCCCCGTCCATTCCGGACGATAACGCATCCTTGATCCAGACCATATTCACTGAACCCAGGCAGCGAACCGGGATGATGCGAATGAGCTTATTGATGGAATTGCGATGCATTCCGGACATGTCAAGGGCGGGATAGGCGTCGTTTTCGCACGCCAGCACAAGAATCCGCAGTTTGTCGTCATCGTCATCGGGCACCTCGATCGACTTGATCATGGAGCCGATGAGATCGATGTTATAGTCGGCAAAACCAATGATCCGTTCCGGACAGGCGCCCATACAGGTTCCACAGCGACGGCAGCGGGTGGGATTGGGCAGCGGGGTCCCTTTCTCGTCATCATCAAGGGCGCCGAAGGGACATTCCACCGTACAGCGTTTACACTGGGTGCAGCGCTGGAAGAAGAAGTCGGGATAGGTCTTGTCTCCGGACCTGGGATGAACGGCGACCCCCCGATCGGCCGATTCGATACACTGAATGGCCTTGAGCACGGCGCCGGTGGCATCGTCGATGGTCTCTTCCATGGTTTCCGCCTTACGGACACCACCGCAGGTGTAGATTCCTGTTCTTCTGGTTTCATAGGGGAAACAGATGAAATTGGAATCAGCATAACCGTCGTAAAGATCAAGATCACTGAATTCCGGTCCCTGACGGTAAGCAGTGTTGATTGTCGGTTCATCGGCGGTGGTGGGGACCATACCTGCGGCCAGGACAACAAGGTCGACATTGAGGGTGATATTTTTGCCCAGGAGGGTGTCCTCGGCCTCAACGGCGAGTGAACCGTCATCCTGCTCGGTCACCTGGGTCACTGTGGCCTTGGTGAGAAATACGCCATCCTCCTGCTGGGCAGCGGCATAAAAGAGCTCGGTATTTCCGGG
This sequence comes from uncultured Desulfobulbia bacterium, assembly GCA_964446115.1. Taxonomy (GTDB): domain Bacteria; phylum Desulfobacterota; class Desulfobulbia; order Desulfobulbales; family Desulfobulbaceae; genus CAYUNE01. The sequence goes on along the minus strand of CAYUNE010000050.1, from coordinate 80,878 downwards.
CGTCCGCATATGCTGATAGAGGATATAGGCTTTGCCTTCCGGATGATCTTCACAGACATACAGGGCCTGTTTGAGGGCCACCATGGAGGTCACGGAGTTGCAGTAGGGAAAATCCTCATCATTGTCCTTGCCTCCGGGGCTTTGGATAAAGGCGACGGTCTCGACCGGTTTGCCGTCGGAAGGACGGGTGATGGCACCTTTCCCCGCCATGGCCTCGAATTCGGCATTGGTCAGTACGTTGGCGATTTTTCCATGGCCCAGATGTTCATATTCGGAGACATCGGCCGGCCGCCAGCCCGTGGCCAGAACAACCGCGCCGTAGGTCTCGGCATCGGGACTGGCCTCGGTATAGGGTTTGAGCCCGGCATTGGGATCTTCCATCTCTCCCTTGGTGATGAGGTCCTGTTCGTCGACGGAAACAAAGGTGGGGGCATCCCATTCAGATTTTTCTCCGGCCGTCTTGAGGGTTACCTTGAACTCACCGGGCGCTCCTCCGATACGGGCAACCTCGGTATTGAGTTTCACGGTGATGGAATCGTTTTCCTCCACCTCTTTGATCATGCGACCGATTGAGGGCTCCTCTAGTTGGGTGTAGGGATATTTGGTGGGAAACTGTTTCCGCCAGCCCAAAGCCTTGCCGCCGAGCTTATCGCTCTTTTCGATAATGGTCACCTCGTGACCGTATTTGGCTCCCTCGATGGCTGCGGTGAGACCGGCAATACCGCCACCCATGACCAAAATTCTCTTGTTAATGGCCTCCAGCTGGTAGGGTTCCGGCATATCGGCCTTGGTGATACGGGTCAAACCCATGCGGACGTTGTCCCCAGCGAGCTCCTGTAAGAACTCCTGTGCGGTCTCCTCATCCTGATCTTCGGCGGGCTCACCCTTGGCCCAGACGACCTGTTCCCGCAGATTGGCGCGGACGGTAATCGTGTTGTCAAAGGTAAACTCCTGCTGCATGACCCGCGGTGAACAGGCACAGACAACGATGGCATTAACGCCGTTTTCGTTGATATCACTTTCGATAAAGGCCCTGCCTTCGGCACCGCACAGGCAGGAATGATCCTTGAGCTCCATGTTCATTTCATCGGAGGCGATTTCCTTGAGCCCATCAATATCAAGGGTATCGCCGATACCACAGCCTGTACAGATATAGGCACCATATGTTTTATCCATTGCTTCGTCCTCCTACCTGGAAATCTGGATTGCTTTCAATGCAGCGGCGGTTGAAGATTGCGCGCTCGTGTAGACATCTGCCGCTGATTTTGCACAACCGGCAGCAATCATTCCCTGTTCTGGGTTGGAGACGACAAACCCGTTGCCGTCCATCTGCACACCAAGGGCCGTACCCTGATCACCAAGGGCCGGCTGCATACCCGTGGCCAGAACCGCCATATCCACCTTCTGGTTGATTTTCTGGCCGGTGATCGCATTCTCGGCAACCACCGTCACTCCGCCGTCATCCTCGGCAATGATATCGGCAACCTTGCCCTTGATAAACTCGGCATTTTCATCGCCCATCAGCTTGGCACGGAAGTGTTCATATTTTCCGGGAGTCCGAAGATCGATGTAAAAGACATAAATTTTGGCATCAGGATAACGCTCGCGCACATAGGTCATCTGCTTCATGGTGGCCATACAGCAGATGTAGGAGCAAAACTCCAGATGATTGGCATCCCTGGACCCGGCACACTGCACAAAGGCAATGGATTCGATCTCCTTGTCGTCACCCGGCCGCAGGATCTTGCCGCCGGTGGGGCCGTTGGGAGCCGCCATTCTCTCCATCATCATATTGGTGATAATGGCATTGCTGGAATTAAACTTCAGGTTCTCTATCTTGGTGGCATCATAGGGATTCCATCCGGTTGCCCAGACAATGGAGGCAACATTGACGGTGAAAACCTGAGTCGACATATCAAGATCAACCGCATCATATTTGCAGGCCGCCTTGATTTTCTGCAGAGTCTCGTCGCTGCAGCTCTCCTTCCGGAGAACATAGCGCCGCGGGAAGGCCATCTCGTGGGGAAGGTTGACGGCAGTGGTCTGCTGCATGCCGAAGTTGAACTCATCGTCGACCATGTCTTCGCAAACAGCTGCACAGTCTCCGCAGGCGGTACAGTTGCTGTTGATATACCTGGGGGCCGTTTCCAGAACCACCTCGTAGTTTCCGGGGGAACCGGTAACCGATTTGACCGTGGTCATGGTGTACGGCTTGATCCGCCGGTTATCCTTGACCCGTTTGAAATTAATTTCCAGCCCGCAGGTCGGGGGACACAGCTTTGGGAAATATTGATTGAGCTGGGCAACGCGTCCGCCAAAATAGGGATTTTTCTCTATGAGGATCACGTCGTTTCCAACCTCAGCCGCTTCCAGGGCGGAAGTTAAACCACTGATTCCGCCGCCGACAACCAGAACCGTGCCAGCGCCTTGTGCATCACTCATGCCAACCCTCCATCACAATTTATTTTAAACTCATCCATTCAGGATTTTTCCTCCACTCGACCGAAGAAACGAACAGTGTACTAATACAGGCTTCTCAAGCCCAGTGCAACAAAAATGGTTTTGATAATAAAAATCTCCAGACCCCCTTTTCAAGGCGTCTGGAGATTTTTCGTTCGACGCTGATTAACCGCTCTTATGACTTACAGCCAGGGATCGGTTTCGATCAGATTGATACACTCAACCTTCTCGCAGGTCCATTCGCCCGACTTGGGATCGTAAGTCGAGTTGACGAAGCACTTCCAGTTCTCATCGTCACAGGTGGGGAAGTCCGAACGATAGTAGAATCCGGGATAACGGGACTCTTTCCGGAACTCAATGTGACGGATGTGGGATTCGACACACCAGATACGATGGTAGTTCTCCCAGGCGCGCATCAGCTCATGCAGATCGCCTGCAGCCATCTTCTCGGCATCTTCACGCAGCATCGCGAGGAGGTCGAGGCAGATGTTGAGCAGTTTGCCGGAAGTCATGTAATAGGTGGCCACACCACCGCCGTACTCGTCGGTAGCCTTCATCAGGCGCATCATCAGACCCGCGGGTTTGCAGTAATTCGGGTTGACGTCGGCAGCCGTGGATTTGCCCACATGCTCAAAGTAGAGCTTGACCGGTGCGTAGATCTCGTCGGCCAGTTCCTGGGCGCTCTGAGCCAGCTCAGGAGTAAAGTCGGCGTTGTCGCGGCAATATTTTACCATCTGCTTGGCAACGATACGACCTTCGGCATGGGATCCGGAGGAGAACTTGTGTCCGGAAGCGCCGACGCCGTCACCGGCGGTAAACAGACCGTTAACCGTTGTCATGCGGTTGTATCCCCATTTGTACTGATGGGAGCGGGGACCATCCACGGAGGGCACCCAGTCCTCTTCAGGACCGGAGGTCCAGATACCGCAGCAACCGGAATGCGACCCGAGCATATAGGGCTCGGTGGGCATGATCTCGGAACCGACCTTCTCGGGCTCGATATTCATACCTGCCCACAGACCTGCCTGACCAACGGACATGTCAAGGAAGTCTTCCCAGGCCTCGGACTCGAGGTGTTTCCAGATCTTCTTCACTTCCTTCTCGGACTTGCCGGCTTCGCGGGCCTCATCCAGGAAGGCGTTCAGGGCGACATCGGTGGCCATGTAGATGGGACCGCGGCCTTCCTTGAGCTCGTTGAGCATGAGATGGTTCCGCAGACAGGTCGGAGTAACTGCGGAGGCGCCGTACGGCATGTACTTCTGCAGCTCTTCCTTGGCGGCATCGCCACCGGCATAGAACTCGCCCAGACCGTTGGATACTTTGGCCTTGAACAGCAGGAACCAGGCGCCGACAGGACCGTATCCATCCTTGAAGCGGGACGGCGTGAAACGATTTTCCATCATGGTCAGGGTGGCACCGACCTGAGCACACATGGTGTAGGTGGAACCGGCGTTCCATACCGGATACCAGGCGCGTCCCTTACCCTCACCGGTGGAGCGCGGCCGGAAGATGTTGACGGCACCGCCGCAGGCTACCAGGGCGGCCTTGCACTTGAAGACGTGTACCTTGTTCTCACGGGTGGAGAAACCAACAGCACCGGCAATGGTGTTATCCTGATTCTTGTCAAGGAGCATCTTCACGATAAAGATACGCTCCAGGCAGTTTTCCTCACCCAGCGCCGCCTTGGCAGGCTCGGCCACAATACACTTGTAGGACTCGCCGTTGATCATGATCTGCCACTTTCCGGTACGTACCGGAGTACCGCCTTCGCGCAGACTCGGGGCAGGCTTGGCACCGTCGAGGTTGGAACCGTCATCGGCTTTCTTCCAGACCGGCAGTCCCCACTCCTCAAACAGCTTGACGGATTCGTCAACATGGCGGCCAAGATCGTAGATCAGGTCTTCACGGACAACACCCATGAGGTCGTTACGTACCATCTTGACATAGTCCTCGATGGCGTTTTCACCGATATAGGTATTGATGGCGGAAAGACCCTGGGCAACGGCGCCGGAGCGCTCCATGGAAGCCTTATCGACAAGGATGATTTTCATGTCATCCGGAGCCCATTTCTTGATCTCAAAAGCGGTACCACAGGCAGCCATACCGCCGCCCACAATCAGTACATCGCACTCGTGCTCTTGAATTTCCGGATTCGGATCGGCAGGCAATTCGCCTTTCGGCTTGTTCGGTAATGCCATATTTAATTCTCCTTTATAGCTTGTTATTCTTGAAATACAAAACCAGCACTCTGATGAAGCGGACCGAAACTAGGCCAGCTTGGTCGGCGTGGGCAGCTCGCTTTCGAGGAAGAGTCTCTCGTCGTCGAGATTATCGCCTTTTTCTCCGATGTAGGCATTTGCAGCACCCTCAGCCGTGGTCCGGATCGGGAACTTGAAGCGTTTCATATTTCCGTTACGAAACTTGACCGTCCACATGATGGAGTCCGAAGACCGCATCGGGTGAACCTGGCCGCCCATGGGAACGAAGTCATCATACCCACGTACGGCGATGGCGCCCTGCGGACAGATCTTTACGCAGGAGTAACACTCCCAACATGCATCCGGCTCCTGATTGTACGCTCTCATTTCCTCGGTGTTGAGGACCATGAGATCGTTGGGGCAGATGTACATGCAGGCCGTCTTGTCACCGCCCTTGCAACCATCACACTTTTCAGGATCTACATAACTTGGCATTAATCTACCTCCCTACTGAATTTAACCTTTTGTGACCCTGCACAGCGCAGCGCCAACAACCCTTGTCAAAATTTCGACTTCCCATTCCCACAGCGGGGATCGAAAGGTCTAACAGCCTAACAAGATATCCTTGCAAGCTTCCAAGGCACAAGTCAACATGTTCATTTTATGCAGCTTTTTCCAATACATTGCGCAGCCGAAATAATGAACAGTCACTCATTTTTTACCACATAACCATATACTTTTTCCAGAAAAACTTGTCAAGAAAAATTGGTCGGGGGCATCTCTTTTCGCCATGAGTAATTCTGAAGATATAAATCAATAAAATTCTTCCTTCCCCGGGCGGTCCCCGGGCCTCCCCCTTTCCATCGCAATGGTCCCCTACTCGTCGTAGGTGCGGCGGGCCAAAACCTCTCGCGGCTTTGATCCGTCCGCCGGACCGACAATTCCCTCAATCTCCATCATCTCGATCATGCGGGCGGCGCGGTTATACCCCACCCGCAATCGCCGCTGTACCATGGAAATCGAGGCTTTGCCGGTCTCGCAGACAACGGCGACCGCCTCGTCATACTTGGGATCATGCTCTTCGAATTCGCCGCTTTGTTCCCTTTCTTCCTCTTCCACGGCCTCAAGAACGGCCTTGTCGTAGCGGGCGGTTCCCTGTTCCTTGAGGAAGGCGACCAGTCGTTCGATTTCCCGCTCCGAGATATAGGCACCATGGATGCGTTGCAGCCGGGCGGTACCGGGAGGGATAAAGAGCATATCCCCCATGCCCAGCAGATGTTCCGCGCCGGAACCGTCGATAATGGTCCGCGAGTCGATCTTGGATGAAACCTGAAAGGAGATCCTGGTGGGGAAGTTTGCCTTGATAAGACCGGTGAGCACATCCACGGAGGGCCGCTGGGTGGCCAGAATAAGATGCATGCCGGCCGCCCTTGCCATCTGGGCCAACCGGGCGATGGAGGCCTCCACATCCTTGGAGGCGACCATCATCAGATCGGCCAGCTCATCGACGATGATTACGATATAAGGCAGTTTTTCCTCGGCACTCTCGTTATAGGCCTGAATATTCTTGACGCGGTTCTCCTCCAGCAGACGGTAGCGGCGCTCCATTTCCAGGACCGCCCACTGCAGGGCCCGGCTGGCCATCTTCGACTCCACCACCACCGGATGGAGCAGATGGGGAATATCTTCGTACACCGAGAGTTCGATGCGCTTGGGGTCAACCATCAGCAGCCGCACCTCCTCAGGGGTGGCCTTGAAGAGCAGCGAGGCGATGAAACTGTTGATGGCCACGCTCTTGCCCGCCCCTGTTGCCCCGGCCACCAGCAGGTGCGGCATCTTGGCAAGATCGGCGATCACCGGACGCCCCACCACGTCAAGTCCCAACCCCATGCTCAACCTGGAACGGGCCTCCCGGTATTGATCGGTGAGGAGAATCTCCCGCAGGGCGACAATCTTGCGCACCGGATTGGGAATCTCGATACCCAGGGCCGCCTTGCCGGGAATGGAGCCGACAATGCGAACGCTCTCCGCCTTCAGGCCCAGGGCGAGATCGTCGGCCAGGGAGACGATTTTGTTGATCTTGACCCCGGGTGCCGGAGCAAACTCGTAGGTGGTCACCACCGGACCGGGCGAGACCCCGACCACCTTGCCGGCAACGCCGAAATCATTAAGCTTGGCGGCAAGCTGTTCGCTCACCGTATAGTAATGCTCATGGTCGATTTCCACACTGTCCTGCCGTGCCTTGTCCAGCAGTGAGAGCGGCGGCAGGACAAATTCCCCTTCGGGCAGGGGCTGGGCCTCGAATTCATCATCCTCGTCCTCGGTCACCGGGGTGTGTATCACCTCGTGGACGGCGGGAAGGACGGGTTCCGGCTCCGGTTCGGTGATGGCGAGGACCGACTCCGTCACTTCCTCTTTTCCCGCTGGAGTCAGGGATGGATCTTTACCCCGGCCCCGGGAAATAATCAGCGCGGAAAAGCGCTTCCTCAGATATTCGCCGATCTCCAGAAGCCGTTGCCCGGCAATCACCACGGAAAAACGAATGGCGGCCATCAGCGAAAAGACAAGCAGCAGCACCATGAGCAAAAAGGTGCCGAAGCCGCCAAAAATCCGGGTCAGCTGCATCTGGATGAGCCGGCCCAGATAGCCGCCGGGTGCGACGAATTCGGGTGGAAAGATCAGGGAGTCGAGCCCGCCCAGCAGACCGCTGGCGGCGATCTGTAGACCGGTGACGCCGGCAACGATAAAGGGCAACCTGCTCAACGCGCCCCACGACCGGAAGGCGGCAACGGCAAGATAGCCGAGGAGCAGAATGGGCAAAAAGGCGGCAACCCCGAAAAAGCTGAAGAGGAACCAGGCCGTGTAATAGCCGAGGGAGCCGCACCAGTTACGTTGGGGCGCCTGGACCACGGGATGCTCTCCCAGCAGCGGCCAGGCATAACTCAGCAGGCAGACGAGCAGGAAGAGTGAGGCAAAGAGAAGGGCCAAGGCCACCGTTTCCGCGGGCAGTCCTTTTCCTTCCGGCTGATTCCGTGTGATTTTCCGATGCGCCATGGATTATGATTCTTCACCGGTTTCCGCAAAAAGCGGTCCCTTGGGCCAATCGCATGGAAACCCCGCCCGGGGGTTATATGGATGACCCTCTCCCGCAGCTGATATTTCAGGAGGGAGAGTCAATGGATTTCCTGACACCATCAAGGATGCCGTTGATAAAGGCTGCCGAGTCCTCGCTGCCGAAACGCTTGGCGATTTCCACCGCCTCATTGATGGCGACCCGGGCGGGAATATCGGCCCCGAAACGCATCTCGTAGATGGCGACCCTGAGAATATTACGATCGATCACCGACATGCGGTTCAGACGCCAGTTATGGGAATGGTTGACAATGTACTCGTCCAGCTCAGCCAACCGTTCACAGATACCGGTGAGTAGCTGAGTGGCATAGGGAATGGACTTTTTGGCGGTTTCAAAGGATTGCTTAAACAGCGCAAACTCCTCATCAAGGCTGCGGCAGTCACCTTGTTGCTGTTGGAAATCACGCTGGAAGAGAAACTGCAGCGCTATCTCTCTGGCTTTCCTGCGGATACCCATACCGGAAACCGATTACGCCGACTGCGGAAAAACGAAACTGAAGGAAAGTGCCGCAAGAAGACGCATCAACCGAGGGCTGCCAGAAGGTTGCACATCTCCAGGGCACCGATGGCCACCTCGGCCCCCTTGTTGCCGGCCTTGGAGCCGGCGCGTTCAATGGCCTGTTCAATGGTTTCCGTGGTCAGAACCCCGAACAGAATCGGCATCCCGGTCTCCAGCATCACCTGGGCCGTGCCCTTGGCCACTTCGCCGGCTACGTAATCAAAATGGGGGGTGGCTCCACGGATGACAACCCCCAGGCAGACAACGGCGTCATACTTGCCGCTGCCGGCCATCTGCTTGGCAACCAGCGGTATTTCAAAGGCGCCGGGAACCCGGGCCACCGAGATATCGTCTTCCCTGACTCCGGAGCGCAACAGGGCATCCATGGCCCCCTCCAGTAATTTTTCGGAAATAAATGAATTGAACCGGGCAACGATGATGCCGATTTTTCTGCCTTCGCCCCGCAGATCGCCTTCAAAATAGCGTGCCATGCCGTCACTCCCTCCGCGTTACAGGTAGAATAAACAATGTCCTAATCTTCCACTATCTCAAGCAGGTGCCCGAGCTTGTCACGTTTGCAGCGCAAATAGTCACGGTTTTCATTTTCCGGGACTATTTCGATGGGGAAGCGGTCAGTCACCTCCAGGCCATACCCCTCAAGCCCGATAATCTTCTTGGGATTGTTGGTCAACAGCTGCATCTTGCGGACTCCCAGATCCCGGAGAATCTGGGCGCCGATGCCGTAATCGCGCAGATCCGCCTTGAAGCCGAGTTCCACGTTGGCCTCCACCGTATCAAGCCCCTTGACGTCCTGGAGCTGGTAGGCCTTGAACTTGTTGACCAAGCCGATCCCCCTGCCCTCCTGCCGCATGTAGAGGACCACTCCGCGTCCCTCCTGGTCGATCATGCGCATGGCCGCGTGCAACTGATCGCCGCAGTCGCAACGGGCGGATCCGAAAACATCACCGGTGAGGCACTCGGAATGAACCCGTACCATAACCGGCTTGTCCGGATCGATCTCCCCCTTGATCAGGGCCAGGTGTTCATGCTTGTCCACGTCGTTGGTGTAGACGATGGCCTTGAATTCTCCGGCATGCCGGGTGGGAATCCTGGCCTCGGCCGCCCGGTGTACCAGAACGTCACGACGCAGCCGATAGGCTACCAGATCGGCGATGGTAGCGATTTTCATATCATGCTCGGCCGCGAACTTCTCCAGGTCATCCATCCGCGCCATGGATCCGTCGTCATTCATGATCTCGCAGATCACCCCGGCGGTTCTCATACCGGCCAGCCGGGCAAGATCCACCGATCCCTCGGTCTGACCGGTACGCACCAGAACCCCGCCCTTTCTGGCCCGCAACGGAAAGATATGTCCGGGACTGACGATATCGGAGGGTTTGGCATGGGGATTAACCGCCGCCAGGATGGTCCGCGCCCGGTCCGCCGCCGATATCCCGGTGGAAACTCCGGTCCGCGCCTCGATACTGACCGTAAAACCGGTTCCGAACTGGGCCTTGTTATCCCGGTCATCCACCATCATGGGCAGCTGCAGCTGATCGATGATATCGGAACTCAACGCCAGGCAGATAAGCCCGCGTCCGTGGGTGGCCATGAAGTTGATGGCCTCCGGCGTCACCGCCTCGGCGGCCATGCAGAGATCTCCCTCGTTCTCCCGATCCTCATCGTCGACCAGGATTACCATCTTCCCGGCACGAATATCCCCAATGACATCCTCTATCGAACTTACCGCCATCTTGCATCCTCTTTCTTTTGCATGATTCCGGTTATTTGAAAAAACCATGTTCCGCCAGAAAAGCGGGATTGATGCCGCCGGCTCCGGGACGAACCGATTTTTCCGCCAGCAGGCTTTCCACATACTTGCCGATGATATCCACCTCGATGTTGACCCGGCTGCCGGGTATCAGCTCCCCCAGGGTGGTGATTTCCAGAGTGTGGGGGATAATCGAAACGGAAAAAGCATCGTTTTTGCGGCTGTTCACCGTCAGACTGACTCCATCAATGGTGATGGAACCCTTTTCAATAACATATTTTCCCAGAAATGGGGGCAAAGAAAATGTAAAGAGGGTAAATTCACCGGCCGGGCGACGTTCCTTCACCCTGCCGACGGCATCCACATGGCCGCTGACCAGATGTCCCCCCAACCGGTCGCTGAGCCTCAAAGCCCGCTCCAGGTTGACCCGGTCGCCGGGACGCAGTCCCCCCAGGGTGGTGCGCGACAGGGACTCCGGAGAGACATCGGCGGTAAAGCGGTTGCCCTTCATATCCCGGGCCGTGAGACAGGTGCCGTTGACCGCGATGGATTCTCCCTCTTCCGGATCGGTGAGGTCGAAATCGGTTTCAAAGGTAAAAACCATGCCGCCGCCTCCGCTGCGACCGGCAATTACCCTGCCTTTACCCTGGATTATTCCGGTGAACATGACTTTCCCGCCCTTTGTGCCGCGGCTGACGCCGGTTGCCTACTCCTTTTCAGCAGCAGCCGCCTTTTCCAGATTCTGTTCGGCCAGACGCTTGTGCCCGAAATTTTTGTGGATGGAGGCAATGGTGCGGTAGGCGTCGGCGGCATCACTCTTTTTCCCCATCTCCAGATAGAGGGTGGCGATGGTATCCAGGATTTCCACAGAGCCCTGCGGATTGTTGCAGGCGTGAAAGTGATCGAGGATATCAAAACAGGTGGACAGGGCCCTGGAGCGTTCGCCGGTGCGCCACAGGGTGTTGACGATCTTCTGATTGAGGGTGAAAACACTGTCGGGATCCTTGAACTCCTTGCAGATCTGCCGGCAACGCTCATAATGTGAAAGCGCCATGGACAACTCGCCGCGATCGAAACAGACATCACCCAGGCGATCCAGGGCATTGGCCACTCCCTGGTTGTCTCCCTGCTCTTCAAAGCCCTGCAGGGCATTATGAAAACAGGCGGCCGCTTCGGCCAGATCACCGTTTTTCAGGTGTTCCCTGCCCTTCTTGTAGTCGGCCCTGGCCGGATCAAGATTTTCCGTCTGCTCCCCGGCTTTCCGTGCGCCGCTGAGGTTTGGAATGGCATTGGCCGGTTGAATTTTATCACTCATGGTTCTTTTCCTGTGTTATTGATGCGATCTTTTTTTCAGCCAGGCGGGCCTGCTCGGCCACTGTGGTGGCCGTCGGCCGTCCCTGTTCATGGATGACAACGGCAGATTCGTCACCGGCCAGAGCCATGAGATGAAAGGTGGCCTCGGTGGCGCCGATTCTGCCGGCCAGGCGGGCACACAGCCCGCGGATCGCGGGATCGGGATGTTTCAGATAGTTGAATATGGAATAAAACGGCGTACTGCGGATGAGATCGGGTCGCGTTGCCGCTATCTCCCCCAATCCCCAGAGGACCGCCTTCTGGGTGGCCTTGTCGTTCATGAACCCCAAAAGATGCCTGGTAAAGGCGCCGTAGATATCGGGGCGTCCGGCAATGATTGCGCCGATGGCCTCCACCAGACCCCAGCTCGTCGAAGCCGAATCACTGCAGGATTCAAACATACGGTGGAGAATATCCGCCACCGTTCCGGGCTGATTCGCAGCCAGCCGGGCGGTCACCTGACCCATAACCCAGGCGGTATGATAGCGGTTATCTTCCAGGGGATCATAGAGGAGGCGCTGCATAAACCTGAGGGTCCGTTTATCCTCCAGACAGAGTTCCGCCAAGGCGTCGATATCGGCTGCCGCCGTCAGTTTTTTTACCTCTCTTTTACTGGTCCTTCTCTTTTTCTCGGCTTTCTCCCCTGCCGCCGCAGCGGGAGCAACCTTTTGGTTCGTTCCCGGTTTCCGTTTTTCGCCGCCGCCTTCCCGTGCCTTCTTTTTGGCCGCGGCGCGATCGGCAACAACGGCGATATCAGCATGCAGCCGCACAAAATAGAGCACGCCCCGCACCGCCCGGCCATCCAGATTCCGGGTTTCGACGATCTGGTGGGTTTCTTCGTCATAGTCTTCCACCCGACCGGTGAGGTAATCCTCTTCGGGCAGCAACTCCCAGGCCAGATCCCAGTCTCCGGTTGCCTGAACCAGACAATCGACCATGGCATTGCCGAGATTGTGCCCGGTGGCATCCAGGACATAAACGGCGCCGCAGTCGCAACGCCCCACCGGAAAGTCGTCGAGCCTGCGCTCATCAGCATACTGCGGCCGGTCAACCTCCTGGCCGCAAAAGGGGCACCAGGGCTTGATTTTGATCTGTTGTTTTTTCATACGGCCAGTTTTTCGGAGAGTGATTGCTCGAAGCGGGGATCCACGGAATAGCCGAGCTTTTTGGCCTCTTCCAGGTTTTCCCGGGCCTCGTCATATTCACCGAGAAAGTAAAGGGCTACGGCAAGGTTGTTTCTGGCCATGGCCGATTCAGGCTCCAGGGTCACGGCGTGCCTGGCCGCCTCCACCGCCTTTTCATCTTCCTGTTTCATGGTCAGGGCCGAGGTGAGATTGATCCAGGCGGTGACCACCTTGGGGTCGATCTCCACGGCCCGGGTGTAGGAGCGGATGGCCTCATCCACCTCTCCCTGTTGCTGCCTGATCAGTCCAAGGTTGACATGGGCCTCAGCCATGTCGGGACACACCTTGAGGGCCTGCTGGTTCAGCTCCAGAGCCTTTTCCACGTTGCCCCGATCAAAATAGACGGCGCCCAGGTTTATCATCGATTCCACATTCTGGTCATCCAGCTCGATTGCCTTCTCCAGCTCCCTGACGGCATCATCCAGACGACCGGCCTTGCGATAGACAAGTCCCAGATGATGATGGGCCATCAGGTTGCCCGGTTTTTCCCTGCAGAGTTTTTCCATCTCCGCAATGACCTTGTTGATATCGGCCTCGGTTTGATTTGCAGTTTCAGACATTGACATTCCTTTTTTCTGGTTCTGTTTTCCGGAACAAGCCCGTCGATATTCCGGGTACACTATAGACACAAAACGGTATGAATCAAGCTAATTGATCACCGACCCCGCCACCCACGGGTCAGCGGTTGTACTTTTCCTCGCATGAAAGCAAAATTTCCTTGCTGCTCTCGGCAAGGACCCGTCTGGCCACCAGGATATCACGGCTGATCTGCCGGGCCAGTTCAGCGGGTCCGGAAAATTTTTTTTCACCCCGCACATGTCGCAGAAGGTTGATCTTGATCGATTTGCCGTAGATGGTGTCGTCGAAATCGAAAATATGGGTCTCGGCCACCAGTCTGTTGTCGCCAAAGGTGGGATTGACACCGATATTGGAAATTCCGCCGTAGCACCTGCCGTCGTAGACCACCTGGGTGACATAGACCCCGCGCCGGGGACAGAGGTCATCCGGCGAAATCCGCAGATTGGCGGTGGGGAAACCCACCACCGGTCCCCCGCGCCGTTTCCCCACCTGGACAGTGCCGCGGATCTGGTAGTAACGGCCCAGCAACCTGCGCACATCCTGCATCCTGCCCTCGCTCACCAATTCCCTGATCCGGGTGCTTGAGACCGGCATACCACCCTCGTAATGGGCCTCGACCACGTGCACGGGAAAGCCCTTCCTTTGGCCGTAGCTGCGCAGAAAACCAATGTCTCCCCTCCGCCCCTTGCCGAAGGCATAGTCATACCCCACAATGAGTTCACGCACGCCGATGGCGTCTATGAGCACCTTGTCGACAAAGTCCTCGGCCGTGGTCGCGGCAAACTCCCTGGTAAAGGGCAGGATTACCAGAACGTCGATTCCGGCCATCTCGATGAGTTCGATCTTCTGCTCCAGGGTGGAGATCAGCTGTATACCATCCGGCCGTAGAACCTTGAGGGGATGGGGATCAAAGGTGACCACCACGCTGGTTCCGTTCCGTTGCCAGGCACGCCGCACCACCTCGCCAAACAGCAACTGATGCCCATTGTGGACCCCGTCGAAGTTGCCAAGGGTGACGCAGGCATGATCAAAAGGTGCAGGGATATCACTGATTTTCTTATAAATTTTCATTCAGATTTTCATCATCGGGATCACGGGGAAACCGGAAAACAACCGCCGGATATCCTGTTAAAAGCCGGGTTCCGGGGCCTGGGTCCGCAACCGATATTTCCGTTTTCGGACACCGGTTCGGCAACCCGGCGGGGTTATATTTTTTTTGGTCGATTCCTTCCGACAATGCGGGGAATCGGACCTTCCGGCACCCCAACATCTATTCTTCTTTACCAGACAAAGAAGTTCTTGACAAATTGATAATTGATCATCATATTATCGCCAACTTTGCCGAAGTGGCGGAATTGGTAGACGCGCTAGGTTCAGGGTCTAGTGGGGGTATCCCCGTGGAAGTTCGAGTCTTCTCTTCGGCACCAGAGACAACCGAGGGTCCGGTATTTTCAACCGGACCCTTTTTTTTGCCTGTGGCCCGCACCCCGGAACACATCCTGTTGCCGGGGAGAACAGCAATAATGGTTGGTAGTCGGCCGGTGCTTCTGATATCATATCAGCAAACACTCCCACCAACCGACTACTCCAGACAATGCGCGACAACAGGCTGGCCTCTTTCAACACGGTTTTCAAAACCGGCTTCATCGGCACCACCATCACCCCTCTTCTTCCGGCCCATGATCTGGCCATTATCGTTATTCTCAACTTCTGCGCCGGCGCCGGTTTCCTCGGTCTCTGGATTTTCAACACTTGGATGATCTGGCGTCAACGGCAAAATGATAAAAAATATTAGTATCCTCCACGCCGATCTGGTATCCTGCATATCGATTGTCCGGGGAGGGAGTTCTCTCCACGGTCACGGAGTGCAAAACCGCAGGCGGACCTGCCCGGCCGTCCACATTCACCGGCACCGCATCTTCGCATGATCTCTCCAGGAACCCATAAAAGGACGCGGCCTCCGGGGGAAATCGTGCGAATCCGCAGCGCCGGTAATCGACGACGGCCTGCGGCAAAAATTATTGCCGCTTGAAAAGACCTGTGACCGGTCACAAACCAAGACAGATCAACAACACAAGCAAAGGAGGAAAACATGGGACTGCTTGATTCGATTCTGGCTGCCCAGGGCGGCAAGCTCGTCGGCCAGATAGCGCAAAACTTCGGTCTTGACCAGGCCACAGCCGAGGCGGCCATCAGGCACCTGACCCCGGCCATATCACGCGGGATGCAGCGCAACATGAGCGACCAGGGCGGAATCGACGCCATTCTCGATGCCCTGAACCGGGGAAAGCACAAAAGGTATGTGGATGATCTCGACCGTTTGCAGCGTTCATCAACGGTGGACGAGGGAAACTCCATCCTTGCCCATATCTTCGGCAGCAAGGACGTCAGCCGACATGTCGCCTCCCACGCCGCCCGGCAGACCGGCCTGGACAGCAGTCTGCTGAAAAAGATGTTGCCGGTCCTGGCATCGGTGGCCATGGGAATGATGCGCAAACAGAGCACCGCTTCGGGGGGACTCCGCAACGCCATGGCTTCCTCCCGTTCCAGGCGAAACATGGGAGGCCTGCTCTCCTCCTTTCTCGATGCCGACAATGACGGCTCCATTGCCGATGACCTGTTCAAAATGGCGACAAAACTGCTCTAGCGCGTGCATATGTTTTTTTAATCCCGACAAGGAGGAAAAATGGGACTTTTTGATTTTGCAAAGGATATCGGTAAAAAGCTCTTCCATCGCGAAGCCCGTGCCGCCGAAGCGGCCGCAAGTATTCAACAACATATCGAGGCCGACAATCCCGGCGTCGACAACCTGCAGGTGGAGTTCGACGGGGGAACGGTAAAACTCTCGGGCTCAGCCCGGTCAAGTGAAGCCCTGGAAAAGGCCGTACTCATGGCCGGCAACGTCGAAGGCGTCACCACGGTGGAAATAGACGGGATGGAGGCCCCACCCATCGCTGCAGGCGTTGAATACTACGAGATCAAATCCGGGGATACCCTCTGGGCAATCGCCAAGCACTTCTACGGAAACGGCGGCAAGTATACGGAGATCTTCGAGGCGAACCGGGAAGTGATCAAGGACCCGGACAAGATCTATCCGGGACAAAAAATCAGAATCCCGGCAGCATCGTAAACAACGGCAGGCTGGCGGGCAGCCGGGGACAGGGCAAAAGAAAAGGTCAATGCCGTTTCCCGGCTACTCCCTCCCGGGTGGCGGCGGCCCGGCGTTTCCCGTCCTTCCTGTTGACGACATTCATGGCCGCGGAAACCCCGTCCGTGAGGATGAGCTCGACGGCCTCGTCAACCAGGGGCAGGGTTTCGGCGACAACCTGTTTCTCGTCCGGGGGAAAACCGGTCAGGACATACTTTTCCACAGGCGGGACCGGGCGGTTATCCACCCGTGGAGGCCGTCCGATCCCGATCTTGATACGGATAAAATCGGACCGGCCCAGATGGCTGATGAGGGAACGGATGCCGTTATGCCCGCCGGCCCCTCCCCGGGCGGTAATTTTCACCCGTCCCAGCGGCAGATCCAGGTCATCATGAATGACCAGCAGATGGTCGGCGGCAATCCGGAAAAAATTCCCGAAACGGGCAACGCACTCTCCGGATTTGTTCATATAAGTCTCGGGCTTGAGAAGACAGAGCCGCTTCCCCCGCCACCGCCCCCGGCCATATCTCCCCTGCCACTTGCTCTGGGAAACGGCTATTCCGCAGGCTGCGGCAAAGTGATCGACGGCCATAAATCCGATATTATGGCGGGTATTTTCATATTCACTGCCCGGATTACCGAGCCCCACAAGCAGATATGAAGAATTGATCATCCTCCTCGTCCCCCGTCCGTCCCCGCCGCACCCGTACTGCATGGCCTTGCCGGAGCAAATAAAAAGCCGGAGAGAGAATCACTCTTTCCGGCCTTGAGTTCCACGGGATAGAATCTATCCACTCCCCTTCCGGGGTCTCCGTTCATCAGGTGACGGAAACACATACCGCCTGGGAATCATCGATCATCTCGACTCCCTCGGGCACCGACAACTCCCCGCAGGTAATTCCCTTGTCCCCCCGGTCCAGGGGCTCGATGTTGACTTCGACCTGATCCGGGATTGCCAGAGGCAACCCTTTGAGCCTGACACTTGAGAGGAAGATCTGCAACTCCCCGCCGATATCGACGCCGCGCGCCGTTCCCTGATACTCAATGGGCACGGAGAGGGTCACCGGTTTGTCCAGGGCAATCTCCAGGAAATCAACATGCAGAACCATATCCGTCACCGGATCCTGCTGAATCTCCTGGACCATGACATGGCGCTGATCCTCACTGTCCCCCGCGATATCAAGGGTGATCACCGCATTGCGGCCGTGGATCTCCATCAGATTTTTATGGAGCAAACCGGTATCAACCTGCAGGGCCAGGGCATCCTCGCCGTTTTTGTACAATATGGCGGGGGTCTTTCCATCCGCACGTAATCTCCTTGCTGCTCCTTTGCCGAAATCAGCCCGGACGGCGGCAGGTATCTGTTTCTGTATCATGCCTTGTTCTCCTTACAATTATGTATCTACTTTCTCCCAGGGTCAGACGAACAGGTAACTGACGGAATCCTCATCATGGATCCGCTTGATCGCCTCTCCCAGAAGCGGCCCGACGGACAGCACCTTGATCTTGTCGCACTCCCTGGCCTTGCCGTTTAATGGAATCGAGTTGGTTACCACCAGTGATTTGATATCGGAGTCGTTGATGCGTTGGATCGCCGGTCCTGAGAGTACGGCATGGGAACAGCAGGCATGAACCTCCCTGGCTCCGTACTCCATGAGCATCCGGGCCCCGCCGCACAGGGTGCCGGCGGTGTCGACCATGTCATCAAGCAGGATCGCCGTCTTGCCGCTGACATCGCCGATGACCGTCATTGCCTCGGCTTCGTTGGCCCTTTCCCGCCTTTTGTCGACAATGGCCAGATCCGCATTGAGGCGTTTGGCAAAGGCCCTGGTCCGTTCCACCCCGCCCGCATCCGGTGAAACCATGACCACATTGGTAAAGTCACCCCGCAGGTAGTCAAGCAGGACCGGAGCGGCAAAGAGGTTGTCCACCGGGATATTGAAGAAACCCTGAATCTGTCCCGCGTGCAGATCCATGCACAGAACCCGGCGGGTCCCCACGGCCATCAACATCTCGGCCACGGCCTTGGCGGTGATGGGGGTCCGCGACTTGACCTTGCGGTCCTGACGGGCATAGCCGTAATAGGGCATCACAGCGGTGATTCTCCGGGCCGAAGCCCGCCGCAGGGCATCGACGATGATAATGAGCTCCATCAAGTGATCGTTGACCGGCGGACAGGTGGGCTGAATGACAAAAACATCGGTGCCGCGGACATTTTCCTGGATCTCGACGGAAATCTCACCGTCACTGAAACGCTTTACCTCGGCCTTGGCCAGGGGCTGACCGATATATTCCGTTATTTCGCGCGCGATCTCAGGATTTGCATTTCCCGAAAAGATCTTCATGATGTTCGGCATGGATCTATACCCTTCTACCAGTCCGGCACCGGGCAAAACCCGGAACACCTTTCGCTGCCGGTCACAAAGGAAAACCTGAGTCAAACCGCAACTCAGGCCGAAAAATGGCTGGGGCGGCAGGATTCGAACCTGCGCATCCAGGAGTCAAAGTCCTGTGTCTTACCGCTTGACGACGCCCCAACCCCACTTCATCTATTATGTCGTAACCACTCACCGGGTTCGCACCCGACGGTATTATCTGCCTCCCGGCTGTGACAGGGGCTGCACCTCGAAAACCCGGAGGCCCCTTTGCCGCAGCAGGGTCCCGCATTGGGCCGCTCTTTGTCTCCCGCCGTCATCGTCGCTGAACATCCCGAAAACCGTCGGACCGCTGCCCGTCATCATGGCAGCGACGGCACCATGGCCGCGCAGCAGCTCCCTGATCTCGGTAATCACCCCATGGCGACCGGCGGTAACCGGCTCGAGATCGTTGCGCAGTTCATGGGGTTCGATGGCCCGCCGCACAAAGGGTGGGTCATTTACAGTGTAATCTATCAGGTTATATTTTTTTTTATTCGATGTCAATGCAAAATTCTCGTAGGCCCATTGCGTTGAGACCGATATTCCGGGATTAACCAGGATAAGTGCATACCCGGCCAGGGGGACCGCCGCGGTCAGCCGTTCACCGATACCCGTGGCCCAGGCAGCCGGTAGGGAACTGAGAAAAAAGGGCACATCCGCCCCCAGGCTGAGGGCCGCCTCCTCCAGTTCTTCCCGGCGCGGCTTCCACTCCGGAAAGAGGTGTTGCATCCCCCGAAGAACTGCGGCGGCATCACTGCTGCCGCCGCCAAGTCCCGCGGCAACGGGAATCTTCTTCTCAAGAATAATCTCGACCCCGCGCTCCCCGAGGCAGGAGGCGGGCAGGAACCTGGCGGCAAAGTGTGCCGCGGCCCGATGGGCAAGATTTGTCTCGTCTTCCGGCAGGCCGCTGCCGGGGCAGCGCAACCGGATCCCCCGCCCCCCCCTTTGCAGGGTAAGCCGGTCCCGGAGATCGACCTTTTGCATCAGGGTGGCGATATCGTGATAGCCGTCGTCCCGTTGCCCGGTGATTTTCAGGAAGAGGTTGATCTTGGCCGGGGCGACGATCCGCAGCTGATCCCCCATTACCGCCGCCTCCTATGCGGCACTCTCCCCGCCGCTTGCCTGGACGAATCTCATCTTCAGCTCGTAGAGAACATTGGAGAGGAGCTGATCTTCATCCTTTTCAAGATTACCCCTGGTCTTTTTTTCCAGCAATGCCAGGGTGTCGATGGTGTGCTTGGCCAGCTCCAGGTCCCTCGTCTTTTTGCCCGATTCCGGATGGGGCAGCTCACCGAGGTGATAGAGGGCCGAGGTGTGAAAGGACATGATAAAGGTGGTAAAGGTGATCTCCGGCATCACGCATTTACCGCTGGCATCCCGGACCCTGCCCTCGGGGCAGGGACATTGCTTTTTTTTCGTACTCATAGGCGTTCAGCAGGTCCCCCGATCATATTGCGGCACCTCAAGCACAATGGCGTCGTCGATCTTGTCAAGCTCTCTCACCTGCTCCAGCAGGTCATCGGAAATCTTGGTATCGGTGTTGAGGAGGATGATGTTCTGATCGCTGCTCTCCTTGTGGCCCACGGTCATCCGGGAAATGTTGACTGCGGCGTTACCGAGTGTCGTTGCCAGGGCGCCGATGACCCCGGGGACGTTTTTGTTGTAGACCAGCAGCATGGGACCGGTGGGCAGCGCCTCCATTCTGAAGGAGTTGAAGCGCACCAGTCGCGGTTCCTTTTTACCGAAAACCGTACCGGCCAGCATATTTTCACCCGATGCCGTCCTGACCGTGGTGCGCATCAGGTTGGTGAAATCATCCGAGCGGCTGGTTTTGGACTCGATGACGTTGATCCCCCGATCCTTGGCAAGCAGGGGCGCATTGACGAAGTTGACGGCATCGCCGACGATGGGGGTGAACAGCCCTTTCAAAAAGGCGACGGTGAGCGGTCCGGTATCGATCTCGGCGAGATTTCCCGAGAACTCAAGAACGATCTCATCAACGCTGCCGCCGGCAAGCTGCATCTGCAGCGAGCCCAGCATCTCCCCCAGGGTGACGTAGGGACCGACCTTGGCCAGCACCTCGCCGCTGACCGAGGGAACATTCACCGCATTTGTCACCGAGCCGTTGAGGAGATAATCGGCCATCTGCTCGGCGATCACCGAGGCAACATTGTCCTGGGCCTCGCTGGTGGAGGCTCCCAGGTGCGGGGTACAGATAAAGTTGGGCAGACCAAGCAGCGGAGTGGTCTCCAGGGAGGTGGGCTCCCGTTCAAAGACATCAAGGGCGGCACCGGCGATCCGGCCCTCCTTCAGGGCCGTGTACAGGGCCTCCTCGTCAACGACGCCGCCGCGGGCGCAGTCGATGAACATGGCATCGTCTTTCATGTTGTTGAAAAAATCAGCATCCAGCAGGTGGCGGGTCTCCTTGGTGAGCGGTACGTGGACGGAGATGAAATCGGAACGCCGGGCCAGTTCCCCGAGCTCCACCAGCTCGATTCCCATCTTTTCCACCAGATCACGCGGCATGTGCGGATCATAGGCGATCACCTTCATCTTCAGACCCTGGGCCCGGTTGGCGGCAATGGAGCCGATGCGGCCGATACCGACAATACCCAGGGTCTTGGCAGTCACCTCGCGACCCATGAACAGCTTCTTTTCCCATTTACCGGCCTTCATGGAAGCCGTTGCCTGGGGGATGTTCCGGGCCAGGGCCATCATCATGGAGATGGCGTGTTCCGCCGCGGTGGTGGCATTGCCGTCCGGGGCGTTCATCACCACGATACCCTTCTGGCTGGCCGCCGGAATATCCACATTGTCAAGCCCGATACCCGCCCGGCCGACAACCTTGAGATTTGTCGCCGCTTCGATGAGTTCTGCGGTAACCTTGGTGGCGCTGCGGATAACCAGTCCGTCGTAATCGCCGATAATCGCCTTGAGTTCCTCCGGTGGCAGACCCGGTCTGTTATCAACTTCAAGACCGGCTTCCAGGAGAATTTTTTCCCCCACAGGGGCCAGGTTGTCACTTATCAGTACCTTCATCGGGACTCCTCTCTTTTTCGAGAATAAATGCGGTGTGAACGGATGTTTCTGCGGAATAGGGAAATATAACGCTAAACATCCCGCTCCACAACGAGAAAATCATGGAATTAATTTTGCCGTCGATATTGAATATTCTCGGTCGACAAGATATAAACATCCCACATCGGCGCCACCGCTGCCGACAAAACGGAAAATGCCGTTGATTTACCGAGGCAGCCGTCAAAATCGACATTGCAGAAAAAGACAAATATCCGCCCTGTCACAGGAGAATACCCATGTCCCAGGTTCGTGTCCGCTTTCCCCCCAGCCCCACCGGCTACCTGCATATCGGCGGTGCCCGCACCGCTCTCTACAACTGGCTCTTTGCCCGGAAAACCGGTGGGAAACTGATCCTGCGCATCGAGGATACCGATGCCGAACGTTCCACTCAGGCATCCATCCAGGGGATCCTGGACGGATTGACATGGCTGGGCCTTGACTGGGACGAAGGCCCCTATTTTCAGACCCGGTTTGCAGCCGAGCACCTTGCGGCGGCCGAAAAACTGCTGGCCACGGGTCACGCCTACAGGTGTTTTTGCACCCGGGATGAACTTGAAACCAGGCGAAAAGCGGCCCTGGCCGCTAAAAAGGACGTCAAATACGACGGCACCTGCCGCCGTCTTTCAGCTGAAGAGATTGCCGAGCGCCAGGCAAAGGGACTGCCTGCGGTCATCCGCTTCAAAACCCCGCGCCGGCCGGGAAAGGTAGTCTACGAGGACAAGGTACTCGGCCGCATAGAGCGCAGCTATGACGATATCGAGGACTTTGTCATCGTCCGCTCAAACGGCAAACCGCTCTACCTGCTCTGCAATGTGGTGGATGACATCCGGGACCGCATCACCCATGTTATCCGCGGCCAGGATCACATGACAAACACCACCCGCCAGGTTCTTCTCTACGAGGCCCTGGGCGCACCGGTACCGGTTTTTGCCCATATGCCGCTCACCCTTGATCTGCAGAAACGCAAGATATCCAAACGCAGTCACGGAGAGCTGGTCGCCGTCCACTTTTACCGGGAACACGGCTTCCTGCCCTGGGCCCTGTGCAATTTTCTCGTTCTTTTGGGGTGGTCCCCCGGGGATGACCGGGAGATCTTCTCCCGGGAGGAGCTCATTGAAGAGTTTTCCCTGGAGCGTATCAACCGCGCCAATTCAATCTTCAACTACCGCAAGGGGGACCCCAAGTTTTTCACCGATCCCAAGGCCCTCAGCATCAACGCCCACTACCTGCATACCATGCCCATCGAGGAGATCGGCACCATGGTCAGGGAAAGGCTCATTGCCGCCGGAATCTGGGATCCGGCCTATGACACCGAAAAAAAGAAGTGGTATCTGGACACCCTGGATCTCATCCGCGGACGGTTCCACACCCTCAATGACTTCGCCACCCGGGGCAGGGCCTATTTTGCCGATGATTTCGAGATCGAAAAAAAACCGCTGAAAAAGAATATCCTCAAGCATCCTGATCTAAAAACATGGCTCCCCATGCTGGCGGAGCGCTTTGCCGCACTTGACGACTTCTCCAAAGAGGAAACCGAGCGCACCTGCCGCGAGCTTGCCGCCGAGCTGGATATCAAGCCCGGCATTCTCATCAATGCCATGCGTACCGTGGTGACCGGACAGCTTGCCGGACCGGGAATGTTCGACATCCTGGTCGCCGTGGGCAGAGAACGGGTAATTGCCCGTCTGCGGGACATCAACCGCTTCTTTGCCGCGGCGTGACCACCGGCGCCACCATTACTCACAGACAAGGGAACGTACCCATGAAAGAAGAGTTCAGCCGCGACAACCCTCCCCCGGACTTTATCCGGACAATCATTGCCGAGGATCTCGCCTCCGGAAAACACCGGGCGCCGGTAACCCGTTTTCCCCCGGAGCCAAACGGTTTTCTCCACATCGGCCATGCCAAATCCATCTGCCTCAACTTCGGCATTGCCCGGGAAAACAATTCGGTCTGTCACCTGCGCTTCGACGACACCAACCCCACGAAGGAATCAAAGCGTTATGTGGATGCCATCATGGAGGATGTCCGCTGGCTGGGTTATGACTGGGGGGACCATCTCTACTACGCCTCCGACTATTTCGACCGGCTCTACGAGTACGCCCTCAGGCTCATCAGGATGGGCAAGGCCTACGTCTGCAGCCTCTCCGGCGAGGAGATCCGCGCCTTTCGCGGCACCCTCACCGAACCGGGCCGGGAGAGCCCCTATCGGAACCGTTCGGTGGAGGAAAATCTGGAACTGTTCACCGCCATGAAGGAGGGCAAATTCGACGAGGGCGAGCATGTGCTGCGGGCCAAAATCGACATGGCCTCCCCCAACATCGTCATGCGCGATCCGGTGCTCTATCGTATTCTCCACGCCTCCCACCACCGGGCCGGCGACAGGTGGTGTATCTATCCCATGTATGACTTTACCCACTGTCTCTCCGACTCCATTGAAAAAATCACCCATTCCCTCTGTACCCTGGAATTTGTCAACAACCGGGAACTGTACGACTGGGTCCTGGATACCCTGCAGACCGAGTGCCGGCCCCGCCAGATCGAATTCGCCCGCCTCAACATCAACTACACGGTGATGAGCAAGCGCAAACTCCTTAAGCTGGTCGAGGAAAAATATGTGAGCGGCTGGGACGATCCCCGCATGCTCACCCTTTCCGGCCTCAGGCGGCGAGGCTACACCCCGGCCTCCATCCGCAGCTTCTGCGAGCGGATCGGCATCGGCAAACGTGACAGCTGGATCGACTTCGGTGTCCTGGAAAACGCGGTGCGGGACGACCTCAACGAACACGCCCCCCGTCGGCTGGGCGTTCTGCGCCCCCTCAAGGTGGTGATCACCAATTACCCAGAAGAACGGGAAGAATATCTGGAGGCCCGCAATCATCCGAAAAAACCGGAAATGGGCACCAGGCAAATCCCCTTCTGCCGGGAAATCTATGTGGAACGGACCGATTTCATGGAAAACCCGCCCCGTAAGTTCTTCCGTCTGGGTCCGGGACGGGAGGTGCGGCTCCGCTATGCCTACTACATCACCTGCCGGGAGGTGATCAAAAACGACCGGGGCGAGGTGGTGGAGCTGCGCTGCACCTACGATCCGCAGTCGCGCGGTGGTTCCTCCCCGGACGGACGCAAGGTCAAGGGTACCATCCACTGGGTTTCGGCGCGCCGCGGCATCCGCGCCGAGGTCCGCCTCTACGACCGCCTCTTCACCGTGGAACATCCCGACCGTGACCGCGACAGGGACTTCAGGGAGTTCCTCAACCCCGACTCCCTTGAAATCATCCGCGATGCCGTCCTTGAACCCGATCTTGCCGACCTGGGCGACGATCGCTGCCAGTTTGAGCGGCTGGGATTTTTCTGTCTGGACAATCGGGATTCCACTGCGGAAAAACCGGTCTTCAACCGCATCGTCTCCCTGCGCGACACCTGGGCAAAGATGCGCCGGAGATGAGAAATCGCCGCCTGCCCTGACAACCGGGCAAAGGTTGCCGGCCGCGGCATGACCGACTTTCGGATAATAGGGGTTGTAAAATGCGATGAGTGCAGTAAGAAAAAGCAGAAGAAACGGTCCCTCCGGAAACGGTTTTCCGGACCTGCAACTACTCATCTGCAAGAAGGAGGAAGTATGAAACGTATCGTTAAAATCGCGGTGGCGGTAGCCTCCCTGGCCATGCTGGCAACACCGGTCATGGCCCAGAAGATCGTCAAGTGGAAACTGGCGGAAACCTGGCCCTCAACCCTGACTCCCCTGGCCTCACCGCCGGCCAAGGTCGCGGCCATGGTCAAGGAAATGAGCGGCGGTACCTTTCTCATCAAGGTCGAAGGCAAGGAGAAACACAAGGCTCCCCTGGGTATCCTCGACATGGTGAAAGGCGGCCAGTACCAGATGGGCCATTCCGGTTCCTATTACTGGAAGGGCAAGGATATCAGCACCATCTTTTTTACCACTATTCCCTTCGGCATGACCACCGCCGAACAGTATGCCTGGTTTTACTACGACGACGGCATGAAGTACATGCAGCAGGTTTACGACAAATTCAAGGTCCTCAACTTCCCGGGGGGCAACACCGGTGTCCAGATGGGCGGCTGGTTCAAAAAGGAGATCAACAGCCTCGACGACCTGAAGGGTTTGAAGATGCGCATTCCCGGCCTGGCCGGCGAGGTCTTCGCCAAGCTCGGGGTCAATGTCACCAATATTCCGGCAGGCGAGCTCTACACCTCCCTGGACCGCGGCACCATCGACGCCCTGGAGTGGGTGGGCCCGGGTATGGATATCAAAATGGGCTTTCACAAAATCGCGCCCTACTACTACACCGGCTGGCACGAACCCGCCTCCGAAATGCAGTTTCTCATCAACAAACGCGCCTTTGACAAGCTCTCCGCCGAGCATAAGGCCATGCTGATCACCGCCATGAAGGCCGCTTCCGCAGACATGTATTACGAAAACTTCGCGGCCAGTGCCAATGCCTGGGAAAAGATGAAAACCGATTTTCCCAACATCAAGGTCAAGACCTTTCCGCTGCCGGTGTTGAAAGCCATGAAAAAGGCAACCGATGAACTGCTGGACAGCTACGCGGCCAAAGATCCGCAGTTCAAGGAGATTCTCGAATCCCAGCGCGCCTTTATGAAAAAGGCCAGAAAGTGGTCCATTATCTCCGATTTCAACTACATCAAGACCAGCATGGACGTGGAAAAATAACTCCGCTTCCCCATTGCCTTCGCAACCGCCCCGTCACCCGGATGACGGGGCGGTTGCTTCCGCCGGAACCCATGGACAAACTGGAAAAGCTCATCGCCGCAGCGGTCGATATCATGGGCAAGATCACCGCCTTTCTGCTCTTGCTCATGGTATTGAACGTCTCCTACGATGTCATGATGCGCTATCTCTTCCATAACTCATCGGTGGGCATGCAGGAGATGGAATGGCATCTCTTCGCCGTTGTCTTCCTGTTCGGTATCGCCGTCGCCCTCAAGGACGAAGGACATGTCCGGGTCGACTTTCTCTATGATTCTTTTTCCAAACGAAAAAAGGCGCTCATCAATATTTTCGGTACCCTCTTCTTTCTGGTGCCCATGGCCCTGCTCATCTTCTTCGGTTCCTTTGAATATGTTCAGGATGCCTACGTCACCCATGAAATTTCAGAGGATCCCGGCGGCCTGCCCCTGAGATGGGTAATCAAGGGCATGATCCCCCTCTCCTTCGCCTTTCTGCTGCTGAGTGCTGTTGGATATATTCTTAGAAATATTCGCATGTTACAGGAGGGCGGAGAGTGACGGGGATCATCATGTTCTTCGCCGCCCTGCTCCTTCTCACCGTGGGCTATCCGGTGGCCTTTACCTTCGGAGCGGTGGCCATGCTGTTCGGCGCCATTGCCGCTTTCATCGAAATGCTGCCGGATCCGACCTTTGCCGGAGTGGCCGAGGAGTTCTTCCTCATGTTTTCCATGATGCCCTTCCGGATCTACTCCATCATGACCAACACGATTCTCATGGCGGTGCCCCTCTTCATTCTCATGGGCATCATCCTGCAGAAATCGGACCTGGCCGAACGGCTGCTGGAATCCATGGGGCTGCTCTTCGGCAAGGTGCGGGGCGGTGTTGCCATCAGCACGGTTCTGGTGGGTACGCTCCTGGCCGCCTCCACGGGTGTCGTCGGGGCCTCGGTGGTAGCCATGGGCGTCATCTCCCTGCCGGTCATGCTCAAGTACGGTTATTCCAAAAAGCTCTCCACCGGCACCATCTGCGCGGCCGGCACCCTGGGCCAGATCATTCCACCCTCCATCGTACTTATCATTCTGGGCGATGTTTTCCAGCTGCCGGTGGGTGATCTCTTTCAGGCAGCGCTCTGGCCCGGCCTGGTACTGGTGGGCTGCTATGTGATCTATATCCTGGTTATCGCCTTCCTGAGACCGCAGGTGGCTCCGGCCATCGTCGTGGCCGAGCACAGGAGAAAGGGATCGCTCAAACGGGCGCTCTTTGCGATTCTGCCGCCCCTTTCGCTTATCATCATGGTGCTGGGATCCATCTTTGCAGGAATCGCCACTCCCACCGAATCGGCGGCGGTGGGCGCCCTGGGCGCCATGGTGCTGGCGGCAATGTACAAGCGGTTGAGCTGGACGATCGTCATGGACTCCTGCCTGGAGACCGTCAAAATCACCGCCATGGTTTTCGCCATCCTCATCGGTGCCACCGCCTTTTCCATGGTCTTTGTCTACACCGGCGCCGACACCATCGTCGAGGGATTCATGACCGGCCTGCCCGGGGAAAAATGGGGATTCCTCATTCTCTCCATGCTGGCGATCATGCTGCTCGGCTTCTTTATCGACTTCATCGAGATTTCCTATATCGTCGTGCCGATTCTGCTGCCCATCGCCGAAACCATCGGCATCAACCCCATGTGGTTCGCCATTCTCATCGCCATGAACCTGCAGACCTCATTTCTGACTCCGCCTTTCGGTTTTTCCCTGTTTTATCTCAAAGGAGTCTGCCCCCCGGAGGTGCGTACCGTGGATATTTACAAGGGGGTTATGCCCTTTATCCTCATCCAGGTGATGACCCTTGTTTCCCTTGTCATCTTCCCCCGTCTCTACGGTCTGTAACAGTCCCCGGCAGTGATGAACGCCCGTGACCGTTCCATTTTGACCGTCACCTGCTACGGTCATTTCCTCAGCCATTTCAACATGCTGGTCTTTCCGGCGATTCTGCTGCCCCTTTCCGGCCGGTTGGGACTGGGCATGGCGGAAACCCTGGACCTGGCCTTCTGGATGTATCTGCTCTTCGGGCTCACGGCCCTGCCCTGGGGGATACTGGCGGACCGCCTCGGCGCCGGACCCATGCTGGCCCTGTTCCACCTGGGTGCGGGAATCTGCGGAGTGGCCGCGGCCATGAATCTCGACTCCCCCGCCGGGTTCAGGCTCTCCCTGGCCGGGATCGGCTTTTTCTCCGGTATCTACCACCCTGCCGGTCTGGGCTGGATCGCCTGCTGCGTTTCCCGGACATCGGCCGGCATGGCCTACAACGGCATGTTCGGCAACCTGGGGCTGGCCGCCGGCCCGCTGCTTGCCGGGGGTGTCAACTGGCTGCTGGGTGCCCGGGCCGTCTATCTCTGCCTGGCCCTACTCAACCTTGCCGGCCTGCTCTTCCTGACCCGCATCCGCGTCTCCTCACGTGCCGCCGGCAGAGAAAAAAAGGGTGAAGCCGCCGCCTCTGTCCGGCGTGGCTTTGCCGTTCTTTTGGTGTGCATGATGCTCGGCGGTATTGTCTACCGGGGAGCCACGGTCACCATGCCCGCCCTTTTTGAACTCAGGGGAACGGGAATCCATGCCGCTTTTCTTCGTCTTTTCGCCGGAGCACATATCTCGAAGAACGTCGTGGCCACCGGGCTTGCCTCAGGACTCTATCTCATCGGCATGCTGGGACAGTATGCCGGCGGCCGGGCCGGTGAACGGTTCGACCTGCGCATGGGGTATCTTGTTTTCCATCTCATGACCCTGCCGGCGGCCTTCCTGGTGGGCCGGGCCTTTGATTTGCCGCTGGTCCTGCTGGTGACGCTGCACTCGTTTTTTCTCCTGGGTATGCAGCCGGTGGAAAATACCCTGGTGGCCCGCCTCACACCTCCCTCGCTGCACAGTTCAGCATATGGCATGAAATTCGTCCTCACCTTCGGGGTCGGCGCCCTGGCCGTAAAACTGATCAAGGGCGTGGAAGGGGCCTGGGGAATCGCTGCTGTCTTTCCCGCCCTGGGCTGTGTCTCCCTGCTCCTGGTCGGTGCCGTTTGCGTGCTTATCCGGTTGACACCGCCCATGAAATCATGAGAAGGACAAGGGCGGGAAAGCGGCCGGCAACCCCGCGGAACCTCTTGACATGAAGGCCAAAGAGCAATAAATATACACACCGGTTATTCAACGTTATCCATATATTAACCAAAGAAAGGAGGAGTATCATGAAAAGATGTGTTGTGTTGATGGCCGCGTTAACCTTTTTCTGTACAGCGACCGTTTCTCTGACTCTGGCGGGCGACGACGAGAAGGGTCCGGAAAAGATCACCATCAAGCCCACCGTGGAAAAACCCAAGAAATCGCCGGTTGAATTCCCCCATCGCAAACATCAGGAAAAGATCAAGTGCGAGGAATGTCATCACACCATGGGTGACGACGGCAAACAGGTTCTCTACAAAGAGGGCATGAAGATCGAAAAAAAATGTGCCGATTGCCACAATGCCGAAGTACTGAAGGGGAAGACCAAGGATATCGGCGGCAAGAAACCCCTCAAGCTCGACACCCTCAAGGGCGCGGCTCATGGCAACTGCCTTGCATGTCACAAGGAAACCGCCAAAAAAGATCCGAAAAAGAAGAAGCTGAAAAAATGCACCACCTGTCACCCGAAAAAGAAAAAATAGACCTTTTCACTGGCTAAGAAAAGGGTCGCCCCCTGTGGGGCGGCCCTTTTTTTTGGGGAAATCGGTGTATTTTACCGCCCGACGGGGGACGGCCGGTGATCATAATAGACCCGCTCAAGAAAAAGACCGCAGGCCGGGGCGGTAAAGGCGGCCCTGCTCCTGTCTCCGGCCGCCAGAATGGCGGTGAATTCTTCGGGTGAAATATTGCCTCCTCCCACCTTGACCAGTGTGCCCACCAGGCAGCGGACCATGTGACGCAGAAAGCCGTCGCCGGTGAAGCTAAAGAGCCAGGCATCCTCCAGGGTTTGCCGACAGGTGGCCCGGTAGATGGTACGGACACCGCCGCGGCCGCCTTCCCGCCCCCGATCACGCGATCCCGCGGTTTCAAAACTGCTGAAGTCATGGGTTCCCAGGATGGTCTCCAGGCAGATCCGTACCGGCTCGATATCAAACAGTGTCCGGATATGGGCGCAATAGTGCCGCCGCACCGGCGGCAGGACCGTCCCGGTGAAGAGATGATAGCAATAGGTTTTTCCCAACGCCCCGTAGCGGCTGTGGAAGTCGGCGGCAACCTCGGAGGCCTCCAATATACGGATGTCCGGCGGCAACAGATGGTTGAGGCCGCCGAAAAACGCGGTGACGGGAAGCCTGGAGGCGGTGTGGAAATTGGCAACCATGCCCAGGGCATGGACTCCGGCGTCCGTGCGTCCGGCTCCGTGAAGAACAACGCGGGAGCCGGTCATGGCGGCCAGCTTCTCCTCAATGGTCTGCTGGATGGTGGGGGCGTTTTTCTGGCGCTGCCAACCGGCATAACGGCTGCCGTCATAGGAGAGCAGCAACTTGATGTTTCGCATGAAGCAAACGGATCGCCCGGAAAAAAGAAAGGGAACTGAAACAAAAAGGGAATAACGGATGGCCCGTTATTCCCTGGAACTTCGTCTGAAGATGAAGAGGAAGGTCGTAGTCGTATCTAGCGCTTGGAGAACTGGAATTTTGCCCGGGCACCGCGCTGACCGTATTTCTTCCGCTCCTTGGCGCGGGGATCACGGGTGAGCAGCCCGGCTTTCTTCAGCGGCATACGCAACTCGCCGTCGGCCTCCTGCAGTGCCTTGGATATTCCATGTACCAGGGCATCCACCTGGGCGGACTTTCCGCCGCCCTTAAGGGTGGCTATCACATCCCACTCGCCCTCGCTGTCGGTAATCTGAAAAGGCTTGGCTACCTTGGGTTCAAAGAAGATGCCGCCGAAGTATTCGTCCAGGGATTTTTTGTTGACAACAATGTTGCCCTGTCCCGGAGTAATCCAGACCCGGGCGACGGCTGTCTTTCTCTTGCCGGTGGCGTAATGTCTTTCCACTGTCATACCTCTCTGTTACACATCCAATGGTTCCGGCTGCTGAGCGGCATGGGGATGCTCGCCGCCGGCATAGATCTTGAGTTTCTTGAGCTGCCGCCGGCCCAGCCTGTTCTTGGGAAGCATCCCTTTCACCGCCTTGCGGATCAGCTCCTCGGGCTTTTTGGCCAGGAGGTCCTTGGCGGCGATCTCCTTGATTCCTCCCATATAGCCGGTGTGGTGATAGTATTTCTTCTCATCCCACTTGTTACCGGTGAGCCGGATTTTCTCGGCATTGATGACAACGATGAAATCGCCGTTGTCCTGGAAATTACAAAAGGTTGGTTTGTGCTTACCGCGCAACCGGCTGGCGATCTCCGTGGCCATTCTGCCGAGAACCTTGCCGTCGGCATCCACGACATACCACCTGCGATCAATATCCTTCACCGGAGTATACAACGTTTTCATCGGCTTTCCCTGTTTTCCTGACCTGCAATATCTCGAATTAAAAAAAGGTTCGAAACCGGTTCGAACCTGGAATGATCATTGGAGCGGGAAACGAGATTCGAACTCGCGACTTCAACCTTGGCAAGGTTGCACTCTACCACTGAGTTATTCCCGCTCGCTCATTTATGACATTAACAAGAAAATATAACACCCGGGGAAAAACTCTGTCAACTAAAAAAATGGGCATCTTCCTCTTTCCAAGCAGAGGGTGAGAGGCGGTTGGCTGAGGGCGTCATATTTCCGGAGTCAGCCGCCGTCGCCGGGAGGCGGCGACGATTTTTCCCTGAAATCAAGGTGAGCTATTGCCATATGGTCGGAAGAAGAATAATATGTCGGTGGAATGAGACGCAGATCCACGGATTTCACCGCCGGAGGGAAGGCACCATGACCACACAGGAGAGGCGCGGGCGCATACGGCGCCGTACCAACGAAACCGATATCGAACTCAGTCTAGTCATAGACGGCAGCGGAGCGGCAAAGATCACTACCGGGGTCGGCTTCCTGGACCATATGCTCACCCTTTTCGCGGTGCACGGCTTTTTCGACCTCACGGTGACCGCCAGGGGTGATACGGAGATCGACGATCATCACACAGTGGAAGATATCGGGATCTGTCTGGGCCGGGCCCTGAAAGAGGCGCTCGGCGACAACCGGGGAATCAGCCGCTACGGCTTTACCTACGTGCCCATGGACGAAACCCTGGCCCGAGTCTGCCTGGACATCTCCAACCGTCCCCATCTGCACTACGATGTCCGGGTTCCGGATCAGAAGGTGGGCACCTTTGACACGGCACTGGCCAAGGAGTTCTTCCGCGCCGTTGCCCAGCACGGCGGCCTGACCCTGCATGTGGACGTCCTCCACGGCGAGAACTCCCACCACATTCTGGAGGCGGTGTTCAAGGCCTTTGGCCGCGCCCTTGACCGGGCAACCAGCAACGACCGACGGCTCCGGGGACAGCTTTCGTCAAAAGGCATGCTGTAACAACAGAGAAAAAGTCCATGCCCCCAGGGGCGCAGCAGCGAGGAAAACCACCATGAAAAAATTCCTACTCTTTCCCGCCATACTCCCGGCCGTCATCACTCTGTTCTGCCTTTCCGGCTGCGGTGATATCGTTTTGTTCGACCGCACCCTGCAACCGCCCCCAAAAAAGGTTGCCGTCTCCTGCATAGCGGTTCTGCCCACCGAGTCACGGATCGACTTTGATCACACCCTTTCCTACAAGGCAGCGCATTCTCTGGAACAGGGAACCGTGATCATGGACAGTCTTCTCAGGGAAGAACTGGCCGGCAGGGAAAAAATCCGGTTCGCCGCCGGCGACCTGCTGGATGATACGGCAATGGATGCAAGAATTTTGCCGGCGGAAAAGGCCCGGCTTGCTGCGGCCAAGCTCAACTGCAACCTTGTCCTGCAGGTGACCCTCAGCCGTTTTCAAAGCCGGATCGGCACCAACTACTCCGCCCAGCGACCGGCGGGAGCCGCCTTTGACTACCGACTCATCGAAGCGGAAAACGGCCATGTACTCTGCCGTGGCGAATTTGACGAAACCCAGACCTCGATCCTCGAAAACCTCTTCACCCTGACCAAGGCTTCCAATCGCGGTTTCCGCTGGATCAGCGGCGAACAGCTTCTGCGGGAAGGGTTGCGGGAAAAACTGGGGGAATGTCCCTACCTGCCACGCTGACACCGGCAAGTCTCCGGCTTTTCCCCTGCCGATGGCGGAAATACTGAGCAGAAGCGTCAACCAGCGCATCGGCAGGGCCCTGCACGCCTACCGGATGCTCTCTGATGGCGACCGGGTCCTGATGGCGGTCTCCGGCGGCATCGACTCCCTGGTGACGGCCTGGCTGCTTGACTTCTGGCAACAAAAAGCACCCATCCGCTACGAGCTCCAACTGGTGCATATCGACACCGGAGCCGCGGTCAACGGCAGCAGCAGCCGTTTTACGGCGATCCAACGGCAGCTTGAGCGCTTTCACCTGGAGCTGCACCGGCAGGAGGCAGCCGGGCGCCCAGGCCATGCGCCCCTCCGGGAAAACGGCTCCGGCAGCGGACCGGTCAAAGACGCCTGCTTCCTCTGCGCCCGGCAGCGCCGCAACCAGCTCTTTGCCCTGGCCCGGGAACGGGGTTGTGCCAAAATCGCCTTTGGTCATCATAAGGATGACATCATTGAAACATTTTTCCTCAACCTGCTCTACAGCGGCAATATCAGCACCATGCTGCCGCGCCAGGATCTCTTTGGCGGAAAACTCGCCCTCATCCGTCCCCTGGCCTTTCTCGAAAAACATGAGGTGGTGGAGATCGGCAATCGTCTCGGCCTCAAACCCGTTGCCTCCGACTGCCCCCTGGACGGCACGACCAGACGCACCACCATCCGCAGGCTCCTTACAATTCTCTACAGATACATGCCGGAAACCAAGGCAAGCATCTTTGCAGCTCTGGCCAATGTTCGCCTCGACTATCTGCCGGATGAAACAGCATAGAAAAAATAAGTCATGAAGGAATACCGCATCAAAACCATTCTCTCCAAACAGCCGCTGAACAGACGGCTTACCATCAACGGCTGGGTACGCACCCGGCGCGACGGCAAGGGATTCTCCTTTCTGGAAATCAACGATGGATCCTGCCTGGCCAACCTGCAGGTGATTGCCGATGAGGAGCTTGCCAACTATGCAACCGAGGTGAAAAAACTCTCCACCGGCTGTTCGGTGAGGGTCTGCGGCGACCTGGTCGCCTCCCCGGCCCGGGGCCAGGAGGTGGAACTGCGTGCGGCAACCCTCACGGTTCTCGGCTGGGCCGATCCGGCAACCTATCCCCTGCAGAAGAAGAGGCACTCCTTCGAGTTTCTCCGCACCATTCCTCACCTGCGGCCGCGTACCAACGCCCTTGCCGCTGTAACCCGCATCCGCAACGCTCTCAACTTCGCCATTCATCGCTTTTTCAACCAACGGGGATTCTGCCAGATCCACACCCCGATCATCACCACCAGCGACTGCGAAGGTGCCGGAGAGATGTTCACGGTGACCACCCTTACCCCGCCTCAAGGGGGTGTAACCGATCCGGAGAGCTGGTTTGCCGGTGATTTTTTCGGTCGTCGGGCCGGGCTCACCGTCAGCGGTCAGCTGCAGGCGGAAATCTA
Source organism: uncultured Desulfobulbia bacterium (assembly GCA_964446115.1). Taxonomy (GTDB): domain Bacteria; phylum Desulfobacterota; class Desulfobulbia; order Desulfobulbales; family Desulfobulbaceae; genus CAYUNE01. The sequence goes on along the minus strand of CAYUNE010000050.1, from coordinate 45,688 downwards.
TGCCCTGGCCCTGGGACGGGTCTACACCTTCGGCCCCACCTTTCGGGCGGAAAACTCCAATACCAGCCGCCACCTGGCCGAGTTCTGGATGGTGGAGCCGGAAATGGCCTTCTGCGACCTGTCCGGCAACATGGAAATCGCCGCAAGCTGCGTCAAGGAGACACTCGGTTACGCCATGGACTCCTGCACCGAGGATCTCCAACTGCTCAACCGCTTTGTGGACAAGGGTCTGCTTGCCCGTTTGCAGACCATCATCGACAGCGACTTTTATCATATCAGTTATACCGAGGCGATCAGGAAACTGAACGGCGGCGGCGCGGACTTTACCTACCCGGTGAAGTGGGGCCTGGACCTGCAGGCGGAGCACGAGCGCTGGCTCACCGAGGTGGCGGCAGGGGGCCGGCCGGTAATCGTCACCGATTATCCCCGGGAGATCAAACCCTTTTACATGCGCATCAACGACGATGAAAAAACCGTTGCCGCCATGGATATCCTGGTGCCCGGAATCGGCGAGCTCATCGGCGGCAGCCAACGTGAAGAGCGCTTTGCGGTGCTGACGGAACGCATGGACAAGGCCGGCCTCGACATGGAGGAATATGGATGGTATCTCGACCTACGCCGTTACGGAAGCGTGGTGCACTCCGGATTCGGCCTCGGCTTTGAACGACTGGTACAGCTGGCAACGGGGATGCGGAATATCCGCGAGGTGATTCCCTTTCCGCGCACTCCGGGCTCGGCCGCCTGCTGATCCTCCGGAGTATGGTACCTGAAAAAAGGAGAGATGACCGCCCCAACGAAAAAACACCCGGTGAGGAGCTGCCATTTCCGCGATCATAGGTAACATTACCGGCCTGAAAACCAGACAGCGGCGGGCGCTTGAACGGCTGGGCAAAAGACAGGTGCCGCCGGACAGCATCATCAGCCGCGAGCTGGCCCGCTCCCTCTGCGAGCTGTCCGTGGAACTGGGCCGCCAGCTCGGCCTGCTCATCCACCGCTCCGGCAAGGTGGAAACCGTCATTGTCGGCGATCACCACCAGATCGTCATCCCCTCCCTGGCGGGAATCCGTTCCGCCGGCGGCCGCCTGAAAGGGCTTCGCTGCGTTCACACCCATCTCTCCACGCAGGCGATCAGCGATGAGGATATCATGGATATGGTCTTCCTGCGGTTGGACCTCATGTCGGTGCTCACCATCCGCGAAGGACTTCCCCACCTCCTCCACACCGTGCACCTGACGCCGCAGCGCACCGGCGGCCGCGACTGGGCCAGGCTGGAGCCGGTGCATCCGGCCAACCAGCGCGTCTCCTGTCTGTCGCTCATCCAGGCCATTGAAGAGGAATTCGTCCGCATGCGCCCCATGCGGGAGGTAAAAAAGAACCGGGACCGGGCCATTCTTGTCAGCGTCACCACCGGCCCCAAAACGGTTGCCGCCCAGCGTCTTGAGGAACTGGCCGAACTGGCCCGGTCGGATAACGTCACGGTGCTGGATACGGTGATCCAGCGCCGCAGGCGTATCCATCCCCGCTTTATTCTCGGACGGGGAAAGGTGGCGGAAATCATCCTGCTCGCCCTGCGGCTTGACGCCAATCTGCTGATTTTCGATACCGAACTCAGTCCCTCCCAGATGCGTTCCATCACCGATCATACCGATCTGCGAGTCATCGACCGTACCCAGCTGATCCTCGATATCTTCGCCGGCCGGGCACTTTCGCGGGAGGGTAAACTGCAGATCGAGATGGCCCAGCTCAAGTACATGCTGCCGCGGCTTTCAACCCGGGATGACGCCCTGTCGCGCCTCACCGGCGGTATCGGCGCCCGCGGTCCGGGTGAAACCCGGCTTGAAATCGACCGCCGCCGCATCACCGACCGGCTCAGCAAACTGGGACGGGCCCTCGGGAATGTCAGCCGTGAACGCCACGGCCGCCGCAGCCGGCGACGCAAAAAAAACATCCCGGTCATCTCCCTCATCGGCTACACCAATGCCGGTAAATCCACCCTGCTCAACACCCTTACCCGAAGCAAAATCACGGCCGAGAACAAGCTCTTCGCCACCCTGGACCCCACCAGCCGCCGCCTCCGCTTTCCCCGGGATATGGAGGTTATCATCACCGACACCGTGGGCTTTATCCGGGACCTGCCCGCCGAACTGATGAAGGCCTTCACCTCCACCCTGGAAGAACTCAACGAGGCGGACCTGCTGGTGCATGTCATCGACGTGAGCAATCCACTTTTCCGGGATCAGATCAAGGTGGTCGACCAAATCATCGCCCAACTGGAGCTTGCCCATATTCCCTGCCTGCGGGCCCTCAACAAGATAGACCGCCTGGCACCGCAACAGCTCCGGGAGCTGGATCACCTCCGGGGAGTTCCCATCTGCGCCCTGGAAAAGGAATCCCTGGGCCGACTGCTCCAGGAGGCCCGGCACCTGCTGCACAAGAACGGACCACCCGGCAGATAGCCTTTGACGGCAACAGCTCACGGGGACGACTAGCCGCGGGGGTGGAACTTTCGGTGCAGGGCCTTGAGGCGGTCGGTATCGATGTGGGTGTATATCTGGGTGGTGGCGATATCCGCATGGCCGAGCATCATCTGCACCGAGCGCAGGTCGGCGCCATGGGAGAGGAGATGGGTGGCAAAGGAGTGACGCAGCATATGGGGGCTGATCTTTTTGTCGATACCGGCCCTGAGAGCGGTTTCCCGGATAATCTGCCAGAAACGGATCCTGGTCATGCCGGTGGCGCGATTGGAGACAAAGAGCAGGGGGCAGCTCCTCTTTTTCAGCAGAACCGGCCGGCCCCGCCGCAGATAATCAGCCAGCATGTCGGCCGCCTGTTCACCAAAGGGCACCTGCCGCTCCTTCCGCCCCTTGCCGATGATCCGCACAAACCCGCCGGTCATGCTACAACCGGCCACGGGGAGGCCGACCAGCTCGGAAACCCGCAAACCCGTTGCGTAGAGCAGGTGCAGCATGGCGTAGTTGCGAAGGGTATAGGGATCGGTCTTCGCCGGCAGGGTCAGCAGCCGGTTGACCTCGTCAATGCTGAGGGCCCGGGGGAGGCTGCGACCGATCTTTGGGCGGTCGATGTCCCCCACCGGGTTGCGGGGGATAATTTCACGGGCTGAAAGGAAGGTGAAAAAGGCGCGCATGGCGGAAAGCCGCCTGGCATTGCTGCGGGCGCCGTGACTGCGCGAGAGGCAGTGTCTGAGAAAATCGCGGATATGGTCTGTGGTGATTGCGCTGACCTCACCAATGCCCTTCCGGATCAGGAAATCGAAAAAAAAGGTGAGGTCCGAAGCGTATGCAGCGACCGTGTTGTCGGCCAGGTGCCTTTCAACAACAAGGTACTGCAGGAAACGATCCAGATTGTCGCTGAGATCGCCGGCGGCCCTGCTCCTGCCTTCGGGCCGGAGAGAACCGGATTCGGCGCGTCCCGAAGGAGTCATAACCGGAAAAAATCCGGGCTACCGGCAAGCGGTATCGCCTATGCCCTGCGGGCCATACGGGCCATTCTCTTGAATTTGTTAAGTTTACGAAGCGCCTCCGCCTTCTTGCGGCGTTTTTTGGCGCTTGGTTTCTCGTAATACTCGCGCCGTTTCAATTCACGTTTGATTCCGTCGATCTGCAGCTTCTTCTTCAGCATGCGGATGGCATACTCAAGGTCTCCCCGTACTTCAACTTCAATCATTACAGCTCCATCTGGTCAATATTTTTGATTGGTTAAATTAATAATTTTATATTTTTATCCTGCCCGTGTCAATATCTTTTTCCGCAACCGATCACAGGGTATGCAACCCAGCGGTATATTTTACTTTCTAAGTATGTATCGGCCACTTATGGGGCAGAGTCAACGGAATCGTCCGGAAATATCTTGCCGGGGTTCAAAATATTACGGGGATCAAAGAGCTGTTTCAATCTTCTCATCAGCTCACGGGTGGGCGCGTCGATCTCCATTGCCAGAAACGGCGCCTTGGTGGTGCCGACACCATGCTCGCCGGAGAGGGTGCCTCCCAGCCGCAGAACATGCTGAAAAAGCTCTTTTTTGGCCTGCAGCGCCTCGGCATGTTCCCGACCGTCCCGCCTGTCGAACATGATGTTGACGTGGATGTTGCCGTCACCGGCATGGCCGAAGGTAAGGATCTTCAGCCCGCGTTCCGCAGCCAGTTTTTCCGTGAAGCTCACCAGGTCCGGAATCCGGGTCCGGGGCACTACCACATCCTCGCTGATCTTATGCGGCCGCACCGCAAACGAGGCCGGTGATACGGCCCGGCGGGCCTCCCAGAGACGCTCGGCTTCCTCCGCGTCCCGAGCTCTTTTCACCTCCACCCCTGATTCGGCTTCAAGAAAGTCCGCGGCCCGCCTCCCCTGCTCTTCCACCTCCCTCTCGCTGCCGTCAAATTCGAGCAGAAGCAGGGCCCGGGCTCCCATCGCCCCGCCCCGGGGCAGGAATGAGGAAACCGCTTCGATCGCCGCCCGATCCATGTATTCAAGGGTACAGGGCGTCACGCCTGTCCTGAGCAGACGGGCCACCAGGCCGGCGGCCCGCTGTATAGAGTCACATTCCAGCAGAAAGGTAATCCTGGCCTCGGGCAGGGGCAGCAGCCGCAGATTGAGCCGGGTGATGGCGGCCAGGGTCCCCTCAGAGCCGATGAGGAGCCGGGTCAAATCATATCCCACCACGCCCTTTTCCGTGCGCACTCCGGTGCGGATCACTTCCCCTCCCGGGAGAACCGCCTCCAGGCCGAGGATATAATCCCTGGTAACGCCGTATTTGACGGCTGCAGGTCCACCGGCACACATGGCAGCGTTACCGCCGATGGTACAGAAGGCGAGGCTGGCCGGGTCCGGCGGATAGCAGAGGTTGACCTTGCCCGCCGCCCTCCGCAGTTCGCCTGTGATCACGCCTGGTTGCACCACGGCAATCATATTGTCCGCATCGATTTCCAGGATCCGGTTCATGCGGGAGAAGACCATAACCAGGCAGCCGGGCACGGGAAGGGCGCCGCCGGTGGTACTGCTGCCCGCACCCCGAAGCACCACGGGCAGGCGCTCTTCATGGGCAAGCCGCATGATCCCGCTCACCTGGCCGCTGTCCCGGGGAAAAATCACCGCGGCCGGCGGACACCCCATGCCGGTGGAATCGTAGCGGTAACAGCTCAACTCCTCTCTGACGGTGGAGAGATGTTCAGGCCCGACAATTGCCGCAAGTTTTTTGTAAATTTTCCTTTGCATGAACCATCTTACCGTAACCACTCAAGGGGCAAGCAACCGTCTCTGCTCATTTGATCTTCTCACCGGTTCGCCGGTGAACCTTGGGTCACGGTAGCATGAAGAGGCCCCCGGGGCAAGGACCGCTTCTCGGAGGAAAAAAACAAGAGGTCATCACCATTGCCGGGAGTCGCCGCAAGAAGCGGTTCCTCCCTTTTTTCGCGCTTTTCAGGCAGACGGTCTGGGATGCGTTGATACAGAGAAAATTTCGCAGGTACTTTACAATAACCCGTTTTCACTGAATCTTTTCTGCCCGCCTAGACAGGCCATAGCAGCAGGAAAGATTCAGGCAAATCTACACCACCCGTGAACGCTTACAGCAAAGAGGTACATGATACCGCCTGGTTGCAATCTCTGTTGAGTGGTTACAAAATTTCCGTATCAATGTGGATGAAAGGAGTTCAACCAAAAAGATAAGCGGCGCGCAGCGAAGACTCCGCGCCGTGGTTGTATTCGATTTACGCTTCTGTTACCTGGCGGCATAGGCCCCCACCTGGAGATCTCTCTGCAGCCTTTCAACCCCGCTGTAATCAAGGGGATCCGTCCATCCCTTGATTTTCGCCTTTTTTGCGGGCTTATCGGTGCTTTTCAGTTTCTTGAGGGCAGCCACAACCCGGCGGGCCAACTTGTCCGGAGTTTTGGCAACCTTTGCCAGGGGCCATTCCGGATAGAGAGCCGTGCTGCAGACAAAGGGAAAATCTTTCCGCTCCTTGGCCCCGATAATTTTGAAATCTTCCATGACGATATCGCCGGCCGCCACCATCCGCTCAAGGGTATCGGTGCGCACCGTACCCGCATCAACGGATTCATTCTGAACGGCAAAAACCACATTGTCATGCTTGCCACCGAATTCCACCGTGGCAAAATCCCTGTACGGATCTATTCCGGCATCCCTGAACTCCTTAAAGGCCATCTGCCACCCGCCGAAGGACGATTTTTTCACTGCCATGAACTTTTTGCCTTTTACATCCGCCAACCCCTTGATAGCGTCATTGTAGGAGGTGGTTATAATAACGCCGCCAAAAGACTTAAGCGGCTTTCCCTGGCGGGAGTTAATCATGGTGGCTATGGCGCATGCCCCGTAGCGCACCTTGGCGGTTACAAACATGGAGGAGTTCACCAAGAAAAAATCCACGTCACCGTTTTCAATGGCCGAGTATACCTTATCAAATCCCAGGGGAACAATCTGAAAGACCTTTCCCTTGACCGCAGAGGTAAGATAGTCGCCGGTTGCCTGCCATTTTTTCAACACCTTGGCGGGACCGTTTTTAGCCAGAACGCCTATCTTGACAATATCGCCGGCCAAGCAGAGGGACGCCGACCCGGCAACGACAAGGGCAACAAGGATGACCGTGACAACCACTTTTTTTTGCATATGACAACCTCCTGTGACAGATCTGCGGTTTTTCTTTTTCATTACGCCAGAGAACACCTTTTGCAGCGCGGGATTACCAAGCCTGTGAGCGCCTACCCTTGCGCTTCTTCCCCATCGAGGATAAAGCGGCCGGTCTCCCTTTCGATATCCTGGGCAATTTTCCTGAGAAGATCCGAGGTGTCGAGGAGATGCTGGGATTGGTCGAGTGTTCCCTGGGCCAGGTCACGCACCTGGGTGATATCACGGGTGATTTCATCGGAAGCAGCCGAAGTCTGTGCAATAGTACCGTTGACCGTGTTTATCCCGGTTGCCGCCTCCCCGGCGCTGGTGACGATCTGCTCGGTGGATTCGGCCTGTTTTTTCACCGTGGCGGATATGGCTGAGACGATATCATTTATCTTGTTAATTACACTTGATATCTGATGAATCTCAGCCACCGTTTCATCCGTTGAGAGCTGGATACCGCTGATCCGCTCCTTGATTTCACTGGTCGCCTCGCCGGTCTGACGGGCAAGTTCCTTGATCTCGTTGGCCACAACCGCAAATCCTTTTCCCGCTTCGCCGGCACGGGCCGCCTCGATTGTCGCGTTGAGAGCCAGGAGATTCGTCTGTTCCGAAATTTCGGTGATGACCTCGGTCACCTTGTTGATCTCACGGGCCGCAACTCCCAGGCTGTTCACCTTCTGGGATGATATCTTCGCATGATCCACCGCCTCACCGGCAATGGCATTGGCCTTTTCCGTGTTGAGCGAAATCTCCCTTACCACATTCTTGAGCTCAGAGGCTCCATTTGCCATAATTGAGACGTTGCCCGCCGCCTGATCGGTTGCCGCGGCCACGGAATTCATCTTTTCACTCATCGTTTCCGAGGCGGCCGCCAAAGTGGAAACCCGACCGGCCGTCTGCTCCGCATTCCCCGAAACTTCCCTGGCCATGGTTGCTAGCTCGGAAGAGGCGGTTGTCAACTGGTCACTCATCCCGATGATTTTCCCCACCAGCTTCCGCAATCCCCGCCCCATATTGTGGAGTTCCGCCAGCAGACTCTCATCGTCCGCCGACCGTCCCCTGAAGGAAGATGCCAGGTTTCCGGCGGCAATCTCACGGGCAATGGCCACCATGCCGGAGGGTTCGCCTCCCAGCTTCCTGAGAACGGAATTTGCGTTGAAATAGAGAATGGCGAAGATGCAGGCAAGGGCCGCTCCATAACCGCCAATGATCATCTTGCGAAAATTATCGGCCACCTCCGTCACCAGGGAGGTGATTGTCTCTTTGGCGGTTATACCGCTTTGATCGTTTTGCCGGATAATCTTTCCCGTCGTCTTTTTCAGGGAACTCAATATGGCCGCGGTCTCACGGTCGAGAATCCGGGCAACCTCCTCGTTGTTTTTATCAATCATGGTCTGGAAACGCTGTTCAAGGGCCGCATTTCTGGCTGCGATCCCGCTCAGATCCAGGGCTGAGACAACGCTGCCGATCACCTGGCCGTCCTGCTTGACGGGATGGGAGTAGACCAGAGCCTCGCTGTCGTTTTTTGCCGCCGCAATGATCCTGTCGATGCGATCCCGGCCGTTGCCGGCCGCGGGTAAATATTTTTTGATCTTTGCATTCTTGCGGTTAAGATAGCGGGTCAATGCCCTGCCGTTGCCATCCAAGTAAAAGGCGAAAATCATGGCGGGATTTGTCTGAGCGGCCCGCACGTAGGAAACAAGCGCCTGATAATTTTTGGTCACAATGGCATTTTTCCCCACCCTGGCCAGCAGTTGCGACATGCCTTTCAGGCCATCCTCGCCCATGGCGAGAAAGTCCGCTTCGATATTGTGCCGTTCCCTGGACACCACCTCAGTGGTGGTGGAGGTCACACCGGATTGGGTATTTGTCACCATGTCCCTGATCTGTTCCCTGACTTCCAGGTGCAGTTGATCAAAGTCCCGGTGAATTTCTTTCGAGGATTTCAGGAAGACATCCGACACCGCCTGGTCGATCTTCCGGGTTGAGCGATGTTGGATACTTACGGTGAGAGCAATGGTAGCGGCAATGACAATGGTGCCGGCAATCATAACAGGGGCGATAAGACGTGTCTTGAAGCTGCCTGGTAAAAATTTTCGCATTTTCAGATCGTTGGTTAAACTGTTGTTGTTATTTTCCCGATGTTCCAATCCCTTGCACCAGTGGCATTATTTTCGCTTTATGATCTATATCGGTAATTTCCCATCATTCTTTAGTTTTTTTAAGGAGTGTGGTAGAAAACAATTAGAAGAGCTTCCGCGGCTGTCCGAACCGGCACGCCCCAGACCCAGCGCGGCTTGAGCACAACCCATGAAGCCGCATCTGATTTCAGAATTGGCAAGCCGGCAATCCCGGTTCAGTCGCTGATCGTCGACCCAATCGTCCCGGAGGAAAAAATGAGTAATGGAAAAAAAATACGCCTGGCACTCATCGCCGGCGGCAAATCAGGAGAGAGGGAGGTCTCCCTGGAGGGGGCCCGCGGGGTTGAGGCGGCACTTGACACCGACAGATACGATATACTTCGCTACGATCCGGCCGATGACCTTGCCGCCCTTGCCGCCGATGCCGACAAAATCGATGTCGCCTTCATCCTCCTCCACGGCCCTTACGGAGAAGACGGCACCATGCAGGGTTTCCTGGAACTTCTGGGCATTCCCTACCAGGGATCAGGGGTTCTGGGCAGCGCCATGGCCATGGACAAAAATCTCGCCAAAACCATGTACCGGCTCCACGACCTGCCGGTGGCGCCCTGGCTGATGGCCGTGCAGGAAGACAGAGAGAATCCGGAGCGCCTGCTGCAAGAGCTTTCTCTGCCGCTGGTGGTCAAGCCGGTACGCCAGGGATCAAGCCTGGGAATGAGCATCGCCCAAAACAGCGAAGAGCTCGGCCGGGCCGTAGCCAAGGCATTTGAACATGACTCTCAGGTGATGGTGGAGGAGTATATCCGGGGACGGGAAATCACCGTTGCCGTGCTGGGAAACGACGAACCCACGGCCCTGCCGCTGGTGGAGATCATTCCGGGAGACAGGTATGATTTTTTCGATTATGAGGCAAAGTACACCCGGGGGGCCAGCCGGGAGATATGCCCGGCCGAACTGGATGCGGAGATCAGCGCCACGGCGCGGCAATATGGCATCATCGCCCATCACGCCTTGCAGCTGCGGGGATACAGCCGCACCGACATGATGCTCGACGAAGGGGGAAATCTGTACCTGCTGGAAACCAACACCATCCCCGGCATGACCCCGACAAGCCTCTTTCCCCAGGCGGCAAAGGCGGCCGGGATGGATTTTTCCGCCCTCCTGGACCAGCTGATCGACCAGGCCCTGGCCGATCAGCAAAAACCGTGAGCAAAACCGCTGTTATCCCTTAGAATCTGGTGACGAAATAGGGCTCCAGGACCTTGGGCAGGGACACCGACCCGTCTTCCCGCTGATAATTTTCCAGGATGGCCAGCAGGGTGCGGCCAATGGCCAGCCCGCTGCCGTTTAAGGTATGGACAAGACGGCTCTTTCCGCTCTCTTTGGGCCGGTAGCGGATAGCGGCCCGACGGGCCTGAAAGTCAAGGAAATTGCTGCAGGAGGAGATCTCGCGGTAGGTATTCTGGCCGGGCAGCCAGACCTCGATATCGTAGGTCTTGGTTGCCGAAAAGCCGAGATCACCGCTGCAGAGCGTGACCACCCGGTAGGGCAGCTCCAAAAGCTGCAGAACCTCCTCGGCATCGGCCAACAGACTTTCCAACTCCTGCTCCGAGGTTTCGGGGGTGGTGAATTTCACCATCTCCACCTTTTCAAACTGGTGCTGGCGGATAAGACCGCGGGTATCCTTGCCGTAGGATCCCGCCTCCGAACGGAAGCAGGGCGTATAGGCGGCATACTTGATGGGCAGGTCCCGCTCGGAGAGGGTTTCACCGCTGTGGATATTGGTCACCGGCACCTCGGCCGTGGGAATGAGCCAGAGATCCCAGCCCTCGATCTTGAACAGGTCTTCGCTGAATTTCGGCAACTGACCGGTACCGGTCATGGTGCGGCTGTTGACCAAAAAGGGCGGCAACACCTCGTCATAACCATGTTTCTGGGTGTGAAGATCGAGCATGAAGCTGATCAGTGCCCGGGAAAGACGGGAGGCAAACCCCTTGAGCAGGGCAAAACGGGCGCCGGAGAGTTTCGCCGAGGTTTCAAAATCGAGAATCCCCAGGTTTTCACCGATTTCCCAATGGGGACGAGGGGAGAAGGAAAACTCCGGAATCTGTCCCCAGCGGCGGAGTTCCACGTTGTCGCCGTCATCCTTTCCCAGGGGAACCGAATCGTCGCAGAGGTTGGGAATGGCCATGACAATATCAGCGAGCTCCTCCCGGATCCGTCCCAGCTCCCGGTCCAGCTCCTTGATCCGGCCGGAAACCAGGCGCATTTCCCTGATCAACGGTTCGGCTTTTTCATGCTCGCCGGATTTTTTCAGGGCGGCGATCTCCCTGGAAACCGTATTGCGACGGTTTTTCAGGTTTTCCACCTGGGAGAGCAACTCCAGCCGCCGGCCATCGGTTTCGGCAAATCGGTCGATGATGACGGTATCTATCCCGCGGCGGGCCGTCTTTTCCCTGACCAGCTCCAGATTTTCACGGATAAAACGCAGTTCCAGCATAATGGAATGTCCTGTTAATGAGGTTGTTACCGATCACAGGGTATGTAACCCCGCGCCATATCGTACTTCCACCTGTAATTGGCCACGGATGCCGCAGATTTACACGATCTCGCGGCTGCTATATCCCCGCTATCCGGCCGAAAGAGAGCGTGTGAAGATGCGGTGTTGGGAGCAATTACATGGGGTTGGGGGTGACGCTGTTTTGTAGCACACCATTCTGCGGCAGGCAACGCCTATTCAATTGCAATTTCCATGGCGGTTTGCTACTTTGATACGTTTCTATTGAATATTCCACCCCCTGCAAAGTCAACGATAAAAACCAACGGTACCGGATCTCCTTGGTCTTCTACAACCATCTCATCATCTTTCTCACCGAACTGCGCCGTTCCATCCGCGGCCTGGGTATCGCGATTTTTCTGGCCACCCTGCTTCTCTTTCTCTTCGCCGCCCCGGAGCTGTTACGCCTTTTGCAGAACCACCTGGATGAAAAACTCTCCTTCTTTTCCATTCCCGGCCCCTTCCTGGCCCACGTGAAACTTGCCTTTTTCTCGGCCCTCTATCTTCTCATGCCCTGGATAATGCATGTGATCTGGAAGGGATTGGGCAAACCCTTCGGGGTGGTGGGCAGATCACTGTTCTGGTTCGTGTTCTGCACCTGTATTCTCTTTTACGCCGGCACCCTGTTCTGTTACCTGGTCACCCTGCCCTTTGGTGTGAAATTTCTCCTTGGCTTTCAATCCGCCCAGCTCAAACCGGTGATCTCCATCGGCCGTTTCGTCAACTTCATCACCATTTTCATCCTCGCCTTCGGTCTCATCTTCGAGCTGCCGGTCTTTATGATTTTCAGCGCCCGCACAGGGATCGTCTCCCGCCGCACCTTTGAAAAAAACCGGCGCTATGCGGTGCTGGCCATCGCCATCCTGGCGGCGCTGTTGACTCCGACTCCGGATGTGGTCAATATGGCGCTCATGGGATGCCCCCTGTACATGCTTTATGAGGCGGGAATCCTGATCATCAGGCTGCTTGAAATCGAAGGCGACAGGGAAAAAGGCCGGGACCATGCCTGAACGGCGGGAGCGGTTCACCGGGGCGGCTACACCTCCCGGACTTTGATGCCGTTTTGCTGCAGGAGGGCTGCCGTCACCCCGGGTACCGGACTCAGCCCGCAGGACGGACTGCCGGCCTTGAGCAGGGCCAGCCCGATATTCTGCTGCCGGGCGATATGCAGGCACCAACCGGCACCTTCGATAAAGGCTGTCGTCACGTCGTTGCCCTCCTCATCCACCACCCGGGCGGAGCCGGCCAGTACATCACCGCCGTCGCCGCCTATAATTTCAGCCGGTGCCCGGGGCGTGGCCAGGCCCCCAAGCTGTTCGGGGCAGACCGGGATCCACACCCGCCCCGAGAGGTGTTGCATACAGGCCGGAGACGGTTTACACTGCCCATCGTAACGGGTGCACAAACCGGTGAGGCAGGAACTGACAAGCACAAGAGAATCGGATATCATAAACTTTTCATGCCGAAAAAAAAGAACAGGGCATTAAACAAAAGAGAACGCAGGCTCCTGGTGCGGATCGTGCTGCTGCTGGTTTTCCTGGCCGGGGCCTGGGTGATCTTCGCCCCCAACCGCGGACTTTATCATTACAGTCGGCTGCAAAGGGAAATCGACAGGTTGGGAGCCAGAAACTCCGATCTGGCCAGGCAGAACCGCAATATCAGCCGCGAGATTGATCGGCTGCAGCACGACGACGCCTACCTGGAAAACCTTGCCAGACGCCGCTACGGCATGCTGCGGGAAAACGAGATCGTCTATCAGTTCTCGCAAAAGAAAAAAGAACAGGCCAAATAAATAGCCGTAACCGATTACAGGGTATATAACCCCGCGCTGCATCTTCCTTCCAAACCTCGGAGCCGGACCGGCTCCTTGGAAAATCATGCTCAGGAAAAACCCGAGCTCGAAGAACAGCCGGAAAGCGCCCCGGAAGGAATGGCGGATCCCCCTCCCGAAACCCGGAAGCTGGAGGCGGAGATGGTCTTCTTGACGTTGAGACTGCCGCACTCCCGGCACTTGACGATATCGGCCCGGTTGCTCGAGGTGGTGAGCACTTCAAAATGTTTTTTACAATCTTTGCAGGTATACTCATAAATCGGCATGGCAAACCTCCCATGAAAATCTCTGGATAAACACCGCAGCGGCCCGGCGCCTTGCTGATGGTTGCGCCGGAACCGATGACGGCTCACGCTTTTGCGCGGACCCGGAAAATGACCGTTTCCGCACCCGCGGGAGAAAATAAGCAGTGTTTCACGGTTTGTCAGCAAAAAAATCCCCTCAAATGAATCAACGCCGGCGACAACTCCTCCACAACCTTCGGGATACCATCCGGTTGCACCAGCTTCTGGGTCTGTCCGAATATCCGCGGACCCGGCCCTTGGAAAAATTTCTCCACAGAGCTGCAGTACCGGCATCACCTGCCGGGAAAACAGGACGGGCTCCACTGGCGCAGCCCACTGCGGATGGTGGGAAAATGCCGGCTGAAATCCATGAAAAAATCCTCTCCTGCTCCGACTGCGACTTGCATGAAAAAAATCTCGGCAGGACAACTGGACGGGGCGGGACGGGAATTCGTCTGATGATCATTGGTGACCACGCCTTCCGGTCGGATGGTTCCTCCGGCCAATCCTGCCTTTTCGGCGTGGCTGAGGATGAAATGCTCCGCAGGATGATGCAGGCCATCGACCTGAAGGAGGAGGATGTCTATGTGACCAACTGTATCAAATGCCGCCCCCGGCCGGATATGACGCCGACAGCCCGCCATGGACGGGCCTGTCTCCGGCTCCTGCGGGAAGAGATGGCAGCCCTGCGGCCGACTCTTGTCTGCTGCATGGGTCCCCTGCCCACCAGCTTGCTCCTGGGCAAGGCTGATCCTCTCATCCGTCTGCGCGGCCGCCTGTTCAAACGAAGAATCGACGGTGTCGGGATGACGACCATCGTTCCGACCTTTCATCCCCGCTTCCTCCTCAGCCATCCTGAGATGAAGCGGGCGGTATGGCTGGATCTGCAGATGATCCGCCGACGGTTGGGCGAAAGACACCCCACGCCCGACACCCGGAAATCAGCACCTGGAAGATAAGGAGGAAAAGGAACAGTGAAGATTGAATGGGCCTATCTGCGCAAGGGATGAGCATCCTGCAAAAAAGCACAGGTTGTGTTTGATGAACATGGTATTGAGATCGTGGAGAGCGTTGAAGCCCGCCGACGGAAAATCGCCCATGAAGATGCCTGGGAGCTGCTGAAAAATGCCGCCGAGATCGTTGTCGGCCGGGGGAGGAAGGTACTGCGCTTTATCCCGGCCTCCGACTCCAAAGAAGATATTCTCAAAGCGGTTCTCGGCCGCACCGGCAATCTCCGCGCCCCCACCCTGAAGGTGGGCGAGTGCTTTTTCGTGGGCTACAATGATGAAATCTATGCGGCTCTTGTCGACTGATATCGATGATTCCACCGCCCCGGCCCGGGGCCTTGCCTCCCGCGTCGGTGATCTGCTGCGTGGGGCTGTTGCCGCCCGGGGTCGAAATAGGAGGTACGGCATTCCGCCGGGGTGCAAATCTCCGAACGGTTACGACCTGAATCCGTGGGCTTTCGTGCGTGCGCCGGATACACCGAGGGCGGTTTCATAATCAGGGGTGAATAAAGATTCCCGGCTGTTTTGTATCCGTCATGCTTAAATTCTTTCTGGCCATCCTCGGCGTACAGCTGGTGACCGCGGTTCTCGTGCTGGTCATTCCCTTTGATCCGGCACAGCCGGCCACCCTGGTGCGGCCTGTGGCGCCGATTCTCCTTATCGGTCTGCTCTCCGCCTTCTGGTTTTCTTCCTTTGCCGCTCACCTGACCCGGAAGAAGATCAGCCGACTCAAGGAGGAATTTGCCGGAGAAAGGGAAAAGATACGCGTCAATGCCGAACGCGCCAAGGCCAGACTGCTCAAACGCACCTACCGGCAGACGGCCCGGCTGGAGCGACAACGGGAGCTGAGAACGAACCTGAAAATCGGCCTGGCCTTCGGTATATCGCTGGCTGCCGGCGCGCTGCTGCTCATGGGAAACTTTTTGACCATGGGACTTCTCACCCTGACAACCGCTGTCGGTGCCCTGGGGGGATATCTCTTCCGGGGCAGCAGAGAGGCCGGGAAAAAAGCGGAATTCCACCCCCTCCCGTCCACCGTCGGCAAGGGAAAAACAGTTGCAAAGAAAGGGGGTTCACCAAAAGAGATCACCTCCGGCAACGAGCGCCGTTGACTGAAAACCCTTGCCCGACCGATATTTTTCCGAAGCCGGCGGCGTGAGATTTGACTTTTTTTTCCTTCTCGTCTATAGATTGAGGGTTTTGGTACCGTTCACTCCAGCGGATTTTCAGCAGCCGGCTGGATCTCAATTTCTTCAAGCAGTGGAGCAAAAACATGGCCAGTGTCGTGGTGGTCGGCACCCAATGGGGCGACGAAGGTAAAGGGAAGATCGTTGATCTGCTGACGAAACATGCGGATTTCATCGTTCGTTTCCAGGGGGGAAACAATGCCGGACATACCCTGGTGGTGGACGGGAAAAAATTTGTCTTCCACATCATTCCCTCCGGTATTCTGTATGAGGACAAGACATGCATGATCGGTAACGGGGTGATCATCGACCCCGGCGTTCTCCTGGATGAGATGGCGAAACTGCAGGAACAGGGGCTGGGTGTCTCGCCAAAGCGGTTGATGATCAGCGAAAGGGCCCATCTCATCATGCCCTATCACCAGGCCCTGGATCACGCCCGTGAAGCCGCGCTTTCCAGTACCAAAAAAATCGGCACCACCGGACGCGGAATCGGCCCCTGCTACATGGACAAGATAGGACGTTTCGGCATCAAGGCCGGTGATCTGCTGGACCCGGATCTGTTTGCCGACAAACTGCGCAGCAATGTGGAAGAAAAAAACTTCCTGCTGGAAAAAAAGTTCAACGCCCCACCGGTCTCCCTGGAGGAGATCGCCGGCCGCTTCGAACGGTTCGCCGAAGAACTCACCCCCTATATCGGCAATGTTTCGGTGGCCCTGGACCGGGCCCGAAAGGATGGCCGCCATATTCTCTTTGAGGGGGCCCAGGGAACCCAACTGGATATCGATCACGGCACCTATCCCTTTGTCACCTCGTCCAACACCATTGCCGGCAACGCCAGTATCGGCACCGGATTCGGCCCCACCCACATCGATGCGGTCATCGGTATCCTCAAGGCCTACACCACCCGGGTGGGTCAGGGCCCCTTTCCCACCGAACTGCCGGAAGGCGATGAAATCGGCGATACCCTGCAGAAAAAGGGCGGCGAATTCGGGGCCACCACCGGCAGGCGCCGCCGGTGCGGCTGGCTCGACTGCGTGGTGGCCGAGGATGCGGTCCGTATCAACGGGATCACCGGCCTGGCCATCACCAAACTGGATGTGTTGAGCGGCCAGCCGAAACTGCGGATCTGCCGCAGTTATGATCATAACGGCACCCCCTACACCACCATGCCGGCGAACATCAGGGCAGCCGAACAGGTGCGGCCGGTCTATGAGGAAATGCCGGGTTGGCAGGAGGAGATCAGTGGAGTACGAAGCTTTGACGAACTGCCGGCGGCGGCCAGGGATTATGTCCGGCGCATCGAGGAGATCACCGGCGTGGAACCGGCAATCGTCTCCGTGGGCCCGGACAGGTCCGAAACCCTGTTGCTGAAAAACCCCTTTGATATCTGATTATTGCTTAGGCTACAATAGAAACGGATTTTCCGTCATCCAACCCTGTGACCGGTTGCGATTTTCCCCTGTACAAACGAACGGGTAATACTTATTCGTATTATCCGATACAGTGTACCGGTCACCCGGAATCGATGTTTCATCGTGCGATAACGGTTAATTACATTCCAATGCGACAAAAAGGATGAACACAGATGGCCCGAATAACAGTTGACGATTGTCTGGCACAGCTCGGCGACAACAATCGCTTCGCCCTGATCCACCTTGCCGTGGAGCGGGTGAGGCAGCACCGTGCCGGAGAACCTTTTCTGGTGGAAAGCAAAAACAAGGAACTTGTCAGCACCTTGCGGGAGATTGCCGCCGGACTGGTGACCTTTGACAATATTTTCAGCCTGCCGGAACAGGCTGAAGAGACGGAAGAAGAGGAAACAGCGGCAGCCGAAGTCCAGTAACACCGTAATCAGCCGGTGTCCGGGAACGGAGAGTACCCAGGCAAGCTCCTGCAGCGAGCGGTTGCAACATAGCCAATCCCACAAGCAATGAGCAGAGATTTTTACGAAATACTTGGAGTGAGCAGAGATGCCGAAGCAGTGGTCATCAAAAAGGCCTACCGCAAACTGGCATTGAAGTACCACCCGGACCGCAATCCGGGCGACAAGGTTGCCGAGGAAAAGTTCAAGGAGGCGACCGAGGCATACGAAGTATTGAGTGATGATCGGAAACGGCGTATCTACGACACCTACGGCCACGAGGGCTTGAAGAACAGCGGCCACAGCGGCCCCGGTAACTTCGAGGATATCTTTTCAAGCTTCGGCGATCTCTTCGGCGATCTCTTCGGTGGCGGCCGCAGGCGGGACCCCAACGCCCCGACCCAGGGTGATGATCTCCGCTACGATATGGAGATCACCTTTGACGAAGCGGTCCACGGCGTCACCAAGGAGGTGGAGATCACCAAGCGGGAAACCTGCTGGACCTGCGAGGGCTCGGGCCTGCGCCCCGGCCATCAGCCGCGCATGTGCCCCACCTGCCACGGCCGCGGCCAGGTGATGCGTTCCCAGGGCTTTTTCCAGGTCAGCTCCACCTGCCCCCAATGCCGCGGTGCGGGACGCATCATCACCGATCCGTGCAACGACTGCGGCGGTGAAGGGCTGGTCAACAAGAAAAAAAAGGTTTCCATCAAGATCCCCGCCGGAGTCGACACCGGCGCCCGTATGCGACTGCGCGGCGAGGGTGAAGGGGGCAGGCGCGGCGGCCCTTCCGGAGACCTCTATGTTGTCATACACGTCAAACCGCACGAGTTCTTTCACCGCGACGGCCAAACCATCTTCCTGCAATTTCCCATTTCCATGTCCCAGGCCGCCCTGGGGTGCGAGGTGGAGATTCCGACCATCTATGAGAATGAAAAGCTGAAGATCCCCCCGGGAACCCAGTCCGGAGACCGCATTACCCTGCGGGGTCAGGGTGTTGTCGGGTTGCGCAGCGGCAGCCGCGGCGACATGGTGGTGGAGATCCAGGTCCGCATACCCCGCAAACTCACCAGGCGGCAAAAGGAAATCCTCCGTGAATTCGACGAGATCTGTCGGGAACAGGAAGAGGAGGGTTTTTTCTCCAGACTGCTGCACGGTCACCTGGGTGGGGGGAAAAAAAAAGCCAAGGTCGCTGAGGAGGCGGAACTAAACCCGTGACCCGGAAAAAAAAATTCACTCATTTTGACGCGGCCGGAAACGCCCATATGGTTGACGTTTCGGCAAAACCGGACACTAAACGATTGGCCACGGCATCGGGCGTGGTTACCCTTTCGCCGGATGCCTTCCGGCTGGTCCGCGAGGGAAGCATGAAAAAGGGCGATGTTCTCGGTGTTGCCCGCATTGCCGGGATCATGGCGGCCAAAAAGGTCGATCAGCTCATTCCCCTCACCCATCCCCTGCCCGTTACCAGTGTGGATATCAATTTCCATCTCCATGAACAGCGAAACTCCATCGAAATCCAGGCCACAGTCGGCATTACCGGCAAGACCGGGGTGGAGATGGAGGCCCTCACCGCGGTATCGATTGCGGCGCTGACTATTTATGATATGTGCAAAGCCGTCGATAAGACCATTACCATTTCAGATGTCATGCTGCTGCGCAAGAGCGGCGGCAAGAGCGGCGATTTCAGCAGAGGTTAAACAGTCAACCACCGACGATCGGAGATTGATATGGACGAAAGCAAACGTGAATATTTCAGGCGGAAGCTGGAAAAAATGCGGGCGGAGATCATCAGTGACGTCGAAAAAACCCTCTCGGACATGACAACCCAGAACACGGCGATTCCCGATCCCAACGACAGGGCATCCCTGGAAACGGAGAGAAGCTTTGAACTGCGCCTCCGGGACCGCGAACGGAAGCTGCTGGAAAAAATCGACAGCGCCATGGAACGGATCATTGACGGCACCTACGGCATCTGCGAGGCCTGCGGCGAACCGGTGGGGGAAAAGCGGCTGGAGGCCCGTCCCGTCGCCCAGTACTGCATCGACTGCAAGACCGCCCAGGAACAGCGGGAAAAGGCCCAGGGGTTGTAACCGATGCCGGAATTACGCAAAGACCCCATCCTGGGCCGCTGGATCATCATTGCCACGGAACGCGGCAAGCGTCCCACCGACTTCATCATCGAGGAAACCAAAACCACAGGCGGTTTTTGCCCCCTTTGCCCGGGAAACGAAAAGACGACTCCGCCGGAGGTTATGGTCTACGGTCGGGTCCCGGGTATGCCCCCCAACTCCTCCAGCTGGCTGGTACGGGTGGTCCCCAACAAGTACCCTGCCCTGGTGATCGAAGGGGAGCTGGACAAGCAGGGGGAAGGTCTCTACGACAAGATGAACGGTATCGGCGCCCATGAGGTCATCATTGAGACCCCCAACCACAACGAGCGGTTTTCCGACCTTGAGCCGGAGCAGATGACCCTGGTGTTCACTGCCTACCGGGATCGCATCATCGACCTGAGCAAGGACAGTCGTTTCAGTTACGTCATGGTCTTCAAGAACTATGGCCGCGCCGCCGGCGCCTCGCTGGAACACTCCCATTCCCAGCTCGTCGCCCTGCCCATCCTGCCGCGCATGGTGGTCTCGGAACTGGCCGGCAGCCTTTCCTATTACAGGTATAAGGATCGCTGTATTTTCTGCGATATCATCCGACAGGAAATCCAGCAGAATGTCCGGCTGGTCTGTGAGAACGATGAGTTCATCACCGTGGCGCCCTTTGCCCCCCGCACACCCTTTGAGATGTGGATTCTGCCCAGAAAACACGCATCTTCATACAGCGAGATCGATCAGCAGGGACTTGAACGGCTGGCGGCGATTTTCAAGGAGAGCCTGGGACGGCTCGATGCCTGTATTCCCAATGTTCCCTACAACTTTGTTCTCCATACCCAGCCGCTGCGTTCCGAACCGCTGGAGCATTTCCACTGGCATTTTGAAATCGTTCCCAAACTGACCAGTATAGCCGGTTTTGAATGGGGATCCGGCTTTTACATCAACCCCATGCCGCCGGAAGACACCTGTCGGTATTTACAAGAAGCGGGAGAAAAAAAGTGAAAAAGATCCTACTCGTAGACGATGAGGACGGCATCCACCTGCTCTACCGGGAAGAATTCGAGGAAGAGGGATATGAGGTGGTTTCCGCCTACAACGGTGACCAGGCCATCGAAAAATTCCAGGAGGAAAAACCCGACCTGGTGATCCTCGACATCAACATGCCGGGGATGAACGGCATTGAGGTGCTGCGCCGGCTCAAGGAGATATCTCCCGAGCTGCCGGTCATTCTCAGTTCCGCCTACACCGAGTACAAACAGGACTTCGGCTCCTGGGCCTCGGAAGAGTATATCGTCAAGTCGTCCGACCTCACCGAACTCAAGAATGCCGTAAAAAAATATCTGCAGTGACCCGCCGGACGCCCCTCCGGCCACAACCCGACACCCCCGAGACACGCTCACCGAATTTCAGTAACCCTCTGCCGCCGGAACCGGCCCGTTGCCATGAAAGATATCCAGAGCCTCCGCGACAACCGGCGGATCAATATCAAAAAGGTGGGCGTCAAAACCATTTCCTACCCAATCACCGTGCTGGACAAGGCCAACAGCCTGCAGCACACGGTTGCCGTCGTCAACATGTACGTCAACCTGCCCCATCACTTTAAGGGCACCCACATGAGCAGGTTTGTGGAAATCCTCACCCGTATTCACGGGGAAATCACCCTGCGTAATTTTCGGCTGATCCTGGCGGAAATGAAAAAGCGCCTCGATGCCGAGGCCGCTCACATGGAGATTGCCTTTCCCTATTTCCTGCAGAAGATGCCCGGCGGCAACAGCATGGTGACCAACCGTTTCGAATGCAAGATGCACGGCTCGCTGGACACCCGGGAGGAGCTTACCCTGGAAATCAAGGTGCCCATCGTCCTGCCGCTGCAAAATCCGGTCAGCGGCGCGCTTCCCGCCTCCATGGGACAATGGGGCCGGGCAACGGTGGCGGTTCGCTTCCGCACCTTTCTGTGGCTGGAGGATCTCATCGGCCTCATTGAGCGGGAAATCTCCCTGGCCGGAGGAGCCGGCAGCACCGATTCACGGGATGCAGGCGATATCTCGGTTGAATCCCTCACCGCCAGGCTCGGCAGGGCCCTGGCCGGAGAGACGGCTTTAAACTGGTTCTCGGTCACCGTGGAAAACATGGGAGCCGGCTACTCCACCTTTGCCACCCTGGAAAGACACACCCACCGGACGGCTGGGGAACCAATACCTTGATCATGTGCGACAACCCTGTGCCCGTTAGAGCAGGGAACCGTTGATTTCCAAACATACCACAGAAACAATCATCGAACGGCAATGAAAGAGTTACTCTTTGAAATCGGCACCGAGGAAATACCGGCTGGCTTCATTAAACCCGCCATCGCCTACCTGGAAAAGAGCATGGCCGAGAGGCTCACGGAACACCAGCTGACCTTCAGCGGTATCCGGACGGCCGCCACCCCCCGTCGCCTCACCGTGGCGGTGAGCGATCTGGCTGAACGCCAGCCGGACCGCAGTGAACAGGTCGTGGGTCCGCCGAAAAAGGCAGCCTTTGATGCAGAGGGGGCTCCCACGGCGGCTGCCGCCGGTTTTGCCCGCTCACGGGGAGTGACACTGCAGGATCTGCGGGTCATTGAAACGCCCAGGGGAGAGTACCTCATGGTTGAGCAGGATATCCCCGGACGGGAAACCGGGGAACTGCTGCCCCATTTGCTCACATCTCTCATCAATGACATTCCCTTTGCCAAATCCATGCGCTGGGGAAACGGCGATATGGCCTTTGTAAGGCCCATCCAGTGGCTGCTGGCCCTCTATGGTGCCACGGTAATCGACATCAGGGTCAACGATATCGTCTCCGGCCGGACAACCCGGGGCCACCGTTTCATGGCCCCCGATCCCATCGAGGTGAAAAATTTTGACGATTACATGGAAAAACTGCGCAACAGCTTTGTGATTGCAGATCCGGAAAAGCGGCGCAGTCTGGTCATCGAGGAAGTCGAAAAGAGCGTCAGCGACAGCGTGGGGGAAAAAGGATGCAGCCCTCTGCTGGATCCTCAGCTCGTCGACACCGTCACCAACCTGGTGGAAATGCCCTGGGCAGTCTGCGGGTCATTCGAGGCCCGGTTCCTGGAGATTCCCGAGGCGGTCCTCGTCACTTCCATGCGGGAACACCAGAAGTACTTCCCGGTGGTGGACGACGGCGGGCGGTTGCTGCCCCGCTTCGTCGCCGTCAACAATACCGCGATCCGCGATCATGCCAAGGCGGTGAACGGCCATGAACGGGTCTTGCGGGCCCGGCTGGAGGATGCCCACTTTTTCTTCCGTGAAGACAGGAAAAAAACCCTGGAAGAGCGCCGTGCCGATCTTGGCGGGATCATCTTCCAGAATCGCCTGGGCACCATGGCGGAAAAAACAGACCGGTTGGCGACGCTCAGCGGCCTGCTGGCCCGCCACCTTGCCCCGGAGTATGAAGATGTCTGCACCCGGGCGGCCCTGCTGGCAAAAACCGACCTGCTCACCGAAATGGTGGGCGAGTTTCCCACCCTGCAGGGCACCATGGGCGGGGAATATGCCCGGCTGGACGGGGAAGAGGAAGCGATAGCCGCAGCCATTGAGGAGCATTATCTGCCGCTGCGGGCCGGCAGCGCCCTGCCGTCAACCACTGCCGGGGCCATCGTGGGCCTGGCCGATCGCATGGACACCATTGCCGGTTGTTTTGCCATCGGCTCAAAACCCACCGGCACCACCGATCCCTTTGGTCTGCGACGTCTTGGGCTGGCCATCATCCATATCATCGAGGAGAAGGGGTTTGCCCTTTCGCTCTCCACCTTTTTCCAGGCAGCCCTCAGGCAGTATGAAGCCATGCTGGATGTACCGCCGGGCACCCTCGAAGATATCGGCACCTTTCTCAGGGATCGCTATTGCAACGATCTCGCCGCCCAGGGAATTTCCACCCAGGCCATTGCGGCGGCCACCGGTGTCGGTTTTGACGATATCAACGACTGCCGGGCCCGCATCGACGCCCTCACCGCAATCCGCAACCGGGAAAGTTTCGGAATACTGGCCGCCTCCTATAAACGGATCCGGAATATCATCAAGGACAACGGCGAAAGCAGGGTAGACCCCGCTCTCTTCCGGGAAAAGGAAGAAAAAGAACTCTATGAAACGGTGACTGCCGTGGAAAGGGAAATGGCTCCGCTTCTGGCGGCAAAGGCATACGAGCAGGCGCTCACGGTTTTGCTGCGGATCAAGGAACCTGTGGACCGCTTCTTCGACGGGGTCATGGTGATGACCGATGACCGGCAGCTGCGGCAAAACCGCCTCAACCTGCTCACCGCCCTGGGCGGTCTCGTTCTCAAAATCGGCGATATTTCAAAGATGAACGTCGACTGAGGAAAAATCATCCGGGGGGCTACTCTTCCGGATGCGGTTTTTCCTCCTCTGCGGCGACATCTTCCTTTCCGGAGGCGCCGGCCTGACTGTTGTCGATGATGCGGTCGATATCCTCCAGCATGATGGTCTCCTTTTCCAGAAGCTCGGCGGCCACCACCTTGAGAATCTCCATGTTCTCGGTCAGCAGACGACGCACCTTGTCACGGGATTCGATGATAATCTTCTTGACCGCCTCGTCGATCTTTCTGGCCGTATCCTCGCTGTAATCGCGGTGTTGGGCGATTTCTCTGCCAAGGAAGATCTGTTCCTCCTTCTTGCCGTAGGTGAGCGGCCCCAGTTCGTCGCTCATTCCCCATTCACACACCATCTTTCTTGCCAGCTCCGTGGCCCTTTCCAGATCATTGCCCGCACCGGTGGTAACCTCGTCGAAGATCAGCCTTTCGGCCACCCGGCCACCAAAGAGAATGCAGATGGAGTTGAGGAGATATTTCCTGGAATGGGTGTACTTCTCATCAATGGGCAGCTGCATGGTCAGGCCCAGGGCCCGGCCGCGGGGAATAATCGTCACCTTGTGGATGGGATCCGTCCCGGGCAGCAACCGGGCCACCAGGGCATGACCCGCCTCATGGTAGGCGGTGACCTCCTTCTCCTCTTCGGAGATGATCATGGAACGTCGTTCCGCGCCCATGAGAATCTTGTCCTTGGCCTTCTCCAGGTGGGCAAGGGTAATCTCCTCGTCGCCGTCACGGGCGGCCATCAGGGCGCCTTCGTTGATGAGATTTTCCAGATCAGCACCGGAAAAACCGGGGGTGCCCCGGGCAATGACCGCCAGGTCCACATCCTTGGCCAGCTTGGTGCGCTTGCCGTAGATCTCTAGAATGAGCTCCCTTCCCTTGATATCGGGCACCGGCACCACCACCTGGCGATCGAAGCGTCCGGGACGGAGCAGAGCCGGATCAAGGACATCGGGACGGTTGGTGGCGGCGATGATGATAACCCCCTCGTTGGCCTCGAAACCATCCATCTCCACCAAGAGTTGATTGAGAGTCTGTTCGCGCTCATCATGGCCGCCGCCGAGGCCGGCCCCCCGGTGCCTGCCCACGGCATCGATCTCGTCGATGAAGATGATGCAGGGGGCGTTTTTCTTTCCCTGTTTGAAAAGATCCCGCACCCGAGAAGCTCCGACGCCCACGAACATCTCGACGAAATCGGAACCGCTGATGGAGAAAAAGGGCACATCGGCCTCACCGGCAATGGCCTTGGCCAGCAGGGTCTTGCCGGTACCCGGCGAGCCGGCCAGCAGCACGCCCTTGGGAATGCGGCCGCCAAGCTTGGTGAACTTCTTCGGATCTTTCAAAAAATCGATAATTTCGGCCAGCTCTTCCTTGGCCTCGTCAATACCGGCCACATCCTTGAAGGTCTTCTTGCTGCCGCCCTCTTCAAGCAATTTGGCCCGGGTCTTGCCGAAAGAAAGCGCGCCGCCCTTGCCTCCCATCTGCATCTGGCGCATGAAAAATATCCAGACCCCGATGAGCAGCAGCATGGGAAACCAGGAGATAAAGACGGAAATATACCAGGGGGTCTCCTCTTTTTCCTGGACCGAAATATCCACGCCCGCCTTACGCAACATGGGAAGCAGTTCCGCGTCTTCCGGAATATTCGTGGTGAAGGGAATGCCGTTTTGCGAGGAACCGCTGATCTTCTTGTCCGCGATGGTCACCCGGCTGACCGCACCGTTCTCGACGCTGGCCCAGAACTCGCTGTAGGTCATGGAGGTCTGCTGCTCCTGCGGCTTGTTGAAGAGGTTGAAGAGAAGGATCATGGTCAGTCCGATCACCAACCACATACTGAGATTTCGATAAAATGTGTTCAAACCGTCACCTGATACTTGAAAAGTCCTGTGGATATGCCTGCCTTTTCACCCGCCTGCCCGGGGCGGGAAAATCGTTTCAGCCATCTGCTGTATCGGCACTGGGAAATATTTGATAAACGGGAAATCCTGTCCTCCCTACACCATAACTCTTCTACAATGAATGTCCAGCCCGGGGTGGGAGGATCTCATTTCCCGGTCGCCTCTTTTTGGGCGATGGTTGCCGCAAACTCCTGGAGTGATTTAACACCCGTCTTTTTCTCCCGCATGGTCACAATCGCCTGCACCACGGACTGGGCCCCGGTGAGGGTGGTGGTATAGGGGATATGGAAATCAAGGGCGGCGCGTCGGATGGTATAGGAGTCCTCGGTGGTCCTGGTTCCAGCCGAGGTGTTGATAATCCACTGTATCACGCCGTCCTGCACCTTGTCCAGTACATGCGGCCGGCCCTGGGAAATCTTGTTGATCTCTTCACAGCCAATGCCCTCGTTTTGCAGGAAACGGGCCGTTCCCCGGGTGCCCATGAGCCGAAAGCCCAATTCGGCCAGCTGCCGGGCAATGGGCACGACACCGGGCTTGTCCGGATGCCGGACGCTGATAAAAACGGTGCCCGCATCAATGACCCGCTGACCGGCGGCCTGCTGCGACTTGGCCACGGCAAGGCCCAGAGTGTCGTCGATGCCCATGACCTCGCCGGTGGATTTCATCTCCGGCCCCAGCAGGGTGTCGACATTATCGAAACGGTCAAAGGGAAAGACCGACTCCTTGACCGCCCAATGCTCCACCCGGCATTCACGGGTGAAACCCAGCTCTTCCAGGCTCATGCCCATCATCACCTTGGTGGCGATTTTGGCAAGCTCCACTCCGGTGGCCTTGCTGACAAAGGGAATGGTGCGTGAGGCGCGCGGGTTGACCTCGAGGATATAGAGGGTGTCGTCCTTGACCGCATACTGGGTGTTCATGAGGCCGACAACGCCAAGATCGGCGGCCATGGCCTTGGTGGCAACGGTGATCTGCTCGATAATGCCCGACGACAGCGTGTGGGGCGGCAACACGCAGGCGGAGTCGCCCGAGTGGATACCCGCCTCTTCCACATGCTCCATAATTCCGCCGATCACGGTGGTCTTCCCGTCGGAGACCGCATCCACATCCACCTCAACCGCGTCCTTGAGAAACTTGTCGATGAGCACCGGGTGATCACTCTCCGCCGCACTGCTGGTGGCCATGAAATCCCTGATACCTTCGTCGTTGTAGACGATGCGCATATCACGTCCGCCCAAGACGTAGGAAGGCCGGACCACCACGGGATATCCGATGCGGTCGGCGGCTGCCAGAGCTTCCTCCAGGGTGTGTACCGTATCGTTTTCCGGCTGCTTGAGTCCCAATTTTTTCAGGAACTGCTGAAAACGGCGCCGGTCCTCGGTGCGGTCGATGGCATCCGGCGGCGTACCGATAATCTTCACCCCGGCCCGGTGCAGGGGAACCGCCAGGTTCAGGGGGGTCTGGCCGCCGAACTGGACAATGACGCCATCGGGTTTTTCCCGCTCGATGATATTGAGGACGTCTTCCCGGGTGAGCGGTTCGAAGTAGAGCTTGTCCGAGGTGTCGTAGTCGGTGCTCACGGTTTCCGGGTTGGAGTTGACCATGATGGATTCGATGCCCATCTCCTTTAAGGCGAACGAGGCGTGGACGCAGCAGTAATCGAACTCAATACCCTGGCCGATGCGGTTGGGGCCGCCGCCGAGGATCATGATCTTGGTGCGGTCGCTGATGCGGGCCTCATCCTCCTGTTCATAGGTTGAATAGTAGTAGGGGGTGTAGGATTCAAATTCCGCCGCACATGTATCCACCAGCTTGTAGACCGGTTCCAGTTTTTCCTTCAGCCGCAGCTGCCTGATATCGTCCTCGGAGGTGCCGGTGAGCTCGGCCAGCTGGTAATCGGAAAACCCCATCTGCTTCATCCTGAAGAGAAAACCGGAATCCAGGCCCATGAAACCCCGATCGCGAATTTCTTCCCCGGTGATAACAATCTCCTGCAGGTTGGTGAGAAACCAGGGATCAATACCGCTGAGAGAATAGATTCTCTCGATATCCATACCGCGGCGCAGCGCCTCGAACAGATAGCTGACCCGCCTGGAGTTGGGCTTGCTCAGCCCCAGCTCAAGATCCTCGGTCTCCAGATTTTCCATCCGGTCCCGACCGTCGAAACCAAATCCCATGCGGCCGATCTCAAGGGAACGCATGCCCTTCTGAAAGGCCTCCTTGAAGGTGCGGCCGATGGCCATGGTCTCACCCACCGACTTCATGGCCGTGGTGAGGATATCCTCGGTCTCCGGAAACTTTTCAAAGGTCCAACGCGGAATCTTGACCACGCAGTAATCAATGGTTGGTTCAAAGGAGGCATAGGTTTCCCTGGTGATATCATTGGGAATCTCATCCAGGGTATAGCCCACGGCCAGCTTGGCGGCAATCTTGGCAATGGGAAAACCGGTGGCCTTGGAAGCCAGGGCGGAACTGCGGGAGACCCGGGGATTCATCTCGATGATCATCATCTCACCGTTTTCCGGGTTGATGGCGAACTGCACAT
This sequence comes from uncultured Desulfobulbia bacterium, assembly GCA_964446115.1. Classification (GTDB taxonomy): domain Bacteria; phylum Desulfobacterota; class Desulfobulbia; order Desulfobulbales; family Desulfobulbaceae; genus CAYUNE01. The sequence goes on along the minus strand of CAYUNE010000050.1, from coordinate 17,258 downwards.
TGGAGCCGCCGGTTTCCACGCCGATCTCCCGGATGATGGCAATGGCGGCATCGCGCATCACCTGGTACTCGCGATCAGTGAGGGTCTGCGCCGGCGCCACGGTAATGGAATCGCCGGTATGCACGCCCATGGCATCCATGTTCTCGATGGAACAGATAATGACGACATTGTCGTTCTTATCCCGCATCACCTCAAGTTCATATTCCTTCCAGCCGAGCAGACTGCGTTCGAGCATGATCTCGCTGGTGAGACTGAGGTCCAGCCCGGCAGTGGCATACTCTTCCAGCTCCCGCCGGTTGTAGGCAACGCCGCCGCCGGTGCCGCCCAAGGTGAAGCTGGGGCGGACAATGATGGGAAAACCGATATCATCCGCCGCCGCCATGGTCTCCTCCAGGGTGTGCACAATGGCGCTTTCCGGCACCTTGAGACCGATCTTGCGCATGGCGGCGCGGAACTCCTCGCGGCCCTCGGCCTTGCGGATGACATCGATATCCGCGGCCAGCATTTCCACACCATATTTTTCCAGGATGCCGGTTTCCGCCACCCTGATTGCGGTATTGAGCCCGGTCTGGCCGCCCAGGGTGGGCAGCAGGGCATCGGGACGCTCCCTTTCGATCACCTTGATGACGTATTCGGGGGTGATGGGCTCCACATAGGTGCGATCGGCCAGTTCCGGATCGGTCATGATGGTGGCTGGATTGGAGTTGATCAACACCACCTCGTAGCCTTCCTCGCGCAGGGCCTTGACGGCCTGGGTGCCGGAGTAGTCAAACTCGCAGGCCTGGCTGATGATGATGGGACCGGAACCGATGATGAGGATCTTCTGAATATCTGTTCGCTTGGGCATGATATCGGTGTCTGAACGTGAGTGGGAAATAGGGCGGAATCGGCAACTCAGCTCATCATGGCGATGAAACGGTCAAAGAGATACTCCGCGTCGTGGGGACCGGGAGCATGCTCGGGATGATACTGGACGGAAAAGGCCGGATATTTTGTATGGCGCATTCCCTCGAGGCTGTTGTCGTTGAGATTGATATGGGTTATCTCCACCTGGGATCCCAGGCTTTCGGGGTCAACACAAAAGCCGTGGTTCTGTGAGGTGATCTCCACCCTGCCGCTTTGCAGATCCTTGACCGGCTGGTTGCCGCCGCGGTGACCGAATTTCAGCTTGTAGGTCCTGCCGCCGTAGGCAAGACCGAGGATCTGATGACCAAGGCAGATTCCGAAAACGGGTTTCTTGCCCAGGAGCTCACGGATGTTTTCCACCACCCCGGCGACGCCGTCCGGATCTCCGGGACCGTTGGAGAGGAAGATGCCGTCCGGGTCAAGGGCCAGGATATCCCGCGCCGGCGTTGTCGCCGGCACCACCCGCACCCTGCAGCCCAAACGGTGAAGTATGCGCAACTGGTTATATTTGATACCGAAATCATAGGCCACCACCTTCAACGCCCGTCCACCGTCATCCAGCCCCCAGGAGGCGGCATCGGCAACGGGGCGCGGGCCCTCTTCCGTCCAGTCGTACGGATTGACGCAGGTGACCCGGGCAACCATATCCCGACCCACCAGCCCGGCCCATTCAGCAGCCCGGTCCGCCAGGGTAACGGGATCCTGATCCCGGGTGGAGATGACCGCCTTCATGGCCCCCCGGGTGCGAATATGCCGGGTAAGGGCGCGGGTATCTATCCCCTCGATACCGAGGATGGAGTGTTTTTTCAGAAAGTCGGCCAGGGTCCCGGTGGCCCGGAAATTACTGGGACGCCCCTGATACTCGCGCACCAGAAAGGCACGGGGGTGTACACCGGCCGATTCCATGTCCTCGTCGTTGACGCCGTAGTTACCGATGAGCGGATAGGTCATGGTGACGATCTGGCCGCAGTAGGAGGGATCGGTGAGCACCTCCTGGTAGCCGCTCATGCTTGTGTTGAAAACCACCTCGCCCACGGCCTCGCCCTGGCCGGTGAAGGAGCGGCCGGTGAAAACCGTACCATCCTCAAAAGCAATAAGAGCCTTCATGATTGTCTCGCATCCGATGTAGTTGTTGTCCGTCCGTCACGGCACAAAAGAGAGTTGATAATCCGTGCCTGGCGACCGGCGGCGCCGCGCTGGGCAGCGACCACCTCCAGCGCCATGCGGCAGGCGCGGCGGTAGGCGTCGGCATTGTTCATATGCTCGAGAATACGGTCACCGAGTTCCCTGTGGTCGGCAACCGGAAAACCGGCACCCGCCGCCTCCAGCAGTGCGGCCGCATCCGAATAGTCGCCGACAAAGGGACCGTAATAGACCGGCTTTCCCCAGAACGCCGCTTCCATGAGATTATGGCCGCCCCGGTTCACCAGGCTGCCGCCCAGAAAGATGTAGTCGCCGGCGGCATAGAGACGGGCCAGCTCCCCCATGGTATCGACGACAATGACCCTGTGGCGTCGTCCCCGGCTGCCCAGTTCGGAAAAGCGGTCAAAGGCAAGCCGCTCCCCCCGGAGCAGCTCCTCCAAACCGGGCAGACGCTCCAGATGCCGGGGCGCCAGTATCAAGAGCAGCCCTTCTTTTCCCCGCTGCCGCAGCCGGCGGTAGGTCCTCAGCAGCATCCGTTCCTCGCCGTGGCGAATACTGCCGCAGATGAAGACCTCCCGGTTGCCGCACCCAAGGAGCCCGCGATAAAAGGAACGCGCCTGGTCGCTTTTCTCCATGCGCAGGTCATATTTGCTGTTGCCGGTCACATGGATTTTGCCGCTATCCGCGCCCAGGCGCAGAAACCGGTCCCGGTCCGCGGCGGTGATGACGCCGATTTCGTCGAAGGTCCGGACCACGGAACGCATGAGCCCCGGAATCTTCAGGTATCCCGAGAGGGATCGTTCCGAAAGACGACCGTTGAGCAGCGCCATTTTTACCCCTGACCGGCGGCAACCCAGCAGCACGGCGGGCCAGAGTTCGGTTTCCAGACAGATATAGAGATCCGGACGAATGAGGCGCAAGGCCCGCCGGACGATACATCCCGCATCCAGCGGCGCCATGATCACGGAAACCGATTCCGCCAGGCAACGGCAGGCCACCCGGTGTCCCTGTTCCGTCATCACCGAGAGCACAAAGTTGAGATCCTCCCCGTCGCGGTCAAGGGCCTGCATCAATGCCCTGGCAGCCTGGACCTCGCCCACCGAAGAGGCATGTATCCAGACAACGGTTCCTCCCGCCTGCTTTCCCAAACCGCGGTACCGGGCGAAACGCTCGCCGAGCCGGTATCTGAATGAAGGCCTGAATAACGCAACGGGAAACAGCAGGGGAAACAGGATTATAAAAACAATGGTGCTGAATACGCCGTAGATCCTGGGGAGCAAGGATTTCCTTTCTGTAAATTCACCTCAAATGTGCACAAAATTTTGATATTAAACCAGGATCATCCACCATCGTCAATAGAGATCGAGGCGGAACCCGAATTTTTCCGGTCACGGTTTTCCTTGACAAGCGATCAACGGCCTTGTATGCAACAGCCTTTTACAGCGACACTTCTCTCCGGCCGCAGTGCCGCGGCCGGATTTCAGGCCATGCCATCCCGTCCACCCTGCCAATCCGGAGGTATATATGCGAAAATATGTATTTTTATTGACCTTGATCACAACCCTATTACTATCAGGAGCAACCAGCATGGCAACGGAAACCACACTCCCAGACGGCCTGTACGCAAAATTTATCACCAACCGCGGTGATATCATCTGTCAGCTCGAATTCGAGAAAACGCCACTGACGGTGATCAACTTCGTCGGGCTTGCCGAGGGCACTTTGTCCACGGCAGGTGCCGGTTCTGCGGTCAATGCCCGTTTCTACGACGGCCTGACCTTTCACCGGGTTATCGACAACTTCATGATCCAGGGCGGCTGTCCCCAGGGAACCGGTACCGGTGGCCCGGGGTACCAGTTCGAAGATGAGATCCATCCCGAACTCAAACACGACAGACCCGGAATCCTCTCCATGGCCAACGCCGGACCCAACACCAACGGCAGCCAGTTTTTCATCACCCATGTCCCCACACCTCACCTCGACGGCAAACATACTGTTTTCGGTCATGTGGTCCAGGGACAGGAGGTGGTGAACAAAATCAAAAAAGGCGACACCATCAAACGGGTTGAGATCATCCGCATCGGCAAAAAAGCGAAAGAGTTCCAGGCCGACCAGGCGGCATTCGACCGGCAGCGGGAGCTGCTGAGCAAAAAACTGGCCCAGGCGGAAAAGGAGAAAAAAGAGGCCGTTGCAAAGAAAATCAAGCAGAAATGGCCGAATGCCGTCACCACCAAATCCGGCCTGAAGTACGTGGTCAAGGCCAAGGGGAAGGGAGAGTCGCCGGCGCGGGGCACGACGATTACAGTGCACTATACGGGAAAACTCCTCAACGGCAGAAAATTTGACAGTTCCTACGACCGCGGCGAACCGATCAGGTTTCCGGTGGGGGTGGGCCGGGTGATTCCCGGCTGGGACGAGGCCCTCTCTTCGATGAAAAAAGGGGAAAAACGGGTGCTCATCATTCCGCCGGAACTGGCGTACGGTTCGCGGGGAGCCGGCGGCGTCATCCCCCCGAACGCCTGGCTGATTTTCGACGTGGAGCTGCTCGACTTCTAGGCCGCGCCAAGCTCAGTTGTTCCAACACCTGACTCGGGGATGGAGAAGGCCCGGCCGCCGGGCTTTCTCCATCTTTTTTTTTCGGAATCAAGGCCGCGGCAGCTCCTGCCGGGGGCTTTGCGGTTGCTGCGGCACCGCAGCCGGAGCCGCCTCCATCTCGGCCTGCGATGCCGTTTCATCCGCCATCTCCGTCTCGGCCTGCGGTGCCGTTTCATCCGTCGCCTGCTCTTTTCCGTTCTCGTCCACCGGGGTGACCTCAATCTTTTCCGGAGTGATCTTGAGCACCTCGATGGGATCATGGCCCGGCACATTAATGCCCTGAACCGTCACCGGGACCATCTGTTTGCCGCTGAGTTCACCCACGGCAATGGCCGCCCTGAAAAGAATGGGCAGTTTCGGGGTCTCGCTCAACAGATTTTCGGGAATATTGGCGATGACGCTGATGGAGTTGGGCTTGATGACAACCGGTTGATTGGTCTTGTGGATGTTGACCGGAATGCCGCTGACATTCTTCTTGACCAGTTTTTCCCCCACCTCGATGCGTGCCGTCACCACGGTTTCGCCGATGAGATTGATGAAGTCAGGCTGCAGGTTGAGGTGGACCTGGCGCATAACCGATTTGTTGATCCCTTCAAGATCAATGGGAAAGGTCTGCAGCGCCAGCTCGCTGTTGAGAATCGCCTTGGGCCCGGCAATGACCAGGGAATCGGGTTCCAGTTGCAGCGATTTTACCTCGTAGCCCTTCTGGGGCTCGCCGTCGACGACGGCATCGATGGAGAACCGTTTCTGGATCAGCTTATCGAGCAGCAGCACGATATTGGTGGGTTGCACCCGCAGGACCGTGACTCCGTTTGGAAACGGAATGGAGTCGGGATCGTTTTTGACCACGAAGGTTCCGGGTTTGGCGGCGGAGAGATCCACCGGGCGGGTGATATGACGATCGCGCAGCTCCTGGATGAGGCTGCGGGCACCGCGCACCGAGACCTCGATATCACGTTTGTACTCGTTGGCGATCACCAGATCCGGCGACAGATTAACCACCTCGATGGGTACCTGCATGGTGATATCCACCTGGTCCTCGCCCACAACGAAGTACCAGAGCAAAACGCCGAGAAGCAGCGAGATTACCTTGAGGAAGATATCCTGGGTTCCGAATTTTCCCATCTCTTAGCGTTATGCCGCCTTAGTCTTGCCGATCCAGTTCTTCCACGGATATCCGGTCACCTCCCCTGAGATGACATAGTCCTGCAGTTTCCGCAACAGGGCCTTTTCGTCATGGACCGTGGTAATCGCACCCTGGCGGACCAGGGAAATCTCCTGCGTTTCCTCCGAGACCACCAGAATCACCGCATCGGTTTCCTCGGAAAGACCCAACGCCGCCCGGTGTCTGGTGCCGTAGCGTTTGCTGATAAAGGGATTTTTTGACAACGGCAGGACACAGCCCGCGGTCTGCACCCGGCCCCGGCTGATGATGACGCCGCCGTCATGCATGGGAGAGGCGGGAAGAAAGATACTGATGAGCAGTTCCTTGCTGAGAACCGCATCCAGGGGATGACCTGACTCGATGAAATCGCCCAGCCCGGTATCCCGCTCGATGACGATGAGGGCGCCTATGCGCCGCTTGGCCATGTGGGTGGCGGCCTCGATAATCTCCTCGATATCTCGGGTTGCCACGTCGATGACCTTATGGAAGGGCGTCTTGCCCATCTGGGTGAGAGCGCGCCGGATATCCCGCTGGAAAACGATTATGACGATGAGAAAAAAGGAGCTCAGAAAGGTCTTGAGCAGATAGTGCAGGGCCAGCAGGTCAAACTGACGGGCAATAAAGTAGATGGTGCTGATAAAGACGATACCCACCAGGACCTGGACCGCGCTGGTACCGCGGATGAGCAGGATCGCCCGGTAGATGATATAAGAAACGATCGCAATATCAACGAGGTCCTGCCAGCGGATTGAGGGAAGTAAATCAAACATGGAAGTTTTTGTGGCCCGCTCTTGACTGATTTTAATGTTATCTTTTAATATTAACCTGTTAAATCGGCATTGAACAGCAAAATAAATCGGTCACCAATTTTTTCTTATTTTCGTGTACAATGGAAGGAGATAGAAAAAAGAAGAGGTGGCAGCTATTCGATTTTGACACGACAGCAACATACAAGTAACCGGTGTAACAAAAATAATTCCCAATGACAGCAGAAGAGATTCCTCCGGAGAAAATACGGGAAATCACCGGTATCCCCCCTCAAAAGGCCAAATCATCGCAGCAGGGACCGTCACGGCGGCCCATGTCTCCGGATGGCGACATCGGCGATATCGCCATCAACGGATCCGCAGAGGTTAAGGCGCCTCGACGCCCCTCCCGGGGCAGGAAGAGACGGGCCAAACGACCTCCCCATCGGAAAAGCAAAAAGCGCGCCACCGGTAGAAAAAAATTACCCTTCCTGCTGCGATTTGTCGCGGTCTGCCTGCTGCTGATCACCTTGGCCGTAGTCGGTTCCTTTTTTTTCGTCCCCGCCCTGATCAAGGGCCCGGTGGCCCAGCGCTTAAGCGCCCGGTTGCAGCTGCCGCTTCGCATCGAACGCGCCTTTTTTCACCCGTTCGATCTCACCCTGCGACTGGAAGATCTCTCCGTCGGCACCGGAAAAGAAGGCAGCGCGCCGCCGCTGATCCAGTGCTCTCTGGCGGAATTCGACCTGGAAGCGGTCTCATTGCTGAAACGGGGATTTATCTGTAAAACAGCACACCTGGATGGTGTCGACATCCAATTGATCCGCGACGGCAACCGATCCTACAACCTGATCGAGCTGTATCGCACCCTCATCGGCGCTTCACCCGGAGGCAGCGACGGAAAAACTCCGCAAAAATCCGGACTCCTCTTCTCCATCAACAACATCTTAATCGACAACTCCCGTCTCACCTTTATCGACCGGCCCACGGGGAAAACGCATCAATTGGAGCAGATTCACTTTTCCCTGCCGGTTCTCTCCAACTTTCCCTATGAAATCAAAGAGTACATTCATCCGGAGTTCTCGGCGCTGGTCAACTCCACCCCGGTGCGCATGACCGGCAAAAGCCGGATACTCACCGATGAATCGGTGGAAACGCGGTTGGAGCTCCAGCTGGATGGTCTTGATCTGGCCGCGTATGCCGCCTATCTGCCCTTTCTCGACGCAGAAACGCAGCTCACCGGCGGCCGGGCCGACGGCACGGTCTGGCTGGCCTTTACCGGTAGTCCCGGCTCGGGCATGCAGCTGACCCTGCGGGGGAAGGCGGAACTGCAGGAATTGCACCTGCAGGAGAAAGATCATAGGGATCTCCTGCTGGTACCCCGGGGCCGCATCGCCTGGAAGATGGAGACCCTGAACCATCGCTGGGACATCACCGAGCTGGTTCTGGATGGACCAACCCTGCACCTGTACGGCAACAAAGAGCGGCAAAGCCGCCTGCTGAGCGGCTGGCTCCGCTTTTTCGCCGCAGACCCCGAATCCCGGGCAGAGGTCGCCCCCGAGGTGCATGTGGGTCGCCTCACCATTACCCGGGGGGAAACGGTGATCCATCATCCCAAAAAAACCGAGACCTGGAAACCGGTGAGCCTCACCCTAAGCAACCTGACCAACCGGACTCCGGCAGCTCCGGACGGCAGGGACGAGAAAAAAGCCGCCTTCACCCTCACAGCCGGCCGCGGCAGCGGGGCCGAGGCTGTTTCCCTGCTTTTCGACGGCACTGTCTCGCCGGCCGGAAAACTCAGCGGCAGCTTCAAGGCAGACAACATCAACCCGGCAAACAATGGCCTCTTTCCCCTGCCCCGAAAGCTGTCTTTTCACCGCGGTACCGCCCACCTGGCCGGCGGCTTCCGCTACGATCCCACATTGACGGCGATCCGGAAAAACCAGGAAAAGCTCATCGGCGGCCTTCACCTGGTGGACACCAATGTCACCATCCGGGATGTGGAGGTACGGGCCGGGGACAGGCGCATTCTCGTTGCCGACACCCTGAGCTGCAAACAGCTCAACCTCGACTTCCAGGCCCGGCAGCAGAGTTGCTGGCGTCTGGATCTGAGAAACGGCGTCCTCCACCTCAACCGGCTGCCGCCGCGGAAACCTGAAACGGATCAATGGCGCAGGGTGATCCACAATATCGGTATCAACGGCTTCACGGTTGCCGTTACCCTGCCGCCGCCTACGGGTTCCACGGCAAGGCCCGCTCCCCTGCGACTGCGGGACTTTTCGCTGGAGGGAGCCGATCTGCAGGAACGGGAAACGACAAAGACCAATATCGTTGCCGCCATGCGGCTGGATACCGGGGCCTCGCTGCAGCTTGAAGGTCGCTACAGCCTACCCGCTGCAAGGGGCAACCTACAGATATCGCTGAAGGATCTCGATGGCGCCTCGGTGGCTCCGTATCTTGCCGCCTGGCTGAAGCCACCCCTGGCAAGCGGCCGTTTTTACGCCCGGGGCGAGTTTCTCCTCCCCTCCCGCCGCTTCAGCGGTATCGTCTGGGTGGAGGACTTCCGCGCCGGGCCGGATGAAAAAAACCCTCTGATCGGCTGGCAGCAGGCCTTTGCCGCCGGAGTGTCGTTCAATCCGAAACCATTTCATCTCGGCATCAGCGAAATCACCGTCAGCAAGCCCTTTCTGCGGCTGGAGTTCACCCCCGGCACGGAAAACAACGGCCGGGTACAGGCCGCCGCCGGTCCACCGGCCTCCTTTTTCCGCCTGCCCCGGCAACAGCCCCCGAAACGATCCGACAACAGCGGGACAACCCTTTCCTTTTCGGCAGTTGATATCAATACCATCCGTTTCGAGGACGGCACCTTCCTCTTTGTCCACCCGCCCCCGGCACCCAAGCAGCAATTCACCATTTCCCGCCTGAACGGATCGGTGAAACATTTCAGTCTCAGTACCGCCGGGAAAACCACCTTTGCCCTGACCGGAGCGCTGGAACCCACCGGCGAGCTGATCATGCGCGGCACCTGCGGATTTGACGGCACCATCCGACAATCTCTGATACAGGTCTATAACTATACCCCGACGCCCTTTGTGGAACCGTTCAGGCGGGATCCCGGCTTCAACCTGGAGGGCGCCAGGGTGGACATCACCAGGGAGCTGAAACGGCAGGAGGGCCGTACCGTTATCCGTTCCAGACTGGATTTTCACGATATCGACGCCGAAGATCAGGGAATATTCGCCGATACCGTTGCCCTGCTCACGGACGGCGAGGGCAGCTTTTCCCTCCGGATCGACACCGAGCAGGACGATGACCCGGGACGGCCGGGGAGTTCCCTGACCCAGGGGGTGCGGACCACATTGCAGGGATACCGGCTCAAGGCCGCACTTTCTCCCTTTCTCCTGCTCCGGGAACGCGGCGATGCCCCCCTGCCGGATGAAAAAATCCTCTTTTCCGCCGGCAGAGGAGAACTCACGGATGAAGCACGCCGGATTCTCGACGGCTACTGGGAACTACTCCTCAAGCATCCCCATCTCAGCCTGGTGATGACAACCGGCTTTGACCCGGAAGCGGACGGCGAGGTGATCAGACAACAACTGCAGCAGGAGGCGGACAACAGGAGGGCGGAGGAGAACCGGCGGCGGGCGGAAAAACGGCGCCGTTTCCTGCTGGAGGAAAAGAAACGTTTGGAAAAAACCAGACCGGCCCACGGCAAGATCACGGAGGAACCCCTGGCCGCCGGCCCACCGATTCCGCCGGAACTGGAGGATCTGCCGCCGGTACGGGTAACGGTGCCTGAAAAAATGCTGGAAGAACTGGCCCTGCGCCGCAGCGCCGGCATCATCGATTACCTGGTGCAGGCCGGTATTGACGAAAACCGCTTGCTGCTCACCGGCGAAGTAAACCGGGAAGGGGCACGGATCGACTTCACCCTGAAAGCCGGCGGCAACCAGCCATAGGAGTACCACCGGATGCTGCGACCGCCCCATAGCCGATATCACCGCCTCTTTGTCTATCACCTGGATCGCCGTGATATCAAACCCTTCGATGATGCCGACCTCATCGGCGTCTGGCTCGAGGATGAGGCGGCAATCCTCTTCTTTCACCGGGACAGGACAGAGCTGGTCAACGACATCTGCAGGATCAATAAAACCCGGGTGACCTACCGGGCCGATCTGGATTACCGGGACTGGGAGGCGGGTGTCAAGATCAGGAGTTTCACCACCTCCCGACTGCGGATCAGTCCGGTCTGGGATTATTCACCCCGGCGCCGGGACGACAGATCCCATATTCTGCTTGATCCCAGCGTTATCTTCGGCAGCGGCTTCCACGCCAGCACCCGCCTCTGCCTGGAGGCCTTGGAACAGCTGGCGTCCCAAACTCCCAGCGCCCTGAAGAGCGTGCTCGACCTGGGAACCGGCACCGGCCTGCTGGCCATTGCCGCGGTCACCCTGGGGGCCGGCGGGGTAACGGCGCTGGACAACAACCCGCTCTCCTGCGCCGTCGCCCGCCGCAATGTGGAACTTAACCGCTGCGGCGACAAAATCCGCGTCCGGGAACAGGATCTGGATACCGAACCTCCCGACAGCCGCTGCAGCCTGGTTATCGCCAACCTGTACAAAAACCTGCTGCTGAGACTGTTTGAAAGGGAGTCTTTCTGGCAGGCGGCTTACTACATCATCTCCGGTTTTCTTCCGGCCATGGAGGCGGAGCTGCTGGCCGCCCTGCCGCCGGGCGTGCGTATGCTGGCCCGACACAGCCGTGACACCTGGCGGTTGTGGATACTCGCCACCGCCGGCGGCCCGGAGAAAAAAACGGACCGATAACGGATCTCTCCATGCCGACCGCCTCCCTTGTTCGCCTGCTGGGCCTCTTCTCCGTCCTGATGTTTTTCGGCTCCCTCATCGCTATTCCCCTTCTCATCACCCGGCTGCCCGCGGATTACTTTATCAGGCACCGGCAACTGGTAAACGAAAGGAGACGACGCCATCCCGTTCTTATCTACAGTCTCCTGCTGCTGCGCAATCTGGCGGGGTTGATTTTTCTCCTTGCCGGAATGGCCATGCTGGTTTTACCCGGCCAGGGAATCCTGACCCTGCTCATCGGCCTCTCCCTCATGAACTTCCCGGGCAAACATGACAAAATCGAATGGCTGGCCAGACGTTCCAGGGTGAGAAAAAGCCTCAACTGGATCCGGCGACGGGCGGATAAGCCACCCTTTCGCTTTGAATAACAGCAACAGGAGTTATTTGGTGAATTTCCGGACAATCCGCACCGTCCTGCTCCACTGGTTCGACAAAAACCAACGCGACCTGCCGTGGCGCCGCACCTATGATCCCTACCACGTCTGGATTTCCGAAATCATGCTGCAGCAGACCCGAATGGAACGGGTTGTTCGCTACTTTGACGAGTGGATGCGGCAATTTCCCACCATCAATGCGGTTGCCGCCGCCCGACGCCGTGCCGTTCTCAAGGCCTGGGAAGGACTGGGCTATTACAGCCGGGCCAGGAACATCCATACAACCGCCGGCATCCTGACGGCACGCCACGGCGGCACACTGCCGGCCGACCGCAGGCAACTGCTGGCCCTTCCGGGCATCGGACCCTATACGGCGGCGGCCATCCTCAGTATTGCGTTCAATCTGCCCCACCCGGTGATCGATGCCAACGTGGAACGGCTTCTGGCCCGCCTCTTCGATATCGACTCCCCGATCAAACGGGAAAGGAGCCGCCGCCGACTGGAAGAGCTCATGCACCGGTTACTGCCGACCGACGATTCCAGGACCTTCAACCAGGCGATCATGGAATTCGGAGCCCTGGTCTGCACCCCAAAAAATCCCCTCTGCCGCGCCTGCCCCCTGACGGAGCAATGCCGGGCCCTGCGGATCGACGCGGTCGGCGAGCGCCCGGTTTCCGCAGGCCGCCGTCGCATCATCCCCATTGAGATGGCCTGCGGCATCCTTTACCACCAGGGCAAAGTCTTTATTCAGCAACGGTTGGACGACGACGTCTGGGGCGGTCTCTGGGAATTTCCCGGCGGGCGCCTGAAAAAGGGGGAGACACCCCGGCAGGCCATGATCCGGGAGATGGCGGAGGAAACCGGATTTCGCCTCGGCAGCATCCGTTTCCTTGCCAGGGTGGTTCACCACTACACCCGCTATCGCGTCACCCTGCACGCCTTTCTCTGCTCTCCCGCCGACAACGTGACGGAACCCGAACTGCGTGCCGCCCAGGCCCATGCCTGGGAAACACCCGCCGGCCTGGCGACCTATCCCTTCCCCGCCGGACACCGCCGACTCATCGATGCCGGCCTGCCGACGAACTTCAATCCCTGAACCAAAAGCAACTGGAAACCAGCCGCGTAACTCCTCACGGAGTCAAGTAACTGACTTTGGTATATCTATGAACGGCGGCACTGTTTTACATTCCCGGAAATTATTCTTTTCTGGAAAAATTATTGTAAGCTGAACGGTTACAATAACGTCGCCATCCAGCGACCATCCGTCAAGACAGCGGCGAGAAAAATTATCCGAAATATCGGAAAAAAATTTTTACTTCTTGTTGTTTCATGATATCATCATACTAAGTTATTTGTGATGACTGAATCAAGCAAATACAATAACAGGTACTGTACAGCGTGCCGCCGTCTTTACGGCGTAATCGAACCTGTTGATCAGGATGTAGATTTACTCTGAAACTGATTCCCCCCTGAAAATAGAGGCCAACGTTGCAACAGTTTGAAGCTGAATTACAGAAAAGCAAGCAGGAAATTAACAGGCTTTCCAACAACTTGATTTCTTTACTCGATGTCATGCCGGAAATGGTCTTCCTGGTCAAGGACGACTTTACAATCGAGTATATGAACAGAAGCGCCAAGGAGTGTTTTGGAGATATCTGTTCGACTGTTTGTGACCGGAATCTGCAGAACGTTATCAGGCAACACGATCCCTTCTCCTCGGCAAACAGCAAAAGACAAGGCCGCAGCAGCGACGGCAATCTCATCGAGACCAAGATCAACGATGTGGACATTGAATGTTCCCTGGCACCTTTCAGGGGTTATCTTGGGGACAACCTCGTCATGATCGTCATGCGCGACATCAGCCGGCGCAAGGCCAACGAACGGGAGCTGGAGGATTTCCACACAAATATCGAATATATTCTCAACGAAAAGATCAAGGAACTCAAAGCCAGCGAACGCATGCGCCGACAGCTCTCCCAGCAGGTCAACAGTCTGAAACTGCAGCTCAACAAACGTTATGAGGCCGACAAGATCATCGGCAGCAGCCGGGTCATGCGGGAGATGCGGGAAATGGTCTATCAGGTGGCCGGTACCGATGCCACCGTCCTCATCACCGGCGAGTCGGGAACCGGAAAGGAGCTGGTTGCCAATCTGCTCAAGGAGACCAGCAACCGGGCGGACAAACCCTTTCTCAAGATCAACTGCAACGCCATCAACGACTCCATCCTGGAAAGCGATCTCTTCGGCTATGAAAAAGGTGCCTTCACCGGAGCAAATGCCCGCAAAAAGGGCAAATTCGAGATCGTCGACGGCGGCACCATTTTCCTGGACGAGATCGGGGATATCAGCCCGCGTATGCAGGCTTCGCTGCTCCGGGTTCTGCAAAACGGCGAGGTGGTGCGGGTGGGCGGCACCCAGCCGGTCAAGGTGGATGTCCGCATCATCGCCGCCACCAACCTTGACCTGGCCAAGGCAGTGGAGGAAAAACGATTCCGCCTCGATCTCTACTACCGGCTGAATATCATCAACATCTCCATTCCTCCCCTCCGGGAAAGAAAGGAGGATATCGTCGAACTGGTCTCCCACTTTGTACGGCAGTACCGCAAGGCCTTCAAAAAAGATATCGACTTCGTTCCCCAGTCTATCATCAACCGGCTGCTGGTCCATAACTGGCCGGGCAATGTCCGGGAGCTGGAAAACCTCATCCAGCGGGCCGTGCTCATGGCCAAGGGAAACATGATCACCGAAAGCGACCTGCTCTTTGACAAAGATCCCAGCGGCAATAAATTCGAAAAGACCGGCAGCATCGACATCGAATCCAAGCTCGGCCTCGTCTCCTTCAAGGGTATCATCGCCGATTTCGAAAGCGAGATCATCGATCAGGCGCTGAGGAAGTTCAAGGGGAACGTCGCCGAGACTGCAACCCGGCTCGATATCGGCAAAACCGCCCTCTACGACAAAATGAAACGCTATGACATCTCCGCCAAAAAAATAAAGAAAGAGTGCGAATGCTGATGAATGCGGGAGTTGTCTGAAAAATCAGAAAAGTGATTTCCGGTTTGCTTCTTGCATACTAAGTGAAATGAAAGAGCGGCTCCCGTGCCGCTCTCCAAATATGTTCTCCATTACTCACCATGACGCGCAACCCGAAACAAACCAATAAATGTCCACACTGGTCAACACTAACGCAAAATTGCCTGGTTAATGCGGGCGGGCTTTACATACCCCGTTCGCACCATATCAAAACGTTTTGCCGCAGTTCGGAATTTGAATCCTGCCAGCAGTTTATCCGTCATGACCAGGAGTCCGCCCAGACGGAAATTGATTCGTTTATCCGGAATAGCAGGAGACAGCACGAGCGGGTCCTGGGTCGCTACGGCGTCAGAATCGCCGACTGCAACGAAAAGGGAATGGCCCACACGGTGATCGATTCCGGCGCCTCAACCGTGGATCTGAGTCCCGGCGGCATCCGGCTGGAGACCTACAAAGAGCTTGAGGTCAACTCGGTGATCACCTTTGCGCTCAACGAGGAATTCATCTCACCGGAATGTACGGGTATCGGCCAGGTCAAGTGGTGTAAATCCCTGGATAACGCGCCTCTTTTTCACGCCGGTATCGCCTTTCTCGACAAGGGGGTGGCCGCGGCCGTCAGCAATCAGCTGGGCCTGGAACAGTGATCTTCCCGTAGCTTCATTCTTTTCCCCGCCATCATTATCAACAGGAGGACCGGCACCCCCATCAGTGTCGTCAGCAGAAAGAAGGTCTCATATCCCCATGCCGTGACCATGGTGCCGGAATAGCCGCCGATGAGCTTGGGCAGCAACGTCATCAGCGAACTGAAGATAGCGTACTGGACCGCGGTGAACGAGATGCTGGTCAGGCTGGAAAGAAAGGCGACAAAGGCGGTGGTGGCAATGCCGGCGCTGAGATTGTCGGCGGCGATGACCAGAGTCAGCACCGGAACATTCCCGCCCACCGCTGCCAGGAGCAGAAAGAGCAGATTGGTGACGCTTGAGAGCAACGCCCCGAGAAACAGGATGGCGATCACCCCGTATCGCACCGTCAGCACCCCTCCCAGGAAACCGCCGGCCAGGGTCATGAAGAGGCCGAAAGTTTTGATCACCCCCGCAATCACCGGTTTGGAAAATCCGAGATCCTGATAAAAGACATTGGAAATCACCCCGAGCACGATATCGGAGATACGGTAGAGTCCGATGAGGGCCAGCAGCAGAAAGGCGGTCGCCCCGCCGTATCTCCTGAAAAAGTCGGTAACCGGGTTGATATAGGTGCGCCGCACCATTTCGGCATCGGCCAGGTTGAGCAGGGTCAATCCGTGGGCCACCGCCAGGGCGCTGCCGACGGCAAAGAGCAGGCGACCGCATTCCAGCAGAAATCCGGCCAGGAGCTCCTGCCCCCCCAGCAGGGCGCCCAGCGAACTCTTAAAGCCGTCCGGCAATGATCCGGTGAGGAAAAAAACCGCGGCAAAGACCCCGGCGCTGCAGAGAAAAAGCAGGAAGAAACGGAGGTAGAGTCCGGCCGGGGCAGTAGCCGCACCCTCCTCTCCCTGCTCCGGCTCGGGAATGAGCAGGGTGGTTGCCACTCCCACCAGCATGACCAGGGCCATGGCCAGATAGCTCAGTCGCCAGGCCGTGTAACTGTAGTCCCCCCGGCTGCTGCCGAACCAGGAGGCCAAATAGAGCGCCCCGGCCCCGGCGACCAGCATGCCCATGCGGTATCCGGCAATATAGGTGGAGGAGAGCATGGCCTGCAACTCTTTGCCTGCGCATTCGATGCGGTAAGCGTCAATGACAATGTCCTGGGTTGCCGATGAAAATCCCAGCAAAACCGCGCCCATGGCCATGATCATCAGGCTTGATCCACTGGCGGCCGGATCCGTCAGCGCCATGAGGCAGATGGCGCTGATCACCCCGAACTGGGCCGTCAGAATCCAGGCGCGGCGCCTGCCGAACCGGGCGGTGAGAAACGGCAGCGGCAGGGTATCGATCAGCGGCGCCCAGACAAACTTGAAGGAGTATCCCAGGGCGGCCCAGGAAAAAAAGGTGACCGCCGACCGGCTCACTCCGGCCTCGCGCAGCCACAGCGACAGGGACGAGAAGATCAGCAGAATGGGAATACCGGCGGAAAAACCGAAAAAGAGCATGGTCACCACCCGGGGATGGGTCCAGGTTTTCATGGCCCGCCGGCGGCCGGCGGCGGCAGGAATATCAGGGTCTTGGTTGTTCATTACAGGGGACTGTGTTATCTTGGAGTGGAAAATTACCGCCGACACCCAACTGCTCACGGGGCAAACAACTGACTTTGGTAACCGTAATTGATCACAGGCACCGCATCTTTACACGCTCTCTCCCGGCCGCATAGTGGGCTATAGCGGCCGGGAGAGAGCGTGCAAATCTGCAGCACCTGTGACCAATTACAGTTTGGAAGCAAGATATACCGCGGGTTTACA
>CAYUNE010000049.1:0-5143 GCA_964446115.1 uncultured Desulfobulbia bacterium | reverse complement strand
CTGTAGTCAGGCAAGCTGGGAGAGCAGGGTCTGGGCCGGCACCCTGATGGGGCGGTTGTGCGAGAAGCAGTCTGCCTGGACAAAGGGGGCGTTCATCTGGACCTGGAAGGCGTGCTGGGCGCCGGTGGCCTTCTGGAAATAGGCCAGGTGCGGGCTCAAGGGGGCGTCAGAGCTTTTTACCTCGACCAGGAACCAGGGCATGTTGTCTCTGGTGACGACAAAATCGACTTCTCTCTTGTCCTTGGTGCGGAGGAAAAAGAGGCCGAACTCGCCAAGGCCGAGGTCGGTCCAGAGGTGGACGGCTTTGAGCAGGTGCGAGGCGATCAGGTTTTCATGGCGCGCGCCGGGATCGGTCACCAGCGCCCAGTCCCAGAGGTAAAACTTTGGCTCCTTACGCAGGGACCGGGTAATATTGGCATGCCAGGGCCTGACGCTGAAGCAGAAATAGAGGCTTTCCAGGATGGTTGTCCACCTGCGGATGGAATCCTGGGAGGCACGGATCTTTCCGGCCAGGGAGGCAAAGCTGGTGAGTTGCCCGGCCTGATGGATAATATGCTCGGCGAGCAGTTCCACCCGGCGTATCTCCTGAACCCGGGAAATGTCGAAGATGTCCTCGCGGAAAAGCTGGGCGGACCGGGTTCGTTTCCACCGGTTGTAAAACTGTGGAGTTCCCCGTAGAAAAGGCTGGGGAAAACCGCCGAATCTCTGCAGGCGCCGCCATTTCTCCTCTGCCGGTCCCGCCGGGGAACGGATGAGGGACGGGGCAGCCTCAGGCCGGAGCAGCTCGGCCAGGCTCAGGGGATGCATCCGGTAGAGGAAGTAGCGGCCCATCAGGGAATCGCCGCCTTTCCGGTAGATATCGAGCCGGGCGCTGCCCGTGACCAGGATTTTCATGGCCCCGCCTGCGGCATGGGTATCGTAAAATCCCTTGAGAAAGCCCTTCCAGTGGGGAAACTTGTGCAGCTCGTCAAAGATCACCACAGGCGACCGGTGCAGGCCGATATGGTCGGCAACCCGGTCCGGCCCGGCCATGATCAGACGCCGGTGGGTTTCATTGTCCCAGTTCAGGTAGATGGATTTTTCCCGAAAACGGCGGGCCAAGGTGGTCTTTCCCACCTGCCTGGGACCGGCGAGGAAGGCCATTTCCGGCCCGTCCTGAAAGTGATTGTTCAGGACCCACCCATATATTCTTGGCAGTATTTCCATGACCATATCCTACCGCCTTCTCTGGCGGCAGGCAAGACCAAACAAAGGAGGATCGTGGAATGGTCGCGACTATTCCACGATCCTCCGCGGAATAGTCGAGGGGGCATCGCGCGGGGTCAGGTCTTGAATTGTGCGTCTTGCCGCTGCCTCTTTATTATCCGGCTTACTGTGGAATAGTGTATTCCCAAGGCATCGGCTATCTGCACCAGCGTGTATCCGTGCTCCAGGTGAGCAGTGCAGATTCTCCGGTTCCGTTCTTTTTTATCGCTGATACCGGCCAGGAGTTCAGCCAATGGCTTGCGGCCGGCATATCGCTGTACGGCGACAGGTTTGGGTCGGGGGTTTCGACGAGGAGATGGTAGTGATTCCCCATGAGGCAATAGGCATGGCATATCCAGTTGTAGCGGTCAACGGTGTCGGCAAGAATGCCGAGAAAGGCGCGGCGGTCGGCATCGTCAAGAAAGACAGGCGCCTGCGCATTGCCACGGGAAGTGAGATGATAGATCGCCCCGGGAAATTCAAGTCGTAGAGGTCGTGCCATGATGATTTCTTAGCATGAAAAAATGTTGCTTTTCAAGACCTGACCCCCGGCCTTGCGGGCAGGTGGAGGGTGCCGGTGAGATAGTCCACGCAGCGGCCGCTGATCAAGATCCGCTCACCCCGCATCTCGCAAAACAGCTGGCCACCCCGGGCCGAGACCTGGTGAGCGTGGAGTTCATTCTTGCCCAGCCGCGCGGCCCAGTAGGGAGTTAGGGTACAATGGGCCGATCCGGTCACCGGATCTTCGGGTATGCCGGCGCCGGGGGCGAAGAAACGAGAGACGAAGTCGGCCCCGCCAGGATCATCCGGAGCCGTGACAATGATCCCCAGGCAGTCGAGCCCGGCCAGGGCGGCAAAGTCGGGTTGCAGGGCTTCAATCTCGGCACGACTGGAAAAGACGGCCATAATATCACGTGCGAGAAAGACCCCTTCCGGAGTCGCGCCCAGGGCCTGTGTCAGCGCTTCCGGGATGTCCGATTCCGCTCCGGGCCTGGCCGGAAAGTCGAGCGTGTACAGTTCTCCCCGGCAGGTGACCGCAAGCTTGCCGGATTGGCTGGCAAAGTGCACAGGCCGATCCCGCTCCAGACCCAGATGGGTAAAGAGGACATGGGCCGCGGCCAGGGTGGCGTGACCGCAGAGATCGATTTCGGTCTCCGGCGAAAACCAGCGTAGCGCATATTCCATGCCTTCAGCTACCAGGAAAGCGGTTTCGGAGAGGCGGTTTTCAGCGGCAACGGCCTGCAACACCCTGTCCGGCATCCATTTCTGCAACAGGCAGACCCCGGCCGGGTTGCCGGCAAAGACCTGGCTGGTAAAGGCATCGATATGATAATAGGGAATCCGCATGATCTAACTGTTCATAATGATGTCGAAAAGTAAGGATTTTCCAGGAGATAACCCGTTGAATCAATGGCCGCCCGGGCAGCACCATAAGAAAAATTGGCTCCCGTGCTTTGCCCAATGCTCCTGCACATAGTTGCATTGTTAGTATGAAAAATGTTGCTTTTCAAGACCTGACCCCCGGCCTTTTCTCAGAGGACATATTTCGTAGCTGGTACTCCTGCCTCCGCCGGGACGTTTCTGCAAAATATTTTTATTCACCAGGTCAGCCAGATCACGGCTGGCCGTGACTGAACTGCACTTGGTCATGCCGGCGTATTTTCGGGTCGTCATACCGCCTTCAAACCTGTCTCCACTGTCAAGGAGGCGATTGATCACCTTCTGCTGCCGGGCATTTAAGGCAACATCTCTGTTCTGCTGCCAGAATCTTGCCTTGGTGACTACCCGCTGGACAATCCATTGTGATTCCTGCAGGGCTGCTTCAAAGGTCTGCAAGAACCATTTCAGCCAGGGAGTTATATCCATACCGTTTTTTCCGGCAGCCTCAAGGAGGCTGTAATACCCCTTTCTGTCCAGACTGATGTATTTGGAAAATGAAACCAGCTCCATGAGAGATGGATAACTGCGGGTAAGAAGGTAATCCGTCACAGCCCTGCCGATTCGACCATTCCCGTCATCAAAGGGATGAATCATAATAAACCAGAGATGGGCAATGCCCGCCTTGAGTAATGGTTCCGGTTCGTTTTCAGTATTCAGCCAATTCAGGAAGCGGGCCATTTCCCGGTCAAGTTCCGCTCTGGGCGGGGCCACATAATGCACAGTCCCACGGCCTATTGCCCCGGAAACGATCTGCATCTCTTCTTTCCCTCTGTACCGAGCTACTCTAATTTTGTTGAGACCGGAATATCCACCGGGAAAAAGGGCTGCATGCCAGCCAAACAACCTTTCTTCAGTTAAAGACTGTTGTTGCAGTAATCGTGCATCGAGTAAAACGGAAACAAGGCCGTCGGCCCGCTCGTCCCAGTCTTCACGCTCAACCTGAAGCCCCAGTCGTTTACGGATAGAGGCTCGAACAGAACTTCGGCGAAGAACCTCTCCCTCAATGGCCGCTGTCTCCATTGTATCATCGGTAAGTACCCGTTCATGGGCATCCAGCCGTTCCGTGTCACTTAATGTCTGACAGATTGCTGTCAAACCGCCGATCAACCGGGAGACATTGCTGATTTTCGGCAGAAGAAGGCAACTGTCATAATAAAATTCGGGCCAGTCTTTCTGTTGCCATATCCATAGATGATGTGATTGCATGGCTTAATCATGTCATATTTTTTATGAATAGGCAAGATAATCCCATTCAACGGGGTCATCGACGGGGTCAGGTCTTGAATCGTGCGTTTTGCCGCTGCCTCTTAATCATCCGGCTTACTGGGGAATAGTGGTAGTCGCTCACGGGCACCGCATGTCACACGATCTTTCCTGGCCGCATAAATAGGCTATAGCGGTCAGGAAAGATCGTGCAAATCTACGGCACCCGTGCGCGCTTACAGCAAAGAGGTATATTATACCGCCGGGTTGCGAAGAGTGTATTCCCAAGGCACCGGCTATTTGCCCCAGCGTGTATCCATGCTCCAGGTGAGCGGTGCAGATTCTCCGGTTCCGTTCTGTTTTATCGCTGATACCGGCCAGGAGTTCAGCCAAGGGCTTGCGGCCGGCAAATCGCTGTACTTTTGGAATCTCTGCCGTCTCTTTCTGTTTGCCCAGTTTTTCCCGCATGCGTTCGATGAACCGGGAACCGCCGAAAAATATCCGGCCCTCCAGCCGTTCCCACGGGGGTTGCGTCCCCTCGGGCAGGTTCTGGTTGACGAAATCAATATACTTTTTTCTTGCCTGGGTCTTCTTTGGAGAGAACTGGCCGAGGATCCAATCTGTGGTGAGGAATCCCCCACCCCTGCTCATACCGGCCGTTGCCCTGTAGCTGCTCCAGCGCCACTGTTCCGGGCGTTTCACCAGACCGGCCTTCACCGGGTTCAGGACAATATAGCGGCATAATTCCAGCAGGTGAGATCCCCTTTCGACAAGGATCGATTTATATCGTCCCTGGAAAAGATGCCCGGCCCGGTCATGCACCCTGTTGAAAAATTGGGTATAGACCCCGTTTAGTTGCCGCATCCCGGCCGACAGGTTTGGGTCGGGGGTTTCGACGAGGAGATGGTAGTGATTCCCCATGAGGCAATAGGCATGGCATATCCAGTTATAGCGGTCAACGGTGTCGGCAAGAATGCCGAGAAAGGCGCGGCGGTCGGCATCGTCAAGAAAGACAGGCGCCTGCGCATTGCCACGGGAAGTGAGGTGATAGATCGCCCCGGGAAATTCAAGTCGTAGAGGTCGTGCCATGATGATTTCTTAGCATGAAAAAATGTTGCTTTTCAAGACCTGACCCCCGGCCTGACCCCGGCCGGCCCGCTATTCAATTTCAAACGTTGCAAGCTCCTGCCAGGGGACGGTTTTCACCTCTTCCTGGATTCTGGCCTGGTTACCGCCGTAGATGAGAAAACAATTT
>CAYUNE010000048.1:0-44901 GCA_964446115.1 uncultured Desulfobulbia bacterium | reverse complement strand
TGGCAACCGCTGCAGCGGTCTTTTCCCTGCTCCGTTTCAAACAGCGCTTTTCAAGCGGATAGGTCCCTCCTCCCCGGCTGTTTACACTGGGAAAATTCCTCTCCACAGGAACAGCAACTTTTTCCCCCTATTTTTTTCCTTTTTTTGGAATTCCATTTAAAAAAATCCGAAATTTCGAAAAAGTTGGCAACGCCCCACATTTTCTCCCCTGCAGCGCACAATAAAACGATTTAATATCAACTTGTTACGTGCGGTCAATAAAAGCGGGCATCTCCTTTGCATTTACTCAGGACGAACCGGTTCTCGTGCTCGGCGCCTTGGGATCCAAATGGCGCCTGCCTGGCAACATATTGAAACAACAAATAAATTTTATTTGCGCTGAAAATGGTGAACGTCCGGAAACCACGGAGCACCGGCGTGACATAACAACCATACCGGAGTCCATTTAATTATGTATACCCATAGTCACGACCCGCCGCATCAGGACCAGGTGTCGATGCGCTCATTGAATCGGACCCGTCCGAAAAAGGAACACGGGAAAAATCATATTTACGGGCTGTCCATGTCACTTCTGCGAAAACCATACATCTATCTGAAACGGAGAATCGAACATATCCAATATGTCAACCGCATAAAGTTCTGGGTAGACAACGGATTGAAGCTGGGCAACAACGTCACCATCATGCCCACCGCCTATATCGACGGCGAATACGGCTATCTCATCGAGATCGGCGACAACTGCTCCCTGAGCCATAATGTCAGGATCTTCGGCCACGATGCCTCCACCTTCAAGTTCACCGATCAGCATACGATCCTCAAAAAAACCGTCATCCATGACAATGTCTATATCGGCGAGAATGTGACGATCACCGCCGGCTGTTCCGTGGGGCCCAATGTACTCATCGCCTCGGGCTCGGTGATCAATAAGGATATCCCGCCCAATTCCTGCGTCGCCGGTGTGCCGGCCAGGCGCTACCAGGCCTTTGATGTCTTCGTGGCCCGCCATAAGGAGCAGATCGCCGGCGGCAACGTCGTCACCTATGATCAGCTCCACAGTGCCGATTACCTCCAGGCGCGGAGCAGGGTCATCAGAATGATCGAAGAGGACGGCTATGCCTATGTCCAGGGGTATGTTGACGATGAATTCATCGTCAACGGCGATGATTTCAAGTAAGCGATGATGGGACTGATAAAAAAACTTGCTCTCAGGGTGCGCCGGAGCTTTGTGCTCAACTCCTACGACGACTTTACCATTGCCGAATACTTCAGGAGTCAGGGTGCCCGGATCGGGGAAAACAACAGGCTGGAAATCCGTTCACTTGCAGGAGAGCCCTATCTGGTGACCATCGGCAACCACTGTACCATTTCTCCCAACGTCCAGCTCCTCACCCATGACGGCGCCGGCTGGATCTTTACTGAGGAAATACCCGATCTGCAGAAATTCGGTCCCATCACCATCCATGACAACTGCTTCATCGGCCTCAACAGCATCATTCTGCCCAACGTCACCATCGGTCCCAATGCCGTGGTCGGCGCCGGCTCGGTGGTCACCCGGGATGTGGCGCCCGGTACCATCGTTGCCGGAAACCCGGCCCGGAAGATTTCGACCATCGAAAAGTACAGGGAAAAAGTCGTTGAAACGTGGCGCCAACAAAAACCACGGAACTATTTTCGCAACCAGACGGCCGGCAGCCTCACCGATCCGGCGGCGATCCATGCCCGAAAAATAAGGGATGGTGCCATGCTCAGGGATCACCTGGAAAAACTGTTCGGTTGCGGCCAGACCCGGTCATCGGAAAACGAAGCGTTATGATAAATGTTCTTCAGCTCATTAGCAGTCAGGGCTATTTCGGCGCCGAGAACATGGTCGTGCAGCTTGCCGGGGAGCTGCACAAAAGGGGCGATTGCAATGTTGTTGCCGGAGTCATCGAGAACCTGGCCACGCCCCACGTCGAAGTTGCCGAGGAAAGCGAAAAGCGGGGAGTGCGCTCCATGATCTTTCCCTGTCGCGGCAAGCTCGATACGCGCACCATCCTGGCCATACGCTCCTTTTGCCAAGAGGAGAAAGTGGACCTCATCCACTCCCATGGGTACAAGGCCAACCTCTATGCGTTTTTCGCCACCCGGAGCCTGGGGAACATCGGCCTGGTGGCCACCTGCCACAACTGGCTGGGCGACGATCCGAAGATGAAACTCTTTGCTGCGGCGGATCGCTTCTTTCTCCGATACTTCTCAGCGGTGGCGGCGGTCTCTGAGGAACTGAAGCGAAAAATCATCAATGCCGGCATTGAAGCCGAGAAGGTGCATGTTCAAAACAACGGCATTGACCTGGAGCGTTTCGGCGTCGCCCCCGGTACCAGGGAGGAAGTGCGTGCTGCTCTGGGCATTCCCGAATCAGCAGTGGTCATCGGGACAGTGGGCAGGATTTCCGCGGAAAAGGGACACGTTCACCTGCTCAACACCACGGCGGAGCTGATCAACCGCCATCCGCAAACGTTCTTTCTCATTGTCGGCGACGGGGAGCTGCGGCAGCAGCTGGAAAAAGAATGGGGCGGATCCCGCGTTATCTTCACCGGCTACCGTTCCGACCTGCCGCAGCTTTACAGCTGCATGGATATCTTTGCCCTGCCGTCGCTCACCGAAGGGTTGCCCCTGGTGCTGCTGGAGGCCATGGCCGCGGGGTTGCCGGTGGTGGCGTCCCGGGTTGGTTCCGTGCCGGATCTCGTCGTAGATGGCGATAGCGGTCTGCTGGTGGAACCGGCGGATGATACGGCATTGCACCGGAGCCTCCTGCATCTGCTCAACGATCCGGAAACAAGAAAAACAATGGGCGCCAATGCGCGTGGCAGGGTGATGGCGGGATACTCAGCCGCCACCATGGCAGCGGGATATCAGGCCCTTTATTCAGCGGCTCTCGGGCACAGGTCTCCACAGGCCCGCTGCCGCCTGTCCGGAAGCGGTGGACCGGTCCGCAAAGGGCATGCTGCTCCACGGCATCCATAACACCTTGCCTTTATAAAGGATATTTAAAAAGCCTACAGGAATATGCCATGTTGATCCAATTTCTCTTCTGGTTCTCGCTGCTCTGCATCTTTTATGTCTATGTGGGATATCCGCTGCTCATTGCCCTGCTGTCACTGCTGGTACACAGGAAAGTGCGCAGGGACGACATCACCCCCTTTGTTTCACTGTTGATAACGGCCTACAACGAGGAAAAGCATATCGGCGCCAAACTGGAAAATTCACTGGCCCTGCACTATCCCGCCGACCGGTTCGAGATCGTTGTCGCCTCAGACGGATCAACGGATGCCACCGATGAAATCGTTGCCAGATACCGGGAAAACAACAGGGGAATCAGGGTGAGGCTGCACCGGGTCGAGGGGCGAGTGGGTAAAACCGCGACCCAGAACAGCGCTGTTGCCGTCTGCCGGGGCGAGATCATCATCTTTTCCGATGCCGCCTCCATGTACGACCCGGAGGCGATCAGGGCCATTGTCCGCAACTATGCAGACAGTGAGGTTGGCGCGGTGAGTGGAAAATATACTTATCTGGACCCGGACAAATCATCGGCGGCAAAGGGAGTGAGCACCTTCTGGAATCTGGAAAACTTTATTAAAAGCCGTCAGAGCAGAATACGGACTATTACCGGTTGTAGCGGCTGTATCTACTCGGTGCGCCGTGACCTCTACGTGGACCTGCACCCGCACATTACCGGTGACCTGGTGGAGCCATTGATGGTGCTGCAGCAAGGCTACCGGATCGTCTTCGAGCCCGAAGCCCTGGCCTTTGAAGAGCCGGCAGGCAAGACCGATGATGAATTCGCCATGCGCTTGCGGGTGATCGTCCAGGGGATGACCGGCCTGCTCTATGTCAAGAATCTGCTCAACCCGCTGCGCTATCCCTTTGTCTCCCTGCAGCTCATCTCCCACAAGGTCATGCGCTGGCTGGTACCTGTCTTCTGCCTGGTGGTCCTGCTCTCCAGTGCGGTCCTGGCGTCGAGCTCACCGGTGTATGGCCTGCTCTTCCTGGGACAGGTTCTCTTTTACCTTGCAGCCACCCTTGGCTATTTTTTGGAAAAAAAGGATATCCACCAGAAAATATTTTATCTGCCGCTGTTTTTCAGCACAGTGAACATTGCAGCATTGATCAGCTTATTCAAGGTCCTGCGGGGCGAGACATTTGTCGTCTGGCAAACCCAGAGATAGGCTGAACAGACGAAGAGCACAGGAGGAGGACATATGAATATCGTCTTTTTTACCCAGGAAGACCCCTTCTACGTCAAGGTCTTTTTCAACGCCTTCTTCCAGAAGTACAAAAACCTGGACGAGATCAAAGCGGTTGTCATCTCCAAGCCCATGGGAAAAAAATCCACCGTCAAGCTGGCCAAGCAGATGCTCGACTTCTACGGAATCATCGACTTTTACAAAGTCGGCGTCAAATACACCTATAAAAAGCTCATGGGCAAACAGCCGGTCAACAGCGGGCGATCGGGCAACATCCGCACCTACACGGTCAAACAACTGGTTGAATCATACGGCTTCGACGTCATCGAACGCAGCGATCTCAACAGTCCCGAATTCCATGCCCTCATCAAAGAGTATGATCCGGATCTGTTCATCTCGGTGGCCTCACCGATCATATTCAAGGAAAAACTGATCAAGATTCCCAGGCTTGATTCCATCAATGTCCACAATGCCCCTCTGCCCCACTATCGTGGGATGCTGCCGAATTTCTGGCAGCTCTACCATGGCGAAAGTGAGGCGGGGATCACCGTTCATCGGATCGAAACCGGAATCGACACCGGTGATATCCTTGCCCGGGAAAAAGTGCCCATCAAGCCCAACGACACCCTGCATAACATGATCGTCAAAACCAAGATGCTGGATGTCAAACTGATTCTCAGGGTTATTGAAGATTTCCGGTACGGCAGGGTGAAATACACCAAGATGGAGAGCGGCGGCAGTTATTATTCCTTTCCCACCCGCAAGGATGTCCGTGAATTCAGGAGAAGAGGCCGCAGCATCATGTAATTTTTTGTGGGGATATCACCATCTACCCAAAAACGGCCGACCCGGCATTGTCGGCCGTGGCCCTGCGATGAAAATCCGGTCGCTGTCCGTATTCAGGACCGCGACCGGATTTTCCGGTGAACCTGATCCCCCATCTTTCCGATACAAGCTTCATGGAGGAAATCCGTGCCCGAAAAAATACGAATTCTCTATATCATCGACCACCTTCACAAGCAGGCCGGCACCGAGAGTCATCTGCTGTTTCTCCTGGAACAGCTGGACCGGCAGCGCTTTTCATGTCACGTGGTGGCCTTTGACCTGGGGAGCGAACTCAATGAAAAAATCGTCCGGCTGGGTATACCGATCTTTCACCTGCCGGTGGCCCGCTACTATACCGTCAACGCCCTGCGCCAGGCCTTTCGGCTCAGGAACATCATCAAAAAACACCGCATCGATATCGTCCAAACCTTCCACTTCAAATCCGATGTCTACGGCGCTCTTGTCGCCTATTTCTCCGGAATACGATGCATTATTTCCAGCAAACGTGATGTGGGGGATCTCAAGAGCGACCTGCAGTTTTTCCTCAACCGCCAGATCCGGAGGATCATCCGCCACTATATCGTGGTTGCCAAGGCAGTCAGCCGGATACTCCGCAGCCGGGAAAAAGTGGATGACGGCAAACTGCAGGTGATCTACAACGGTGTCGATACCGACAGATTTCGGCCGCCGACACCGGAGGAAGCCGCTGCCGCCAGACGGCGCCTGGGCCTGGGCAAAGACGACTTTGTATTGGGCATGGTGGCCATCATGCGTCCGGAAAAAAATCATGATCACCTCTTCAGCGCCTTCCAGCAGGCCCTGAAAACAATTCCCCATCTCAAACTGGTGCTGGTGGGCGGCGGCGACCTGTTTTCAACCTACCAGCAGTACATCCTGAGCCGGGGACTCGAAGACAAGGTCGTCTTCACCGGCCTGGTCAGCGATACCCGTCCATTTTTACGGGCATTCGACGTCGCCTGTCTGGTCCCCGGCAGCAACGAGGGCTTCTCCAATGCCGTCATTGAAAAAATGGCCATGGGCCTGCCCCTTATTGTCACCGATGTGGGAGGCAATGCCGAGGCCGTTATCAACGACTATAACGGTATTGTTATCCCTCCTGACCGTCCGGATCTGCTGGGCGAAGCGATTATCCGGCTCCACGATAATCCGCAGCTCCGCCGTACCATGGGCCGACGCTCCCTGCAGCGTGTCCGCAAGGAGTTCACGCTGGAGAAGATGATCAGAACCCACGAGCACCTCTACACCACCATGGCTTGCCGGACCGCCTGAGTGCAATGACATCCTTTGCTTTCAAAGTAACCCCGTATCAGGGGTTCGAAGAGCGGATTATGCAGCTGCGGAATCGCAATCGCCATGACAGACGTGATCGGCCCTATCTGGACTGGCGCTACCGGAGTCCCGGCTCCCGCATTCCTCCCGAAATCTACTGGGTCAGTCGTAACAACAGCGAATTGGTCGGCATGGCAGCGGTGATCCATCGGCCCTATCGCCTGAAAGGCGCCCACCGGGAACTCATGGTGCTTGGCGATATCTCTCTGGACAGAAAATACCGCGGCACCGGTCTGGCGGACGATTTTTTTGCCTTTATCGCCGATGAGCTGACCACAAAGGATCTCCCCGGCGGCCTGGTGATACCCAATACCCCCGCCCGCAAAGTCCTGGCAAGAAACGGCTGGCAAAGCGGAGAACCCCTGGTCCACCATGTCTGCTGGCTCAATCCGGCCCGCAAACTGCGCCCCCTTGTTCGCTCCCAGGCCGCCGCCGCTGCCCTGCAGTATCTCTTCTCCCTGTTGCTTGGCGGAAAACTCCGTCGTATCGACAGCCGGGAATATTCCCTGGGATCGGTTCGGGAATTCAATGCCCGGTTCGAAGAGTTATGGCGCCGGAGCGATACCGGCAACCACTGTCTGCGAAACAGGGACCGGGCAAGCCTGACATGGCGCTACAGCGACCGACCCTCCGGCAATTTCCGCATAGCAACCTGCATGTCCGGCAACATCCTCGACGGATACCTCGTCTACGGCAGTGATAACAACTCCACCTGTCATGTATATGATATTTTCTGCCGCGACAGCGACTGTGTCCGGCCGTTGCTGAAAATGTTCATCACCGACCTGCGGACCAGGGGCGGTGTAGATGCTATCCGCCTCTGTCTCAACGAAACGCATCCATACTCCCCTCTGCTGCGACAAATCGGGTTTCTCCCCAGAAAGGAGGACGATCTTTTCATGCTCTTTTCCGCAAATTCCGACACCTGCCTTGAAAAATACCACTGGATGCTCACCGCAGGCGACAAGGATGTCTGAAACAGAGCGATCATACCGGTACCCATGAACCCCATTTTCCAAAATCACGAAACCGTCAAACTCGGCCTGCATTCTCCGCTTGTCGCTTCCCTGGTCATCTTCGGCGGCCTCCTGGCGCTGATATTGCTCACTACCCGGAGGCGACCGGCAGACTCCTTTCTCGGACGCGGAACCACGAACCAGCTGCGCGGTATAGCTATCCTGCTGGTCCTCAGCGGTCACCTGGGTATCCACCTACTCAATGAGGAAGCACGCCCCTTTTTCCCGGTCCTGGGTGCCTACGGCGTTTCCCTTTTCTTTGCGCTCTCCGGTTTCGGGCTGACCATGTCCGCTTCAAAAAAACCGTTTATCTTCAAGGAGTTTATCCGGCGACGCCTCATGAAGGTCATGCTTCCCTACTGGATCATCACCCTCATTATCCTGGTTGCCGACCATTTCCTGCTTGATAAAAACTACGGGACAGCCGACATAATATTGACCTTTCTGGGCGCCAACATCAACGAAGCGACGCGCAACATCGATTACGTGCGCTGGTATATCACCGTGTTACTTATCTGGTATTGCGTTTTTGCCCTTTTTGCCGGTTGCGGTATCGACAAAAGAGCGACGGCCTGGGCAATGGTACTGACCGGAACAGCACTCATCATGTTCAGCTATTATGTCCATCCCCTGGGTTACGGCTATCTCTCCTTCCCATTCGGAGTCATTGTCGCCCTTTATCACCGCAGTTTGGGGAGGATACCGGAGAAAATATCAACACGGAAAATATGGATTCTCTCCCTCTGCTCCTGCATCTTTCTCTTTTTTCTGAAAAATTCTCTTCTCGCCGCTCTGGAGGGAAAGATTCCCTCCATCGTCATCCAGTTCGCCACCGAACTCTCCCTGCTGCTCTTCTCGCTGACGGCCATAATCGTTGCCAACCTGTTGCGGACCCAAAAAAGCGGATTTCTCACCATAAGCGGCGACATTTCCTACGCCCTCTTCCTGCTGCATATGATATTTATGCTGAAATATGACTTTTTCCTCTTCAGGTGGGATCTCTCTGTCTCGTTCTGGGCCTATCTCATCTTCCTCTTCGCCCTCTCCAGACTTGCCGAGCGCTTTTTCGGAATCATATCCCGACCCGGCTCTCCGCAGCCGAGGGCAACCGATTAATATCCAGGCCATGGAACACGGATGAAACGTAAAAATTAATGATGATTGCAACACACACCCCAAAAAGCTCCCTGAGCGGCTATGAGTAACAAAAAGGGATTTCTTATCCATTTCAGCCACTTCTTCAGCGGCCAGGCTGTTATTCTGCTGATCGGGTTCATCACCTTCCCGATCCTCACCAGACTACTGCCGGTGGAGGAATACGGCATGCTCTCCCTGGTCACCAATACCATGCTGCTCACCGTGGCCATGGCCAAGGCCGGCCTGTCGGACGGCATCATCAGGATGCACGGTGACTATACCGGCAGTAATGAAGAGAGGACCATCTTCGCCTCCACCGTTTGTTTCGGCGCGGCGACCATTGCGCTGCTGGTGACCCTTGGGTACTGGAGCAGTCTGCCGCTCCTGTCCCGCTTTCTGAACCTCAATGCAAAATTCCAGATCTGTTTCCAGGTCATGACCGCCTATATCCTGGTACGTCCGCTGAATGTCGCCTGTCTCAACCTGCTGCGCAGCAACGGCAAAACCGTCTTCATCAACCTGGTCAATGTCGCCAACAAGATGACGGCCGTCACCATCGGCCTGGTCCTGCTGCTCTTTGTCATCAAAGATCTCTATGGTTTTTTTACCGGAATCGTTATCTCCGAATACCTCGCCTTCCTGGTTCTCAGTCACTGGTTTTTCAGGCACTACACGGTCAGGCCCCTGTCGGCCTCGGCCCGACTCGCCCGTCAGCTGATAATCTTCGGTATTCCGCTGCTGTTCACCGAACTCTCTTATCTGCTGCTCTCCTATGCGGACAGATATATCATCCTCTTTTTCCATGGGGAAAGCGAGCTCGGCATCTACACCGCCGGACAGAGCCTGCCCATGTACATTGCCGGCGTCATAACCTTTTCGGTGTCAAACGCCATTGTGCCCCTTTACGTGAAGGTCTACAACAGCGAAGGGGCCGGGGCCACGGAACTGTTTCTGCGCGACAGCTTCCACTACCTGCTCATGGGGCTTTTGCCCATCTGCTTCGGCTATCAGGCTGTTGTCAAGGATCTCTACCTGCTTCTGGCCACGGAAAAATTTGCCGATGCCGCCCTTTTTTCACCGCTGATCCTCGTGGGCTCCCTGCTGCTGGGTATCAACAGCGTCCTCAACGCCGGTCTGTATCTCACCAAAAAGACAAAGGTCATCTTCGCCATCATCTGCATGGGGGTGATCATCAACATCCCTTTGAACTTCCTGTTGATTCCCAAATACCCTATTTTCGGCGCCGCCTGGGCGACACTGATCGCCTGCGCATTCACATCCGTTTTCACCGTGCTCTTTTCTTTCAGATATATCCGCGTACGGCTCAAGCGGGAGGCCCTCTACCATCTCCTGCTCTCGCTCATCATGTATTTCAGCGTCAACCTCATCTCAACGAACACCCCGCTGCTGACCCTGGGGCTGAAGGTGGTCACCGGAGGAATCATCATTCTCTCCGGAATATTGCTCATCGAAAGGGAGCTGGCCGCAAAACTCCAGGAACTTCTCTGGAAAAAGAAATGGATTGGAAACCCGACCTGACATGACACCACAACCATACGACAACCTCATTCTCGTCTCCGGAATGCCGCGTTCCGGCACAACCTGGATCGGCAAGATCTTCGACAGCCACCCGGACACCATCTACCTGCACGAGCCGGACAGTCATGACAAGATCAAAATTCCCCTGGCCGCCGATTGCCGACAACTGGATCATTACCGGGAGGTGATGCGCCACTGGGTCGATTCCCTGAAAAATAATACCGCTGTGGAGGTCCGCGGCAAACTGCCGCTCTTTTCAAAACGGTATCTCTCGGGAATCAGTACCTTCATCTTCAACCGCAATGTGGAGATCGCCAAAATCGGCCAGCGATTCTCGCTGCGTTTTCCCATCATCAATGTCTGGAAAAAATCATCCGGTCATGGGATCACCGTCTGGAAGAGCATCCAGTCAACAGGGCGGGTCGGTGTGCTTGCCAGGGGCCTTGATGGGATAAAAATCGTCCAGATCATCCGGCATCCCGCCGGCCACGTCGCCTCCATCCTGCGCGGCAGGGCAATGAACAAATTCGACTCCTCCGTGGACGACGACAATGTTCTCAAACAGCTGCTGGCAACCGAGCAGGCACGGCGTCGTCCGGAAAGGCTTGCCGATCTGCGTCGGATGTCTCTGGAAGAGCGTCAGGCCTGGCGCTGGGCGGTCTTCAACGACAAGGCAATCGAGGAACTGGAGGGTATTGCCGATGCCATGATCATCAGATATGAGGATATCTGCCGCCATCCCGTCAGGGAGGCAAAGAAAATCTTCGCCTTCACCGGCCTGCCGTGGGATGTCCAGACCGAGGAATTTCTCGGATACAGTACCGGTGAAAACCGGGAAGGCTATTACAGTGTACGGAAAAAATCCATCGAAGTTGCCCAGCGATGGCAACGGGAACTGACGCCCGCCCAGGTATCCCGCATCATGGCCATGGTCGCGGAAAGCCGCGCCGGCAAACTCTACCGGGAAGAAAAAACATGACATGGCGCATGGTTTGCAAGCAGAATCGTAGTGTACTCAACAACATCTGTAACCCGAAAGCGGCTTTAAACAGTCGACCGAAATAATTTATGCTCACCGCGCTCAAATTATACCTTCGGAAAATCTTTTTCCCCAGCGTCTATACGGGTGGACTGCTGTTATCTCTCTACTCGATAATCGGGGATGCCTGGTGGGGTTTTCTGCTGCTCATCGCCCTTATTCCGCAGCCCAATATCTGGCATAAATTTTACAGCCTGCCCATGGGCAAGGATTTCATGGATATCCTCTACCTGGCGATTCTCCTGGGTATCCTGGTGCAGAGAAAGAGAATTCCCCTGACCTCAAGCGGCATTGTCATCATCTTCTTCCTGTTCATCACCTATGTCTCCCTCTGGACCAGCAGCATGAACTTCTGCCTGCCCCATCCGGTGAGTACGGCCAGTTTCCAGCTCATGGAATGGAAGAACTTCGCCCAGATGATCACCATCTACTTCATCACCCTGGCCCTGGCCAAAGAGGAAAAGCATCAAAAACAGCTCTTTATCCTCATGTCCTGTGTCATCTTCTTTATGGCCCTGAGAAATTACCGAAACTTTTCAGGCGGTTCCGCCTTCCGCTACGACAAAAGAGTGGGCGGTCCCTTTTTCTTTGTGGGTCTTGGCGCCACCCATTACGGCGCCTTTATGGCCCACTATCCGATCGCCTGCCTGGGCATGTCCTTCTTTGAAAAAAATCTTACAAAAAAGCTCCTCTTTATCGGCACCTTTGCCATCAGCCTGCATCCGCTCTTTTTTTCCTATTCGCGGGGCGCCTATATTGCCGTGGCCATGGTCCTGGTTCTCTACGGATTGTTCAAAAAACCGACGATCCTGGTTGCCCTGGTGAGCCTCTATTTTGTCTGGCAGACGGTTCTGCCCCCCTCGGTGGTGGACCGTATTTCCGGTTCGGTGACGGCCAGCGGCGAACTGGAAGGCTCCGCCTCCACCCGGTTACACATCTGGAAACAGGCGGAAAGAATCATAACAAGTCATCCGATCATGGGGGTCGGCTGGGAAGGTTACGGGTTCAGCATACCCAAGGCGGACCGTATCCACGGTCTCACCGATACCCACAACTACTACATCAAGACCCTCTGTGACCGAGGAGTTATCGGTCTGATCATATTAGTTACGGTCTTCGGCAAGGCCTTCCACAGTGGATTTTTGCTCTTTCTCAGCGGAAAAAACCAGTTCCGCCGCGGCCTGGGACTGAGTTTCATGGGAACCGTACTCGCCTGCATCATCACCAACTTTTTCGGCGACCGATTCACCTACTTTGTGCTCGGAAGCTATTTCTGGATGCTCTGGGGACTGGTGGACCGCTGCCTGCTGACCACCCGGCGGCAGGGAGAAGTCTATGTCCAGGCCAATGTTTCCCGCAAATTCTATTAAGACAAGAGACACACCGATGAAAAGAGAAAAGATTTTCCGTCTATTTGGTATCGTCTTCCTGGTTCTCCCGGCGCTAACACCCGATACGGCGCCGGCATTTGACTATGTCACCTCCCGTTGCCTTAACGGCGACTGCCGCCCGCCCCTGCGTGCGGTGCCGGCCATGCCCAAACCGGCTAAGGGCGCCTCCTACAATGATCCCACCTTTCACACCGAGGTCGTCCGGGTCACCGACAAGGACAGCGACGGCATTGCCGCGCTCTGGAAGGGCAGCACCGCCCTTGATCCCGGGCTGCTGGTGCCGGAGTACTCCCGCTCGGATCCTGAAAACGCCGACGGTACCAGGCTGATCATTACCCAGGGAGAGGGCGCACTCTTTCTCTACGATGCCCAAACCCTGCAATTTATCAAGGGATTGACCAGCCTCGCCGGCGGCCCCATCCCGGAAAACTTTCCAAAAAATCTGGAACCCCGCTGGGATGCCGCTGATGCGGATATCTTCTACTACGTCTACAAGATGGGGCTCTACAAGTTCAACATCCGCACGGATGCGATCACCCTGATTCGTGACTTCTCCACCGAGTTTCCCGAGGGCTCCTGGATCACCACGGACATGGAGGGCGAACCCTCCCGGGACACCCGTTACTGGGCCTTCTCGGTGCGGAGGGGCAATCCCCACTACGACCATTTCGCTATCTTCACCTATGATCTCCGCGAGAACCGGATCATCGGCCGCATGCAGCAGGACGAAAACTGGCCGGACTGTACACCCTACGGCCGTTACTGTCGCATGAACACCATCACCGTCAGCCCCCACGGCGACCGTGTGGTTGTTGAATGGAACTGGCAAAAGAACGGCAACCATTCCACCTGGGCCTACAATCTGGACTTTTCGCAACCGGTCGCCCTGGGTAACGACGGCCATTCGGACATTGCCCTGACCGCGGACAACCGCCAGGTGCACGTCATCAAGGACGACAGCCACGACGTCATCGCCATGCTTGACATCAACACCGGGGCCCGCACCAACCTCGTCAACCTGCCCCTTGCCGGCAATCCCGACGAATGGGGAAGGGGCGATTACCATATCTCCGGCAATGCCTACGCAAAACCGGGATGGGTGGTGGTTTCGACCTTCGGTACCACCAGCCAGTACTGGCATTATTATCAGGTCTTTCTCCTGGAGCTCAAGGAGAACCCGAGAATCTGGCAGATCGCCCAGACCCACGGCCTCTTCCCGGAGGGAGGCGGCCAACATTACTGGGCGGAGACCCAGGCCACCATCAACCGACAGGGCACCAGGATTTACTGGCGGTCAAACTGGGGCAATACCGCCGGAGATGTGGACACCTACCGCGCCCTGCCGCCCCCCACCTGGTGGCAGGACCTGGGTGGAATGGAATCGAGTATCGATACGCCGGAATCAACCGCCATTGTGCCGCCGCTGGAACCGCTCCTTCTCACCGAGAAAAAAAAATGAGATTCTGCAAGGTAAGCTATCAATGGCCGACGCAGCGTGACCCCGTGATCGGTTACATGAGCTTTGGGTGGGATTCCAGGGGCGAAGACATCGCAAACCTCCTCCATCTATGGAAAAACCTATGAAAATCGCCCTGATCACCAGTGCCACCGATCACTTCATCGCCGACATGGTCTGTCGGTTGAAAGAGGTTGAAGGCGTTGACTTCAATGATATTGTCTTCTGGGACAGACAGCAGTCCCCGTGGCGCAAAATCCGCTACAACCTGAAAAAAAACGGTATTATCTATATCCCCTACCGGCTCGGCTTGTCGATTGTCAAAGGTCTCAGAAGACTCCTCTGCACACCGGTGGTCAACCTTCTCCTGGCACCCGCCGTCCGGAAGGATCTCTACGACGTCTGCAGGGAGCAGGGCATCACCATTCATGAAACCAAAAACGTCCATTCCGATTCCGGCGTCGCCATGGTCAGGGATCTCGACCTCGACCTGCTCCTGGTCTGCGGTACGGGGATTCTAAAATCCTGTATCTTTGATCTTCCCAGGATGGGGACGATCAATCTTCACCAGGGAGACGTCAAAAAATACAAGGGAGCTCCACCTGGTTTCTGGGAGTTGTGGAATGATGCCGATGAAATCGGTGTCACCGTGCATTTCGTCAATGCCGGTGTTGACACCGGTGATATTATCCGGCAACGCATCGTGCCGATCTTTCCCTATGACACGCTTTCCTCCCTTCAGGACAGGGTGGCGGATATCTCCCTCGACCTTTATCCCCGGGTTTTACGACGTCTGGTTGCCGGAGACTATAAACGCATACAGCAAGAGCAGGATGCCGGAAAGCAGTACTTTCTGCCCACCCTGCAACAACGCTTGCGCCTTTGGAGCCGGACGGCGCGGCGACGGTTTTCACCCCGCACCGGCATTGTCATGCCCGTCAAGGTAATGGTCTTTCTCTTTCTGCTTTTCCTGATTCACCTGCGGGACCGACGCCTTTTGCGGCAGGGCAAGACCATTGTTTCCGTTCTCTATTACCACCGCGTCACCGATATCTGCCACGACGGCATGACCACCGGCCGCTCGCTTTTTGAAAACCAGATAAGATTCCTGAAAAAGCACTACCGGATCATCTCCGCCGGCGATCTCCTGGATATCGTCGAAGGCCGTAATCACGACTTTATCGGAAAGAAATGCTGCCTAATCACCTTTGATGACGGCTACCGGGACAATTTCACCAATGGTCTGCCCATCCTTGTCAGGTATGGATGCCCAGGCCTCTTTTTTATCTCCACGGGCATGATCGGCAACGACCGCCAGTTCCCTCACGACCAGACGGTGCAACCACGACTCAGTTTTGCAAAAATGTCCTGGGAGCAACTGCGGCAGGCAAAGAAACAGGGCGTGGACATCGGTATCCATACCCATACCCATGCCAACCTCGGCTCCCTGTCCCGGGAGGAGGCCATCGCTGAAATCGACACCTCCATCGGCGCCTACACGAAACAGCTGGGAGAAAAACCGCAATTCATGTCCATTCCCTTTGGCCAGAAAAAGGATATCCGGCCCGAACAGGTCGAGTATATTCGGAAACAAACCGATATCAGGCTGCTCTTTTCCGCCTATGGCGGAAAAAACATCACCCCCGTCGACCCCTATGACATCAAGAGAAGCAACATCGCCTTTGAACGCAAATTCGAATTCTGGATGCGGGTGGAGGGGCACCTCAGCACCCTCTTCAAGCCCCATGATTCTCTCTTTGCAGAGTGAACCGTCCAACTGATTGATGATGACCGTGATGGAAAAATATGTCTTGCAGGATACGGCGGCCGTTCGCTATGAACCAACCATGCTCGCGCTCCTGTTGTTCAGTATTCTGCTCGTCGCCGTTCCCGTTGCCGCCGCCGACAGCTTACCGATTCGTTTCAATCCCCAACCAACCGGCACCCTGCCCGCCGACACCCCCTCGGTGACCATCTCTCTGCAGACGGGTGTTGACGCCACCTGCAGGTACAGCATCGACACAACCGGTGTTGCCTACGACGACATGCCGCATCTCTTCGCCACCACCGGCTCCACCACCCATGGCCAGCCCATCACCGGGCTCCGCAACGGCGAGGGATATAACTTCTATGTCCGCTGCCGCGACACCGCCGGCAACATCAACCATGACGATTTTGCCGTCAGTTTCAACGTGGCCGGCGACAACAGCGGCGGCGGCAGACTGGACAAGGTGCTGTTTATCGGCAACTCCTACACCGGCCACAGCGGCGGGGTTTTCAATCACTTCCACCGGCTGATGGCGGCCTCGGGCAGAACGGTGGATGTTGCCGGCGAGATTCACGGCGGCGAGGCCTTTTCCAGACAAAACGACAACTATCCCGGTCATGTCAACAGGCCGGAGGTGTCGGCGAGAATCGCCGGCGACGCCTGGGATGCCGTGGTTCTGCAGGGCGGCCTTTCCGAGGGTTTTTATGACGACGGCCGGGAATTCTACGAGGCGGGAACCACCCTGATCCGGCGGGTCAGGGCCAACCACAGCGAGCCGGTCCTCTTCATGATCTGGGGGTATGAAAATTATGAAAACCAGCGGGATATGTACCGGGAGCTCTACGAGTCCCTGGGAGAACAAACCGCGACCCCGGTGGCGCCCATCGGTCTCGGCATCCACGAGGCCAAGAAAAAGGGATTGAATGTCTATTCCGACGGCTCTCATCTCAGCCTGGACGGGGCCTACCTGGCGGGAGCAATGTTTTTTGCCTTTTTCACCGGCGAGTCACCCCAGGGGCTCTCCTACCACGGCTACAGCTGGAACGACACCCTGACCGCAGCCGAGGCCGGGGTGCTGCAGGAGCTTGCCTGGAAGGTTGTCTCAGAATACGGCGTCTTTTACGGGGGAAGCGGCAATACCGATCCCCCCGCCCCGGCCGCCGTCTTTGACCGCGGCCTGCCGTGGCTGCTGCTGTTGCAGTGACACCCGCATGTCCTCACCCCTTCACTCAACCGGAGAACCACAACAGACAATGACGGAGAAAAAAAAGATAGTCACGGTTATCGGCACCCGACCCGAGGTAATCAAAACAGCGCCGGTTATCAATGAACTCAACCGACGGCGGGATCTTTTCCGCTCAATTGTGGTGATCACCGGCCAGCACGTGGAGATGTGCCGACCCTACCTGGATCTCTTTTCAGTCACACCGGAACACAACCTGGCCATCATGCAGGCCGATCAGACCCTGGATTCCATCGTGGCCGCCATCATGACGAAGATGCCCGCGGTACTCCGGGAAATCCGACCCGACATGGTCCTGGTACAGGGAGACACGACCACCGCATTCGCCACGGCCCTGGCCGCCTTTCACAACAACATCCGCATCGGTCATATCGAGGCCGGTCTGCGCACCCATAACAAACTCAATCCCTTTCCCGAAGAGATAAACAGGCGGCTGGTGGGCTGTCTTGCCGATTTCCACTTTGCTCCCACGGACAGGGCCAGGGACAACCTGCTTGCCGAGGGGACGGCGTCGGAACGGGTCTTTGTCACCGGCAATACGGTCATCGATGCACTTCTGGGCATCGTCAGAGACGATTATCGCTTCTCCGGCCCGGAATTGCGCCATATCGACTTCAGCGCCAAAAAGGTGATCTGCGTCACCACGCACCGCCGGGAGAGCTTCGGCGCGCCGCTGCTCAACACCATCGACGCCCTGAAAAAAATCAACGAACTCTTCACCGACACCGAAATCATCCTGCCGGTCCATTACAACCCCAATGTCAAAAAACATATCTATGCACAACTGGATGGCCGGGAGCGTATCCACCTCATCGATCCCCTTCCCTACGAGCCCTTTGCCCAGCTGCTGAACAAATGTCATCTCATCCTCACCGACTCCGGCGGTATCCAGGAGGAAGCGCCCTCCCTCGGCAAACCGGTCCTGGTGCTTCGGGAGACCACGGAACGACCCGAGGGAATCGAAGCCGGTACAGCCAGGCTTGTGGGAACCGATGTGGAGACGATCCTGGAAGGGGTCACGGAACTGCTCACCGACCGGGAGGCATACAATGCCATGGCCCAGGCAAAAAACCCTTATGGCGACGGCAGGGCAGCGGCCCGGATTGTCGACATCCTGGCCCGCGCCTGATCTCTTCCATCCAGGTCTTTTCCAGCCCTTTTCTCTCCGGGTCGCAGCTGCAAACTTCCGCTATCCTGTTTTTTCCGGAAA
This sequence comes from uncultured Desulfobulbia bacterium, assembly GCA_964446115.1. Classification (GTDB taxonomy): domain Bacteria; phylum Desulfobacterota; class Desulfobulbia; order Desulfobulbales; family Desulfobulbaceae; genus CAYUNE01. Next base: position 26,704 of record CAYUNE010000048.1, on the reverse strand, counting down.
GCAGAAAACGCTATTGCGGAAAAACCAGAAAAACTTCCCTGTTTTCATCTCCTCCTTCTTCCTGTAACAGACCAATACCATAGAATTTCTTCCGGTGTCCGGCGGCAAAATGCAACCCCTTGATTCCGGCGCAATTCTTGCATTCAAAAAATGAACCAGGAACGGCGGCATGGAAAAAAACGGAAGCACCGCCCGTGGATGACAACTTTTCACCCTTCAATTCAGATAAGGAGAGAACATCATGAAAAAACTCTTTCTGCTCTCCGCAATCACCGCCCTGACTCTCTCGGCGGCTGGTTTTGCGGCAGCAGATAACACCACCGTGCTGGACCAGAATGGGGACAACCTCAATGCCGGCCAGAACCAGGATGGGGATTTCAACTACGCCTTCATCAAGCAGGATGGATCAAACCTGACCGCAATCCAGAGCCAGAGCGGCTTTGAAAACAGCGCCTCCATTTTCCAATGGGGTGACTGGAACATGGTGAACCAGGCCCAGACCGGGGACGGCAACGAGCTGCAGTTCCGTGGACAGGGAAGCGACTCCCGGGCGGACCAGTCCCAGAACGGCAACAACAACTTCGCCAGGATGTGGCAGTACGGCGGCCAAGACAACGAGGCAAGCCAGAGTCAGGACGGCGACAACAACAACGCTTTCATTCATCAAAACAGTGCCCGCAACCAGGCGGATCAGAGCCAGGACGGCGATGACAACCAGGCCACCCTCTACCAGTGGGGATCGGACCTCCAGGCAAGCCAGAGTCAGAGCGGCGACGGTAACGCCACCGTCATCAACCAGGGACATGACGGCTACACCCAGGCATCGACGATCAAACAGGTGCAAAACGGCGACGACAACTCGGCGGAAACCACCCAGAACGGCAGCAGTCTGTATGCTCACATTCAGCAGACCGGCCATGACCTGACCGCCCTGCAAACCCAGACGGGCCGGGCAAACAAGGGCTATGTTTTCCAGTGGGGCGGCAACAACGGCGTGACCCAGGAGCAGACCGGTGATGACAACACCGCCAAATTCAGGGGCCAGGGAACCGATTCCACCGCCGCACAGACCCAGAACGGCGACGGCAACAGTGCTGAAATATACCAATACGGCGGCACGGACAACAGCTCAGTCCAATCCCAGACCGGCTCCATGAATGTGGCGCTGATCCGGCAAAACAGCGCCCATAACACGGCTGAACAAACCCAGAATGGCGATGCAAACAGTGCAGACCTTTATCAGCGCGGTCTTGAGCTCACCGCCGTTCAGAGACAGAACGGAGACGGCAACCAGGCATCCGCATCCCAGGGATCAAACGTTTTTTCCCGCAACTCCGCCGTCACCCAGGTACAGACCGGAGATAACAACGAGGCCTCCGCGATCCAGGACGGCAACAACAACCAGGCATACAGCCAACAGTCCGGCTCCCTTCTTTCCGTCGCCCAGCTGCAAAACGGCACAGGAAATACGGCCACCGGTTACCAGTGGGGAAGCTCCAACCAGGTGACCCAGGAGCAGCAGGGCGACGACAACACCGCCAAATTCAGAGGTCAGGGAACCGACTCCACCGCCGCGCAGACCCAGCAGGGTGACGGCAACTTTGCCGAACTGCGTCAATACGGCGGCACCGCCAACAGCGCCACCCAATTGCAGAGCGGCAACAACAACACCGCCTTTATCCACCAGAACAGCGCCCGCAACGAAGCCCACCAGACCCAGAACGGTGACTCCAACGAGGCGGATATCTATCAGCGCGGGTTGGATCTCGTCGCTGTCCAGTCCCAGAGCGGCAGCGGCAACAAGGCTGATATCAGCCAGGGATACGGCATGTTCGTCATCGGCAACAGCGCTGGTCAGGATCAGATCGGCAACGGCAATATTGCCGAAATCAACCAGAACCACGGCAACAACAACACCGCCTACCAGTACCAGGAGGGCAACGGCAACTTCGCCTTCATTGAACAGATCGGTTCCGGAAATCTGGCCGAGCAGTGGCAATACGGTAATGACAACAGCTCGTCCATCACCCAGGACGGCAACAACAACACCCTGATCAACAAACAGTACGGTGACAATAACCACTACGAATTCACCCAGAGCGGCAATGACAACACCCTGACCATTGTCCAGTACAACTGAGCGGCACGGATAGTCGGCCATCGGCCTGGTGCGGCCGGTGACAATCCGGACCAAGAGCAACCGATCCCACGGGGCCGGGGAGACAATCCCCGGCCCCGTTCTTTTCTCTTTTTCTTTTCCAACTCCGGGATGATATACTTTTCAAGAAGATAGCACGAAAAACCGGCGCTCACGGCCGCCGCTTCCGTTTGCGGCGCTCCGACAACAACCATGCAGACAACGTCCTCTCCCAAAGGTTTCCGGGTCGCAGGCGGTAGCGGCATTGGTCCGCTGCTGCTCATCGGCGTCGCCATTCTCTGCGGTTTGCTCTCTCGGGCAGCGGCGGCGGAGAACGAGCTTGAAATCAGCGGCCTTCTGGCCGATCGTACCAGCACCGGATTCGGACGGGATTTTTACCGTTTTTTTTCCGCCTCCTGGCGACCTCCACCGGAAATTGGAGGATATAATATCGTTATTACGGAAAAAACAACACCGCAGGCCGGCACCTGGATCTGGATCAAGGTCAACAACATCATTGCCCATCGCGTCCTCATCGGCCGACGGAGAGCGGATATTGAGAAAATCGCCCGCGCGGCCGCCGCCGTCATCGCCGCCCATGTGATCTCCAGGTACGGCAAGGGCGCCCATGGGCGCGTCGAGTATGATCTGGCCGGGGACGGCCTCTAACCATTGCTGATCAAAAGGAAGGAAAAAATGATGAAACAGGCAACTGTCCCGGTGATCGCCGGTCTCTTGCTGCCGCTTTTGCTGATCTTCCACCCTCCGGCAGCCGGCGAGGCCTCGGAACTGGTCTACCAGCCGGTCAACCCGTCGTTCGGCGGTCTCTCCATGAACGGCTCGGTGCTGATGGGTTCCGCCTCCGCCCAGAATACCTTCCGGGACGAGGAAGATCTGCTGGCGGATTTTGAGAATCAACTGACCAGGAGGATACTCAGCAGTCTGGCCCTGAAAATCACCGATTCGGTATTCGGGGAAGACGGCCTCTCTTCCGGATCCTACAATGTCGGCGATATCTCCATTGAGGTCAACGACGGGGCGGACGGCGTCGAGGTCAGCATAACCGACTATTCCACCGGTGGATCAACAACCATCAACATTCCCCACTATTGACGGGGTGATCATCGCCCCCCGCAGCGACCGATGAATTCTCTTCTGAAAACAATCCTTTTCTTCTGTATCCTCCCGCTCCTTTCCGGCTGCGTCCCCTTCAGCCTGGAGACCACTCTTACAGCGCCGCCGACCCTGGGCTATGTCACCTCCGTGCATGACGATCTCACATCCCTGCCCGAACCCAGCGGCAAAATCGTGGTTGCCGTTTACGGATTCCGGGACCAGACCGGCCAGTACAAGGCGCAAGCCAACGCCACCTCCTTTTCCACCGCCGTCACCCAGGGCGCCTCCGCCATGCTGGTTCAGGCGCTCATCGACTCCGACTGGTTTATTCCGGTGGAACGCGAAGAACTGCAGAACCTGCTCACCGAGCGTAAAATTACCCGGGCCACGGCCAAAAATACGGAAAACGAAGGAGATGAAGGGCAATCCCGCCTGTTGATTCCCTCCCTGGTGCCGGCCAACCTGCTCATCGAAGGCGGTATCGTCGCCTATGAAACCAACCTGCTCACCGGCGGCTTCGGTGCCAAATATTTCGGCGCCGGCGGGGATGTCAAATATCGCCGGGACCGGGTCACCATCTACCTGCGGGCCATCGACGTGCGCACCGGCACCATTCTCAAGTCGGTATCCACCAGCAAGTCGATCCTCTCCAGGGGTGTGGATCTGGGCCTTTTCCGTTTCGTCCGGGTCAAGCGGCTGCTGGAGGTGGAAACCGGTCTGACCACCAACGAACCCCCCCAGATGTGTGTCCTGGAGGCCATCGAAAAAGCCGTGCATACTCTGATCATTGAGGGTATCCTTGACAACCTATGGACCCTCAAGGTACCGGAAGAGATATCTCACCCGGCAATCCTCCGGTACACCCAGGAAAAAACAGGAAGAATCGACATTTCCCCCGCCGGGGCGGAGGGCGAAACCTCCGCCGATACAGGGTCGCATGCCGCCGATGGGGAGGAGGACGAACCGTAATCCCTCCCCGGTATCGCCCCCTGCCCCAACCCTTTTCCACCGCAACCCATCCAGCCATGATTTTCCACCATGCACAGCCATCCGCCTTCCGCAGCTCCATAACCGCCTTTTCCATTGTCACCGCCCTTGTCCTGCTCCTCTTGCCTCCCTTCGCCTTCGGACAGGAGGGGGATGACGACGATCCGCCGATTCGCCGAAACGGCAGACCCATGGGCACACTGGCCGCCGGCACCGGCACGGTGACCCTCTCCCTGGAAACCGGGACAGCCGCCACCTGCAGATACAGCCTGGGAACGACCCGGGTGGAGTATGACGCCATGCCCTCGGTCTTCACCGTCACCGGTGCCACCGTCCACAGCACAACGGTCACCGGCCTGATCAACGGTGAATCCTATAATTACTATGTTCGCTGCCGGGACCGGGAAGGAAAGACCAATGCTATGGACTTCGATATCAGTTTCAGTATCGCCGCCGACGGTCCCGGCGATGGCAAAACGGATAAGATCCTCTTCATCGGCAACAGCTACACCGGTCACAACGGCGGCATCCACAACCATCTTCACCGGTTGATGGCCGCGGCGGGAAAAATGGCCGAGGTTGCCGGAGAAATACACGGCGGCGAAGCATTTTCCTATAAAAACCGCCGCTATCGTGGATTTCTCAAGCGACGCAGGGTACGCAACCGCATCAGCAGCGAACCGTGGGATGCGGTGGTGCTGCAGAGTTACTACGAACCGGAGTCAGACTATCTTGAGGCCGGCGCCAAACTCATTGAACTGGTGCGCAAAAACGGCAGCGCCCCCGTTCTTTTCATGATCTGGGGCCATGAGCTCCATCCGGATCAGGACCGGATTTTCCGGCAACGCACCGAACGACTGGGAAAACGGAAAAAGGCGCAGGTGGCGCCCATCGGCATGGGCATCCGCCGGGCCCGTGAGGAGGGCATCGAGGTTTATGCCGACGGCTCCCACCTCAGCCTGGAAGGCGCCTATCTCGCCGCCGCCATGTTTTACGCCTTTTTTACCGGTGAATCACCCCGGGGTCTTTCCTATACCGGGTACAACGAGCGGCAAAAACTGTCGCCGGATACAGCGCATCGTCTGCAGCGCCTCGCCTGGCGGATCATCAGCGACTACGGCGTATTTTTTGATGGTCGGGGAAACATGAAAAAATGAACCGGTGGGATTCGGGCTCCCGGCTCAAAACCGCTGTGGCGGTATCGACGCCTGCCGGCTAACCCTGTGAAAGTTACATACTATGGTCGCTGCAAAAGGCGGCGAAGACCTCTTTTGAGGGAGTAGAGCGCCCCGGCCCGCAGCATGACGGGCAGCCGCCCGTGGGCGATGCGGGAAAAGGTCGTCAGCGGCGTCCCGTTTTCAAAGATGAATCGTTTCAGCAACAACAGCCCGCCACTATGGCCGTGCCCATATCCCGGAGCCGAGGTAAAAATTCCCCGATAACCCACCTCCCTTGCCGCCGCGATCACCTGCCGGGAATACCTGCCGCCGGGCACTGAAATCCAGTCAACCTCCCTGCCGCCGTATTCGGCAAGCAGATCCCGCGAGCGCTGCAGTTGCGTTTTGATGTCGTCAACCGCCAGGGTGGGAAGAAAAACGTGGTCGTGGCTATGTGACTGCACTTCCATGCCGCTGTCGCTGAGTCGGCGCAGCTGGGAGGGCGTCATGTATCCGGGAGTGCCGACGAGTGCGGTGGTGACGAAAAAAACGGCGGTGAATCCATGGTCGAGGAGCAGGGGTGCCGCAATGAGCAGATCCGACTCATAGCCGTCATCAAAGGTGAGCATGACGCTCTTTTCTCCGCTATCCCGCCGATTTTCCCGGATCCGGGCGGACATCTCCTCCAGCCGGAGCGTCTTAAAACCCTGTTGCCGGAGCAGTTGCAGGTGATCGGCGAACTCCGTCGACGACAACTCGTACCTGCCGCCCCTGGTGTCGGCGGCAATGAGTCGATGGTAACCGAAGATGGCAAAGCCGCTCATGCCGCCTTTTCCCCGCTGCCGGTAAAAAGATCCCGGAGGGTCCGGGCCCGCTCTTCCCAGCTATCGTCGGCCACGCTCCTGCGCCGCTTCCGCCGGCTCTCGGCACTGTCCGCCGCATGAGATCTCTCCAGCCAATCCGCGATCTCGCGGGCGTTACGGGAAATGAGAATATCGGTGCGGGAGACAAGCGCCTCCACCTCGGGCAGGGGGGTGCAGTGGGTGGCCAGCCCCGCTGCCAGATATTCCCTGACTTTCAGGGGGTTGACCGCTGCCGTGAGGCTCGAAACCTGAAAGGGGATCCAGGCACAGGTCCAGCCCTTGATCGCCCGGGGCAAATCTTCAAAGGAAACAGCGGGCTTCCAGGAGATATTGGCAATTCTCTCAAGTTTTGCCGGGCGGTAACGCACCGGCCCGATGAACTCCAGGGTCCAGTCGCCGGCCGCACGGGCCACCGCCTCGATGAGATCGAAGTCGAGCCATTCGGCCACCAGTCCGAAAAAACCGAGAATGCGCCGTTTCGGGGGCTCAAGCGGGGTCCGGGCAAAATGAGCGGTGTCCACTCCCTGGGGGAGATAATGCGATTTTTCCTTGAAATCCGGAGGCAGCAACTTTTTGGCGGTGGCGAAGATTATCTGGGAGGCGGCCATCATTCGCCTTTCCGTCCGTTGGATCAGTCCGGCATCCACCCCGGGAAGATCCGCATAGTCGTCCAGGCGCAGGTAGGCGAGGCGGCGATGGGGAACGGCGGCGCGATATTGCACCGCCACCGGTGTTACGCTGAGCCAGTAGGGCGATTGTATCTCCAACCGCTCCATGGCCGCCCCAATGGCCCGCCGGAGGGAAAAAACGTTCAGAGCCCGGGCAAGGGGATTGAGGTGATAGGGCAGGATCACGGGCGCAATGCGGACGAAACGGCGGGGCTGCTTTCCCCCGTCTCCCGGGACATTGCCGCTTCCGGAGCCGACCCTTTCGGAGAACATGGAACCGGCTTTGGCCAGCAGCCGTTTGCCGTCGGTGATACTCAGGCGCGGGGAACGGAATCCCAGGGAATCCACCCAGACGATCCTGTCCTCCTCATCCATATTCATGATCAGATGCTGGGTTGTCGACGGATGCGCATTCCAATCGTCACCAAATACCACAAGATCCATTCATCTCCTCCCACCGGTTAGCGTGTCGCTCACTTCTCCTCCATTTATACCTGAAAGAGAGCTCTTTGTCACAACCGTAACCACTCGCAATCCACTTCTCCACCCATCCGGACGGTGGCGTTTTACTGAAACAAGATCATAAAGAAATTCCACTTTTCCTCCGACAAAGAGATATCGGCTCCGCGCCCCCTTCTCTTTTCTTTGTACTCAGCCTATCCGGAGGATTCATGACCATCAAAAGAAAATTCACCCTGTCGTCGGCGGTACTGATCCTGCTCTCTGCGCTTCTCATCGGCGTTCAGCTGCGTTCCATTGCCGGTATCAATACGGTCTGGAAACGGTTTCAGGCGGAAACCCTCCACCGCCAGGTGCTGCTCACCACCATGAAATCACAGTTCGGCTACGGAGGATTCATTCATCATTTCAAAAATCACGTCCTGCGGGGCGGTCAAAAATATGCCGACCTTTTCCGGCGCAACGAGATCTCCCTCTCCGAGGCGATCAAGGAATATGAACAGCTGAACCTCACCCCGGAGGAATATGAGGCCATCGACAAGGTCAAGCATGTGGCCTCCCGGTACGCCAAGGCCATCTCCGTCTCCATGGCCATGCATGAAGAGGGCAAAACCCCCGGCGAGATCGACACCGTGGTGAAAATCGACGATTCGCCGGCCATTACCGGTTTCAAGGCCCTGGAAAGGCATGTGAGGGAACTGGAAAAGAGCCACAACCAGGCCATGCAAAAAAAATTCAGGGCCGTCTTCCTGGTAATGGGAATAACCGCCGTTCTCCTGCTGGCCTACCTTGCCTTCTTTTTCACCATCATCATACGGGTGGGCAAACGGCTGCAGTCGGTGCAGGCCTTTTCCGACGATCTTTCAAAGGGCAATCTGACCACGGCCGTGGAGATTGACGGCAACGATGAGATCGGCGTCATTGCCGGCGGCCTCAACAAGATGACCGCAAACCTGAAAACCATGCTGACCACCCTCACCGGCAACTCCGACAAACTGCGGGTCTTTGCCGACAACCTCGCAGCCGCCGCCGGGGAAATGGACAGTCAGGTGGTCAACGTCTCTTCAAAATCGAAGGCGGCGGCAACCGCGGCCCGGGACATGAGCGAGAACATCACCCAGGCGACCGCCACCGCGGACCAGGCCTTCCGCAGCGTCACCACCATTGCAGCGGCGCTGGAGGAAATTTCCGAAAACATCAGAGGGGTTACCAGCCACAGTTCCGAAGCCAGGGAGATTACCGAACAGGCGGTGGAACAGTCGCGCGAGGCCTCGGAAAAGGTCAACGACCTGGGGGAGGCTGCCGAAAAAATCGGCCGGGTCACCGAAACCATCATCGAGATTTCCGAACAGACAAACCTCCTGGCCCTCAATGCCACCATCGAAGCGGCCAGGGCCGGCGAGGCGGGCAAGGGTTTTGCCGTGGTCGCCAACGAGATCAAGGACCTGGCCACCCAGACCAGTACCGCCACCGTGGATATCCGCCAGAGTGTGGAGCAGATTCAGAACTCGACGGATGCAACCGTCAGCCAGATCAGCAGGATCACCGAGGTGATCAGCCGTACCAACGATATTGTTCTCAAGATTTCGGAAGCGGTGGAGGAGCAGGCCCACACCACCGGTGAAATATCCGCCACCATCAATGAAACCCGGCAGGGCATCAGCGAGATGACCGAAAGCGTCGCCCATAACAGTACGACGGCAGCAGGAGTGGCCGGCGACATCACCGCGGTCTGTCAATCGGCCCATGACCTCGGCGGCACCAGTGCCGAAATCAGGGACAACGCCGACCGGCTCGGCAGCCTCGCCGACGAACTGCGCCGCCGGGTAACGAGTTTTCGCATGTAACCGGACAAGCGCTACGGAGGTAACCGGTCACAGATAGCAGCGATTTACCCGCTTTCTTCCGGCCGCTTCAGCCCTGCTGGGCAGCCGGAAGAAAGCGGGTAAAGAGGCGCCGCCCGTGATCAATTACGTCCGCATTCTTATCTCCCGTCAAGGAGCAGCGGTTCCAGAAAGGGAACGACAACAGCGGGATTGCTCCGGCAACAGGGATCGGGCGGGGGCAGCAGGGAAGGATCAAGCAGGTAGAGAGCCGCCTCGGCATCGATGCGCGGCGTGACGATGCCGCTTTTATGGTCCTGGATCATCACCCCGCTCGTCTTGAGGGCGGCCTCCAGCGTATCCACCGATGCCGCCGGCTCCAGGGAACGGATCAGGGTGAAGACCCCGGCCACATGGGGGGTTGCCATGGAGGTTCCGGTTTTGGCAACCAGGTTGGCCGGTGGATATGAGGGATGAGTGAAGATGTCGGCGGAGACAATATTCACTCCCGGAGCAAGCAGATCGAGCCCCCGGCCGCTGTTGGAAGCACTCCACACCTGGTCATACCCATCGACGGCTCCCACGGCCACCGCCGATGAAACACAGGCCGGTTCGCAAATACCGTCGGTCTGATACTCGTTACCCGCGGCCACCACCGGGACGATGCCCGCACTCCTGAGCCTTTCAAACACCTCCGTGTAGACACTGCTCCCGTCACAGTCGTCGGCAAAGTGCTCGTCACCTCCGAGACTGAGATTGACGGCGGCGATGGGCATGTTCCGCCCCAGGTTATAGACGTAGTCGAGACCGGCGAGGATATCGGAGTCGAACATGGTTTCACCGAAGAGGTCGTCCGAATCCACCCGCACCGCCACGATATCCGCATCCCGTGCCACGCCGTCGGGGTAACCGTTACCGCCCCTGCCCGCTGCAATGGCCGCCACATGGGTGCCGTGGCTGTCGTCGCCGGGTCCGACATCGGCACTTCCCTCCCCCCGCTGATCGCTGCTGCCGTCCGGACAACGGGGCGGATTGATCGCGTCGCCGGTGGAAAAACAGGCCTCGGCCACCACCTTGCCCGCCAGCATGGGATGATCCCGGTCAACGCCGTTGTCGATTACCGCAATCGCCAACCCCTCACCGCCGTACCCCAGCTCCCAGGCCCGGTCGCCATTCACCATGGGCACGCTGTTTTCAAGCAGGGGCATGCGGCGTTTGTTCTCAAAAATCCCGGTGATATCACCATGCAGGGCCAGGTGCTCCAGGGCCGCGCGGTTCACCCGCAAGGCGGCCAGCGGCAAAAGGTCATAGTCGCGGATCACCTGATATGAGCCGGTCTCCAGGCCGGAGAGAATCCGGCGTCGGGATGCGGCCAGCCGTCTTTTCGCCGCCGCAGTTTGACGGGATGCGTCCGGAGCCGCTTTGTCGTTGTGGCGAAAGGCGATGATGACCGGCATCATACTCCCGGGCGAGGCGGCAAGTTGCGCCGCCAACCGGTCCACCGCGGGGCTGTCGGCGACGGCGGCGCTCACGGACCCCGCAAACGCCGGCAGACAAAGGAAAAGAAGAAGGCGGAGGAAGCGGTTCACAGCTGTTCTCCGCACCAGGCATAGGCATTCTGAAACATCTTCAGCCAGGGGGAGACTGTCGGCTTCGCCATCTCCGGCGGCAGGTAATGGCACTGCCAGGTCAGAAAGGCGCGTTCCGGATGGGGCATCATGGCCAGATGGCGACCATCCGGGGAGCAGATACCCGTGAGTCCCCCGGGCGAGCCGTTGGGATTGAAGGGATAGGCCTCGGTGGGATCTCCGGCGTCATCCACGTAGCAGAGCGCGGCCATACCCTCCTGGATCACGGTTCTGCGGATATCGGCATCGGGAAAATGGAGCAACCCCTCGCCGTGATCCACATGGATGCCGAAGATCATCTCCTCCATGCCGCGCAGCATAATCGCCTGCGATCGCAGCACCTTCACCGTCACCCAGCGCGACTCGAACCGTTCCGAGAGGTTGCGGATAAAGCGCGGCTGCCGCTCCGCCCCGATCCCCTGCCACGGTACCCAGCCCATGAGCGCGAAGAGCTGGCAGCCGTTACAGACCCCCAGGGAAAAGGTGTCCGGTCGGTTATAAAAGGCGTCGAACATGGCCCTGATGCGATCGTTGAAGAGAATGGTCGCTGCCCAGCCCTTGGCCGATTCCGGGACATCGGCATAGGAAAATCCACCGACGGCGGCCAGGCCGCGAAACTGCTCCAGGCCGACACGGCCGGCCAGCAGATCGGTCATGGTCACGTCCCACGGCTCAAAACCTGCGGCATAAAAGGCCGAGGTCATCTCCCGGTCGGAGTTGCTCCCCTCATCACGGAGAATGGCCACCCGCGGCTTGTCTCTCTTGTCCATGATCTCCGGAGGAGTGGGGGCGGGGGTGAAACCCAGGCGGTAAAAGGGTCCGGAACGTTCGGCGATGTTTTTCCGCTCCGCGGCGGCGCACCGGGCATTCACCTGGAAGAGTTCCAGCTGGTGGGAGGTCTCCTCCCACCACTGCCTGAGCAGAGTCATGGGCTCGTCCAGCACGCCGATGCCGTTGACCCGGATGCGGATGCGCTTCTCAACGGTGCTCCTGCCGATAACGGCACAGGGGACCCGGTGGTCGTCGAGCCGTTTTTTCACCTGGTCAAGGGTGTCGTCGGCGCATTCGATCACCAGGCCCAGTTCCTCGGCAAAGAGGACGGCCGGCGCCTCGTCCCCGGCCTCCATATCGATTTCCAGGCCGCAGTTGCCGCCGAAGGCCATTTCCAGCATGGTGGTGATGAGACCGCCGTCGCTGCGGTCATGCCCGGCCAGGATGAGGCCTTCTTCCAGCAGCTCCTGCACGGCGCCGAAGGCACGCCGCAACAGCCCCGGATCATCCATATCCGGGCAGATGTCGCCGATCTGCCCGTGCACCTGCGCCAGGGCCGAACCGCCGAGCCGGCAGTTACCGCCGGCAAGATCGATGAACAGCAGGGAACCGGAACCCGGTTTTTTGATATCGGGCGTCACCACCCGGGTAATATCCGCCATGGTCGCGTAGGCGGAGATGACCAGCTGTCGGGGAGATTTGACGGTTTCGTCGCCCACCCGCGTGGCCATGGAAAGACTGTCCTTGCCGCCGTCCACACCTATACCCAGGGCGATCATCACATCGCGCATGGCGCAGGCGGCGTCATAAAGAGCGGCACCCTCGCCCTCCAGCTTGGGCGCCCACATCCAGTTGGCGGAACACTTGACGCTTTCCAGGCCGTCGACGGCGGCCCAGACCAGGTTGGTGAGGGCCTCGCCCACCGCCATTCTCGCACCGGCCGCCGGATCCACCAGCATCTTGACGGGCTGCTCGCCGATGGCGGTGGCCGCTCCGCTGAGACCGAAATGACTCTGGGCGATCACCGCCACATCGGCCAGGGGCAACTGCAACGGCCCGCAGCACTGCTGGCAGGCGATCAGTCCGGTCACCGCCCGGTCCACCTTGTTGGTGAGAAAACGCTTGGAGCCCACCGAGACCAGGCGCATTACCTGAAAAAGCGCATCCCGCACGGTGAGACCGTCCGGCAACTCCAGCGCCGGCAGACCGGGATCGCGGTGGTGGTCCGAAAAACTCTTCTGGGGAATGCTGCCCAGGAGCACATCGAGCTCAAGATCAACGGGAGTGGAGCCGTCTTCTTCATCATAGACGACGAAACGCAGATCACCGGTTACCTCACCGAGGATCTCGCAGTTCACCTTTTCCCGCCGGCAAATCTCCTGAAAGGCCTCAATGTTGTGCGGACTGATGAGAAAACCGTTGCGTTCCTGATACTCGGCCACATAGATCTCCAGCACCGACATGGTGGGATCGCCCACCTTGATGCGGCGGATGCCGATGCGGCCGCCCGAGTGTTCCACCAGCTCTTTGAGGACGTTGCCGGGACCGCCGGCACCCTGGTCGTGGATCACCTCCACCAGGGTGCGGTCACCCATCTCGTTGCAGGCGCGGATCACCCGGTTCATCTTCTGTTCCATTTCGGCATCGCCGCGCTGCACCGCGTTGAAATCAAGATCCTCCACATTGTCCCCCTGGAGCATGCTGGAGGCGGCACCGCCGCCGAAGCCGACCCGATAGGCGGGGCCACCCACCTGGACGATGATCATCCCCTTTTCCTCGGCCGCCTTTTCCGTGTGCCGGGCATCGATCTGACCGATTCCGCCGGTGAACATGATGGGTTTCAGATAGCCCCAGCGCTCGCCGCTGCCGAGCCGCAGGTCAAAGGAACGGGTAAAGCCCTGGATCAGCGGCTCGCCGAACTTGTTGCCGTAATCCGAGGCGCCGTTGCTGGCCTCGGTCTCGATGGTGCGGGCGTCGGCCAGATTTCCGGGGCAGTCGAGATTTTCCTCCCAGGGCAGCTCATAGCCGGGAATATGCAGGTTGCCGACGCAGTAACCGGCGGTGCCCGCCACCACCAGGCCGCCGCGACCGGTTCCCTGGATATCGCGAATCCGGCCGCCGGTGCCGGTCTCGGCGCCGGGAAAAGGCGCCACGCCGGTGGGAAAATTATGGGTCTCGGCCGTGAAGATTATGTGGTAGAACGGCTCGGCCGGTTTCAGCGGCCCGGGCTGACCCGGCTTTTCCGGCAGCAGGGTGGTGATTTTTCTCCCGCGGATGCCGCTGGAGTTGTCCTTGAAGGCGATGACGCTGTTGGCGGGATTCTTCTCCAGGGTCTCCTTGACGATTTCCAGCAGGGTCCGGCGCCGCTCCACCCCGTCGATGATCTGCTTGCCGCGGAAATAACCGTGGCGGGAGTGTTCGCTGTTGGCGTTGTTGAGATCCATGATCTCGACGATGGTGGGATTGCGGCCATGGCGCCTGACAAAGTAGTCGTAGTAAAAATTCCGGTCCCATTCATCCATGGAGATACCGGGGATTTCCTTGAGCACGTCCGGTCCCCGGCCCATCATGTCCACCTCGTAGACTGGTTCGGGCACCACCCCGGTTTCAAAGGTGGTGAGGGGTTCGGTGTAGACGCATTCGGTCATGCGATCGTGGTGACGGCGGACGAACTCCCGGAGATCCTCGTCCGGCGGCACCAGATAGCGCCGGGATCGTTCCACCCGGCTGATCCTGCCCAGGTCGATGGCGGCGCAGATGGAGACCAGGTTGGAAGACCAGGCCGTGGCAAAGTTGAGACGCGGTCCCACCTCAACCACCCGTTCGCCGTTCAAAAAAGGCCGGTCAGCCACCGTATCGGCAAGAAAGCCGTCGGCCAGCAGCAGCCGCAGCCGCTCCACCTCCTCCGGGCTCAGCGCCCCGTCGGACTCCACATGAAAACAGTACTCCCTGGTCGCATCGATTCGACGATACAGCTGCCTGACGGTTTTTGCCATGGTCTCCACCTGATCGGTTCGTCACGGGTCACGGTGAACGCCGGAAGCGTCGGCGCCTGCAACCGGTGACAATTTTGAATGTTCTTCCCTGAAAAGTGCAAAATAGCACACCTGCCCGGCTTTGCAAAGTATGATCCCGCCCGCGGGCGCTTCCACGCAAGAGCTGCATTACAGCGCCGGGCTGCGGCCTCTGTGAATGATTACCTCTCCTGGAAAGGAACCGGCGTCCGCCGATACCCTTGACGTATGCAGCCGGAAGTATAATTGTATAAGTGGATGTCAACATTTGCCTGTGTACCCATGTCGACCCTGGTGTGATCACAACGATCACGATGACTTTCTTTTGAAAGGAGAACCTGTTATGCAGACACGAACAACGGCGCAGCATCGCCTTTTCTTTCCCCTGGCCCTGATCCTGGGAATAGTGACGCTTCTGGTCGCCGGCGGCAGGCCTGCCGCCGCCTTTACCGATAAAAACATCGAACTGCTGGATCGCTCGGCCAAGGCCTTTGCCGCGGTGGTCAAAAAGGCCTCGCCGGCGGTGGTCAATGTCCGGGTTGAAAAAATCGTCAAGGGCTCCAATACGTTCCATGGAAACAACCCCTTCGAGTTTTTCAACGACCCCTTTTTCGAACGATTTTTCGGCCCGCAGTTCCGCATGCCGCAGCAGCGGAAACCCCGGGAGTTCAAGCAGGAGGGCGTGGGCTCCGGTTTCATCATCAGCAAGGACGGCTACATCCTCACCAACAACCATGTGGTGGGCGATGCGGATGTGATCACCGTGCGGCTTGCCGATGAACGGGAATTCAAGGCCAAGGTGATCGGCACCGATCCCCAGTCGGATGTCGCCCTCATCAAGATCAAGGACGGCGGCGACCTGCCGGTGCTGCCCATGGGCGATTCCGACAAGATCGAGGTGGGTGAATGGGTAATTGCCATCGGCAGCCCCTTTCAGCTGAGCCAGACCGTCACCGTCGGCGTGGTAAGCGCCAAGGGCAGGAGCCGCATCGGACTCAACGACTACGAGGATTTCATCCAGACCGATGCCGCCATCAACCCCGGTAACTCCGGCGGCCCGCTGCTCAACATCCACGGCGAGGTCATCGGCATCAACACCGCCATCTTTTCCCGCAGCGGCGGCTACATGGGTATCGGCTTCGCCATTCCCATCAACATGGCCACCGCCATCAAGGAACAGCTGCTCAAGCACGGAAAGGTGACCCGGGGCTGGCTCGGCGTGGTGATCCAGGACGTGGACGAGGAACTGGCCAAGTCCTTTGACCTCAAAAACGCCAAGGGAGTCATCATCAGCGAGGTGACCAAGGATTCGCCGGCCGACAAGGCGGGCCTCAAGGACGGCGACGTCATCATCGCCTTAAACGGCGAGGAGCTGGACGATGTGGCCGCGCTGCGCAACCAGATCGCCCTCACCGCCCCGGGCACCAAGGTCACCCTCAAACTGCTGCGCGACGGCAAGGAGAAGACCATCATCGTCAAGATCGGCGAGATGCCGGGCAAGTTCGCGGCCGGCGGCCACGGCGGCACCAAGCTCGATGAACTGGGCATGGCGCTCCAGGATCTCACCGCCGAACTCGCCGACCAGTTCGGATACAAGAAGGGCCAGGGCGTGCTCATCAGCGATGTGGAACCGGACAGCCCGGCGGACCATGCCGGATTGCAGGCCGGTCAGCTCATCGAGGAGATCAACCGCATCCGGGTCCACAACCTGCGCGAGCTCAAGGCGGCTCTGAAAAAATCCACCCATCCCGAACGGGTGCTGCTGCGCATACGGGCCGGTGAGTACAGCAGTTACGTCGTCCTCAGCCTGAAGTAAAGGACAGCGCTTCCTCACCCGGTTCCGCATCCGCCCGGGCAGGCGGATGCGCGGATACCCTTTGATCCGGCGGCGTCTCTCCATATCCGGAGAGACGCCGCTTTCTCTCTCTCCGGCCACCCGCACGATGAACGACTCACTTGACCAACTCACCGCCCGCCGCAAGCTCGAAAAAAACCGCCGTAAATATCCCGCCGGGATCGTCCGCGGCAAACATGACCATCGGGTCTGCGGATCAAACCAGTGACTCCCCGGCAGGCAGCCTCCTTTTTCCTGGATCCGGCGTCGATTACCGTTCTGGAAAAACTCACCGGCGGTAATGTCAACGATACCTATCTGCTCATCGACAGCAGCGCCACCTCCTATATCCTCCAGCGCATCAATCCCGCGGTCTTCCCGGAACCACGGCTCATCATGGAAAACCTGGAAACCGTGCTCCGTTTCTGGGCCCGCCGCAATCCCGGCGGTTCCGGCCGCAGTGACCGGCAAATCTCCCTCCTCAGCTCCCGCGCCGGTGAAAAAAGCGTCGGCGACGAGCGCGGCGGGCTCTGGCGGCTCATGAGCCACTGTGACGACACCCATACCAGAAGCCGGGTGGAGGATGGGGAGACGGCAGCGGAAATCGGCCGTGCTCTTGGGCGTTTCCACCGGGTTGTGGGGGACCTCGACCCCCGTTGCCTGCACGATACCCTGCCCGATTTCCACATCGCCCCCATCTACCTGCAGCGCTATGACCGGCTCGCAACCCTTCCTCCCGCAGGCGCGGAGGAGCGCTTCTGTCGCGACTTCATCAAAACCCGTCGCCGGCTGATTGCGGTTCTCGAAGATGCCGGGGCGGCGGGCACCATCCGGCGGCAGGTGATCCACGGCGATCCCAAGCCCGCCAACTTCCTCTTCGACAACCGAAGCGGCCGGGTGGCGACCCTCATCGATCTGGACACGGTCAAGGAAGGCCTGCTGCTCTACGACATCGGCGACTGCCTGCGGGCCTGCTGCAACAGCGGGGGCGAGGAGGCCGGTGAGCCGCAGCAGGCGGTTTTCGATGTTGATCTGGCACGCTCCCTGCTCACGGGCTACGTTGCCGAGGCCGGTCACCTGCTTACGGTTGCGGACTTCGGACTCATCTTCGATGCGGTGCGGCTGCTGAGCCTGGAACTGGGGCTGCGCTTTTTCACCGACCACCTGCAGGGCAATACCTATTTCACGGTGCGCTATCCCGGCCATAACCTGCACCGGGCCCTGGTGCAGTTTCACCTGGTTAACAGCATCGAGGCCCAGGAACAGCCCATCCGCCGCCTCAGCGCCCGACTGGCGGCCGGGAGAGATCGTGCAAATCTGCGGCGCCTGTGACCGGTAACAGTTTGGAAGTACGATATGGCGCGGGGTTACATACCCTGTGATCGGTTACGAACAGAGCACAACGACAGAAAAAAGAACATGGACAACACCAAAAGCCCCCCAGGCGGACCGAACCGGCCGCACCACTTCCGCATCACCCATCAATCGGCTGAATGCGGTGCCCGTTGCGCCACGTTATCGACCTTGCACGGCAGCTTTGTTACCCCGGTCTTCATGCCGGTGGGTACCCAGGCCACGGTCAAGGCCATGACCCCGGAGAACCTGGAGGAGATCGGCGCCGAGATTATCCTCGGCAACACCTATCACCTCTTTATCCGGCCCGGCCACGAGCTCATCCGCCGTTTCGGCGGGCTGCACGGTTTCATGAACTGGAACAGGCCCATCCTCACCGATTCCGGCGGCTTTCAGATCTTCAGCCTCAGGGAACTGGCCGCCGTCAACGAGGAGGGCGCCGCTTTTCGCTCCCACCTGGACGGCAGTAAACTCTTTTTAGGCCCCGAGGATGCGGTGGCGGTGCAGGAGGCCCTGGGATCGGATATCATGATGGCGCTGGACACCTGCATCCCCTACCCGGCCGATCTGCGGCAGGCCGAGGAGGCAACCGCGCTCACCAGCCGCTGGGCCGCCCGCTGCCGCCGCGCCCGGAGCAACACGGGGCAACTGCTCTTCGGTATCGTCCAGGGCGGCATGCACCGGGAACTGCGCCGTCGTTCCGCCGAAGAACTGCGGGAGATCGGCTTCGACGGCTACGGCATCGGCGGCCTCAGCGTCGGCGAACCCAAGGAACTGATGTATGAAATGACCCGGGCCTCGGCCGAGGATCTGCCCGAGAGCCATCCCCGCTATCTCATGGGCGTGGGCACCCCTGAGGACCTGGTGGAGGGCGTCAGGTACGGCATCGACATGTTCGACTGCGTCATGCCCACCCGCAACGCCCGCAACGGAATGCTCTTTACTTCCCGGGGCAGAGTTGTTATAAAAAACGCACGTTTCAAGAGCGATGACCGGCCCATCGACGAAGAATGCGGCTGTTATACCTGCCGCGGCTTTTCCAGGGCCTATCTCCGTCACCTCTTCATGACGCGGGAAATTCTCTCCTATCAACTCAACACCATACACAATCTTTTTTATTACTGTTCCCTGATGAAAAAGATGCGGCAGGCAATCCGGAACGATCGGTTTCTAGAGTTTCGCCGGGACTTTTACGCCCGGCGCGAAAGGCACAACTAATTGAATAAAGGGCTCCCGGGAAAAAGAGGTTTTTTCAGGGAGCCTGAAAAAACCAGGAGGTTAGCATGACATCATTGGCATACGCGGCCGGGACTGCGCCCCCGGCCGCCGGCGGGATCGCCTCGTTTATCCCGCTTATTCTGATCTTTGTGATCTTTTACTTCCTGCTGATCAGACCCCAGCAGAAAAAGGCCAAGGAACACCAGACATTTCTCAACAACCTAAAAAAAGGCGACAAGGTGGTTACCGGCGGCGGCATCCACGGGAAAATCACCGGGCTCACCGACGTGGTGGCCACCCTGGAGATCGCCGACGGCGTTCGCATCAAGGTGAACCGCACCGCCATCGCCGGTTCGGCGGCCGATGTCACCCAGGCTGCGGCCCCGGCCAAAAGCGCGGGAGGCTGAGGCATCGGCGGATGCTGACAGCTTCATCGTGCATGAGGCAGAAACAAAAAAGGCCGCGCCCAAGAGCCAGGGGACGCGGCCTTTTTGCGTTTCACCTGTCGTAGTCCGCATATTCCAGCTTCACGCCCCGGCCGCATTCCCTCACCCGGATACCCAGGGGCGGCAACAGCTGGAACAGAGGGCGGCCGAAATAGAAGAGTTCCGCTCCCACCGAAAGACCATGGACCCGCACCGCCTGCTCGCGGAGGGCAAGGTCCCGGTTCACCCGCTGCGTCAGCTCGGCCAGCAGAGAATTCCGCTGTTTCGGTACATCCAGGGCAGCGGCCAGGGCGGCCAGGGGAGGACAGGGACATTCCCGTTCGTGCGCCAGCACCACCGGCCGCAGGGGATCGTCTGCCGCCATGCAGTCAAAACGATCCAAGAGATCCTTGCCGGCAATGGCGGCGACCGGATCCGGCGCCCGGCACTGGAGCAACCGGCAGGCAAGGGGACGATGCCCGTAGATGGTGCAGGCCGCATTCTCCTCATCATAAAACCTGCAGCACCACTCGCCGGCCCGTCCCTGGATTTTGACGAATTCCCGCTCAACCGGAGTGGGGGTGTGGGCAAGGGGTTGCAGGGCCAGCTCGCCCCGGCGCACTGTGACCAGGTCCCCGATTCCCAGGCGTCCGGAGACAACCAGCTCCCGGTCGTCGCCGTGCAGGGCGGGACCTCCCCGGCGGCAGCAGGTGCCGCAACGTTCACAGGTTGTCCCGGTCCCCGTCATCACATCTTCCAGGTCTGCTGCAGGAAATCCAGTCCGGCATGATTGGTGAGATCGAGCTGGATGGGGGTGATGGAGATATACCCGGCGCGCACCGCCTGTTCATCGGTATCCTCCCCCTCGTCCCACTGCACGGTGCCGCCGCCGATCCAGTAATACTTCCTTCCCCAGGGATCCCGGGTTTCCTGGATGGCGTCCCGGTAGACGCGCCTGCCCTGGCGGGTATAACGAAATCCGCGGATGTCGGCCGCCGGCAGCTGCGGCACGTTGATATTGAGCAGGGTGGACGCGGGCAGGCCGAAGAGCAAAGCCATGGAGGCGATCTTCCAGGCAACGGCCGCGGCCACGGTAAAGTCGAAGGGGGCCTCGCCTGCCAGGGAAATGGAGAGAGAGGGCACGCCGTACATGGTTCCCTCGATGGCGGCGGAGACCGTGCCGGAATAGCTGATATCATCCCCCAGATTGGCGCCGGCGTTGATGCCGGATACCAGCAACAGCGGCTTTTCAGGAAGCACCTTGTTGAGCCCCAGGGTCACGCAGTCGGTGGGCGTGCCGTCCACAGTGTGGATATTGTCCTCCAGGCGACCCAGCCGCAGCGGCCGGTTTAAGGTGAGCGAGTGACTCACGGCGCTGTTGTCCCGCTCGGGCGCCACCATCACCGCCTCGCCCAGCGATCCGACCGCCCCGAAAAGCGCCCTGACTCCCGGAGCCTGCACCCCGTCATCATTGGTTACCAGTATATATCCCATGTCATAAAGTGTAATTCCCGCAAGTTTACCACAGGTTTGCCGAGTTTGACCAGTGACAATCGGTTGAAATGAGAATATTATTTTCCCATGGGTTCCACATGGAAAAAGTCTGAGGCCACCGCTTCCGGCAATCCGGATGGGAGGTACGGCTTCCTTGACCTGGAGATCAGCCGCTCCGGGACGGTTCACGAAATCGGGGCGCTGCTTGAGGGCAGGACCTTTTCCCGCCGTTGCCGGGGCGGAACAAAGGAGGCACTGCAGCGGCTGGACGCCTTTCTCGCGCCCGCATCCGTCCTGGTGGGCCACAACCTCATGGGTCACGATCTGGTTGCCCTGCGCAGCCTGCAGCCCGGGCTTGCATTGCTTTCCAAGCCGGTGATCGACACCCTCTACCTTTCGCCCCTGGCCTTTCCGGCAAATCCCTACCACCGGCTGGTCAAGGACTACAAGCTGGTGCGGGACGCGGTCAACGATCCGGTGGCCGATGCCCGGCTGGCGGCCCGCCTCTTTGCCGATCAGGACGAGGTCTTCCGGCGGCTCGGAAAAGATGAACCGCTGCTGCCTGCCTTTTTTGCCTTCTGCTTCCGCGGGAATCCGGATTTTGGCGGGATCTGCAGCTATCTCGAGGGATTCGGCCACACCATCGACAATGCGGCTGCGGCTGCCGGGGCCTTTTCCGCACTCACCAAAGCACGGATCTGCAACCGCGCCCTTGCCGATTACATGGCCGCTTGGCTGGACGATGACGCCACCCGGACGGCCTTGCCCTACTGCCTGGCCTGGCTGCGGGTGGCGGGCACCAATTCGGTGCTGCCCCCCTGGGTGCTGCGTCGCTTTCCCGGGGTCTCCTCCATCCTCCGAAAGCTGCGGGATATCCCCTGTCGGGAGCCGGATTGCGCCTACTGCAGACAGACCCATGATCCGGAACTCCAGCTGAAAAAATTTTTCGGCTTTCCCTCCTTCCGGCCCGTTCCCACCGGCGAAGACGGCCACAGCCTGCAGCAGAGCATCGTCGAACACGCCATGGGAGACCGTCCCCTGCTGGCCATCCTGCCCACCGGCGGCGGCAAATCGCTCTGTTACCAGTTGCCGGCCCTGGTGCGCTACCAGCGGCGCGGCCTGCTCACCATCGTCATCTCTCCCCTGCAGGCGCTGATGAAAGATCAGGTGGACAACCTGCGCTCCCGCACCGGAACGCCTGCCGCCGTGGCCCTTTACGGCATGCTCACCCCGCCCCGGCGCGGCGAGGTGTTGCGGATGATCCGCATGGGAGATGCCGGTATCCTGTACGTCTCACCGGAACAGCTGCGCAACCGCTCCTTCCGCGGTGCCATCCGGGAACGGGAGATCGGCTGCTGGGTCTTTGACGAGGCCCACTGCCTCTCCAAGTGGGGACATGACTTCCGCACCGATTATCTCTACGCCGCCCGCTTCATCCGTGAATTCAGCGCCGGACAGCAGCGACCCGTCCCACCGGTGCAGTGCTTCACGGCCACGGCCCGGCAGGAGGTGCGCGACGAGATCCTCGACCATTTCCGGCGGGAGCTTGACCAGGAACTGACCCTGTTTTCCTCCTCGGTGGAGCGCGACAACCTCCGCTTCGAGGTCCAGGAGGTATCGGCCGCCGCCAAGTTTTCCCGGGTGGGCGAACTGCTGGAGGAACGGCTGACCTCCGGCGCCGCCATTGTCTACTGCGCCACCCGCCGGCAGTGCGAGCGGCTGGCGGAATTTCTGGAAGAGAAGGGGTTTGCGGCCGCCGCCTTCCATGCCGGGCTGGAGGCGCCGCTCAAACAACACATCCAGGACAACTTCCTCAACGGCGCAATCCGGGTGATCTGCGCCACCAACGCCTTTGGTATGGGCATCGACAAGGAAGACGTCCGCCTGGTCATCCACGCCGATATCCCCGGCTCCCTGGAAAACTATCTCCAGGAGGCGGGACGGGCCGGACGCGACCGGCTGGATGCCGACTGCGTCCTGCTCTTCGACGACCAGGATGTGGAAACCCAATTCGCCATGACCTCCCTCTCCCGGCTCAGCCGGGCCGATATCGCCCAGATTCTCCGCGGTCTCAGGTCGGCGCGGCGCAACTCCGAGGGCAACGTCGTCCTCACTCCCCACGAACTGCTGCGTTCCGACCGGGTGGAGACCTCCTTTGACCAGGATGACCGGGACGCGGCCACCAAGGTGTACACCGCGGTCTCCTGGCTGGAGCGGGCCGGTTTTGTGGAGCGCAACGAAAACCTGACCAGGGTCTTCCAGGGCAGGCCCAGAGTGCGCAGCATGGCCGAGGCCGCGGAAAAGATCCGCACCCTGAAACTTGGCCCCGGCATGCAGCAGCGCTGGCTGACCATCCTCGAAATCCTGATGAACGCCGGTTCGGACGAATCCTTTTCCGCCGACCAGCTCGCCGAGATGCTGCCGCCACTGCCCGGGGAGGAGGCGGACCGGTCCGGCAGCATGGTCCTGCGCACCCTGAACGACATGGCCACGGCCGGACTGATCAAAAAGAGCATGATCCTCTCCGCCTTTGTCCGCCACAAGGTCAGCGCCCATTCCCGCCTTCTGCTTAAGCGGGTCTGCGAGCTGGAAAGGGGCATGCTCGATCTCATGCAGGAACAGGCCCCGGAGGCTGACTCCGGCCAGTGGCAGAACCTGGGACTGCGCCGCCTCAACCAGGGATTGCTGGACCGCGGTTTTACCAATACCAACCCGGAGAGCCTGCGCTCCCTGCTGGTGAGCCTCTCGCGGGACGGCCGCGGCATGGCCGGTAAACAGGGCTCCATCGACTTTCGCCAGTTCAGCCGCGACACCTACCGGGTGCGGCTGCAGCGCGACTGGCCCTCCCTGCGCAAAACCGCACGGCTGCGGGAAAACGTCGCCTTCCGCCTCCTGCATACCATCATGGCGAAGATCCCCCGGGAAACGCCTGCTTCGGCGCAGCTGCAGGTGGAATTTTCGGCCGAGGAACTGGAGGCCGGGCTGAAGGGCGACCTGCTTCTGCGCAGCGAGCTCTCCGACCCGGCGGCGGCCATGGAACGGGGCCTGATGTTCCTGCACGAGCAACGGGTTATCACCCTGCAGCAGGGGCTTGCCGTGTTCCGCCAGGCCATGACCGTCCGGGTGCTGCCGGAAAAACGGCGCTATACCAAGGGGGATTTCGCGCCCCTTTCCCACCATTACGGCGAGCGCATCTTCCAGGTCCATGTGATGAACGAATATGCCCGCCGCGGCGCCGAAAAGATCGCCCAGGCCCTCAAGCTGATCCTGGGTTACTTCACCATGGACCGTCCGGAGTTTGTTCGCCGCTTTTTCCCGGGCCGCGAGGATATCCTGGAGCGGGCCACCAGCCACGAATCCTACCTGAAGATCGTCGAGTCGCTGCGCAATCCTCAACAGGAATCCCTGGTAACCGCCCCGGAAAACGACAACATCCTGGTGCTGGCCGGTCCCGGCGCCGGCAAGACCCGGGTGGTGGTCCACCGCTGCGCCTATCTCCTGCGGGTGTTGCGGGTGCCGGCCGCGGCCATCCTGGTACTCTGCTTCAACCGCAGCTCGGTTGCCCAGCTTCGGCGCCGGCTGCGGAAACTGGCGGGCCGCGACGGTTACGGCGTTGCCGTCCACACCTATCACGGCCTGGCCCTGCGGCTCACCGGCAGGTCTCCCCTTGCCGTGGCTGATGAGGAGGGCGGGGAGGAGCGCTGCCTTAAGGAGGCCATGCGCGAGGCCGTGGAACTGCTGCGGGGCCGGCGGCAGATCCCCGGCCTGGAGCCTGACGGCTACCGGGAGCGGCTGCTCTCGGGTCGGCGTCATATCCTGGTTGACGAGTACCAGGATATCGACCGGGAACAGTATGAGCTGATCTCCGCTCTCAGCGGCCGCACCCTGGAGGCGGATCAGCACCGGCTGACCATCATGGCCGTGGGCGACGACGACCAGAATATCTACGCCTTCCGGGGCAGCGGCGTTGAGTTTATCCGCCGCTTCCGGGAGGATTACCGGGCCCAGGTCCGCTACCTGGTGGAAAACTACCGCTCAACCGCCCATATCATCAGCGCCGCCAACCGGGTTATAGACCGGGCCGGGGAACGGATGAAGGGGGATCACCCCATCCGGGTGAACCGCGCCAGGCGGCATGAGGATCCCGGCGGCGTCCGGGCCCGGCTCGATCCCTTTGGCCGCGGCCGGGTCCGTTGTATCCGGGCCGCCACCATGGCGGAGCAGGCTGCCGCGGTGTTAAACGAGCTGCAGCGGCTGTTACGGCCGGGCGGCGAAGAGCGGGTAACCCCGCGACAATGCGCTGTGCTTGCCCGTCACTGGCGCACCCTCTCCCTGGTGCGGGAGCTCTGCACCAGAGCCCATCCGCCGATACCGGTTGATCTGGTCCTGGAAAGCCGCGGCCTCCCGCCGCTGCACCGCATCCGGGAATTCGCCTGTTTCATCGACCTGTTGCGGCAGCGGGAAAACAGCCTGGTCAGCGCAACGCAACTGCGGATGCTGGCCCGCCGGCTGCGCGGGAAAAACGACAACCGCTGGTGGCGCCGGCTGTGCCGCCTTCTGAGCGAGTGGTACCAGGAAGTCGGCGACGGGGAACTGCCCCTGCCCATGTTCCTGGAATATCTGTTCGAAACCCTGCGGGAACAGCGGCGGGAGCATCTGCGGGACGACGCCCTCTTCCTGGGAACGGTCCATGCCGCCAAGGGACTGGAGTTCGACCATGTCTTCATCATGGACGATGGCTGGAACCGGGCCGCCGGCCGTTCCCACCTGGAGGAGGAGCGGCGCCTCTACTACGTGGCCATGACCCGCGCCCGCCACACCCTGACCCTGCTGGAAGCGGCCGCCGCCCCCAACCCCTTTTCCCCGGCCCTGGCCGGCGATTTTCTCCTGCGCACCGAATATGCCGGCTCCCGCCGGTCGATCCCTGTCCTCCGTCGCTCCACCCTGCTGACCCTGAAGGATCTCGATCTCGGCTACGCCGGTCGCAGGGCACCGGAAAATCGCATCCACGCACGGCTGGCCGCCCTGCAGCCGGGCAGCCCCCTCACCCTTGATCGTCGCGGCGGAAAAACCCTGCTCCTGGCAGATACCGGGCCGGTGGCCGCCCTCTCCAGAAAAGGCGCCGCGCGGCTGCAGGGGCTGCGGGCGGATCCCGGCGTCCGCGTCATCGCCGTGTTCCGCCGCTACCGCCGTGACGGCGACCCCGCCTATCAACACCTCTGCCGCTGCGACCACTGGGAAGTACCCCTGGTGGAAATCAGCCGATAAACGGTGTCAGGTCTTGACCCTGATTGATTAATCGTCTCCGAAAAAGTATAGTGGGAAAAACATCCATCCCGTTCCGGGAACGATCCCCGATCAATACCGTCATGTTATGGAACTGCGCAAACTGGAGGCATTCTGCAAGGTGGTGGAGCTGAAGAGTTTCACCAGGGCGGCCGAGGCCATGCTGCTGTCCCAGCCCACCATCAGCGAACACGTTCGCAGCCTGGAGGACGAGCTGGGCAGGAAACTGGTGGACCGGCTGGGCCGCGAGGTGACCCCCACGCCCGGCGGCCTGCTCTTCTACCGCTATGCCCGCAGGATCCTGGCCACCTGCCGACAGGCCGTGGAGGTCATGGACCAGTTCGGCGGCAAGCTCACCGGCCGGATCCTCATGGGCTGCGGCACCATTCCGGGCACCTACATCCTTCCCGCCCTCATCGGCCGATTCCGGCGGCTCTACCCGAGCATCAGGACCACCCTGCACATCGCCGG
>CAYUNE010000047.1:0-3266 GCA_964446115.1 uncultured Desulfobulbia bacterium | reverse complement strand
CCGTTCATACAGCCTCCGGGCGGTCTTCTCGTCAATGAGGGTGGCATTGGTAAAGAGATCCACCTGTAGCTCTCTGTCGAGGATATGGTCGATGACCACGAAGACATCGCCATAGAGCAGGGGCTCCCCGCCGCCCAGGACGATGATCTTGCGGGCTCCCAATTCCCGGGCCTCATCGATGACCCTGAAAATCTCCTCCAGGGAAAGCTCGCCGGCCAGCGCGGTTCCAGATTCGGCATAGCAGTAGAGGCAGCGCAGATTACAGGCCCGCGACAATTCCAGCTCCAGCGACAGCAAGCCGCCGTTTTTTCTGCAGGCGGCTATTTCCCCGGCGCTGAATTCCAGTCCCCAGTTTTCCTGTTGGCAACTCATGGTTTCTCGTTATCGGTAGTCAAAAAATTTTTGGGGCTTGCGACCGCCGTGCCGGGTCATAGCGGCTGCAGCCTCGTCCGGATCGACCAAGCGCAGCCGGGGACTGACCCGTAACCGGGCCTGCAGCAGGGAGGTGATGGTCGCACCATCCACATCCCCGGCGGCACCGACCACCACGGTGATATCGTCGGCGAGGTCGTAGGCGCTGCGGACCTCCACATAGGCGTGGCGCACCTCCCTGATCTCCTGAAGCACGTGGAAGATACTTTCCGGATAAATAGTTGTCCCGCGGAACTTCAGCCGCTGGGAGAGACGCCCCTCGATGGGACCGATACGTTCGGTGGTCCAGCCGCACGGGCATGGATCTGAGTAAATCCTGGCCACATCCCCCGTTCTGAATCGTAAAAGCGGGAAGCCGCGCACTCCCAGCGGCGTCACCACCAGTTCCCCGGGTTCACCGTCCGACAGCACATTGCCCTCTTCATCGACGATTTCGGCGATCATGAGTTCCGGATGCACATGCCCCCCACGGCCGCAACGACATTCGCAGATGCCGGTTTCCAGCTCCGTGGCCCCGTAGGATGCGTGGATTTCCGAGCCCCAGAGTTCGGTGAGGGCCGTGCCCAGCGGCGTCAGGCTGAAGTCGGGCCGCCGGATCGGCTCACCGATAGTGACCAGATTGCGGATACCTGCTTTTTCCGGGGAAAAACCGTGCTCCCGCGCCCAGTTGCCCATACGCAGCAAAAAAGAGGGCACTCCCACCAGCCCCGTGGGCCTGAGATCCCGGATGAGTTCCCACTGGCGGGCAGGTTGTCCCGGTCCGCTGCGCACCGCAGTGACTCCCAGATCCACCAGACCGCTGTAGTAGGCCAGGCCGGCAATGAAACAGCGATCCAGAGTGACGCAAATCTGGTACCGGTCACCGGGCCTGGCCCCGGTTCCCCAAAAGGCCAGAGCCTCGTTGAAGGCCAGGCGCCTCAGGTCTTCTCGGGTATACCACACCTTGACCGCCGGACCGGTTGTACCTGAGGTAAGGGAAATATCGACGATCTCCTGCTCGGGTACCGCCCGAAAGCGCTCACCGGCATGATCCAATTCCCTGCGGCTGGTGAGGGGAAAACGGCGCAGGTCCTCTAGTCCGGTCACGGCGGAAGAATCAAGACCCAGATCACTGAGCAGCTCCCGGTAATAAGGAGCCTCCATGGCCGCCTCAATGTGACGGCGCAGTAGCCGGACCCGTTCCTTCCGTCGCTGATCAGCAGCCCGGCTGCGCAACGCGAGTGCGGTTCTGATTTTTTCGGATCTCATCGCCGAAGGTTTGATGGGAGTCAAGCTCAGTTTCAATGCGCCGGAACACCTCTTTTTTCATAGCCACCACAGTGCTGCGCTCCAGGTTACCGCCGGGAGTTTCCGGTATTACAGGTGGCAGCAGGATCATGGTAATGGGTGTCGGTACCGGCAGTCGCCGGCCCGGCGGCAGGAAGCGGTGGGCGCCGATAATGCAGACCGGTACCACCGGAAAACCGGTTTCACAGGCCAGCCGGAAGGCGCCGTTGCGAAATCCCCCCAGACGTCCGTCCCGGGAGCGATGTCCCTCCGGCCAGATAATCAGTGAACAACCGTGGACCAGCAGTTTTTTCCCTTGCCGGCAAATACTTTCCCACCCCTTGCGGGCATCCAGATACCCCGCCTTTTTCATCACTCTTTTGAACACCGGGATGGTAAAGGGCCACGAGGTGAGAAAGGCGCTTTCGTAGTCAAGCAGACCAAAGCAATAGGGATCCACCGAGGAGGTGTGATTGGCCACAAAGATCGCCGTTTCCGGCAGACCGCCGCTTTTGTCCTCCAGTCGGATCGCCATAAAGGGAAGGGCTACCCGGGAGAGGATATATCCATAGAGCCGTATTCCCCGCCGAAAGGCCGCAGCTTCCTCCCTTTTCCGGAACCAGGCGTTGATCAGGCGCAAAATGGGCACCAGGGCCAGGGCGCCGGCGGTAATCAGGGCAAAGAGCGGCAGGAAGTAGATTTGAAAGAGAATATTCTTGAAGCGGTTCATCTTGGCCGGGCGGAGAAGGACACCTGATCCGGGATCAGAAAAAACATCCCTTCACCTTGATTTCATGGAATGGGTACGACAGGTTTCAGCCGGTTTTTTCCAGCTCAGCGGAAAGCTTCTCTATGAAGCCGAAAAGATCGCCCATGGTGCGGATTTGACGGATCGCCTCTTCATCCTTGAGCTTGACGCCGAATTCCTTTTCAAGGGCAACGACCATATCCACGGCATCAAGACTGTCCAGGCCCAGGTCATCATAGAGTGTCGCCTCTGGCACCAGCCTGTCGGCATCAAGCTCGAATTCATCGACAAAGACCCTGGTAATGCGGTCGATAATTTCCTGTGTACTCATATTTCTTCAATTTTTCTGAAAAGCAGCGCCACGTTGACGCCGCCGAGGGCAAAGTTGTTCTTGAGGACGTTCTGCAGCTGTCTGGTCTGGGGTGTACGCGGCAGCGTCACCTGCAGGCAGCCGTTATCCGGGTTTTCCAGATTGAGGGTCGGTATGATTTCATTGCGTTGCATCATCTCGAGGACAACGATCGACTCAAGGGCACCTGCCGCGCCCAGGGTGTGGCCCAGGTGCCCCTTGAGTGAACTCACCGGTACCCTGGAACCGACGGCGGCGCCGATGGCCCCGGCCTCGGCCGCGTCTCCCTGCTCGGTGCCGGTGGCGTGGGCGTTAACATAATCAATTTCCTCTTTTTTCACACCAGATTCATCCAGGGCCATGCGCATTGTGCCTGCCATGGAATCAGCGTCGGGGTTGGCTATATGGCTGGTGTCGGAACGGTGGCCGAACCCAATGATTTCACCATAAATTTTTGCGCCACGCCGCATC
>CAYUNE010000046.1:0-16094 GCA_964446115.1 uncultured Desulfobulbia bacterium | reverse complement strand
CGTTGATGTAGAGATGGTCATGCCCGGCGACAACGTCCACATCGAGGCTGAGCTGATCACCCCCATCGCCATGGAAGAGGGTTTGCGATTTGCCATCCGCGAGGGCGGCCGCACGGTGGGCGCCGGAGTTGTCAGCGAGATAATCGAGTAGTTACACCCATGCATGGAGGTCGGACATGAGGGATATCATCACACTTGCCTGCAAGGAGTGTAAACGCCGGAATTACACCACTACCAAGAACAAGCGCTCGACTCCCGGCAAACTTGAACTGAGCAAGTACTGCCCATTTTGCCGCTCGCATACTCCCCATAAGGAGACCAAATAGAGGCGGAGGAAAAAAGGTGCTCCGTCCTGCCGGTCATATAGGAGACAGGGGGAGGCACCCGCCGCCAGGAACCTGCGCAGGCCAGTAGCTCTAATTGGTAGAGCACCGGACTCCAAATCCGGGTGTTGGGGGTTCGAGTCCCTCCTGGCCTGCCATTTCAGCGTGATCCGTTTTCGACGAATTGGACAACTTAACAGTCATGGCAAAAAAGAAATCAGCTCGCGGTTCCAAGGCAAGGCAATCAGCGGCAGGAGCAGTTCAGCAGGCCTCGCGTTACTCGCCGGCGGCCATCAGTCAGTTCGTCCAGGAAGTCAAGGCGGAATTTGCAAAGATTGTCTGGCCTGAAAAAAAAGTGGTCATCGGCATGACCGGTTTCGTCATTGTCCTTGTTTTCTTCATTTCTCTTTATCTCGGCACTGTTGATCTTCTTCTCGGCAAGCTCGTCTCATTCATCATCAAATAGGAGATCTTCCGACTGTCATGGGAAAACAATGGTATATAGTTCATGCTCATACCGGTTATGAGGACAAGGTCAAACTTGAGCTTCTGGAGCACATAAAAAATGCCGGCCAGGAGGAATTTTTCGGGGAAATTCTCGTACCCACCGAGCAGGTGGTGGAGATGATCAAGGGCACCCGCAAGACCTCTTCCCGTAAATTCTTTCCCGGATATATTCTCATCCAGATGGAGCTCAACGACGCCACCTGGCACACGGTCCAGGAAATTTCCAGGATTACCGGTTTTGTCGGCGACAATCTGCATCCCCAGCCTTTGCCGGATGCCGAAGCTCAGAAGATTATCAACCGGGTCGAGGAGGGGGCCACCAAGCCGCGGCCGAAGGTCGTCTTTGAAACCGGTGATGTCGTTCGGGTGATTGATGGCCCCTTTGCCAATTTCGATGGTGTCGTCGATGAGGTTTATCCGGACAAGGGCCGGGTCAAGGTCATGGTTCGTATTTTCGGCAGGTCCACACCGGTTGAACTTGAGTATATCCAGGTCAGTAAAAACTAATTGGGTGATTGTATCCGGTCATTGACCAGAGAGAACGGTCGCGGGACCGGTGTAGGTATAGTCAATTTTGATGCCCATGCATACCCGCTTCCTTCAGCTTCCGCCATGGGGATGATCATAGGCGGCTATCGGGTTATTGCGCCGGACCGGCATCCATCCAGCGGGAGACCAGTGACAAGAGGACAAGAGAATGGCTAAAAAAGTACAGACATATATCAAGTTGCAAATACCTGCCGGACAGGCGAATCCCTCGCCGCCCGTCGGCCCCGCCCTGGGACAGCACGGCGTGAATATCATGGATTTCTGCAAGGCGTTCAATGCCAAGACCCAGTCTCTGGGTGATACGATTGTTCCGGTGGTGATTACCGTCTATACGGATCGTTCGTTTACCTTTATCACCAAAACGCCGCCCGCGTCCGTACTGCTGCTCAAAGCCGCCGGAATTCAGAAAGGTTCATCCAATCCCCGCAGTGAACGTGTAGCTGAGCTCAGCAAGGACAAGATTCGGGAAATTGCCGAGATCAAGATGCCGGATCTCAATGCCTATGAGATCGAACAGGCAATGAAGATCGTCGAAGGTACTGCACGCAGTTGCGGTATTACCGTCCTTGATTGATGCCACGGAGGTTGTTACCGCTGTTTTTTCATCGAGAAAGGTTGCTCGGAAGTTGAATTCCGAGAGAGCGATTTTGATTTATTACATTTAATTCAGTCTGGGTGTGTTATGGCACGGAGAGGAAAGAAATATACAAACGTGGTCAAGGAGCTCGACCGCACGCAGCTTCATTCACTGAAAGAGGGGATTGATCTTTCCCTGAAGTGTATGTACGCCAATTTTGACGAATCCATGGATATCGCCATCAAGCTGGGCGTCGATCCCCGGCACGCCGATCAGATGGTCCGTAGCAGCGTGATCCTGCCCAACGGTACCGGCAAGGAGACCAGGGTCCTGGTTTTTGCCAAAGGCGAAAAGGAGACCGAGGCCCGCGAGGCGGGTGCAGATTATGTGGGGAACGAAGATCTGATCGACAAAATCAAATCAGGCTGGCTGGAATTCGACAAAACCGTGGCCACCCCCGATATGATGAGCGAGGTGGGCAAGATCGGCCGGATTCTTGGCCCCCGCAATCTTATGCCCAACGCCAAATTGGGAACGGTCACCTTTGACCTTGCCCGGGTGATCAAGGAAATCAAGATGGGGAAGGTCGATTTCCGGGTGGACAAGGCTGGTATCGTACATGCCTGCGTCGGCAAAGCCTCTTTCGGAGTAGACAAACTCATCGAAAACATCTCCGCCTTCATTGATAGGATAATTCAACTTAAACCTTCTTCCAGCAAGGGAATATATTTACGATCCATTACCCTTTCCACCACCATGGGGCCAGGTATCAAGGTTGATCCGCTGGAAGCGAGGGCATTCATCAAACAGGTCTAGTTTACCTCTGTCTATACATGATATCTCTGTTCAAGGCCCGGGTGCGTCAATGTGTTCCGGTGAATATGTAGCTTATATTCCAGCTAGATAGGCGTTCCAGCGGCAGGGATCAGGGGAAATAATCATGTGTGAGGCGGCCGGCATCATTGCGGCCGCAGAGGTCGGTCGCGGTTTTAATTCCGGGACCGGGAAAGAACAACGGGTGCTTGGTTGCCCTGGGCGACCCTGTCACCTGAAATTCACAAACCGATGCGCCGGTGACTTGCGCATCACAGTCAATCATCAATAGCTGGAAAGGTCAAAGACCGCGGGTACGCATGTTTAATTGCCTTGGTGGTGTACACAAGGTTGCCTGCCGAGACCGGGGAGACAGGATCGGGGACGGTGTGTCATCAATACCTTCTTGGGACGGTCTCTTTTCTTTCGTGTCTGCTGCCTTTTCCACTCTTCTCAACAAATCTTAACTTATTGAAAGGAGGTGTACAACTTGAATCGTGACGAAAAGGTGGCAAAGGTCAGAGAGCTTCATGGTACCTTGGAAAAAGCAACGTTCACAGTGGTTACCGATTATCAGGGATTGAAGGTTCCCGATATCGAGAAACTTCGTTGCGAGCTTCGCAAGAATGATGCGCAGTTTCGTATTGTCAAAAATTCCCTTCTCAGGCTCGCCGCCAGGGAGACGGAATTAGAAGCCCTGAACAGTTCCTTTGTGGGAACCACCGCCATTGCCGTCAGTTTTGACGATCCTGTGGGAGCGGCCAAAGCCCTTGCCGAATTCAGCAAGGAGTTCGACGCCATGCAGATCAGATCCGCCATGCTCGACGGCAAGGTGCTGTCCGAGGCCGATGTCCTGGCCCTTTCCAAGCTGCCGGGCAAGGATCAGCTGCGGGCCCAGTTACTGGCCGTGCTCAACCAGGTGCCCACCGGGCTTGTTCGTGTGCTCAACGGTGTACCGAGCAAACTCGTCTATGCCCTGCAGGCAATCAAGGAACAGAAAGAGAACTAACACTCTCCAATATTTTTATATGTCGCAGGAGAGATTTTTTTCAATGACGGAGGAAAAGAAATGGCTGTAACCAAAGAAGATGTAATTGAGTTTATCTCCAATATGAGTGTGCTTGAGCTCTCCGAGCTCATCAAGGAGTTTGAAGAGAAGTTCGGTGTTTCCGCTGCTGCTCCGGTGGCGGTGGCCGCTGCCGGCGCCCCGGCTGACGGGGGTGGCGAGGCTGCTGAGGAAAAGACGGAATTCGACGTTATTCTGGCGTCTGTCGGCGATCAGAAAATCAAGGTTATCAAGGAAGTACGCGCCATTACCGCTCTTGGTCTCAAAGAGGCCAAGGGGCTGGTCGAATCCGCACCCGCTCCGGTCAAGGAAGGGGTTACCAAGGAAGAGGCCAACGAAATCAAAGAGAAAATCGAAGCCGTCGGCGCTACAGTTGAAATTAAGTAATATCCAACTCATATCTCCTGCAGGATTCTTCCTGCAGGAGGCCTTTGTATTCTTTCAAACAAAGTAACGCTATGGGGATTTTTCTCCATAGCGTTACTTTGTTTGAAAGAACCACGAACGAAAACGGACCGGGTTCATCTGAGTTTCTAAAACCTGCGGATGTGTAAGGAGAAACATGGACAGAGTACGAAAGAGTTTTGCCAAGACAAGCTACGTCATGGAACCGCCGCATCTCATCGAAATGCAGAGGCGCTCTTACGAACGTTTTCTGCAGCGGGATGTGGAGCCGGATGCACGCGAAAACTACGGCTTGCAGGCAATTTTTAACGATATCTTTCCCATCAAGGATTTCAACGGCGTCTGCCGGCTTGAATTTGTCCGCTATTCCTTTGGCGAGCCGAAATACACGGTCGCCGAATGTGTCGAACGGGGCATGACCTATGATATCCCCGTGAAAATTACGGTCCGGCTCATTACCTTTGATGTTGATGATGAGACCGGGGTGCAGAGCGTGCGGGATATCAAGGAGCAGGAGGTCTTTCTCGGCCTCTTGCCGCTCATGACCAAAGACGGCGTTTTTGTGATCAATGGTACCGAGCGGGTGGTCGTCAATCAGCTTCAACGCTCTCCCGGTCTTTTCTTTGCCCATGACAACGGCAAAAATCATATCAGCGGCAAGAGGCTCTACTCGGCGCGCATTATTCCGGTGCGCGGCTCATGGCTCGATTTTGATTTCGACATCAAGGATATTCTCTACGTTCGCATTGATCGCCGGCGCAAATTACCGGTGACCGTTCTGCTCAAGGCCATTGGGTACAGCGCCGAGGAATTGCTTCGTGAATTTTACGAGGTGGATACCGTAACCCTCAGCGACGGACACTATCGGATTCGCTACAAACCGGAAACCTTTTTGAAGCAGCGGCTCCGGGCCGATCTGGTGGATCCGGCAACGGGAGAGATCATCGGTAGAAAAAACAGGAAGATCAGCAAGGCCCTCAACAATCGCATTCTCAAGGCCGGCATCGACGCCGTTCCGGTGGAGCCGGAGGATCTTCTGGGAAGATATCTGGCCGCCGATGTGATCGACTCCGGATCCGGTGAGTTGATTGCCGGCTGCAATGAGGAAATTACCGAGGCGACCCTGGAGAAAATCGAGGGGGCCGGTATTGAAAAGTTCGAAGTTCTCTTCATCGACGGAGCCCAGGTGACCGATTCCTTTCGGAAGACGCTGGCCGTCGACCGGATTCGCACCACTGAAGAGGCGCTCATCGAGATATACCGGCGGTTGCGACCCAGCAGCCCGCCCAATGCCGAAATCGCCGAGGCCTTTTTCGAGAACCTCTTCTTCAATCCGGCCACCTATGACCTTTCGGAGGTGGGACGGTATAAACTCAACAGTAAACTGGGACTGGATACCCCCATCGATCACGGCTACCTCACCAAGGAGGATATTCTCGAAAGCGTCAAGCACCTGGTGCGGATCAAGGACGAGCTCAAAGAGGGGGATGATATCGATCATCTGGGTAACCGGCGGGTCCGTACCGTGGGTGAACTGGTCACCAATCAGTACCGCATGGGTCTGGTGCGCATGGAACGTGCCATCCGTGAACGCATGACCCTGCAGGAAGTGGAAACTTTGATGCCCCATGATCTGGTGAATCCAAAACCCATAACCTCCGCCATCAAGGAATTTTTCGGTACCTCCCAACTTTCCCAGTTTATGGATCAGACCAATCCTCTCTCCGAGGTGACCCATAAACGGCGCCTCAGCGCCCTGGGTCCCGGTGGCCTGTCCCGGGAAAGGGCGGGCTTCGAGGTACGGGATGTTCATCCCACCCATTATGGCCGTATCTGTCCGGTGGAAACTCCGGAAGGGCCGAATATCGGGCTCATCGTCTCTCTGGCGACCTATGCCAAGGTCAACCCTTATGGTTTCATCGAGACCCCCTATCGGCCGGTGCAGGATCGGGTGGTCTCCGACACTGAAATCAGCTATATCAGCGCCGACCAGGAAACCAATGAGGTAATCGCCCCGGCGAAAATCGAGATGGAGGGCAACTACATCAAGACCGATACCCTCATCGCCCGTGAGAATTCCGAGGTTGTCATGGTCAGCGCCGATCAGATTACCTGTATGGATGTTGCTCCCAACCAGATGATCAGCGTGGCCGCCTCCCTGGTTCCCTTTCTGGAAAATGACGACGCCAACCGTGCGCTCATGGGCTCCAATATGCAGCGGCAGGCAGTACCGCTGCTCAAAACTGCGGCACCGCTCATCGGTACCGGTATGGAAAAACATGTGGCTCGCGATTCCGGCGCCTGCCTGCTTGCCGGAGGAGACGGAGTGGTGGAGGAGTCCGACGCCAACCGTATCGTCGTCCACTACGACATCCCGGGTACCGACGGCTATGATACCGGCGTGGCCGTTTACCGGCTCAACAAGTACAAGAAGTCCAACCAGAATACCTGTTTCAATCAAAAGGCCCTTGTCAAACCCGGGGATCGGGTCACCAAGGGGTCGGTACTTGCCGACGGTCCCTCCTGCGAACGCGGCGAGCTTGCCCTGGGGAAAAATGTTACCATCGCCTTCATGCCCTGGCGCGGCTATAACTTTGAGGATTCCATCCTCATCAACGAGCGGTTGCTCAAGGAGGATACCTACACTTCGGTCCATATCGAGGTGTACGAGACCATGGCCCGGGATACCAAACTCGGCAAGGAGGAGATTACCCGGGACATCCCCAATGTCGGCGAAGAGTCCCTGGCCAACCTGGATGAGTCCGGCATTATCCGTATCGGGGCCGAGGTTTCCGCCGGCGACATGCTTGTGGGCAAGGTAACCCCCAAGGGCGAGACCATGCTCTCCCCCGAGGAGAAATTGCTGCGGGCGATTTTTGGTGAAAAGGCCGGGGACGTCAAGGACTCGTCGCTGAAGGTTCCGCCCGGTGTCGAGGGTGTTGTGATCGACGCCAAGGTGTTTTCCCGGAAGGGAGTGGATAAAGATGAACGGTCGTTGATGATTGAGGATATGGAAATCAATCGCCTCAATCAGGACATGAACGATGAGATCAACACCCTGAAAAAAGGTGTGCGCAAGGAGTTTGCCAAGATCCTCGAAGGCCGTACCCTCAAGAAGGATCTCAAGGACGAGAAGGGCGGACTGCTGCTCAAACTTGGCAAAAAGATTACCACCGGGGTCATTGAAAAGGTGGAATTCGGGCGATTGCGATCCATCGATTTTTCCGAGAGAAATAAATTCATCCCGGAGATCGATGTTATTTTCGAACGCTATGAAAAGCAGGCCAGGCAGATCAGGGAACGCTACGAGGGCATTGTCGAGCGGAAGCAGAAGGGCGACGATCTGCCCCCCGGCGTGGTGAAGATGGTCAAGATTTACATCGCCACCAAGCGCAAGCTGGCCGTGGGAGACAAGATGGCCGGGCGTCACGGCAACAAGGGTGTTGTCTCCCGGCTGCTGCCGGAAGAGGACATGCCCTTTTTCGCGGACGGCACCACCGTCGACCTGGTTCTCAACCCTCTGGGGGTTCCCTCGCGCATGAACGTGGGACAGGTTCTTGAGGCCCATCTGGGCTATGCGGCCAAAAAACTGGGCGAGGAACTGCAGAAACTCGTGGAGGCAAACGAGATACAGGCGGTGAAAAACTACCTGAAAAAGACCTACTCCGCCGATGAGTACAAGCGTTTGACCCAGGGACTAAGCGATGAGCGCCTCCTGGATCTTGTCCGCAAGCAGGGAGACGGTGTCCACATGGCCACCCCGGTTTTCGACGGCGCCACAGAGGCTGAAATCCGTCAGCTTCTGGTGGAGGCGGGCGTCGACGAGGTCGGTCAGACCGTACTCTACGACGGACTCACCGGTGAACCCTTTGATAATCCGGTCACTGTGGGCGTAATGTACATGCTCAAGCTGCACCATCTGGTAGATAATAAGATCCATGCCCGTTCCACCGGTCCCTATTCACTGGTCACCCAGCAACCCCTGGGCGGCAAGGCCCAGTTCGGTGGCCAG
The DNA here is from genome assembly GCA_964446115.1 of uncultured Desulfobulbia bacterium. GTDB lineage: Bacteria > Desulfobacterota > Desulfobulbia > Desulfobulbales > Desulfobulbaceae > CAYUNE01. Next base: position 7,842 of record CAYUNE010000046.1, on the reverse strand, counting down.
CGCCTTGGTGAAATGGAGGTCTGGGCCATGCAGGCCTACGGTGCCGCCTACACGCTCAAAGAGTTCCTCACGGTCAAATCCGATGATGTCGAGGGCCGTACCACCATGTATGAACGAATTGTCAAGGGCAACAATTTTCTCAAGGCCGGATTACCGGAATCGTTCCACGTCCTGGTCAAAGAGCTGCAGGGGCTGTGTCTCGATATTGAATTACTTGACTGATATTACAGAAAAAAGGTGATTTCGTGGAAGAGCTTTTCAACTTTTTTGCCAAGCCGAAGAAGACACTGAGTTTTAACAAGGTCAAGATCTCCCTGGCCTCTCCGCAGAAAATCCGCGAGTGGTCCCACGGCGAAGTAAAAAAACCGGAGACCATCAATTACCGTACATTCAAGCCGGAACGGGATGGTCTTTTCTGTGCCAAAATATTTGGCCCGGTCAAGGATTTCGAATGTAACTGCGGCAAGTACAAACGGATGAAACACCGCGGCGTGGTCTGCGAGAAATGCGGTGTGGAGGTTATCCAGTCTAAGGTACGTCGGGAGCGTCTCGGCCATATCGAACTGGCGGCGCCGGTTGCCCATATCTGGTTTTTGAAGAGTTTGCCCAGCAAGATCGGGGCAATTCTCGACATGACCCTGAAACAGCTGGAAAAGATACTCTATTTCGAATCATATGCCGTTGTCGAGTCCTCGGTTGAATCCCTGCCCGTCGGCACTCTGCTCAACGAGGAGAAGTATCGCCAGGCCCTGGAAGAGCATCCCTCGGATTTCCGGGTGGGTATCGGGGCCGAGGCCATTCGGGAGATGTTGGCCTCCCTTGACCTGCAAACTCTTTCCAAAGAGCTGCGGGAGGAAATCCAGCAGACCGGTTCGGTGACCAAACGATCGAAACTCGGCAAGCGGCTCACCGTGGTGGAGGCCTTCCGGGATTCCGGCAACCGGCCGGAGTGGATGGTGCTGGAGGTCATACCTGTTCTCCCTCCGGATTTGCGTCCCCTGGTTCCCCTGGAGGGAGGTCGTTTCGCCACCTCGGATCTCAACGATCTCTATCGCCGGGTGATCAATCGAAACAATCGCCTCAGCAGGCTCCTGGAACTGGATGCACCCGATATCATTATCCGCAACGAGAAACGCATGCTGCAGGAGGCCGTTGACGTGCTCTTTGACAACGGCCGGCGCGGACGGACCATTACTGGGCCCAACAAGCGTCCCTTAAAATCGCTTTCCGATATGCTCAAGGGAAAACAGGGACGCTTCCGCCAGAACCTGCTCGGCAAGCGGGTCGATTATTCCGGCCGTTCCGTTATTGTGGTGGGTCCGAGCCTGCGGCTGCACCAGTGCGGTCTGCCCAAAAAGATGGCCCTGGAGCTGTTTAAGCCCTTCATCTACAACCGGCTTGAGTTCATGGGTGCGGTCACCACCATCAAAAGCGCCCGTAAGATGGTCGAAAAGGGTGCCAAGGAGGTTTGGGACGTCCTTGATGATATTGTCCGCGAGTATCCGGTTATCCTCAACCGGGCACCAACTCTGCACCGTCTGGGCATGCAGGCCTTCGAGGTCGTCCTCATCGAGGGCAAGGCCATCCGGCTTCATCCCCTGGTCTGTGTGGCCTTCAATGCCGATTTCGACGGTGACCAGATGGCCGTGCATGTACCCCTTTCGGTGGAAGCCCAGCTGGAATCGCGGGTGCTGATGATGTCCACCAACAATATTCTCTCCCCGGCCAACGGCAGTCCGGTGATCGTTCCCACCCAGGATATCGTCCTGGGGCTCTACTACATCACCCGGCAGCGACTCAACGTCAAGGGCGAGGGCAGTGTTTTCGGTAGCCCTGTGGAAGCTCGTATTGCCTATGATTACGACCAGGTGCATCTCCAGGCCGGCGTCAAGGTTCGGGTGGACGGCAAGCTGGTGGAGACCACAATCGGCAGGATTATCGTTGCCGAGCTGCTTCCGGACTCCGTGCCCTTTGATCTGGTGAACAGGGAACTGTCGAAAAAGGCGCTTTCCGAACTCATCGATCACGTCTATCGGTATGCCGGGACCAAGAGTACGGTCATTCTTGCCGACCGGCTCAAGGATCTCGGCTATGAGTACGCCACCAGGGGAGGCATTTCGATCTGCATCAATGACATGAAAATTCCCGTGGGCAAGGAGACTATTGTCGAGGCTGCCGAGCGTGATGTCCTCGATGTCGAGGAACAGTACTCCGACGGCCTGATCACCGACGGTGAAAAGTACAACAAACTGGTTGATATCTGGTCCAAGGCCACGGATAAGGTGTCCGAAGAGATGATGGATGAGATGAGCGTCGATTACATCCGCGATTCGAATAACAACCTCGTGGAAACCAAGAGCTTCAACTCAGTCTATATCATGGCGGATTCCGGCGCCAGGGGTAGCCGTGACCAGATCCGCCAGCTTGCCGGGATGCGCGGCCTGATGGCCAAACCCTCGGGAGCTATTATTGAGACGCCGATCAAGGCGAATTTTCGGGAGGGGTTGACGGTGCTCGAGTACTTCATCTCCACCCACGGCGCCCGCAAAGGTCTTGCCGATACCGCTTTGAAGACAGCCAACTCCGGGTATCTGACCCGGCGGCTGGTGGATGTGGCCCAGGATTCGACGATTGTGGAGGATGACTGCGGCACTCTCAAGGGGATGCTTGCCGAGCCGCTGGTGGAAGGCGGCGAGGTGATTGTTCATATCGGCGACCGTATTCTCGGGCGGGTGGCGCTTGAGGATATTGTCGATCCCTATTCCGATGAGGTGCTGGTGGAGGCGGATGAGGAGATTACCGAGGATAAGGTTCAGGCCATTGAAGATGCCGGTATCGACCAGGTCTGGATCCGTTCAGCGCTCACCTGCGAATCCCGGCGCGGACTCTGCGCCAAGTGTTACGGGCGTGATCTGGGTCGGGGGCACATGGTGAACATCGGTGAGGCCGTGGGGATCATCGCCGCCCAGTCCATTGGTGAACCCGGTACCCAGCTCACCATGCGGACCTTTCACATCGGCGGTACCGCCAGCCGCTCGGTGGAGCAGGCCGAAGTTCGCTCCCAGCGGGGCGGCACCGTTATCTTCAAGGATATCTACACGGTTACCAATGCCGAGGGCATTGATATCGTCATGAACCGTAACGCCGAGATATCCATTGTGGATGAGGAGAACCGGGAGCGTGAACGCTATCCGGTCAATTACGGAGCCCAGTTGCTGGTCAAGGATCACCAGAAGGTGGAACCGGGTACGCTGATAGCCGAATGGGATGCCTTTTCCGTGCCCATTGTCAGCGCCCAGGGAGGCATCATCAAGTATGGTGACATTGAAGAGGGAGTCACCATGCAGGAGAGGGTGGACCCGGTCACCGGTAAGGCCAGCAAGGTCATTACCCACACCACCTCCGCCAAGCATATGAACCCCAGAATATCCATCAAGGATGAGCGCGGACGAACCCTGAGACTGCCCAATTCCGACCAGGCTGCCCGCTACAACCTACCGGTCGGTTCCATTATCGCGGTGGAGGAAGGCGAGAAAATCGAGCCGGGTACCATCATCGCCAAGATTCCCAGGGAAACGCGCAAGACCAAGGATATTACCGGTGGTCTTCCGCGTGTCGCCGAGTTGTTTGAAGTCCGTAAACCCAAGGAACAGACCATCATCAGTGAAATCGACGGGGTGGTTTCCTTCGGCAAGGAACTCAAGGGCCGCCGCCGGGTAATCGTTACCCCCGAAACCGGCGAGCCCAAGGAATATCTGCTGCCCAAGGCAAAGCACATCACCGTGCATGCGGGTGATTACGTCAAGGCCGGGGAACCGTTGATGGAAGGCTCCATTCTGCCCAACGATATCCTCCGCGTCCTGGGCGTGGAAGAGCTGGCCAAATTTCTGGTCAACGAAATCCAGGAGGTATACCGGCTCCAGGGTGTACGGATCAATGACAAGCATATCGAGGTGATCGTCAGGCAGATGCTGAGACGCGTCCAGGTGACCGATGTCGGCGACTCCACCTTTATGCTGGGTGAACAGGTTGAATGGTGGAAGTTCAGGGATGAGAACGACCGGTTGCTGGCCGAGGGTCTGAAACCGGCGGCGGCCGAGCCTCTGCTCCTGGGTATTACCAAGGCCTCGCTTTCCACCGACAGTTTTATTTCCGCGGCCTCCTTCCAGGAAACTACCAAGGTGCTGACCAATGCCGCCATTGCCGGTAAAGTTGATAACCTTTTGGGATTGAAGGAGAATGTCATAATGGGCCGCCTGATATCCGCTGGTACCGGACTCAGCCGCTACCGCTTACGGCGGGAACAATAATCGTTTTTCTGCTTGACACATTTTCATTATTTATATAAAATTTGTCTTTTTTGGGCCGCTATCACTTGCCTGGACGAAGAGCTGGCTGAAAACTGGAAAGGAGTAACGCTAGATGCCGACGATTAATCAGCTTATCAGAAAAGGACGGAAAAAGATCAGCAAACGTTCCGACACGCCTGCATTACAGGCTTCGCCGCAGAAACGGGGAGTTTGTGTCCGGGTGTACACCACAACTCCGAAAAAACCGAACTCCGCTCTTCGTAAGGTGGCAAGGGTCCGATTGACCAACGGTATCGAGGTGACCTCATATATTCCCGGTATCGGGCATAATCTGCAGGAGCACTCGGTGGTGCTGATCAGGGGAGGCAGGGTCAAGGACCTGCCCGGTGTGCGCTATCATGTGGTTCGCGGCACCCTGGATACCCTGGGAGTCAGCGACCGGAAGCAGGGCCGTTCCAAGTATGGGGCCAAGAGACCGAAATAACAAGAGAGAATTTATCTGTGCCGGTTGCAGTGGATAAACCGTAACCTGTTATACTTCTGGAGTACGAAAAATGCCGAGACGGAAGGTGGTGGAGAAGAGGCAGATTGCCCCGGATCCCAAGTATAAGAGCGTGTTAATGTCGAAATTTATCAACGGTCTTATGGAGCGGGGGAAGAAGTCGACGGCCAGACGGATTTTTTATGATGCTCTGGATATCATTGACCGCAAGGTCAAGGACGAAGAGGTGATGACGGTTTTTGAAACCGCCATGGAGAATGTCCGCCCGGTGGTGGAAGTCAAGTCTCGCCGCGTCGGCGGCGCCACCTATCAGGTTCCCATCGAGGTTCGTCCCGAGCGACGCAATGCCCTGGCGATCCGTTGGATCATCGGCATGGCCAAGGGGCGCTCCGGCAAGTCCATGGCTGAAAAACTGGCCGGCGAGTTGCTGGATGCCTTTAATAAGCGGGGCGCGGCCGTGAAAAAGCGTGAGGATACCCATCGCATGGCCGAGGCCAATAAGGCCTTTGCCCATTATCGGTGGTAATTAAAAATATGGCCTCCAAGCATGCGGGGTTTGCAGCTTGTGACCTCAGGCGTTTTGTAGCGGCAACGCCCGCCTGAGGGAGCACCCGGTAGCCTGGCCGGCAGGTCCGGGGGTCCGCAAGGAAATATTTTCAAAACGAATGTTAATACGGAAGACGGGACAGGGACGTGGCTGGTGCATCGCTGAGCAATCTGCGCAATATCGGCATTATGGCCCATATCGATGCAGGCAAGACAACCACGACCGAGCGGATTCTGTATTATACCGGCCGATCCCATAAGATCGGCGAGGTCCATGACGGCACCGCGGTCATGGACTGGATGGAGCAGGAACAGGAGCGGGGGATTACCATTACCTCCGCTGCAACGACCTGCCGCTGGAGAGACTGTCGGATCAACATCATCGACACTCCGGGGCATGTCGACTTCACCGTAGAGGTGGAGAGATGCCTGCGGGTGCTGGATGGCGTCATAGCCATTTTCTGTGCCGTGGGCGGCGTGGAGCCGCAGTCTGAAACCGTCTGGCGTCAGGCCGACAGATACGGCATTCCGCGTATCGCCTTTGTCAACAAGATGGACCGCCTGGGAGCCGATTTCTCCGGATGTGTCAGGGAGATCGAAGAGCGGCTCGGCGCGAATCCGATAGTGATGGCTTTGCCTGTCGGCAATGAGGATGCCTTTTCCGGCATCATTGATCTGGTCGACATGAAGTACCTGGTTTTCGACGAGGAGAGCCAGGGACTCAAGGTGGAGCGACAAGACATACCCGACGATTTAATAGAAGAATCAACGGCCGCCAGGATGAATCTCCTCGAGAAGTTGGCCGACTTCGATGAGGAGATCATGGAAAACTACCTCAACGATCAAATCATTACAGCTGAAGAGCTGCGTCCCGCCTTACGTAAGGCCTGTCTGGAGCTGGAGTTGGTTCCGGTTTTTTGCGGGAGCGCCTTCAAAAACAAGGGAGTGCAGCTGCTGCTGGACGCGGTGGTGGACTACCTGCCGTCGCCCCTTGATATTCCCGCCGTCGAAGGAACGGGGAAGGACGAGGGAATCGTACTCTGCAAGGCTGATCCCAGGGAGAAGTTCTGCGGTCTTATTTTCAAGATCCAGGCGGACGCCTATGTGGGCAGCCTGGCCTTTATCCGTGTCTATTCCGGGGCGCTCAGGGTCGGGGACAAGGTCTTCAACCCGGTAAAGCGGAAAAAGGAAAAGATATCAAAATTGTTAAAACTGCACGCCAACAAGCGGGAGGAGGTGCAGGAAATCGTTGCCGGGGATATCGGCGGCGTTGTCGGTCTGAAATTCAGCACAACCGGGGATACCCTGTGTGCCGGTGGCGAATTTATCCGCCTGGAAACCATGCAGTTCCCCGAGCCGGTTATCGGCATAGCCATTGAGGCGAAAAGCAAAGCCGATGAGGAAAAACTGGCTCAGAGTCTGGCCAAGATAGAGGCTGAGGATCCGAGTTTCAGGATCACCACCAACGAGGATACCGGCCAGACCATAATTTCCGGCATGGGAGAACTCCACCTGGAGATTATTGTTGACAGGCTGATCAAAGAGTTTAAAGTGGCCGCCAACATCGGCAAGCCGCAGGTTTCCTACAAGGAGACCCTGACGGTGGCGGCAACGGCGGAAGGTCGTTTTGAACATCAGGGAAGCGGTAAGGCCCAGTACGGCCATGTTGAGTTATCCCTGGAACCCGCTCCCCGGGGAAGCGGGGTTTCTTTTGAATTTAGCGTCAGTGAGGAGGTTATCCCGGCTCCATTCCTCAAGGCCATTGAAAAGGGAGTCCGGGATACACTTGATTCCGGACCTCTGATCGGCTATCCCATGACCGATGTAACGGCCAGGGTAACCGGCGGATCCTATCACGAGGAAGACTCCACCGAAATGGCCTTCGGTGTCGCTGCGGCCATGGCCTGTCGGAAAGCGGCCGCCTGCGGCGAGCCGGTTCTGCTGGAGCCGATCATGGAGCTGGAGGTGATAACACCTGAGGAATACCTGGGGGAAGTAATCAATGACCTCAACTCCAAACAGGCGAAAATCATCGGTGTTGAGAGTGAGCGGGGAGGGCAGACGATCAAGGCGTTGACCCCCCTGGGTAGAATGTTCGGATATTCCACCGAGCTCAGGTCCGCCACCCAGGGCAGGGCGACGTTCACCATGCAGTTTAGGGATTTTGCCGAAGTCGAACCGCGGCAGGCCGAGGAAATCATCCGTAAAATACGAGGAGTTTTGTAACCGTTTATTATCGCGTGTCCTGAAGTTTATAAAGTCTATAAGGGAGCCTGACATGCGAGGCGAATCTTTATAGACTTTAAGAACTTCAAGAACTTACACAATGAAAGAGGTGTGCTGATGGCAAAGGAAAAATTTGAGCGAACAAAACCGCATGTCAACGTGGGAACGATTGGGCATATTGACCATGGGAAAACAACGCTGACGGCAGCAATCACCAACGTTTTGTCCACCAAGGGGCAGGCGGAGTTTGCCGCGTTT
>CAYUNE010000045.1:0-22691 GCA_964446115.1 uncultured Desulfobulbia bacterium | reverse complement strand
CTGCGTTTTTTCAGCTCTTCACATCCTTGACTGATTTCGGTAACTGGGGTAAGAGGTGATGGAGAGTGAATTTTCAGGTTCCACTGTGGTGGATGAAAAGGGAACCCGGTGCAAGTCCGGGACGGGCCCGCCGCTGTAACTCCTGCCCCGGGTGGGGATTTTTTCGGCTGACCATGGCCACTGTTTCGCGGTGTCGGAGCGGGAAGGCTGTCGGAAAAGGGGAGAAGTCAGAAGACCTGCCTGAAAATGAAAGGGACGTCCCCGCGGATCGGGACAGGCCCCGGGAGTAATCATATCTGCGGAAGAACAGGGCATTCCCGGATCAAGACAATTGGTTCGGGAATTTTTTATTCCCGGCCGGGATAAAGGAGAACACCATGACGCTCAACGAGACAAGTTTCTGCAAGCACACTCTTTTCCTCATCCGTGACTGGGACTGTTTTCAACTGGCAATGCGCGGTTGCCTGCTTCGCCGGAGGTGAGGACGGTGCGCCGCCACGGATATATCGGCCGCAAGAAGCGGCTGCCGCATATCAAGGACAAACCGGCCATTGTCATCACCGCGTTTTCCGGCGGCGGCCGCTCCCGGGTTCCCCTGGAGATATTTCGGAAACGGCTTGCCGATCGTTTTCCGGAGCATGAGACATTCTGGGCCTACGGCTCGGCCATTCTCCGGAAAAAAAGGGGCTTGCCGGGTCTGCACGAGACCCTTGCCCGGGTGGAAGCGTCCGGGTTTCGGCGGGTTGTGGTGCAGCCGCTGTATATCTTCCCTGGTACCGAATACCGGGAGATGAGGGAGACCTGCGACTATTTTCCGGGTCTGCGCATCTTTTCGGCTGAGACCCTGCTGCATCGCTGGGAATTTATCCGTGAAACCCTGACGGTTGTTGAGGAGGATTTTCTGGCACCGGACGAGGGTCTCAACCTCCTCGCCCTCCACGGTACCCCTCTGGCCGCCGATCCGGCAAATATCGTCTACCTGGGTTTTGATCAGCTGGTGCGGGACCTCTACCCCAATGCGGCGACCGGAGCCGTCGAAGGAATTCCGGATCATGAGGCCGTTTTTTCCCGTTTCAAACGGCGGGCTATGGCCGAAAGCCACCGGAGGGTGAAGATCATCCCCATGATGTTCGTTGCCGGGGTCCATGTTGAGGAGGATCTCATGGGACCGGAAAAGAGCTGGCGCCTGCAGCTTGAAGAGCTGGGATTTACGGTGGAATGCAGCACGGTGCAGTGTGGAAACAGCTTCTGTTTCAAGGGGTTGGCAGACTATCCCCGGATCATCGATTTTTTTCTGAACCGGCTGGAGCAGGGGCTGTTTCTGGCGGATCATTTTTAATACCTCCCCCCTTCCGGGTCACCAGGGCCATCAGGGCGGGGGCCAGGAGAAAATCGGCGGCCAGCGCCGTACAGATGGTAAAGCCGGTGATCATGCCGAAATTTCCCGTGCTCTTGAGTTCGGCCAGCAACAGAATGAAAAATCCGCCGCTGAGAATCAGGGTGGTGAAGAGCATGGCGCGGCCCGTGGTGGTGAGGGTCATGTGAACCGCCCGGGAGGTGTCGCCGGTGCGGGACAGGTAGCGCCGGAAGTTGTGCATGAAATGGACGGTGTCGTCCACTGCCAGGCCGATGGCGATGCCGCCCACCATGATGGTCGTGTAGTCCAGGGGTATGGATGTCAGCCGCATGAATCCCAGCCCCATGACAATGGGCAGGAAGTTGGGGAGCATGCTGATAAGCCCCAGTTTCAGGTCGCCGATCAGGAGAATCATCAGCAGGGTGATCACCACGCCGGCCATGAGATAACTGGAGGCCATGGTGGTGATGATGGTGGCCAGGGTGCGGCTGATGATCGTCACCAGGCCCGTGACCACTGCGGTTCCCCCGCCCCGGATGGCCTCTTCCACCTGTTTTTCGAAGTCGGCCAGTAACCGGTCGTACTCAACGGCATCCCGCCAGGGGACGTTGAAGGTGATGCGGGCCCGGCGGTTGGCGCCGTCCATCAGGGTGCGCAGTGTTTCCCCGCCGCCGAGTTCAAAGAGCAGCAGCTCCTGGGCAATGAGGCTCCGGTCCCGGGGCAGCCGGAACTCCTGCTTTTTTCCGCCGTGAACCGCCCGGTTCACCTCCTTGACCGTATCCACCACGGAAAGCGGCGTACCCACCGGTAATCCGGAAATATGCAGGTTCCGGGCGATTTCCTCGATTTCGTCGATTTTTTTCATCACTACCGGGTCGTAAAGACCGTTTTCCCTGCCGCTGTCCACCAGAATTTCCACTCCAAGGGATCCCCTCATTTCGGCGTCGATGGTCTCCGTTGCCCGGCGCACCTCCATCTCTTTCGGCAGATAGAGCAGGGAGTTGTGGGAGAAGTGGAGTTGCAGGGCCAGAAACAGGGAGATTGACCCGAGAACGGCGGCGCAGCCGACGATGAGCCGTGGATGGGAGACCGCAAAACGGCCGGTTTGTGCGAGAAAGGAGTCCAGGACGGCGGCGGAGAAGATGGATTTGCGCCTTTGGGGCCGGGGTTTGACCGGCACCGCCGCCAGCAGCGCCGGCAGCATGGTCAGAGAAAAGGCCAGGGCCAGCATGACGCCGCAGGCGGCAAAGATACCAAGCTCCGCCACCGGGGCGATGCCGGCGGTGACAAAGGAGAGCAGCCCGCCGGCGGTGGTCAGGCTGGTCATGACCACCGCCAGTCCCGAATGACCCAGGGTGAAGGCCAGGGCCTGCTCCCTATCGCCGTCCCGATCCAGACGGCGATAGAAGATGGTGAGGATATGCACTGAGTCGCCGATGCCCACGGCCAGCAGAAAGGAGGGGAGAATGGTGCTGTTGAGGGTGATGGGCACCTTGAAAATCGCCATCAGTCCCAGGGTGGAAAAGAGGGCGCAGTTGACCACCAGCAGCGGAAAAAGCACGCCGGAAAGGCGCCGGAAGAGCAGGGCGGTGACCGCGACGATGAGCAGGGAGGTGTAGAGGGTGAAACGTCCCATGGTGGAAAAGGTCATGGCGGAAAGCACCTGCTCGGCCGCTATTTCACCGCCGACCAGCACCTGAAAATCCGCGGCATGGAACTCGCCGGCAACGGTTTCCACCGAGGAGTAGAATTCACCCAGCTCTTTCTGGGAGAGCAGCCGGCCGGTGGTCGGGGAGTAAACCAGGGGTTTGAGGATAATGAGGGTAAAGTCGCCCTGTTCCGAGATCAGCCTGGAGCGATGCAGAGGGTGATGCATCACCCTCTCCTTCAGGGCCCTGAGTTCGATCGCGTCGGTGGGAGGGTGGTCAAGGAGTTTTTCCACCACCAGGTCGTCACCCCGGCCGCCGATCACCTCGGCATTGACCAGGCTGCTGATACGGTAGAGATGTACGGACCGCTGTTCCAGGGCGGCGTGAAATTCGGTGAGTTTCCGGAGAAAATCCAGGTCAAAGACGGCGGGGGCCTGGATACCGATGATGATCATCCGGTCGCTGCCGAAGATCTCCCGAAAATTACGGTAGATACGCAGGGCGGGATCCGTTTTGTGGAGTAATCCCTCCGCCGAGGTATCCATCCGGATTGCCGGCAAAAAGGCGATCATGAAAGCGGTGGCCGCAAGTGATACGGCCAGAAAAAGACGCCGTTTTCGGAAGATGAGACAACCGAAGCGGCTGAAGAGAATTTCGATCCGATCGCGAATATCGTCCAAGCCGGACCTCCCCGGCACCGGCCGTTTCTATTGCCGAGGCGGCCTGCCGATATATCCCCAGCTCACCAGCCGCTGATAGGCATAGCTTGCCTGGGGACCCTTTCTCACCTGCCGGAGAAAACCGTAATAGGCTCTGGCCGCCTCCTCCCGCCGCCGGCGTCCCTCCTGGGCCCTGCCGGTGAAAAAGAGAATCTGGGGATTGCCGGGGAGCAACCGGTCATACTCGGAGAGCTGGGTCAGTGCCTGCTCGTACCTGCCGGTTTCAATGGAGCTGACCGCAGCGATGATGTGGGCCTGGGCCTCCTCGGGATACACCCCCACGGCCCGCATGGCATAGCGTTCCGCCTCGGCGTATTTTTTCCGGAGAAGACGGCTCTTGGCCGTGACCACCAGGGCGGTATAGTCGTTGGGGGCGATCTTCAGGGCGCGCTGCAACTGTTCTTCCGCCTCGCCGAATTTTTTTTTGCGCAGGGCGTTTTCTCCATTCTGGATGGCGGTTATCGCCCCCTTGATACGTCGCAATCCCGCGGTGTTGTCCATGTAACGGTCGCGATTGTCAGGTGCCGACAGCATGGATGCATAGCGTGTATCCGCCAGTTGACGGGCAGTGGCATGGCGTTCCTCGCTCATGGGATGAGTGGAGAACATCAGCTCCACCGCCCCGGGTTTGCGGTGGCCGTTTTTAAGGAGCACCTCCATCAATCCCACCATGCCCTGCGGGGTGTAGCCGGCCCGGGTCATATACTCCATGCCCAGCGAGTCGGCTTCCCGTTCGTTATCACGGCTGTAATGGGCCAGTAGGGCTCCGGCGCCGATGCCGCCCAGATTCTGGATAAGTCCGGCGGCATTGCTTCCCAGGCCGGCGGCTCCGGCGGCAATGGCGGCCCCGGCCACCAGGACACCGGCAAGAGTTCCCTTGAAGGCCCGCTCGGCGGCATGGCGGGCGTTGACATGGCCGATTTCATGTCCCAGCAGGGCGGCAAGTTCCGCCTCGCTGCCGAGCTCGGTGAGGATGCCGCGGGTGGCGGCGATGGAGCCGCCGGGAAAGGCATAGGCGTTGATATAGGCGGCGTTGACGGCCCGGAAAGAGTAGGGCATATCCGGTCGGTGGGAGCGCGCCGAAAGCTCCCGGCCCACCCGGGTGATATATCCATTGAGCTTCCGGTCCCGGACCTCCCCGTAATCGTTTGAGAACTGATGCGGGGATTGGGATTTGTCCAGGCTGATCTCCTGGTCCCGGGACATACCCACCAGGGTTTTACGACCGGTCACCGGGTCCACGGCGCAACCGGAGATAAGGGGAAGCGACAGGGCGCCAAGCCCAAAAAGGGCGAGAACCTGCCGGCGGCTCAGGCTTGGGGTAACGGTTTCACAACCACGGATTTCAGGACAATGTGCCGGGTGCTGCCGGGTCTCCTGGGTCATTTCTCTCACCTCCTGGGATTATCCTGTTGAGGATTTTTCGGCTGGAACACCGAACCCCTGCTCGCAAGGAGGGACGTGTGGGGCAGGAGAGACGGGATGAAAATTGCGGCGCCTCGACAAGTGCAATCCGTTGTCTGCGGGAGTTCGGAATCCTGCCGCAGGTAAAAGTACTCAACATCCGGTTTGGTGCCAACAAAAAAGAATGTACCTGATCACAACCACCGCATCTTCGCTGAATCTCACCCGGCCGCATGGCGGGGATATTGGCCGGGTGAGATTTTTGAGCGGATCTGCAGCCGACCGGTTGCAAAAGAACCGATCTTGAGCCGAATCCGACCGGTCCTTAAACCGTTATCAAATAGACAACAATTCAGGAAGGATATGCCATCCCCGTAGAATATCATGATTTTAATTTATCTCCGGACAACTGTCTGGTTTGAATAATCCCCTCTTTCTGCTATAGTTGGTGTCATGGCCTCGCAAAGACCCTTGAACATCACCGCAGCGGAACTTGCCGAAGTTGACGACAAGAAACTGGTGGAATACTGTCTCCGCGCCGGTAACAGCGATGATCGGCCCTTTCGGGAGCTCTTCCATCGCTATCGCTACTTTGTCTGGCGGATTTCCCTGGGGTTCATGAAAAACAATCCCGCCGAGGCCGAGGATCTCACCCAGGACGTTTTTCTCAAGATATACCGCAACCTCGCCTCTTTCGACGGTAGAGCCTCACTGAAAACCTGGATATACCGCATCACCGTCAACAACTCCCTCAACGAACTGCGGCGAATTTCCAGCAAACCCGCCCGCAACGCCTCTTCGCTGGAAAATGTCCCCGAAAGACAGTCGGCCGGTCTTTCGCCGGAACAGAGTTGTCACGAAAAATTACAGCATGAAAAACTCTACAAGGTCATCGACCGGCTGAGACCACGGGAGAGCGAGATCATCTACCTTAAGGATATCTATGACCTTCCCTATATCGAGGTCGCCGAGATTCTCGATATCAGTATCAGCGCCGCGAAAATGAGGGTCCTGCGGGCCAGGCTCGCCCTGCAGCGCCTCTATGCGGAAACCTATGCAGGGGAGGTGGAAGATGATTGAACAGGCCCATTTCGACCTGGAAGCCTACATCATGGGCAGGCTTTCCACGGAAGAAAACGAAGAGATCACCGCGCACCTCATCGGCTGCGACGAGTGCTTTGAAGCGGTGGAAAGGATCTGGAAGAAACATACCTCCATGCTGACCACGGCCCATTCTCCGCTGTCCGGAGAGCGTGCCGCCCGCCTGGAAAAGCGGCTGTTTACCGAAATTCACCGCGGCGATCTCATGGTGGAGGTACTCCGCTTTGCCGTGGTAGGTTTTGGAGAGGTGCTGAAAGCACTGTTACTGCCCTTTCTTGGGAAAAATCATTCCTCGGAGAAAGAGAAGGACAAATGAACCAGTTTCTCGTTACCCTGCAGGATACCTTCAGGGGAATTTTCAACTCTATCGTCGAATACACTCCCTCGCTGATCACGGCCCTGATCATCCTTGTCATCGGCATTGTCATTGCCGGGTTTCTGCGCTGGAGTCTCGGCAGGATCCTCACCAGGGTCAGGTTTGACGATCTCATCGCCCGTCTGGGGCTGACGGATGGCTTGCGGCAGGTGGAGATCAGACAGACACCGTCCCAGCTGGTGGCCACCATCGTCTTCTGGGTGGTGCTGCTCTACTTTTTGCTGTCCACCTTTCGCCAGCTGGGCCTGAATGAGGCCGTCCGCGCCCTGGAGAGTTTCATCGCCTTTCTTCCCAGTGTCATCTCCTCGCTGATCATCTTCATCGGCGGTGCCCTGCTGGCCGGATTTGTGGGACGCACCGTCCAGGGCACCCTTGCCGGCATGGGAATCGGCATCCACCAGATTCTCGGCAGCGGTGTTAAATTTTTTCTGCTCATCGTCGTGGCCATTGTGGTCATGGAGCAGCTGGGCATGGATGTGACCCTGCTGACCAATATCGTCACCAACCTCATCACCATAACGGCGGCCGGGGTGGCCCTGGCATTCGGACTCGGCGGCCGTTCCGTCGTCCGCAATGTTCTGGCCGGATACTATGCCCGGGAGCGTTTTTCGCCCGGCGACCTGGTGATTATCAAGGAGATGGAGGGCACCCTGGAGAGGATCGGCACGATCAATGCCGAAATCAGGGTGGGCTCGGGTTTTCTCACCATTCCCAACACAGAACTCACCGAATCCTGTATCCTGACCAGATAGTTCATCCCGGATAAACAGCGCTTCCCGCCGCCGTTGCCGCCGCGGCTAAACTTTTTCACCGGCGCCGCCGATACGAAGTTGCAAAGATTTCGTGAAAGCGCTGTTCACTCTTCCTTTTCAGGGGAAACGATCACATGGCTGTTACCATTTCGGTGGGTTCCGGCAAAGGAGGTACCGGCAAGAGTATGCTGGTTGCCAACCTGGCGATGCTGTTGGCCAGACACGGCAAAAAGGTCTATCTCATCGACCTGGATGTGGGCGGGGCCGATGCCCATATCCTCTTCGGCCTCTTTGAACCGCAACACACCCTCACCGACTTTCTGGAGCGACGGGTGGAAACCCTGGAGGAGACGGCCCATACCCTGGATTCCTTTTACGGCCTCAATCTCATCGTCGGCACCGGTGATACCCTGAAAACCGCCAACATGACCTACCAGACCAAGCAGCGCCTCTTGCGGCATATCGCGCTGCTGGATGCCGATCTGGTTCTCATTGACGTCGGCGCCGGTACCGGCTTTCACGTGCTTGATTTTTTCATGTTCGCCGACCGCCAGATCTGCGTTACCACCCCTGAACCCACCGCTGTGCTCGATTTTTACCGCTTCCTGAAACTGGCCGCCATCCGCAAGGCCCTGGGCGCCTTTATCGCCCATGATCAGGTCCACAAGACCCTGGTCGGCGGCAACTTTCAGACCCTGGAAGAGGTGTTGCAGCTTGCCGAAAAGACCAGGGAAGGCGCGCGTGAACAGGCCGCCGCCGCTCTGGGAGAGTTTCAACCCTGGCTGGTGATCAACCAGGTGGGCAGGAAGGCGGCCATCAATAAGGGGCAGCTGCGTCAGGTGGTCTCCAAATTTCTCGGACTCAGCCTGCCGGAACTGGGAGAGATCCCCTTTGATCCGGTGATCAGGGAATCGGTGGGCGCCTATATGCCGGTTTCCGAATACACCCCCGCCTCACCCCCCGCACGGGCCCTCCAGGTGATCGTCGATCAGTTGCGGCAGGATCTGGAGGCGGGCGCCCTCAAGGCCAGGGCCGCCTGATTTCCGGTAAGCGCCCGCGGGCACCGCATCTTTGCCGGATCCTTCCTGCCCGCATAAAACAGGCTATAGCCTCCCTCCTCTTTCATTTTCCCATCCATCTCCCCCGTCCTTTCCCGCGGGTTGACAAACATGCCCCCCGGATTACCTTAAAGGAGGAGGACGACATGGTTCCGCGATCCATCCCATGGTAAGGAGAATACTATGAATAATACGGTAAAGACTTTTATGCTGATGGCGGCGCTCACCGCCCTGTTCATGGCGGGAGGCAAGGCCCTTGGCGGTAACAGCGGCCTGGTGATGGCCCTGGTGATGGCCCTGGGTCTCAACTTCTTTTCCTACTGGAACAGCGACAAGATAGCCCTGCGCATGAACGGTGCCCGCGAGGTATCCCCCGGCGAGGCCCCGGAACTGCACGGTATCGTCGAAGAGCTGGCCCGGCGCGCCGCTCTGCCCAAACCCCGGGTCTACATCATCGACAGCCAGACCCCCAATGCATTTGCCACCGGCCGTAATCCGGAACATGCCGCCGTGGCGGTGACATCCGGCCTGCTCAACCTGCTTGATCGCGGCGAAATCGCCGGCGTGCTGGCCCACGAGCTGGGTCACATCAAAAACCGCGATATCCTCATCAGTTCGGTGGCAGCAGTCATGGCCGGTGCAATCGGTTATCTGGCCAGCATGGCCCAGTGGGGAATGATGTTCGGCGGCGGCCGCGACGACGACCGCGGCAGCGGGATGGGAGCGCTCATCATGATGATAGTGGCACCACTGGCCGCTACCATCATCCAGATGGCCATTTCCCGCAGCCGGGAATACCTGGCGGACAGGGCCGGAGCCGAGATCAGCGGTTCGCCGGAATCCCTGGCCGGCGCCCTGGAGAAACTGCAGAACTACAACCGCCGGGCTCCCATGGATGTCAATCCGGCCAGCGCCCAGATGTACATCGTCAATCCGCTCTCCGGCAAGGCACTGGCAAGTCTTTTTTCCACCCATCCGCCCATGGAGGAAAGGGTGCGTCGTCTGCTCGCCCTGCGCCGGGAAAGATAAACGATGTTCCCAACCGGAAAGATTCGGCGCCGGTGACCGGTTACGCTTGACGCCATGGATTTTTCGGAGTAGAAGGAAAGAGTTACTGCGTTTCAGGTTTCCGCGCGAGCGGATGAAAAGGGAACCCGGTGCAAGTCCGGGACGGGCCCGCCGCTGTAACTCCTTTCCTGTTTTTCGGGAAAACGTCTCCGGCCGCAGCATGCCACTGTTACCTGGTAACGGGAAGGCTGCCGGAGACGGGGGGAAGTCAGAAGACCTGCCTGGAACGGGAGGCGTGTATCCCCGGTAAGGAGCATGCCGCTGATTCACGGGTAAAAAAGGGAAATCCTGAATCAATTAAATTTTTTAATTGGTTCGGGATTTTTTTTATTCCCGGGCCGCAGGAAGAGGAGGACATACTGATGAAACCCGGAAGAATGCTCTGGTGGCCTGTCTTCGCCCTTGCCCTGACGGCAACTACCCTGGCCTGTGCCGGAGAGCAGGCACCCCCAAAACACAAAAGCGCGGTTGTGCTGGCCATGTTCGGCACCACCGTGGAACCGGCCATCGAGGGTCTGCTCAATATCAGGAAGCAAATCCGCCGGGCCTATCCCGAAACCCCGGTCCGGATCGCCTTCACCTCCAACATTATCCGCCGAATCTGGCAGAAACGGGCCAAGGACCCGGACTATGCCCGGAAGCATCCCGGGGTGCCCGCGGATATTCTCGAGGTCCAGGGTCCCCTGGCCACCATCGCCAACCTCCAGGACCGGGGTTTTGACGATATTGTGGTTCAACCCACCCATATTTCCCTGGGCGAGGAGTATCTCGATTTGAGCGCTTATGTCAAGGCACTTGCCTCCATCGAGACGATCAAGAAAAAATTCAAACCGTTTCACTCGCTTGTCATCGGTCGTCCCGCCTTCGGCACCTTTGGGAAAACCCGCCCGTACAGCGAGGATATCCTTACCGTGGTCAAGGCTCTTGCCGAAGATGCCGGGGCCGCTTCCCGGGAGGGAGCCGCCCTGGTGTACATGGGCCACGGCAACGATTACTTCCCTTCGGGTGGCGCCTATCTCCAGTTCGAGCGGGAGATGCGGCAAACCTATCCCCGGGTCAAAACCTTCATCGGCACGGTGGAGGGTTTTCCCGCCTTTACGGATGTGCTGGTGAAACTGAAGGAATCGGGGGTGAAAAAGGTGCTTGTCAAACCCTTCATGACCGTGGCCGGCGACCATGCCCGAAACGATATGGCCGGCCCGGAGCCCGATTCCTGGAAATCCATGCTGGAAAAAGAGGGATTCACGGTGATTCCGGTGCTGCGTGGACTGGGTGAACAGGATGCTTTTGCCCGTGTCTTTGTCTCTCACCTGGCCGATACGGCTGCAGACGCTGGTATTGTTTTGAAATAACATGATTATTCCCCATCGCCATCCCCTGGTTATCGGTTCCGGCCTCTTGTTGCTGCTGCTGTTGACAATGGCGGCGGCCGCGGGGATGGGATACGTGTCCGTGCCCGTGGCCGGGGTGGCCCGGGTGGTGGCGGGGAAGATGGGATTTGGCGATATAACCGCTCTTGATCCGGTGGTGGTGGCCGTGGTGGCGGATGTGCGGCTGCCGCGCATCCTTGCCGCGGTGGTGGTGGGCGGCGTACTGGCGGTGAGCGGCACGGTTTTTCAGGGGGTTCTGCTCAATCCCCTGGCCGATCCTTACACCCTGGGTATTTCATCGGGTGCCGCCTTCGGGGCCTCCCTGGCCCTGGTGGCGTCGATGATCGGCCTGCCGTTTTCCGGCCGGCTTTTTCTGCCGCTCTGCGCCTTTGGCGGTGCCGTTGCCACCCTCGCCGCGGTGCTGGCCCTGGCCGCCGGCGACCGCACTCTTTCCTCCACCAGCCTCATCCTGTCCGGGGTGATTGTTGCCGCCATCCTGTCGGCGGCCATCGGCTTTCTCAAGTTCATCGCCGATGAACAGGTGGGGGTGATCATCTTCTGGCTCATGGGTTCCCTGGCCGGCGTTGGAGCCGGCGATTTCCTGATTCTGCTGCCCGTGACCCTGGCCGGTCTGGCGGTGATTTTCTACCATGCCGGGGACCTCAACATCATGGCCACGGGAGAGCGCTGTGCCGATACCCTGGGGGTGGAGACGGTGCGGGTGCGCAAGATTCTGCTCACCTGTTGTTCCCTGATGACGGCCCTCTGTGTGGCCGTTGCCGGTATTATCGGTTTTGTCGGCCTGGTGGTGCCCCATCTCCTGCGGCTCCTGGTGGGACCGGACAACAGGGCGCTGTTGCCGCTCTCCTTTCTGGGCGGCGGACTGCTGCTGCTTTTCGCCGATACCCTCACCCGGGCGGTACTGCCCGCCGAAGTACCCATCGGCGTGCTCACCGCGCTTTTGGGCGGGCCGTTTTTCTGCTGGATCTTCTATAGACGGGAAAGGCGCCATGGCTGAGACGGTGCTGATGAGCCTGCGGAACGTGGGATTCGGCTACGGCTGCCGCCCCCTCTTCGACCGATTGGATCTCGACTTTGCGGCGGGGCGCTGTTACGGCATTATGGGGCCCAACGGCAGCGGCAAGACCACGTTGCTGGACCTGCTCTGCGGCCTGCTGCGACCGGATACGGGAGAGGTTCTTCTGAAGGGCGCGCGCCCCTCGGATCTTTCCAGGAGGGAACTGTCCCGTTTTCTCGCCCTGGTGCCGCAGGATTTCTTTGTGCGTTTCAACTTCACCGTGCGCCAGGTGGTGGAGATGGGGCGCCATCCCCACATCCACCGTTTTGCCGGGCCGGGGCGGGCCGATGCCGAGATTGTCGATGGAGTCATGGCGGAACTGGATATCCGCGGCTTTGACGACCGTCCGGTCACCGCCCTTTCCGGCGGAGAAAAACAGCGGGTCGCCGTGGCCCGCGCCCTGGCCCAGGAACCCCGGATCCTGCTGCTGGACGAGGCGACCTCGAACCTGGATATCTACCACACCCTGGCCATTCTCAGGGTGATCAGGCAACGGATAGATGCCGGTGTGTGCGTGGTGGCGGCAATTCACGATCTTAACCTGGCGGCGGTCTTCTGCGATGAGATCCTCTTTCTGCGCCGCGGCCGGGTGATTGCCGGGGGCGGGGTGGATGAAGTCCTTGAGCCGGAGATCATCAGCCGGGTCTTCGGGGTGGAGGCGGCGGTGCGGCGCGACGCTTTCAGCGGCGGTCTGCAGGTGAGTTACCGGCTGCCGGATTCATCAGGGGAAATCCAATGAATATTTTATCGAGAGTTGTCCCGGCATTGCTGGTCTGCCTGTTGGCAGCCGCTCCCGTCCGTGCCGACGGTATCACGGACAGCGACGGCAACCGCATCGATATCGGTTCCGGGTTCGGGCGTATCATTTCACTCTATGTCGCCCATACGCAGAACCTGGTCTCCATGGGGGCGGAAGAAAAGATCATTGCGGTATCCGGATCGGATACCACGCTGCAACGGCCGCGTCTCAGATACCGCGACGACGCCGAAAGGTTTCTGGCCCTGGGTCCGGACCTGGTCCTCATCCGGCCGATGATCAGCCGTGCCCATCCGCAACTGGTCAAACGGCTGCGGCACGCCGGCGTGACCGTGGTTTCCCTGCAGCCGGTGAGTATCGGGGGAATGTTTGACTACTGGAAAACCCTGGGACAACTCTGCGGAAGGCAGGAGGCGGCCGCGGACATGGTCCGCCGTTTCCGCAGCGCCGTCGCCGCCATGGAGAAAAAGGTGGAAGAGATACCGGTGGCGGCGCGCAAACGGGTCTACTTCGAATCCATCCATCGCCGCATGAAGACCTTTGCTCCCGGATCCATGGCCATCTTTGTGCTGACCGCAGCCGGCGGCATCAATATCGCCGCCGATGCCCTGCAACTTCGGAACACCAATATCGCCGAATACGGCAAGGAACGCATCCTGGCCAGGGCGGAAGAGATCGACGTCTTTCTGGCGCAAAAGGGACGCATGAATCCCGTCAGCCGTCGGGAGATTATCTCCGAGCCTGGGTTTCAGGTGATCCGGGCGGTGCGTAACGGCCGGGTATACCTCATCGACGAGAAACTGGTCTCCCGTCCCACCATGGGGCTTCTCACCGGTATCCGGCGCCTCTTCGGCATTCTCTATCCGGAGAGATGACGATGCAGAGCGGTTTTCTCGTTGCCGGTACCCGCTCGGGCTGCGGCAAGACCACGGTGACCCTGGGGATTATGGCTGCCCTGGCCGGGCGGGGACTGCGGGTGCAGCCCTTCAAATGCGGACCGGATTTTATCGATCCCACCCTGCACAGACGGGTGACCGGCACCATCTCCCGCAACCTGGATGTGCGCATGTGCGGGACTGACTGGGTACGGCGCAATTTCGCCCGCTTCATGGCCGGCTGCGATGTGGGCGTCATCGAGGGAGTCATGGGACTGTTTGACGGCGGCGAGGGTTCCGGCGCCCGGCTGGCCCGGCTGCTGCGGTTGCCGGTGGTGCTGGTGGTGGATGTCGCCTCGGCTGCGGAGAGTATCGCCGCCGTGGTCAGGGGTTTTGAAAGCCTGGATACCCGGCTGCGGACGGCCGGGGTCATTCTCAACCGGGTGGGAAGCAGGCGTCACGAGCAGTTGATTGTCCAGGCGCTGGAGCGCCATTGCAGCACCCGGGTAATCGGTGTCCTGCCCCGCCGCCGGCGGTTGACGATCGGCTCCCGCCACCTGGGTCTGCACATGGGCGGGGAAGCGGATTTTGATGCCGGCGAGGCAGCCGCCTGGATCCGGGAGCATGTTGACCTTGACTTTTTGCTGCAGGCATCACTCCTTGACGGGCAAGGGCTATCCGCCCGGGAGGAGCCCGCCGGGGAGACGACCCCTTGCATCCGGCTTGCCCTTGCCCGGGATGCGGCCTTCTGCTTTTACTACGAGGATAATCTCGATATGCTGCGCCGCGCCGGCGCCGAGATTGTCGAGTTCAGCCCCCTTGAGGATCGCGATCTGCCGGTGGATGCGGACGCCCTCTACCTGGGGGGCGGTTACCCGGAGTTGTATGGTGCCCGCCTGAGCGCAAACCGGGAAATGCTTGCCGCTGTCCGCCGTTTCAGCCGACAGGGCGGACCGGTCTATGCCGAGTGCGGCGGTTTCATGTATCTGACCCGGAAAATCGTCGACCTGGAGGGCAGGTCCCATGCCATGGCCGGGATCTACCCGGTGAATGCGGTGATGCAGCCGCGTCTGCGGCGGCTTGGCTACCGGCGGGCCCGGATCCGCCGTTCCACCCTGTTCGGCGATGACGGCGCCTGTCTGCACGGCCACGAGTTTCACTACTCCGCCATTAACGAGATGCCGCCGGAGATCGACCGGGTCTACCGGTTGGACGACGGCCGCAGCGAGGGCTACCAGACCGGCAGGACCCTGGGCGGCTACCTGCACCTGCACTTCGGCGCCACTCCGGAGGCGGTGTCCACCTTTATTGAACAGTGCCGATGACAACCATACGAAAAATAGCTCCCGACAGGATCGAGGCCGAGAGTTTCCGCATCATCACCCGGGAACTGGGCGAGACCCGTTTCAGCGACCTGCAGTTTCCCGTGGTTCGCCGCATCATCCATGCCACCGGTGATTTCGACTTTGCCCGCATCATCCGTTTTTCCCCCGGAGCGGTGGAGGCCGGAATCAGCGCCATCTCCTCGGGGAAAAATATCCTGGTGGATGTCACCATGGCAGCGGCCGGCGTGACCCGTTCCCTGCTGCGTCGAACAGGCGGCGAGGTTGTCTGCCGCCTGGCCGAGGAAGAGACGGTGCAACTGGCCAGAGAGCGCCGGATCACCCGCAGCGAGGCCGCGGTTTTGCGGGCGGTTGACGACAATATCGGCATCGTGGCGGTGGGGAATGCGCCCACAGCCCTGCTGAAAACCATGGAACTCATTGACGCGGGCCGCCTTTCCCCGGCGCTTGTCATCGGCGTGCCCGTTGGTTTCGTCAATGCCGCCGAGTCCAAGGAGATGCTTGTGGCCGGTACGTATCCGCACATCACCTGCCTGGGGCGCAAGGGAGGCACCCCGGTGGCGGTGGCCGCCGTCAACGCGCTCCTGCGCCTGGCAAATCCCTGAATACAACCACCGTGACGACAACAACCGCCAAAAAAAAGCTGCGCTTCGGTTTCACCACCGGCGCCTGTGCCGCCGCCGCTGCCAAGGCCGCGGCTCTCCTGCTTCTCACCGGAGAGAAACGGCGCCGGGTGGAGATTCCCTTTCCCGGCGGCGGCCGCCACTCCTTTTTTCCGGTCATGTACGGAAGAGAGGGGGAGGAGGCCTGGGCCGCGGTGATCAAGGATGCCGGTGATGATCCGGATGTGACCAACGGCGCCGAGATCATCAGCCGGATCACCCGGGCGGCAACCGCATCGACATCGGGACGCATTCTCTTTGCCGCCGGTGACGGAGTGGGCACGGTCACCAAGCCGGGGCTGGTGCTGCCGGTGGGTGCGCCCGCCATCAACCCGGGTCCCAGGGGGATGATCCGCGAGGCCCTTGCCGAGGCCATGGCAGCCGCCGGGAACCGGGACGATTTCCTGGTCACCGTTTCGGTTACCGGTGGCGAGGAACTGGCGGCCAGGACACTTAACCGGCGGCTGGGCATTGTGGGCGGGCTTTCCATCCTCGGCACCACCGGGATTGTTCGGCCGGTGTCGGCTGCGGCCTGGACCGCAACCATCACCGCCTCCATGCAGGTGGCCCGGGCCGCGGGGCTTGACGAGGTGGTGCTCTCCACCGGCCGCACCTCGGAGCGGGTGATCCAGAGGGTGCTCGGCTTTCCCGAAGAGGCCTATGCCATGATGGGCGATTACCTGGAGTTTTCCCTGCAGCAGGCCCGCACCCGGGGATTTCAACGCATCCACCTGGCCGCCATGTGGGGCAAGGTGTGCAAGGCCGCCCTGGAGATTCCCCAGACCCATGTGCGCCACGGTCCCCTGGAACCGGACCGGCTGGTGGATTTTCTGCGCCGTCACGGTCTTGACCGGTCCATGGCCCGCGGCCTGCTGGGAGCCAATACGGCCCGGGAAATCCATGAACGGCTGACCGCGGCGGGGCGGCATGATATCATCCTGATGGTCTGTGAGCGGGCAAAAAGGTACGCGCAACAAGTTTCAACACTGCCGGTGAACCTCTACCTGATCGGCTCCGGCAAGGAGGTCCTGGTCCGTGTCTGAAATTCATCTCATCGGCATAACCGGGGAACAGCATCCCGGCGACTGGTTCGATACCCTCCTCAAGGGGTGTGCGGCGGTGGTTGCCGGTCGCCGCCACCGGGCGCTGGTCGAGGGATCCGGCCTGGAGATTATCCCGGTTGCGCCGCTGCCGCCCATGTTCTCCGCCCTGGAGGCCGCCCTGGAGCGCGGCGACGTGGCGGTGCTGGCCTCCGGTGATCCGCTCTTTTTCGGCATCGGCAAAACCCTGATCAAAAGATTCGGCCGCGGTTGCCTGCGGGTGCGGCCGGCGCTTTCCAGTATCCAGCTTGCCTGCGCCCGGCTGCGGCAACCCTGGGAAGATCTCTTCGTTCTCAGCCTGCACGGCAGGGAAGGGGGCTACCTTCCCGGCATGATCCTCGGGCATGCCCGGGTGATGATCCTCACCGACCGGCGCTACCGGCCGGAGCGGATCGCCGGAGAGCTGCTGAGTGGTCTGCGGGAACTGGGGGACGGAGAATGCCTCGCCTCTTTGCAGGCCGTGGTGCTGGAAAACCTCGGCCTCACCGATGAACGCATTGTCCGGGGAAGCCTGGAGGAGATTGCCGGTGGCTCTTTCAGCCCCCTTAATCTCATGTTTCTCAGGCAACCATGGTCCCGGCAGGGCTGCCGCCTGGGTCCCGGGGAGGAGGACCTGGCCTGCAGCCGCGGCCTCATCACCAAGGACGAGGTGCGTGGTGCTGCCCTGCAGCGGCTGCGGTTGCCGCCGGACGGCGTTTTCTGGGACGTGGGCGCGGGCAGCGGCTCGGTGGCGGTGGCTGCCGGCCGTCTCAACCCGGGGCTTCACGTCGCGGCGGTGGAATGCCGCGGCGAGGAGCTGGCCAATATCAAAAAAAACATCATCCGCCACCGGACCTATAACGTCCGGCCCGTGGCCGGTCGCGCCCCGGAGGCGCTGGCATCGCTGCCGGATCCGCACCGGGTCTTTGTGGGCGGCAGCGGCGGGAAGCTGAAGGAGATTATCCGTTGCTGCGTTTCCCGGCTGGCGGCGGGGGGCAGGCTTGTGGTCAACTCGGTATTGCCGCGGACGGCGCGGGAGGCGCCGCGGATCATGAGCGAGCTGGGGTTGCGGGTGGATATGCGCACGATTGCCGTCACCCGCCGAACCTACGGCAGGGACGAGGAAGAGAAAATGAATCCCATCACCATTATCACCGGACACAAATGACCACTCAGCAGAAAAGCGGCCGGCTCAGCATTGTCGGCGTCGGACCGGGCGATCCGGAACTGATGACCGTCAAGGCGATGCGCGCCCTGAGCGGAGCCGCCGTCATCGTAACGCCCAAGGGCAGGGTCGACGGCAACTCCACGGCCCTGAAGATCGTCCAGGGACTGGTGGATCTCGATTCCAAGGAGATCTGCGAGCTCCACTTTCCCATGCGCAAGATCCGGTTGGCCGGCCGGCGTGACGAAGAGGTTTCCGCCGCCTGGATACGGGCGGCGGAAACCATACTGGAGCGCCTGGATCGCGGCCTTGATGTCGCCTTTCCCACCCTGGGGGATCCGGCCCTTTACTCCACCGGTTTTTACGTTCTCACCACTCTCAGGGAGTTGCGGCCCGGGGTGGAGATCACCATCATACCAGGAATCACGGCCATGTCCGGCTGCTCGGCCCGGGCGGCGATACCGGTGGGACTGGGGGATGATCTGGTCACCGTGGTTCCCGCCGCCTTTGATGACCGGCGGCTGCGCGCGGTACTGCTCGGTTCCGACTCCATCGTGCTCATGAAGGTGCACCGGGCCATGGAGCGCATCATCGCCCTGCTCGACGAACTGGGACTGACCGGCCGTGCCGTGCTCTTTGAACGCTGCGGCCTGGCCGGAGAAAAGATCCATACCGATATCCGTCGGGTGAAAAATCCCCATTACTTTTCAACCATCCTCATACGCAAACAACCCTTTATCCCATGAAATCATATCCCGTTATCTTTGTCGGCGCCGGGCCCGGAGATCCGGAACTGATTACCCTCAAGGGCAAGAGGCTCCTTGACCGCGCCGATCTCGTCGTCTATGCCGGCAGTCTGGTGCCGGCGGCCCTGGTGGAGGATTTGCGGTGCCGGGTGGTCAATTCGGCGGGCCTCACCCTGGAAGAGATCGTTCAACTCATGGCAACGGCACACAAAAAGGGGGAAAGGGTGGTGCGGCTGCACACCGGCGATCCCTCCTTGTACGGCGCCATCCACGAGCAGATACAGCGGTTGCGGGAGCTGGGTATTTCCTCGGAAATCGTCCCCGGGGTCTCCTCCGCCTTTGCCGCCGCCGCCGCGCTGGGGATCGAGCTGACGGTTCCCGGGGTGTCGCAGACCGTGATCCTCACTCGCCAGGCCGGCCGCACCCCGGTGCCGGAGCGGGAAAAACTCAGCCGTCTGGCCGCCTCCCGTGCCACCATGCTCATCTTTCTCTCCGTGGCCATGATCGACACCGTGGTGGAGGAGCTGCTGGCCGGCGGTTATCCGGCGGCCACGCCGGTGGCGGTGGTGGAAAAGGCCAGCCGGGAGGGGGAACGCAGCCTCAGGGGCACGCTTGCGGATATCGCCTCCCGGGTGAAGGAGGCCGACATCCGCAAGACCGCAATGATCGTGGTGGGTGAGGTGCTGGCGACGGGCAGCGGCCCGGAATCCCGGCTCTACCACGGCGGCTTCAGCCACGAATATCGACCGGCCGCGGAAGATGGAACGGAAAAATAAAGAGGAGGCATCCCTGGCGGTGGTGGCCCTCACCCGGGGGGGACGGCAACTGGGCAAACGGATAGCCGCGTCGCTGGGGGCTGATTTCGTCTATGCCCCTGGCCGGGTCCGGGAAACCTTCTCCCGACTCTGGGGCAGGTGCGACGGGATTATCTGCATCATGGCCGCCGGTATTGTGGTGCGGCTGGTGGCGCCGCTGCTTGGGGATAAACGCAGCGATCCGGCGGTGGTGGTGATGGATGAGCGGGGCGGCAATGTGATTTCGCTGCTCTCGGGTCATCTGGGCGGAGGCAATGCACTGGCCCGGCGGCTGGCAGCGCTCACCGGCGGCCGGGCGGTGATCACCACGGCCTCGGATGTGTGCGGACAAACGGGCGTTGATCTCTGGGCCCGGGAGCTGGGCCTAGTCTGCGACGATCACCCGGCCCTGACCCGGGTCATGGCCCGGCTGGTCAACCGCGGCTCGCTCCTGGTCCACAGCGAATATCCGCTGGTTGAATGCCCCTCCGACTTCGTCATGGTTGACCGGGCCGGGCGGGCGGACCTGCTCATCTGCCGCCGCATCGACGCGCAACCGAATCCGGGCGGCGTGCGGCTCTTTCCGCGCAACCTGGTGGCCGGCATCGGCTGCAACCGGGGCACGGTCGCCCGCCGCATCGGCGAGGCCCTGGACGCCACCTGTGAAAAACATCGGCTCTCCCGGAGGGCGGTGGCCGCGCTGGCCACAATCGACGTCAAGAAAGATGAGCCCGGTCTGCTTGCATTCGCCCGCGACGCCGGGTATGAAGTGAGTTTTTTTCACCGCGACCGGTTGAACGCGGTGGAAGGCGTTTCCACCTCCAGGGCGGTGATGCGGGCGGTGGGCGCCCGGGGTGTGGCTGAGCCGGCGGCGATTCTCGGCGCCGGATATGGAAAACTGTTGGTAAGGAAGGAAAAATGGACAGACGTGACAGTGGCGATTGCCGAGGCAGCCTGGCCGTAGTGGGCATCGGGCCGGGTTCGGTGGAACATATGACCCCGGCGGCGCGCCGGGCCGTCGAGGCCGCCGATGCCGTGGCCGGCTACAAAACCTATATTGAGCTGATCCGTCCCCTGCTGCGGGAGGATCAGGAAATTCTCTCCTCCGGCATGATGCAGGAGGTTAAGCGTTGCCGCCTGGCCATTCAGGCGGCGGAAAAAGGGGGCCGAGTTGCCCTGGTCTGCAGCGGCGATCCCGGAATCTATGCCATGGCCGGCCTGGTCTTCGAGCTGATCCGGGAGGAAAACAGCCGGGTGGAGGTGGAGGTGATCCCGGGCATTGCCGCGCTCAACAGTTGCGCCTCGCTGCTGGGAGCGCCACTCATGCACGACTTTGCGGTGATCAGTCTTTCGGATCTGCTCACCCCGTGGGGAATAATCGAAAAACGGCTGGAGGCTGCGGCCATGGCCGATTTCGTCACCGTGATCTACAATCCCAGGTCCAAAAAGCGCACCATCCAGATTCTCTGGGCCCGGGACATCTTTCTGCGCCACCGCGACGAGGACACGCCGGTGGGCATTGTCACCGGCGCCATGCGCGAAAACCAGGAGATCCGCCTCACCACCCTGGAAAAGATGGCCGACGGCGAGATCACCATGCAGTCCACCCTGATCATCGGCAACTCCAGCACCTTTGTCCATGGGGGCACCATGATCACCCCGCGGGGCTATCACGGCAAGTATGACCTGAAGCGGAGGGAATCGGGCCGGCCATGAGCAGCGATCCCCTGACCCCCCTCCTGCTCTGGCAGCAGCTGGGCTGGCCGCTGACGCGGCTGATCATCTTCATCAGTATAGGGCTGCTGGCGGCCAACCTCATCGAACTGCTCAACTGGACGCGCAGGATGGCCATGCTGGCCGCGCCGCTCATCCGCTTCGGCAAACTTTCCGAGATCACCGGCGCCAGTTTTTCCATGGCCTTTTTTTCCGGGGTGTCGGCCAACTCCATGCTTGCCGAAGCCCACAGCCGGGGAAGGATCAGTACCAGGGAGCTGGTGCTGGCCAATCTCTTCAACAGCCTGCCCACCTACTTCCTCCACCTGCCCACCACCTTTTTCATCACCGTGCCGCTGATCAGGGGCGCGGCGGTGATCTACATCGGCATGACCTTTGGCGCGGCGCTGCTGCGCACCCTCTTTATCACCTGTATCAGCAGATTACTGCTCAGTGGGCCCACGGGGCAGGGGACAGGGGAGGTGCAGCCGCCCGAGCGTCCGGGACAGCCGCGCTTTCGGGTCGCCCTGGCCAGGGCCTGGAAGCGGTTTACAAAGAGGATTACCCGGGTGATCCGTTTCACCGTGCCCATCTACATCCTCTTCTTTATCCTCAACCGCGTGGGCCTGTTCACGCAGCTGGAGCATTTCATGGCCGCCCACCTCTGTTTTCTCTCCCGGCTGTCTCCCCAGGCGCTTTCCATCATCGCCCTGCATATCGCCGCCGAGTTCACCGCCGGACTGGCCGCGGCCGGTGCCCTGCTGCAGGACGGCATCATGAGCCAGCGCCAGGTGGTGCTGGCGCTTCTGGTGGGCAATATCCTCTCCTCGCCGGTGCGCGCCATCCGCCACCAGTTCCCCTACTATGCCGGTATCTTCCAACCCCGCCTGGCCATGCGCCTCATCTTTTTCAGCCAGAGCTTCCGCACCCTCAGCATCGCCCTGGTGGCAGCCCTCTACGCCCTCATATAGCTTACGAACGGGGTAACTAACTTAAAATACATCGATGGTCCTTGCGCATGTCCATGGCGACAGCAACGATGTTATACTTCGGTGGCTAAAGTGGCTCAGCTCAAGCAGCTTCGTTGCAGGCCTTTGCACGGGCTTGTCATTTACGGCAAGCCGATGCCTCCCGGGAGTGTCAGGCCCACATCATGACTTCCCTCTGGTTGATTTTCTAGAGAAGACCATTATTATATCATTCAAAATAAAAAAGTTTGGGTTGTATGGCGGTTACAAAAAATACATTCGCTCCACTGTACTTACCACGGGTATCCGCTCCTGGGTTGTGATCGATTTATGCCAGAAATCCGCTCCCGCCTTCCCATTGTCCGTATCTTTCTCCTTCCCTATCTGGTGGTGTTGCTGCTTTTTGTTACAATGACTGGGGCTGGTTCGGTCTGGATCTATTTCAAGTCCCGGCAGGCCCAGTCCGAATTACTCATCCATGGTTTACTGCAGAATGTCCGGCCAGTATTGGAACATATTGGGACTCGCTCTCTTTCCCCAGAAATGGATAACAGGGAATCCTGGCTGCACCGGGAGCTTGAAGCCATATTTATGGCTCTCCCCGAACTTGAAGATGTATGGATGAACACTCAACATGTTAGTTTTCATAAATACCAT
>CAYUNE010000044.1:0-86062 GCA_964446115.1 uncultured Desulfobulbia bacterium | reverse complement strand
TCACGTTGACCACGGCAAGACGACTCTGACGGCTGCGATCACGAAGGTGCTTGCCGACGAGGGCAAGGCGGAGGCGACGGCCTTCGACGAGATCGACAAGGCTCCGGAGGAGAAGGCGCGCGGCATCACGATTTCGACGGCACACGTCGAGTACGAGACGGAGAACCGCCACTACGCGCACGTGGACTGCCCCGGCCACGCGGACTACGTCAAGAACATGATCACGGGCGCGGCGCAGATGGACGGCGCGATCCTTGTGGTTTCCGCCGCGGACGGTCCGATGCCGCAGACCCGCGAGCACATTCTTCTGGCGCGCCAGGTGGGCGTTCCCGCTCTCGTGGTCTACATGAACAAGGTGGACCAGGTCGACGACGAGGAGCTTCTGGAGCTTGTGGAGATGGAGCTTCGGGAACTGCTTGACGACTACGAGTTTCCCGGTGACGAGATTCCCATAATCAAGGGATCTGCCCTTGAGGCGCTGGAGAATCCTGAAGACCCGGAGAAATCCAAGTGCATCTGGGAGCTGATGGATGCCATCGACTCCTACGTACCCGAGCCCGAGCGGGAGATCGACAAGCCCTTCCTGATGCCGGTGGAAGACGTATTTTCCATTTCCGGGCGCGGAACGGTTGCCACCGGCCGTGTTGAGCGCGGAATCATCCGTGTCGGCGAGGAGGTAGAGATAGTCGGTATCCGCGAGACCCAGAAGACCACGGTAACCGGTGTTGAGATGTTCCGGAAGATTTTGGACGAGGGGCAGGCCGGAGACAATATCGGTGCGCTTCTGCGTGGAATCAAGCGGGAGGAGATCGAGCGCGGTCAGGTGCTTGCCGCCCCCGGTTCCATCACCCCGCATGTGAAGTTCAAGGCCGAGGCCTATATTCTGACCAAGGAAGAGGGTGGCCGGCACACGCCGTTTTTCAACGGCTACCGTCCGCAGTTTTACTTCCGCACCACCGATGTGACCGGTGTTGTAACCCTGACCGGTGATGTAGAGATGGTCATGCCCGGCGACAACGTCCACATCGAGGCTGAGCTGATCACCCCCATCGCCATGGAAGAGGGTCTGCGATTTGCCATCCGCGAGGGCGGCCGCACGGTGGGCGCCGGAGTTGTCAGCGAGATAATCGAGTAGGGGAGACAATGATTTCAACAGACAAGATCCGCATCAAGCTGAAAGGATATGATCATAAACTCATCGATCAGTCCACCCGTGAGATTGTAGATATCGCCCGACGCACCGGGGCGACGATTGTCGGCCCCATTCCGTTGCCGACAACAAAAAACAAGTTTTGCGTACTGCGCTCGCCGCATGTGGACAAAAAGTCACGGGAACAATTTGAAATGCGCACCCACAGGAGGTTGCTCGATATCATGGAGCCGACCCAGCAGACCATCGACTCCCTCATGAAGCTTGAGCTTTCCGCCGGGGTGAATGTTGAAATCAAACTTCCCTAGGACGAAATCCGACCAAACATACTGAGAAAATATCTCATCCCTCCTGAAACATCCTTGTTGCGGAATGAGATTGTGGTCAACAGGACAGTGCAATGCCAAAGACGAAAGGAATATTAGGTAGAAAAATCGGAATGACCAGGTTGTACAACGAACATGGTCGTTCCGTCCCGGTCACGGTCGTTGAGGCCGGGCCCTGTACCGTGTTGCAGAAAAAGACCGTTAAAACAGATGGTTATAATGCCGTCCAGATCGGTTTTCAGGAGAAGAAACCCTCTCATCTCAACATGGTGCAGGCCGGCCATGTCAAGCGTTCGGGTGGTGTGGGATTCTATCACATGAAAGAGTTCAGGGTGGATGATCCCGATAACTATGAGGTGGGTCAACGCATCGGCGTGGGTGATTTGCTGAAAAAGGGTGACAAGATCCACGTCAGCGGCACCTCCAAGGGACGAGGTTTCCAGGGAGTCGTGAAGAGACACGGTTTCCGCGGCGGACGCGCCACCCACGGCTCCATGTTCCATCGGGCGCCGGGCTCCATCGGTTGCAGCGCCTGGCCCGCTCGGGTTGTGAAGGGCAAGAAGCTTCCGGGGCATATGGGGAATCAGCGGGTCACCGTCAAGAATCTCTCCGTCATCGATGTTCGTGAAGAGGAAAACCTGGTTCTGATCAAGGGAGCGATACCGGGGGCCAAGAACGGGATCATACAAATATATACCATCGACAAGTAACGGATCATCTCTACAAGCTTCCATTGCGGATTTGCAAAACTTGTATGAGACCGACGAGGAGTAGGGAAAATGGCAGTCTGTAATGTCAAAAATATACACAACGAGGTCGTTGAGGAACTGGAACTCGACGACCGGTTGTTCGGAGTAGAGGTCAAGGCCCACGTTCTTCATGATATTGTCAGGAATCAGTTGGCGAATCGCCGCCAGGGCACCGCATGCACCAAGTCCCGCAGCGATGTCAAGGGAAGCGGAGCAAAACCCTATCGTCAGAAGGGAACGGGGCAGGCCAGGGCCGGCAGTAAAAAGTCGCCCATCTGGCGAAGCGGTGGGGTTGCCTTTGGGCCGAAACCCCGGGATTACAGTTACAAGCTTCCGAAAAAGGTGAGGAAGCTTGGATTGCGCATGGCCCTCTCCGCTCGCTTCGGCGAGGGCAATCTGACTGTTGTCGATACCCTGAGCATGGATGAGATCAAGACCAAGAAGTTCGTGGAAATCATGAACCGTCTTGAGATGGACAACTGTCTGGTGGTTACCGGTAAAGACAATGTCAATGTAACCAAATCCGCGCGCAACGTTGTTGGATTCAAAGTGTTACCCGGTGAAGGGCTCAATGTCTTCGACATACTCAAATATTCAAAGCTGCTCGTTGACAAAAGCTCCATCGAGCTCCTGGAAAAGAGGCTTCTGGCATGAAAAGTATCTACGATGTGATCAAAGGACCCTGTTTGACGGAAAAGAGTAACCTCCTGCAGGAAATGAACGGGACCGTCGTGCTTAACGTCAATCCTGCTGCCAATAAATTTCAGATCAAAACAGCTGTTGAAAAACTCTTTGCAGTCAAGGTCAAAAGTGTCAACACCGTCAAGATCAGGGGGAAAAAGAAGCGGGTCGGTCTGCGATCCTTCGGCACCACCAGTGACGTGAAAAAGGCGTACATTACCTTGTCCGAGGGTGAAATTAATTTTCTTGACGAACTGTAAGGAATTCCTTCTTTCGCTTTTAGCAAGAGAATTTTGAGAGACTAACCGGCAAAGAGAGAAAGGTGTATCGATGGCAATACGAACCCATAAACCCACTTCACCCGGAAAGAGGCATCACGTATCGGTCAAACAGGACGGGCTTGCGACCAAAAAACCGGAAAAGAGCCTGTTGCGTCCCCTCAAGTCCACCGGCGGCAGAAATTCCTACGGCAGGATCACCTGCAGGCACAGGGGTGGAGGTCATAAACGGAAACTGCGGGTCATTGATTGGAAACGCGACAAGGAGGGTATTGCCGCCAAGGTTGTCGCCATTGAGTATGATCCCAATCGTTCGGCCAACATTGCCCTGTTAAGTTATCTTGACGGTGAAAAACGCTATATCCTGGCGCCTGCCGGTATCGAGGTGGGAGATACCGTTATGGCCGGTGAATCTGTGGATATAAAAATCGGCAACTGTCTGCCCATGTCGCATATTCCCCTGGGGACGATTATCCACAATGTGGAGATGAAAATCGGCAAGGGCGCCCAGATGGTGCGCAGTGCAGGTGCCTCGGCCCAGCTTATGGCCAAAGAGGGAGATTACGTGCTGGTTAAATTACCTTCCGGTGAGGTGAGGAAATTCAACCGGCGCTGCAGAGCAAGTATCGGCCAGATCGGTAACGCCGAACATGATTCCCGCAAACTCGGCAAAGCAGGCCGTAAACGTTGGCTGGGCAGACGACCCAAGGTTAGGGGTGTTGCCATGAATCCCATTGATCATCCCATGGGCGGCGGTGAAGGCAAGAGCTCGGGCGGCAGGCATCCCTGTACCCCCTGGGGTGTTCCGACCAAGGGTTTCAAAACCCGGCGTCGCAAGGCCTCTGATAAGGATATTATCAAACGTCGCAAGAAGTAAGATTGGAGAGAAAATATGGGAAGATCAGTTAAGAAAGGTCCCTTTGTTGATGATCATCTTTTAAAGAAGATCCGGCGTGCCGAGGAAAGCGGCTCCCGCAAGGTTATCAAGACCTGGTCGAGAAGATCGGATATCATTCCGGAGATGGTAGGCTTTACCTTTGCCGTTCATAACGGCAGAAAGTTTATTCCGGTCTATGTCACCGAGAACATGGTGGGCCACAAGCTGGGAGAGTTTTCTCCGACTCGGACCTATTACGGCCATGCCTCCGATAAAAAAAGGTCAAGGTAATAGTACGGTATCAAGCAGCAATAGCACAACAACAGCGCCGGGAACCAGACCTGCGATTATCCGTGCGGCAGCTTTCGGATTCGTGAGCGGTTTCAATTCGCGGGGCATGGCGGAAAGCGGCGTGTTACACTAAGAGACGGATTGATATGGAAATCAGGGCTAGAGCACGATATTTGCGTATTTCCCCCCAGAAAGCACGGCTCATTGCCGATATTGTTCGTGGTATGAATGTGGAACAGGCCATTACCACCCTTAAGTTCATGCCGAAAAAGGGGGCCGGACTCATTCGCAAGATTATTGAATCCGCTGTTGCCAACGCCGGGCAGACCGAAACCATCGATCTTGATACGCTGTATATCAAAAAGATCATGATCGACGGCGGGCCGATGCTCAAACGGTTTCGACCACGGGCCATGGGCCGGGCAACCCGCATTCTCAAGCGGACCAGTCATGTGACGGTGATCGTCGACGAGGCATAATCAGAGGCGAATCAAGAGCACGGGGCTTTCCGCACAGGAAAACTCAGGATAGAGACCTAATTTAAGAAACGGAGGAAGACGTTGGGGCAGAAGGTTAATCCAATCGGTTTGCGATTGAATATCACCCGTACCTGGGATTCTGTCTGGTACGCGGATAAGGAATACGGAGCGAATCTGATCGAAGATCAGGAAATTCGCAGTTATTTGAAAAAACGTCTTTATCATGCCGGGATATCCCGCATTGTTATCGAGCGTACCGGCGAGGCCGTCAGGATCAAGCTGTACACCGCCCGCCCGGGCATTGTGATCGGCAAAAAAGGCGCCGAGATCGAGGCCCTGAAAAAAGACCTTGAGCAGAAATTTCATCGGCAATGCCTGATTGATATTCAGGAAATTCGTCGTCCCGAGGCCGATGCCCAGCTGGTTGCGGAGAATATCGCCATGCAGCTTGAGAGGCGTATCGCCTTCCGCCGGGCCATGAAAAAGTCCATCAATACGGCCCAGCGTTTCGGGGTGAAGGGAATCAAGATTTCCTGTGCCGGCCGGCTGGGAGGGGCTGAAATGTCCCGGTGTGAATGGTTCAAGGAGGGCAGAGTACCGTTACATACCCTGCGCGCCGATATCGATTACGGTACTGCCGAAGCCAAGACTACCTATGGAATCATCGGAGTCAAGGTCTGGATTTTCAAGGGTGAAGTTTTAAGCGAATCCGAAATGGAATTTGCCGGGTGAGCAGATGACCCGTGATTTTGCATCACCATCAAGATTACTTTATTTCGCCTGTTAACCAGTAAGGGAAAACAATGCTGAGTCCACGAAAGGTAAAACACAGAAAGCAGCACAAGGGCAGGATGAAAGGTAAGGCCTATCGGGGGTCCCGCATCAGCTTCGGTGATTATGCGCTCAAAGCGGTCGAATGCGGCAGGATGTCCTCCCAGCACATTGAATCGGCCCGTGTGACCATCAACAGAAAGATCAAGCGCGGAGGGAAAATGTGGATCCGCATTTTCCCCGATAAGCCCATCACCAAAAAACCCGCGGAAACCAGAATGGGTAAGGGGAAGGGAAGCCCGGAATATTGGGTGGCCATAGTCAAGCCGGGCAAGATCCTCTATGAACTGGCCGGGATTCCCGAGGATCTCGCGGTGGAAGCCCTGAAACTGGCCAGCCATAAACTGCCGTTTGCCACCAAGGTTGTGACGAGGAGTAAAACGTTATGAAAGCCAAAGAACTCAGGGAGATGAGCAGGGAAGACTTGCTGAAGAAGGAGACCGACCTGCGGGAAGATCTCTTCAAGCTGAAATTCCAGCACTCCATCCGCCAGATCGAAAATCCGGCGAGGCTTCGGCAGTTACGCCGGGATATCGCTCGAATTAAAACTGTTATCAATGAACAGGCCTAAAGCCTTCATGACTGCATACAACATATATCGTAAAGCACAATGAGTGAAAAGAAAGCCACACGCAAGACCCGGCAGGGAGCGGTTATCAGCAACAAGATGGATAAAAGTGTTGTCGTCATGGTTGAGCGTCTTGTTCGGCATAAACTCTATGGCAAGTATATCCGTCGTCATATAAAGTATATGGCCCATGACCCGAAGAATGAATGCCGGATCGGCGATATCGTCAAGATCGAGGAGTGCAGACCCTTGAGCAAGACCAAGCGATGGCGGGTCAGATCAATTATCGAACGGGCCGTGTAGGTATATTCTCAGTTTAAGCAGGTGAAATCATGATTCAAACAGAAAGCATGCTTACCGTCGCCGATAATTCGGGGGCCAGGAAAGTGCTCTGTATCCGGGTGCTTGGAGGAACCAAAAGACGGTATGCAGGCATCGGCGATGTCATCGTCGTTACGGTGAAGGAGGCGATTCCCCAGGCCAAGGTAAAAAAGGGAGAAGTACTCAATGCCGTGGTCGTGCGGACCAAAAAGGAACTGAGACGGCCTGAGGACACCACGGTGCGCTTTGATGAGAACGCCGCCGTACTCCTGGCGACCAATGGTGAGCCGATCGGCACCCGTATTTTCGGACCGGTTGCCCGTGAGCTGCGTTCACTTGGTTTCATGAAAATTATCTCCCTGGCTCCGGAAGTGCTCTAACTTTCACCTATCCCGATCAGTCAGTAGAAAAAGAGGACCACAACAATGCGTCGAGGAACGACAAGCCTGAGAGTCAACGATCAGGTTGAAGTAATCGCCGGCAAGGATAAGGGCCGGGTGGGTAAGATCCTGAAAATTCATCGGGCCAAAAACAGGGCCACCGTTGAACGGATCAACATGATCAAGCGGCACATGAAACCCACCGGCGAAAACCAGCAGGGGCAAATCATCGACCGCGAGGCACCGATTCATATTTCCAACCTCATGCTGATCTGCCCGGAGTGTACCAAGACGGTGCGCATCGGCAAAAAGTTCCTGGAGGATGGAACCAAGGTGCGGGTATGTAAAAACTGTGCCGCAACAATCGAGACTCAGAAAAAATAATAGAAGGGATTGCGAGGCATCAATTCCCTAAGTGGTGTGGAAAAAATGGCGACATTGAAAGATCATTATCGGCAAACCTGCGTTCCTCAACTGCTGGAAGAATTTCAGTACAAGAACGTCATGCAGGTACCGGAAATCAAGAAAATCATCCTTAACATGGGGCTTGGCGAAGCGGTACAGAATCCCAAGGTCATTGAAAAGGCCGTGGAAGACCTGACCCTCATTGCTGGTCAGAAAGCGGTTGTTACACGGGCAAAGAAATCCATTGCCGGCTTTAAGCTGCGCGAGGGTATGCCCATCGGCTGCCGGGTGACGCTGCGTCGTGAGCGCATGTATGATTTTTTCAGTAAACTTGTCAATATCGCCCTGCCGCGGGTGCGTGACTTCCGTGGCGTAAAACCCAAGGGTTTCGATGGCCGGGGAAATTACTCGCTGGGCCTTGCCGAGCAGATCATCTTTCCCGAAATCAACTATGATAAAATCGACAAAATACGTGGTCTGAATATTACCATTGTCACGTCGGCGACAACGGATGATGAAGGGCGGGCGTTGTTGAAATCCATGGGTATGCCGTTTAAGAAACGATAACAGCAGCCCGGGATGCAACCCTATCCCGGGGAAGAGGAGAATGTTGTGGCAAAGAAGTCGCTGATAGCAAAAGCTAAGAGAAAACAGAAATTTTCGGTTCGGGAGTACAATCGCTGTAACCTCTGTGGTCGTCCGCGCGGATATATGAGGAAATTCGGCATATGCAGGCTCTGCTTTCGCTCTTTGGCTTCCAAAGGGCAGATTACCGGTATCACCAAGTCAAGCTGGTAGCATCCGTTGTCGGATAACGGTACCGTGAAATTTTATTTCTTCCATTATCAGATAATTATCAACATTGGGTGTATCTCATGTCAATGAACGATCCTCTAGCGGATATGCTGACTCGAATCAGAAACGGCGTGATGGCGCAATTCGATTCCGTGGAGATGCCGCTGTCAAAGCTCAAGGTGGGGGTGGCCAAGGTTTTAAAAAGCGAAGGCTACATCACCGATTACAGCATCACCGACGATGGTCCCCAGGGAACTCTGATTATCAATTTAAAATATGGCCCGGACAACGAACAGGTCATCACCAAGATCCAAAGGGTAAGCAAGCCGGGGTTGAGAAAATATACCAGGGCTGCGGATATTCCCAGGGTGCTCAGTGGGCTCGGCACGGTGATTCTTTCCACCTCGAAAGGGATCATGACCGATAGGCAGGCCAGAAAGCAGAACGTCGGTGGTGAGATTCTTTGCACGGTATGGTAGCGCCGCCACCTTGAAAGGAGAATACTTATGTCGAGAATTGGTAAACAACCGGTGGTGATTCCCCAGGGGGTCAAGGTTGCCATCAAGGATAACAGGGTAGAGGTCTCCGGTCCCAAGGGGAAGCTGGAGATGGATACCCGGCCTGAAATTGATATTATCCAGGAAAATGATACCTTGCTCTGTCGGCCCCGGGGCGGCAGCAAACGGATTCTAGCCTTCTGGGGCATGACGAGATCACTGCTCAACAATATGGTGGAAGGCGTTGACAAGGGATTCAGCAAAAAACTCATTGTTGAAGGAATCGGCTATCGGGCCAACATATCCGGCAAAACCCTGACGCTCAATGTCGGTTACTCCAACCCGGTTGAATTTGCCCTGCCGGAGGGGATCACTGCCGACGTCGACAAGAACAACGTCATTACCATCAGCGGTATCGATAAGGAGCTGGTGGGACTTGTCAGTGCAAAGATACGGGCCATCAGGAAGCCGGAACCGTACAAGGGCAAGGGAATTCGCTACGAAGATGAGCATATCGTCCGTAAGGTCGGTAAGGCTGCTGCTGCCAC
Organism: uncultured Desulfobulbia bacterium; assembly: GCA_964446115.1. GTDB lineage: Bacteria > Desulfobacterota > Desulfobulbia > Desulfobulbales > Desulfobulbaceae > CAYUNE01. Next base: position 76,886 of record CAYUNE010000044.1, on the reverse strand, counting down.
CGGTTAATATTTAATGCAAGATGGTATTTCGACATGGCTAAAACCGCTAAGAAAGTTGTTGCCCGCAAAAAGAGGATACGTAGTATCCGGAAAAAGATTTTCGGTACAGCCGAAAAACCCAGATTGCGAGTGTTCAAATCAAATCGTCATATTTACGCCCAGATTATCGATGACGCCAATATGGTGACCCTGGCTTCCATGTCCACCAAAGATCGGCAGTTTTCTCCGGGTGAGGTTAAGGGCAAGAGCAACCTGGCCGCACTTGTGGGAGAAGCGCTGGCCCGCCGGGCAAAGGAGGCGGGTATCGAAAAGGTGGTTTTTGATCGTGGTGGATATGTGTACCACGGACGTGTCAAGGCGTTGTCTGAAGGAGCACGCAAAGGCGGACTTCTCTTTTAATCCGTGCGCAAATAACAGAGGAAATTGTCGACAGACGGCTAACCAGAAGAATAACGGAGTGATTCGTGGCTGATTTTAAACGGGGACGAGAGAGTGGCCCTGACGATCTTATCGAGAAAATAGTGTACATCAATCGTGTCGCCAAGGTGGTGAAGGGTGGACGCAGGTTCAGCTTCAGCGCCATTGTAGTGGTGGGTGACGGCAAGGGTAAGGTTGGATATGGTCTCGGCAAGGCCAACCAGGTGCCGGAGGCCATCCGCAAGGGCGTGGAGCGGGCCAAGAAGGATATGAGCAAGGTCGCCCTCACCGAGAGTTCGATTCCCCATGAAGTCTACGGTAAGTTCAATTCCGGCAATGTTATCCTGAAGCCGGCCTCAGACGGAACCGGAGTGATTGCCGGTGGTGCTGTCCGCGCCGTGCTGGAAGCCGCCGGAGTTCAAAACATCCTGACGAAATGCCTGGGTTCCAACAACCCGCATAATCTTGTCAAGGCCACTTTGAACGGGCTGCGGAGTTTGCGCAGTAAAGAACAGATCGCCAAATTACGCGGTCTGCGCGTGGAGGAGATCGTAGCCTGAGACAGGGTGATTCGTTCGGGCTGCAGGGCACACCGTTTTTTTCCGGGAAATGGGTATGTGCCGCCAATGGACCATGGTCCGGAGCTGAAAAATCGGTACTAACATGGCAGAGACAGTGACATTTATTCTGAAAAAGAGCCCCATCGGCAGCACCGCTAAAATTCGTGCCACCTTGAGGGGAATGGGGCTGACCAAGGTGGGGAAGCGAGTTGTCAGAAAAGATACACCGGAGATGCGGGGCATGTATGCCAAGGTCCAGCATCTTGTCCGGATAGAGGAGAATTAAAATGCTAACCCTCAATACTCTTTCACCCAACAAGGGATCTCGACGGAACAGACAAAGGGTGGGGCGCGGCCAGGGAAGTGGCCGCGGACGCACGGCTACCCGAGGTCACAAGGGGGCCAAATCCAGATCCGGATACAGCGTCAAACCCGGATTCGAGGGAGGCCAGATGCCCTTGCAGCGGCGCCTGCCCAAACGTGGTTTCACCAATATTTTCAAGAAAAAATATGTTATCGTCTCACTCTCCGATCTTGATCGTTTTGCCGAGGGGACGGTTGTAGACAGAAAAGCTCTGCAGGAGGCGGGATTCAGGATCAGGAAAGATGAGTTGATCAAGGTGCTCGCCAACGGTGAGATTACCAAACCGCTTACCCTGGATGTCGACAAAATCAGCAAATCCGCGGCCGAGAAAATCACCGCTGCGGGCGGCAGCGTAAAGGAATAACATCGATGAGCGGCCTGGCCAGAGCGGCAAACATTCCTGAGTTACGGAGAAGGATAGTCTTCACCCTTCTCATGCTCGCGGTATACAGAATGGGGGTGCAGATCCCCACCCCCGGCATCAACGGCGAGGCGCTGGCGGCATTTTTTGAGAAGAATGCCGGGACCCTTTTCGGCATGTTCAACATGTTCTCCGGCGGGGCCCTGAAAAATTTTTCCATCTTCGCCCTCGGCATTATGCCCTATATCAGCGCCTCGATTATCATTCAACTGCTGACGGTGGTCATTCCCCAGCTTGAGGTCCTCAAGAAAGAGGGTGAGGCGGGCAGAAGAAAGATCACCCAGTATACCCGATACGGCACCATCGGCCTTTCCCTTATTCAGGGTTTGTTCATCAGCGTGGGGCTGCAGGGAATGGCCGGGCCCGGCGGTGAGGCGATTGTCCTCAATCCGGGAATCCAGTTCAAGCTGCTGACCATGCTCACCCTGACCTCGGGGACGGCCTTTATCATGTGGCTTGGTGAGCAGATGACCGAACGGGGTATCGGCAACGGCATTTCTCTGATCATTTTTGCCGGTATCGTCGCCCGGGGTCCTGCGGCAGTGGGAAATACCCTGCAACTTGTCAAAGCAGGTGAACTGGCTGTTATCTTTATTCCCCTGCTGGCTGTTGTCATGGGTGCGGTTGTCGCCTTTATCGTCTTCATGGAGACCTGTCAGCGGCGCATTCCCATTCAGTATGCCAAGAGGGTGGTTGGAAGAAAGGTTTATGGAGGGCAGTCGTCGCACTTGCCCCTGAAGATCAATATTTCCGGTGTAATTCCACCGATTTTCGCCTCTTCCATCATGATGTTTCCCGCAACCATCGGCGGCTTTGTCAAGGTGGATTGGGTGCAGCAGGTGACGGCGATGCTTGCTCCCGGTACCTTGCTTTACTATCTCATCTATGTGGGTTTTATAGTATTTTTCTGTTTTTTCTATACGGCGGTCACCTTTAATCCGGTTGATGTTGCCGAGAATCTGAAGAAAAACGGCGGTTTTATCCCCGGAATCAGGCCGGGGAAGAGAACTTCCGACTTCATCGACAAGGTGCTCACCCGTCTAACCGTGGTGGGAGCGATCTACCTGAGCGCAGTCTGCGTCATGCCGACCATTCTCGTCAACAAGTTCAACGTGCCTTTTTACTTCGGCGGCACGGCTCTGCTCATTGTTGTGGGCGTGGCGATCGATACCATTTCGCAGATCGAGTCCCATCTGGTGATGAGAAACTATGAAGGTTTCCTGAAAGCAGGTCGGATCAAGGGGCGCCGCTAACAGCTGCAGGCCGTGATAAAGGTTGCTCAGGAAAAGGCGATTACCGTAAAGAGCGCCGAAGAGCTGCGTCTCATGCACCGGGCCAACCAGATTGTCGCTGGGGTGTTATCCATGCTCAGCGACAGGATTAAACCGGGGCTGACGACACTGCAGCTGGATAAATGGGCTGAGGAACAGTGTCGGGACGCAGGAGGAGAGCCGGCCTTTCTGGGATATCGCGGCTTTCCGGCAAGTTTGTGTATATCGATCAATGAGGAGGTTGTTCACGGTATTCCCTCGCAAAAGGTAATTCTACGGGAGGGAGATATCGTCAGCATCGACTTTGGAGTCAGGTACCGGGGTTTTTTCGGTGATCATGCCGTTACCGTCCCTGTGGGGAAGATCGATTCCCGGAAACGGAAACTCATCAAGGTCACCAAAGAGGCGCTGGAGCGGGCCATCGACCAGGTTCGCATTGGAAATCGCATAGCGGATATTTCCCGCGCCGTGCAGAGTTATGTTGAAAAACATGGCTTTAGCGTGGTAAGACAATTTGTTGGACATGGGATCGGTAGCAAACTCCATGAGGGACCGGAAATTCCCAACTATGTACAGCGCAAGGCCTCACCCAGGATTCTCGAAGGTATGGTGCTGGCCATTGAACCCATGGTCAACTGCGGAACCCATGAGGTAAAAATACTCCGGGATCAGTGGACCGTGATCACCGCGGACCGAAAACCATCGGCTCATTTCGAGCATTCGGTTGCGGCTACCGCAGACGGCCCTTGGGTTCTGAGCCGGTTGGGTTCCCCTGAAGCGGTATGAGGAGCGGGCTTGCTGAAATCAGGGGGAGCTTCCCGGGATTGTAGATCATCTACTTGACATCATGTAAGATTCGTCAGTAAAGTAAATCCGAAACAGAGAAACGGACACCTAATTTATCTTATCCGGAGTTGATACATGGCAAAAGAAGAAGCCATTGAAGTGGAAGGAACCATTATCGAACCCCTGCCCAATGCGATGTTCAGGGTAGAGCTTGACAACGGGCACAAGGTGCTTGCCCATATCTCCGGGAAAATGAGGATGTACTATATTAAGATACTCCCCGGGGACAGGGTGACTGTGGAGCTTTCCCCATATGATCTCACCAGGGGAAGGGTGACATACAGAACAAAAGGGTCGAACAAGAAAAAGGGCAGGTAGATATCTGTCGTATGTAACTCCCCGGCCACGGACAAAAACAGCGGCATGGAATGCATCCGGACCGGGGCTGAAAGGAAACTGTTATGAAGGTACGAGCATCGGTAAAAAAGATATGTAAGGACTGCCGTGTGATCAAGCGTAACGGCATTGTCCGGGTCCTTTGCAAAAATAAAAAGCATAAACAACGACAGGGATAGCAAGGAGTGTTCTCCCCGGAGATCATGACAGAGTTTGTTATCAGCAAGGAGAAAAAATTTGGCACGCATAGCAGGTATTGATTTACCACCCAATAAGCATATGGACAGGGCGTTGACCTATATCTACGGAATCGGGTTGACTTCGGCCAGGGCTATCCTCGACAAGGCCGATTTGCCCTATTCCATGAACAGTGACGACCTCAGCGCCGAGGAGATCACCCGCATCAGAAAAATAATCGAAAACGATTACGTGGTGGAAGGTGATCGACGCCGTGAGGTGTCTATGGACATCAAGAGGCTCATGGACCTGGGTGCCTACCGAGGAATTCGTCACCGCCGCGGTCTTCCCGTCCGTGGACAGCGGACAAAAACAAATGCCCGGACCCGGAAAGGGCCCAGACGCGGGGTTGCCGTTCGCAAGAGGTGAGGGCTTCCCGCCTTGATGATGTCTTTTCCGCGGCGTCCGTTCCCGCCGCAGCAGTCCCGATGGACGGTTATCAACAAATGATCCGGATTATCCATTAATTTCAGAATAATTGGAGTACCCATGGCACGACCGAAAAGAGGAGCCGGCAGAAAGAAACGGAAGGAAAAAAAGAATATTCCGGAAGGCAGGGTTCATATTTACTCAACCTTCAACAACACCTTGATTACCGTTACCGACCTCCAGGGCAATGTGATTTCCTGGTCAAGCGCCGGTTGTATTGGTTTCAAGGGTTCCCGCAAGTCAACACCGTTTGCTGCCCAGAATGCCCTTCATGATGCCATTAAAAAGGCGGTGGAACATGGTATGAAAAAGGTGGAAATCAATGTCAAGGGTCCCGGACCCGGACGAGAGGCCGCCCTGCGGGCTCTTACCTCCATTGATGTCGAGGTGAGCAGGATCTGCGATGTGACCCCGATCCCCCACAACGGCTGCAAGCCGCCCAAAAGACGTCGTGTCTGATGTGACAGCGCAGGGACGACGCTGCAAAAAAATTCCGAAATCTTTTTAGTTTAGCATAATTGGAGGAAAACGTTGGCTAGATATACGGATGCGTCATGCAGGATGTGCAGGCGTGAAAATGTAAAGATGTTTCTCAAGGGTGATCGTTGTTATTCCGACAAGTGTTCCTTTGAAAGAAGGGCATACGCACCCGGCCAACATGGGCAGAACCGGTTCCGGAAGATGTCCGATTATGCCGTGCAGCTGCGCGAGAAGCAGAAGGTAAAACGTATGTACGGTATGCTCGAACGGCAGTTCAAGGGATTTTTCCAGAAGGCGGACAAGGCAAAAGGCGTCACCGGTGAAAATCTGCTCTACATGCTGGAAAGGCGGCTTGACAACGTGGTGTTCAGGCTCGGGTTTGCCGCATCCAGAAACCAGGCCAGGCAACTTGTCCGCCACAATCACTTCCTGGTCAACAATCGCAAGGTCAACATTCCCTCCTTTCAGGTCAGCGAAGGAGATGAGATTACCCTCAAGGAAAAAAGTCGTAAAAACGAATTGATCAATGATAATCTCGATGCCGTGGTTCGCCGTGGTATTCCCAGCTGGCTTGAACTTGACCGAGACCGGTTTCTCGGCAAGGTAACGGCCGCTCCGAACCGGGATGAGATTACCATGCCGATTCAGGAACAGCTCATTGTGGAATTGTACTCCAAGTAATTGATTTTTTTTAACCGCGTGATCCGGCCCTTTGGTCGCGATCTGCATAACTTCCGGCGGCAAGGATTTTCTTTCTTCCACTTAATCAGGTTACAATCAGGTTCTGCATGGCACAGGAAATCTGGGATGAAGATCCCTTCTATAAGAATTGGTTTGATTTAATTAATCCCGAACGGCTGGAGGTCAACAAGAAAACCCATACGGAAAAGTACGGGAAATTCGAGTGTCAGCCATTTGAACGGGGATTTGCGGTGACCATCGGCAATTCGCTGCGCCGGGTTCTGCTCTCCTCCATCCGCGGGGCGGCAATCACCGCGGTCAAGATTGATGGTGCGCTTCACGAGTTCACCACCATTGATGGTATCCTCGAAGACGTCTCCGAGATTATTCTTAACCTGAAACAGGTGCGTCTTAAACTGACCTCGGCGGAAAACTCCATGGCCAGGATTGAAAAAGAGGGCCCGGGAGAGGTAACGGCTGCTGATATTTTCGGTAACAATGTTGAAGTGATGAATCCGGAACAGCCCATCTGTACCATCACCGGCAAGACCACCTTCCGGGCTGAGCTGGAGGTGAAATGGGGTAAGGGCTACTCCCCTGCCGAGAAAAATAAAACCGAGGATCAGGCCGTGGGAGTGATTCCCATCGATGCTATTTTTTCACCGATCCAGCGGATTCAGTATGTGGTCACCCAGGCCCGGGTCGGGCAGCAGACCGATTATGACAAGCTGACCATGGAGATAACCACCGACGGCAGCGTCACTCCGGAAAACGCCCTTGCCTATGCCGCCAAAATCCTCAAGGAGCAGATGACCATTTTCATTAACTTCGATGAGGACGAGGCCGAGCCGGAGATTGACGATTCGCTGGAGGAGGAAAAGGAATCCTGGCCGCCGTTTCTTGATAAAAACGTCGAGGATCTCGAACTGTCTGTGCGTTCGGCAAACTGTCTGAAAAATGCGCAGATTTGCTATATCGGGCAACTGGTGCAGAAAACCGATGCGGAAATGCTCAAAACCAAAAATTTTGGGCGTAAGTCCCTCAATGAAATCAAGCTCCTGCTCGCCGAGCATGATTTATCTCTGGGCATGTCCGTGGAAGGATGGGTGCCGCCGGACGAACAGGAAGAGAAAAAAGACGAATAGTAGCGACCAACAAGAGCGCAAGGAAAGATAGATGAGACATAGAAAAGTTGGCAGAAAGCTGGGAAGAACCGCAGCCCACCGCAAGGCTATGCTTCGCAATATGGTCACCTCTCTGTTTGAACATGAGAGGATCGTGACCACCGTACCCAAGGCAAAGGAAGCCGGCCGTATGGCTGAAAAGATGATCACCCTCGGCAAACGTGGCGACCTGCATGCCAGGCGTCAGGCTCTGAGTTATATCCGCAGCAAACGCGTTGTCGCCAAGCTCTTTGATGATATCGCCGAACAGTTCAGCAGCAGAAATGGCGGTTACACCCGGGTTATCCGCACCGGGAACCGACATGGAGATGCCGCGCCCATGGCCATACTGGAGCTGGTTGGGTATGAGGAAGAGATCATCGAGGAGGAGTCCTAGCAACCCATTGACCCTCGTTTGTGAATCCGGTTCAAGCTGATATGGTCTGACATATCAGCTTTTTTTTTCTGTTTCATGCCCCATGCGGTGGCGAGGAGTATCCGACTGCGAGGAGATGATTCATGCAGACTGGAAAGGAGGAAATCGGCAACGCGACATTTCATTTTTCGTGCCATCCGGGGGTTGCCTGTTTCACCAGGTGCTGCCGGCAACTCCGGCTCTACCTCTATCCCTACGATATTCTCCGGCTCAAAAACCGCCTTCGGATTCACTCCGCGGAGTTTATGCGGCTGCACACGGTCCTGGCCCGTGGGTCCCACCCCTATTTTCCCTCCGTGATGTTGCGCATGGCGGAGAACAGGGAAAAATCCTGTCCCTTTCTGGATAAAGATGACGGCTGCACCGTCTACCGGGACCGGCCCTCCGCCTGCCGTTCCTATCCCCTTGAGCGCGGTGTGGAAAAATTGCCCACCGGTGGCCCGCTGCGAGAACATTATTACCTCACCCGCCACTCCTACTGCCTGGGACATCAGCAGCAGCAGACCCATACCGTTGCCCGGTGGATCCGTTCACAGCAGCTTTATGAGTTCAACATGATGAATGATCTCTGGGCCGAGGTCGATGCCATGTTTGCCACCAATCCGTGGCAGGGAGAGGGCAGCGGCGGCCCCCTGCAGCAACTGGCCTTTATGGTCTGTTACAATATCGATGGGTTCCGCGAGTATGCGGATCGGCATCGTTTACTCTCCCGCTTCCGGCTGGAGCGTGACCGGCGCCGGCGCATCGCCAGAGATGACACCGAACTGCTCAAGTTCGGCTTTGAATGGCTGCAGCTGATCCTCATTGACAAACCGACGCTGAGACCGCGCTGAAAAACTCCCTTCCCATGGTATCGCCTTTCACCCACTGCCCCTCATGTTTCTTGGTTGAAAGAGTGGAACCAAGGTGGTAATATATAAAATTTTGTAAATATGGGGTTTGTAACGACCCCGCAGTCAAACACACATCCCGTTGGCATCCTTTGGTGTCCGCATTGTGCGGATCGGATATGAGGGATGGAGGAATAACCATAAATGTGACCGCCCCGTGCGGGCACCTGAAAGGAGAAATCATGGCAAACGTAACAATGCGGCAGATGCTACAGGCGGGCCTCCACTTCGGCCATCAGACCAGGCGATGGAATCCGAAGATGAAGCCCTATATCTACGGCCCCCGAAACGGTATCTATATCATCAACCTTGACCGGACCATGCGTCTGCTCAACACGGCATACGATTACCTGACCAACCAGGTGGCCCACGGCGGCAAGGTGCTTTTTGTGGGCACCAAACGTCAGGCCCAGGATATTATCGCCGAGGAGGCCCGGCGATGCGGAATGTATTACGTCAACTTCCGCTGGCTGGGAGGCATGCTGACCAATTTCAAAACCATCAAGCAGTCCATCGAACGGCTCAAAAAGATCGAGGCCATGCAGGAAGACGGTTCGATCCAGCGTTTTCCCAAGAAAGAGATCCTGAAGATGGAAAAGGAGCGAATCAAGCTTGATCGCAACCTGGGCGGCATCAAAAATATGCGTACTCCGCCGGATGTCGTCTTTGTGGTTGATCCCAAAAAAGAGGAGCTCGCCGTCAAGGAGGCCAACAAGCTCTCCATTCCGGTCATTGCCATTACCGATACCAACTGTGATCCGGATAATATCGATTTTCTCATTCCCGGTAATGATGATGCCATCCGTTCCATTCGCCTGATCACGGCTCTGATGGCCGATGCCGTGCTTGAGGGTAAGTCCCGCCGGAGCGATAAGGAGGCAGCCTATGAGGAGGAAATGGCCGCTGCCGCCGCTGCAGCCGCCGGCGAGGCGGAGGAGGCTGAGGAAGCTGAGGAAGTCACCGCCGGGGTTGCCGAACCTGAAACCGTGGAAGAGGATTCGGCCGTTTAGCTAATGATTTCCCTCCGGCCACCGGATGGTCGGCGCTCAGGGACCGCATCGTCACTGTTTCTTCCCTGACTGCACGGATTAGGGCAAGCGGGCGGGAAAGCTCCTGCAAATCCGCACCACCCGTGAGCGCTTACAGTCTGGAGGTACTTTATAGCGCCGGGTTGCGAACCCTGTGATCAATCACATCAGATGAGATAAGGCGGTCGGAACTGATCGTCATAAGTTGAAGGCACCTTGCAAGATTGTCTCTTCGTCCGGTTTTCATGGCATGCCGGAGTTATTTTCCGCAAACCCTGCCGCCGAACGAAATGGTGGTTTTTCAAGGAAACCTAGAGAGATTGCGATTACCAGATTGAAGGAGAGAAGACATTGAAGATCACAAGTCAGATGGTCAAGGAACTGCGTGATAAAACCAACGCCGGTATGATGGACTGCAAAAAGGCGCTCACCGCCACGGAGGGCGATATGGAAAAGGCCGTTGACCTGCTGCGTCAGAAGGGGTTGGCGGTTGCTCAGAAGCGTTCAGGCAGGGCCACCAGTGAAGGGGTTATCGAGTGCTATATTCACGCCGGCGGCAAACTCGGCGTCATGGTGGAGGTGAACTGCGAGTCGGATTTCGTTGCCAAAACCGATGATTTCAAGGCCTTTGCCAGGAACATCGCCATGCACATTGCCGCAACCGCCCCGGTCTCCGTGGGTCGGGAGGAGGTGCCGGCGGATCTTCTCCAGCGGGAAAAGGATATCTGCACCAACCGCGCCCTTGAAAGCGGCAAACCGGAGAATATCGTCGAGAAGATCGTCTCCGGACAGATGGAAAAGTTTCTCTCCGAGGTCTGCCTGCTGGAGCAGAAATATGTCAAGAATCCGGACCTGACCATCCAGGATCTGCTCAACGAGCTCATCGCCAAGATGGGAGAAAACATCTCCATCAAGCGTTTTGCCCGTTTTCAGGTGGGTGAATAACCCCCGCAGGGGTTTTTCGGCCATGTCCCGGCGGGCGTGCCGGAAAACCCGCCACTGTAACCCTTGCACACGCCTGCGAAGATCAGATGAAATATAAACGTGTACTGTTGAAACTCAGCGGTGAAGCTCTCATGGGTGACGGTTCGTTCGGCATCAGCCCGGACATGCTTGACTCCATCGCCGCTGAAATCAAGCCGCTCCATGAACAGGGGGTGGAAATGGGGTTGGTGATCGGTGCCGGCAACCTGTTTCGGGGGGTGGCAGGGGCCGCAGAAGGCATGGACCGGCCCACGGCCGACAACATGGGTATGCTGGCAACCGTGATGAACAGTCTGGCCCTGCAGGACGCCCTCAAGCGAGCCGCTGTTCCTGCCCGGGTGCTGTCGGCCATTGCCATGCGCGGAGTCTGCGAACCCTATGCCCGCGACCGGGCCGTTGAGCATCTGCAGCGGGGCAGGGTGGTTATCTTTGCCGCCGGTACCGGCAATCCGTTTTTCACCACCGACTCGGCCGGGGTTCTTCGCGCTCTGGAGATTGGCGCCGATGTCATTATGAAGGCAACCCGGGTCGACGGAGTCTATGATAAAGACCCGGAGCGTTTTGCCGATGCCGTCCGTTTCGATACTCTCAGCTATGACGAGGTGCTGCAGCGCAATCTCCGGGTCATGGATGCCACCGGTATTTCCCTTGCCCGGGATGAAAATCTGCCCATCCTCGTCTTCAGCATGAAAGAGAAAGGTAATATCGTCAGGGCGTTGCAGGGAGATCCCATCGGCACAACGGTGACGGCTTAATTGCGATGATTGCCGGAAGCCATCCGGTCGGAGGCCAATAAAGAAGGAGGGAGATATGGCAAGTGAAGTGATCAGCGAGATGCGGGAAAAGATGGAAAACAGCGTAGAGGCCTTTAAGCGGGAACTGGTCAAGATCCGTACGGGCCGGGCCTCCCTGGCTCTGCTCGACGGGATCAGGGTCGATGCCTACGGCTCCATGATGCCGCTGAACCAGGTGAGCTCCCTGACCATTCCCGAGAGTCGGCTCATTGTCATCCAGCCCTGGGATCCGCAGATGCTGCCGGCCATAGAAAAGGCGCTGCACGCTTCGGATCTCGGCCTTACCCCGGCCAACGACGGCAAGGTCATCCGTCTCGCCATTCCTCAGCTCACCGAAGAAAGGCGGAAGGAACTGGTGAAAAAGGTCAAGAAGATCACCGAGGATTTCCGGGTCGCCATCCGTAACTCACGGCGGGAGGCCATTGACACCCTGAAGAAACAGAAGAACAACAAGGAAATCCCGGAAGATGATATGTTTCGGCAGCAGGAGGAGGCCCAGAAAGAGACGGATGCCTTCATCAAGCGCATTGACGAGATCGCCCTCGGCAAGGAAAAAGAGGTGATGGAAGTCTGAAGCCCCAGGCAATGCCATCAAGCCGCAAACCCGCCTTTTTTATATTTGATGTCCGATCCTGAGATTCCGTCCGCATCCGCTCTTCCCGTTCATGTTGCCATCATCATGGACGGTAACGGCCGCTGGGCCGGCAAACGGCACCAGCCCCGGCTTTTCGGACACCGCGCCGGAGTCAAGTCGGTGCGGACAGTGGTGGAAACCGCCCGTGAGATCGGTATCCGCTATCTGACCCTGTACGCATTTTCAACCGAAAACTGGAAGCGTCCCGCCCATGAGGTTTCGGGGCTGATGGCCCTCTTGAAAAAATATCTCCAGGCCGAGGTGGACAATCTTCTCGAAAACGATATCCGCCTGCAGTGCATCGGTCAGCAGCATAAGCTGCCCGCCGAGGTTACCCGCGTTCTGGAAAGAGTAAAACAAGCCACTGCCCACTGCCGGGCCATGACCATGACCCTGGCCCTCAGCTACGGGGGACGGGTGGAAATCGTCGATGCGGTGCGGACCATAGCCGGACGCTGCCGCAACGGCGAGATCCGGCAGGATGATATCGATGAGGCTATGATTTCGGCGCATCTCTACACCGCGGGCCAGCCTGATCCGGATCTGCTCATCCGCACCGGCGGTGAGATGCGTTTTTCCAACTTTCTGCTCTGGCAGGCCTCCTATGCCGAACTCTACTTTACGGAACTGATGTGGCCGGAGTTCGGCCGCCATGAGTTCCTCGAAGCGGTTGCCGAGTATGGCCGTCGTCAGAGGCGGTTCGGTCAGACCGGGGCGCAGGTCGCCTCCTCGTAAACCATGAATCGCGTCGTCCCCGGTCTCATCCTGGTTGCCTGTTGGCTGCTGCTGCTCTTTTTCGCCCCTTTTTCCCTGTTTCATCTTGTCCTGTTGAGTATCGGCGCCATCGGCGCCTTCGAGTACAGCCGGATGAGCGATACCGATCTGAAAGGTGTGCCGCGGCTGCTGATCATTCCGCTTTTACTGCTGCCCCTTGTTGCCGCCGGCAGCGGACGGCTTGACATGGTGGCCGCCGGGTTGCTGGTCGGCCTTCTCGGGGTGATCGGCCTGGCCCTTCGTTATTATACCGGGATTGACGATGTACGGCGTTTTTTGTCCGCCGCTGTTTTGGGTCTTGTCTACATCGGTTTCTGTCTGGCCCATATTGTCCTGTTGCGCTTCCAGAGCAACGGTATCGGCTGGTTGCTTGTTCTCAGCGCCGTTACCGCCGGTTCCGACACCGGAGCCTATTATGCGGGACGGAGCTTTGGCAGGCATAAGCTTTGTGTCGATATCAGCCCGGGTAAGACCGTGGAAGGAGCCCTGGGGGGAATCGCTGCCGGTATCATTGCCGCAGTGGTGATGACCCTGGCGGCTCTGCCCCATGATCTGCTGCTGCCGATTATTCCCGCCGCCCTGTTGCTTGTTGTTGTCGGTATTGTCGGTGACCTCACCGAATCGGTGATCAAACGCTCGGCCGGGGTCAAGGATTCGGGTACCCTGCTTGCCGGCCATGGCGGCGTACTTGATCGCGGCGATAGCCTGCTGCTCACCGCGCCCCTGCTCTTTTATCTGATCCACTTTGGATTTTTTTCCTGAACCTTTCCGCCATGAAGACGATTTCCCTGCTCGGGTCCACCGGTTCCATCGGCAAGAACGTGCTGGACGTTATCCGATCCCACCGGAATCGCTACCGGGTTGCCGCTCTGGCTGCAGGCGGCAATATCGATGAGCTGGAAAGACAGGTGCTCGAATTTGAGCCGGAGGTGGTATCGGTGGCAAATGAGCGTCTGGCAGACGCGCTTGCTCATCGCCTGTCCGGAGGCTTCCGTCCGCGGATTCTCCACGGTCTTCAGGGTAATATCAGCGTGGCGGTGCATGGGAAAAGCGAGATGACGGTCTCTGCCGTGGTTGGTGCCGTCGGCCTGATTCCCACCCTCAGAGCCATTGAGGCGGGCAAGGATATCGGTCTGGCCAACAAGGAAACCCTGGTCATGGCCGGCCGCCTGGTCATGGAGGCGGGGAAACGCTGCGGCGTTCGGATTCTGCCCATCGACAGCGAGCACAATGCCATTTTTCAGGCCATGGAAGCCGGGCGGCGCCGGGATGTGGCTCGGATTATTCTCACCGCCTCGGGCGGGCCTTTCCGCACCCTGGACAAAAGCGCACTGGAAACAGTTACCCCGGAGCAGGCACTGGCCCACCCCAACTGGGACATGGGGCGGAAGATCTCCATCGACTCGGCCACTCTGATGAATAAGGGCCTGGAGGTGATCGAAGCGCGCTGGCTTTTTGATATGGATGTGGACAGCATCGAGGTGGTGGTCCACCCCCAGTCCATCGTCCATTCACTGGTCGAGTTCATCGACGGCTCGGTGGTGGCCCAGCTCGGCCTTCCTGATATGCGCATTCCCATAGCCTATGCCCTTTCCTATCCGGCCCGCCTGGATCTGGACCTGCCGCGTCTTCATCTCAGCCGCTGCGGCGAACTCCGCTTCGAGGCGCCCGATTTCGATCGCTTCCCGGCTCTGAGTCTTGCCTTTGATGCCTGCCGCCGGGGCGGGGTCAAACCCGCGGTGTTAAACGCCGCCAACGAGGTGGCCGTTGAAAGTTTCCTTCAGGGTGAGATAAGATATACCGATATTGTCAAAGTGGTCGCCGCGGTACTGGAGCAGATACCGCCGGGCGACGATGGCGATTTAGACGAAATTGTGGCGGCCGACCGCAGGTCACGCCGTCTTGCCGCGGATCTGGTGGCCAACCTTGGCCCCGGGGGCGCGGTGTGAGCCGTTTCCGGCGCTGCCCCGCCGCCCAATGAAAAAAATGAGACGATGAATGCCTTCCTCTCCTTTGTCCTTGTTCTCGGTATTCTGATCCTGGTGCATGAGCTGGGCCATTTTCTGCTGGCCAAACTCTTCCGGGTCAGGGTGCTGAAATTCTCCATCGGTTTCGGTCCCCGGGTCGCGGGTACAAAGATCGGGGAAACCGAATACCTGCTCAGCGCCTTCCCCCTGGGCGGTTATGTCAAGATGTTCGGCGAACAGGCCGACGAGCAGGAAATTGCTCCGGCGGATCGCCCCTTCTCCTTTTCCCATAAACCGGTGTGGAAGCGTTTCGGCATTGTGGCCGGCGGACCCATTTTCAACCTGGTGTTCGCGGTGCTGGTGTTTTTCGTCCTGCTGTTGCTGGTGGGCATGCCCGAACCGCTTGACACCACGAGAATCGGTCAGGTAACCCCCGGATCGGTTGCCGAGAGCGTCGGCATCAAACCCGGCGATGTGGTGCTGCGGATCAACGACCAACCGGTTTCTTCCTGGGTCGAAATCTCCGAGGCGGTGAAGAACAGCAACGGCGAGCCGGTGGGAATTGTTCTGGATAGGGACGGGACCGAGATTGCGCTGGTCGCCGCACCGAGCATGGAGAAGATCAGAAATCTCTTCGGCGAGGAGGTTGAGAAACGCTACATGCTGGGCATTACCCGCGAAGAGAAGATCGCCTATCGGCAGGTCTCCATGGGGACGGCAGTCAAGGCCGCCCTTGTCCAGACCTGGGACCTGATTACGCTCACCCTCATGGGCATCGTCAAGATCTTTCAGCGCATCATTCCGGCAACGGAACTGGGAGGGCCCATCCGTATTGCCGAGATTGCCGGCCAGCAGCTGGAGGCCGGCTGGATGAATCTTTGCTACTTCATGGGGCTTCTCAGTATCAATCTCGGCATCCTCAACCTCCTGCCCATTCCGATTCTGGACGGCGGGCATCTGGTCTTTCTCACCATCGAGGGGATCCGGCGCAAACCACTCAAGACCGCGACCATGGAAAATTTCCAGCGCGTGGGTCTTTTCCTGTTGGGATCACTGATGGTCTTTGTTTTTTATAATGATATATTACGGATAATCAAACGGTGGATGGCCCCCTGATTCTTGCCGTGGAAACGGCCACCCGGTGCGGCAGCGTCGCCCTGACCATCGGTGGAACCCGGGAAGGCACTGTCCTGGCCGAGGCGAGCAGCCGGGCGGCGGTTACCCACTCCAGGCGGTTGCTGGGTGAGATCGACCGCATGATGAGGGAAAGCGGGGTGGGCTGGGGTGATCTGGCAGCGATCGCCGTCAGTGGCGGTCCCGGCAGTTTCACCGGTTTGCGGATCGGTATGGCGGCGGCCAAGGGCCTGGCCATGGCCGCTGAAACCGCTTTTTTAATGATCCCCACCCTGGACGGACTGGCGCTTTCCTGTTGTCTGAGCTCTCGCCGCATCTGCTGCCTGCTCGATGCCCGCAAGAAAGAGGTCTACTGTGCCTTTTACCAGCCGGATCCGGGCTCCGGACCGCCGCGTCGCGTCACCCCGCTGCGGGCAGTGCCGCCGCAACAGCTCCTGGCGGAAATCGCAGCCGAGCCCCATGTGCTGGTGGGGGACGGGGCAACCGTCTACCGGGAACTTTTTGCCCGGGGGGACAATATAACCATTGTCTCTCCCGGTGGTTCCATGCCGCGGGCGGCGCACATCGGCCTTTTGGCCGGAGACCGCCGGCAGCGGGGTGAAGAGGATGATCCCCTGGTTGCCGCGCCCCTGTATGTGCGGCCATCGGAGGCGGAGCTCAATTGGAAATAACGGGCAACGGTAATGATAATTCGTCGAAACACGCGACAAATCCAGGTGGGATCCGTGGCCGTGGGCGGTAACGCCCCGATCACGGTACAGTCCATGACCAATACCGATACCGCTGATGTCGGGGCGACCATTGGTCAGATCCTGCGCCTGCAAAAGGCGGGTTGCGACATAATCAGGGCGGCGGTTCCGGACATGGAGGCTGCCCGCGCCCTGACCAAGATCCGGCAGGCTATCGCCATCCCGCTCATTGCCGATATTCACTTTGACTGGCGTCTGGCCGTGGCCGCCATGGAGCACGGAGCCCAGGCCATCCGCATCAATCCCGGCAATATCGGCGGCAGGGAAAAACTGGCCCGCGTCGTTGATGCCGCCAAGATGCACGGAGTACCCATCCGGGTGGGGGTCAACTCCGGTTCCATCGAAAAGGATCTGCTGGCCCGCCACGGCTATCCGACTCCGGAAAAACCCGATGCCCTGATCAGCAGCGCCCTGCGCAACGTCGCCCTCCTGGAGGATCTTGGTTTCCATGAGATCAAGATCTCCATCAAATCCTCCGATACCCTGACCACGATCAACGGCTACCGCTTACTCTCGCAGCGCACCGACTATCCTCTCCATCTCGGCGTTACCGAGGCAGGCGGTCTGATTGCCGGTACGGTGAAGTCGAGCGTTGCCCTGGGCATTTTGTTGCACCAGGGCATAGGTGATACCTTTCGCATTTCCCTGACCCGGGATCCCGAGGAGGAGGTGCGGGTTGGGTTCGAGCTGCTGCGCTCCCTGCGCATCCGGGAACGCGGTCCGGAGATGATCTCCTGTCCCACCTGCGGCCGCACCGGTATCGATCTCTTTCCCCTGGCCGAAGAGGTGGAAAAACATCTGCAAACCATGGAAACCAACCTCAAGGTCGCGGTGATGGGCTGTGTGGTGAACGGACCCGGTGAGGCCCGGGAGGCGGACATCGGCATTGCCGGCGGCCGGGGAGTGGGGATTATTTTCAAAAAAGGCCGGGTGTTCAAAAAACTGCCCGAAGATGAACTGCTGCCGGTTTTCCTTGAGGAGCTCAGGAAAATGGAACGGCAGGCCCGTACCCGTGGGGAACGGAAGTAGGAGGTTGAGCCTTTTCCCTCGGCTCCTGCGGGATTACACGGGATTGGGTCGGATTATTTGTTGTCTGTTCGCCCGTCGGCATGCCCATGGAGCTGCCGGTGGATGGAGGCGGCCAGCTCCGGCCCGATGCCGGGAACCCGGCACAGCTCCCCGGGTGATGCCGCCAGCACCCGTTTGTAGCTGCCCAGACTCCTGAGCAGCTGTTGTTTCCTCCTGGGTCCCACCCCGCGCAGTGTTTCCAGCCTGGAATGCAGGGTCTTTTTGCGTCGCAGACGGCGGTGAAAGGTGATGCCGAAGCGGTGGGACTCATCGCGGACGCGCATCAGAAAGAGCAGTGCCGGAGAGTGGCGCGGCAGCAGAATCGCATTCTTGCGACCGGGACGGAAAAGTTTTTCCCCTTCATCATGTCTTTCCTTGGCAATGGCCACCAGGTCGATGCTGCCGTCAAGGTCAAGTTCCCGGACCACGGCCCGGGCCACATTGAGCTGTCCCTTGCCGCCGTCCAGGAGCAGGAGATCCGGCAACGGCCGTTGAGCGGTATCCTTTCCCAATCTTTTGACAAGCACCTCGCGCATCATGGCATAGTCGTCGGGTTCCCGACGGTTGCGGATACGGTAGTGCCGATATTCACCCGGGCTCTTTTCACCCCCCTGGAAACAGACGAGAGATCCCACGGAAAGGCGCCCCGATGTAGTTGAAATATCGAGGCATTCAATTCGCTCCGGCCTGTTGGCGAGTCGCAGTTGCCGTCTGAGGTGCGCTGCCAGGATCTCCCAGGATTCTTTCTTTTTTTGCCGGTCGCTGAACAGCTCCACGGCGTTTTGCCGGGCCATGGCCATGAGCTGCATTCGCGGGCCGCGTTGCGGGATTTTCAGGTAGACCCTGCCGCCGCGCAGCTTTTCAAACTGTCCGGTCAGCAGGTCACGATCTTCCGGTTCCAGCGGGAGGAGGATTTCCCGGGGCGGCGGTCGCCGTGCCGAGTAGTACTGGGCCATGGTTTCGGCGAGAATGGCGCTGTCCGTGCCCAGGGGATCGGCCAGGAAAAAAGACTGTCTGCCGCTGACGATCCCGGACCTGACAAAGAGGATGGCCACTGCCACCGAGGCATCGCGGCGGGCCAGACCAAAGACGTCCTGATCGTGAAAGTGATCGGCGACAATAACCTGCCGCTCCAGGGTCTTGGTGAGCGCGGCAATCTGGTCCCGGTAGCCGGCCGCCTTTTCAAAGGCCAGATCGTCAGCCGCCGCCTTCATCCTCCGGGTAAGGCCGGTGAGTAGCTCCCGGCTGCGGCCTTCCAGCACCATGATCACCTCGGAGACCAGTTCAGCATATTTACGACTGTCCGCCTTGTCCACGCAGGGGGCCAGGCAGCGCCCCAATTGGTGATTGAGGCAGGGGCGGGACCGTTTTCTCACCTCCTTGCCCTTGCAGCGCCTGAGCGGAAACATGGTGTAGAGCAGCTTCAGGGTGGCACGCATGGCCGAGGTGGAGGAGTAGGGGCCGAAATAACGGCTGCCGTCCCGGAGTCGGCGCCGGGTGACCAGGATTCGCGGCCAGCTTTCCCCGACGGTTACCTTGATGAGCGGGTAGTTTTTGTCATCCCTGAGGATTACGTTGTAGCGCGGCCGGTGTTTTTTGATCAGCGAAGCCTCGAGAATAAAGGCCTCTTTTTCCGTGGTGGTCAGGATGACGTCCACCCGTTGAACCTTGCGGAGCATGACCGCGGTCTTTGAGTGGGCGGGACCCGCATGGCGTGCATAGGATGCCAGTCTGCGGCGCAGGTTCCGGGCCTTGCCCACGTAAAGCACCTCGCGTTTGCCGATCATCTGATAGATGCCGGGTCCGTTGCTGACGGTCTTGAGAAATTCGCTGCGTAAAGCCGGGCAGGAAAAGGTCTTGTTCATCACTCCTTGTGCCAGATTTCAAGTGCCCGCCGATAGACCGGTGTTCGTTTGAGGCCCAGGTCGCGGCTGATATCGCTCACCGCCTGTTTAAGAGAGTTTCCCCGGTGCCGGTGCCAGCGCAGCAGCTCATCCAGATCTTCTGTTTCGGGTTGGTCCACCTCTTTTTTCCCCGCAACCAGAAGAACGATTTCGCCTTTCACCCGCCTTTCTTCAAGGTTTGCCGATAACGCCGCCAGGCCGGACTCTCTGATCTCCTCGTGGATCTTGGTCAGTTCCCGGCAGAACAGGCAATCACGGTCGCCAAGAGCGGAGAGCAGCTCCCGGACGGTGGCCCTGATGCGATGGGGTGATTCATAGAAAACCAGGGTGCGGCGAAGGGGAGCAAGGCTTTTGAAGAGTTGTCGCCGTTCCCGTTGACTTGCCGGCGGAAAACCGAGAAAACAGAAGGTGGTTTCCCGCAGACCGGCGGCGGCCACAGAGGCGGTGAGGGCCGAGGGGCCGGGGATGGGAACCACCCTGATGCCGGCCCTGCGCGCCTTGCGGACAACAACGGCCCCGGGGTCGGAAAGTGCCGGGGTGCCGGCATCGGAAACCAGGGCGACACTGCGGCCGCGACGGAGCTGTTCCAGCAGGGTGACGCTGCGTTTCCGTTCCTTTTCCCGGTAATAGCTGATGGTCGGCGTGGAGATGCTGTAATGGCTCAGCAGTCCCCGGGTACGGCGGGTATCCTCGCAGGCGATGAGGTCGACATTTTCGAGGATGCGAAGTGCCCGCAGGGTGATGTCTTCAAGGTTGCCGATGGGGGTGGCAACGATATAAAGCACTCCCGCTGCCGGCTGGTGGTTCATTTTGCAGATGGTGCAGGACCGGGTTGGGCTCCCGGGGTTCCCCGTGGCTGGAATCTCCTGCAGATGAGGATGTACAGCAGCACGGACCCGAGGATCAGGTAGCCGAACAGCTCGACGTTTTTGGTCTTCAGGATAAAGGCGATGATCACGGTGATGATGGCGCTGATGAGAAAAAACAGCGGCCTGGGCATCTCCTTGAGAACAACCCGGCCGAAATGGGTGAAGCGGATGTGACTCACCATCAACCCCACCGAGATTACGGCAACAACCGAAAGCAGGTCGGGGGGGGCGACCAGGGAGGCACCCAGAACCAACAGGGCGCCGGCGGGGCTGGGCAGGCCGTTGAAGATCCCCTCGGGCAGGTCGCTTCTCTTTTTGTCCACTGCGACAAAGCGGATCAGCCGGTAGGCCACTCCGGAAAAGAAGATGAGGCCGAAGAGCCGGGAAAAGGTGCCGCCGGAACGGCTGACGATATAGGCCGGCGCCAGGCCGAAGCTGACAAAATCAGCTATATCGTCGAGGTATGGTCCAAATTTGCTGCCGCCGTGTTTTTCCGCCATTCTGCCGTCAAAGAGATCGAAGAGCTGTCCCATGATGATCACCATGATCGCCCAGGCCAGATGACGCTGGTGGGTGAGGATGAGGCTGGTTATGCCGCAGATGAAGTTAAGGGCGGAGAGGATGTCGGCATAAAAACGATTGGCAACGAATTTGAAGATAATCGAGGCCGATGCCAGCACTATGCAGGCGATGAGCACCTCGTCACCCATGTCGATGACATCGGGATATTTATCCAGCAGGGCACAGAAGATAACGAGTCCAAAGCAGATAATCGCCTTGATCTTGCCGAAGTTGTTGGCGGCACCCGAGATTTTGAGCAGGGAGAGCACATGTCTCACCAGGAATTGTCCCAGCAGTTCGATGACAACCAGGGTCCAGACCAGGCGGATGGAGATGATACCCCCGGAGGCGAAACCGATCAGCGGCGGCAGGTAGGTGAGCTTGTCGCAGAGGGGGTCGAGCCACTCGCCCCTGGGAGTGACCAGGTTGCAGCTTCTGGCAACGATGCCGTCAACGCCGTCGAGGACGGCGGCAATGGAGAAGATGAGGATGGCGACGGCCTGCAGGTGGAGAAAGAAGTAGAGCAAATAGGCGACAAGTGCCAGAGCCGCCCGCTGATAACAGATGGCATTGGGATGCAGCAGCGCCTGATGGGAAAGGATATACTCCTGCACCGATTTTTTGCGGACCAGCCGTGAGCACCAGAAATAGAATCCGGTGGCCAAGGCGGCACCGATTATGATCACCACAAGCCTTTGCATGTCGTTTCTTCCTCAGGAGCGGGAGATTCCGGCAGAGCGGTTCAGGGCCCGGCGCATACTGCTGCGATTGCGCCGGCAGCCCTTCATTATGTACGACAAATATCCCGCAATCTCAAGGGAAGAAAGCTGCGGCCGTTAAATACGGTCGGCCCGGCGGATGATTTCGCAGAGTTCGTCGGCAATGGAGTTGATTTCCGTTTCGTCGTCTCCCTCCACCATGACCCGGATGACCGGTTCGGTGCCGGAGGGACGGACGAGGATGCGGCCTCTGCCCTTGAACTCCTTTTCGCGGGCAATGATGGCCTCGGGCAGGTCGGGCACATGTTCCACCTCCATTTTGCGGGAGGTGCGGACATTTTTGAGAACCTGGGGAAAGGTTTCCATGATGCCGGCCAGTTCGGAGAGAGGCTTGTTCTTCTTGATCATGACGCTTAGGAGTTGCAATCCGGCAAGGATGCCGTCTCCGGTGGTGTTGTGCTCCAGAAAGATGAGGTGGCCCGACTGTTCGCCGCCGAAACTGTAACCCTCCCTGCGCATTTCCTCGACAACATAGCGGTCTCCCACCTGGGTACGGACCAGGCGTCCCCCCATTTTTTCCATGGCCACTTCAAGCCCCATGTTGGACATGACCGTGGTGGCCAGGGTTTTTTTACGCAGTTTACGCTGCTTGATCATGTCGTTGGCGCAGATGGCCATGATATGGTCGCCGTCGACGATGCAACCCTTTTCATCGGCGACAATGAGACGGTCGCCGTCGCCGTCCAGGGCCAGGCCGATGTCGGCTCCCAGCTGCCGCACTTTTTCGGCCATGACTTCAGGGTGCAGGGCGCCGCAGTTGTGGTTGATGTTTTTGCCGTCCGGATGCACGCCGATGGTGGTTACCCGGGCGCCGAGTTCCGAGAAGACGTACGGTGCCACCCCGTAAGTGGCGCCGTAGGCGCAGTCCAGAACGATATGAAAGTCATCCAGGGTGTACTGTTTCGGGAAGGTATTTTTCAGAAAGACGATATAGCGGCCCTTGGCGTCGTCGATGCGGGAGGCCATGCCCACCTCGTCGGCCACCGGTCGCAGGGCCGCCATCTTCTGGGAGAAGATGAGATCTTCGATATCGGCTTCCCTTTCATCCGGCAGCTTGAAGCCGTCGCTGGAGAAAATTTTGATACCGTTGTCCTGAAAGGGGTTATGGGAGGCGGAAATCACCACGCCGGCATCGGCGCGCATGGAGGTGGTGATAAAGGCGATTCCCGGCGTCGGCAGGGGGCCGAGCAGCTGCACGTCGACGCCCATGGAGTTGATGCCGGCGGCCAGGGCGTTCTCGAGCATGTAGCCGGACTGCCGGGTGTCCTTGCCGATAACGATATGATGTCCCTTGACGCGGTCCTTGACCAGGAAGGCGATGGCCCTTCCAAGCTGCATGGCTATTTCCGTGGTCATGGGATAGGTATTGGCCACACCGCGGACACCGTCCGTACCAAAGAGTTTGCGCATATCTGCTCCTCTGCTCATGAGTGTTTTCAGGTGGATAAGATGAATTTTACTTTCATTGTCCCACTTGCACGAGCTTTTTTCAATTCTTTTTCAAAGCGGAGCAGGGTCATAGCCGCAGGAAGCGGCGTGTACTTGTCACAACCACCGCATCTTCACTTAAATCTGCAGCACCTGTGACCAAGTACGGTTTGGAAGGATGAGATACCGCGGAGTTATATATCCTCTGACCGCTTACAGCGGCGTCGGTAGGTGATATACCGGAATTCCGGTCGGTAAAACTCTAGCTGGAGCCGTAGCTGTGCAGGCCGGAGAGCCAGAAGTTGACGCCGAAGTAGGTAAAAAAGACGGCGATAAAGCCCAGGATCGCCAGCCAGGCAATGCGACTGCCCTGCCAGCCGCGGGTGAAACGGGCATGCAGGGTGGAGGCGTAAACGAACCAGGTGATGAGTGACCAGGTCTCCTTGGGATCCCAGCTCCAGTAAGTTCCCCAGGCCTCATTGGCCCAGACGGCACCGGTGATGATCCCGGCGGTGAGCCAGAGAAAGCCGAAGACAATGGTCTTGTGGGTGACGTCGTCGATTACCTTGAGGGCGGGCAGGGAACCGGTGAGGGTTTTATCGGAGAGATTTTTGCGGATGGCTGATTTTTTCAGCAGGTACATCATCCCCAGGCCGCCGGCGATGGCAAAGGCGCCGTAGCCGATGAAACAGGTGATGACATGGGCGATCAGCCAGTTTGACTGCAGGGCGGGGATCAGCGGCTTGATATCCTGGCTGATCTTGGCGGAGAGCGAACCGTAGGCCATGGCCACAAAGGCAAAGGGTGTGGCGAAGGCGCCGATCACCTGGGTCTTGAACTTGTACTCCATGAAAATGTAAAGCAAGATGGTGGCCCAGGCAAAGAAAACCAGGGACTCATACATGTTGGTCAATGGGGCATGGCCAACGCCCAGTTGGTATGATTCATACCAGCGCAGGCCGATTCCCGCCGTTTGAATAAGAAATCCGGCAACCGTGACGATAATGGCCACTTTGCCGATTTTCTTGTTTTTGAAGATGAGCAGGGCCATGTACAACATGGTGGAAGCCAGGTATATCAATGTCGTTATTCCAAGAAGTTGCGAGCTGTCCATGGTGAGTTCCATTTCGGTTGAGTGGTTGTCGCGGGCTTGTGATCAGGTTCGTTTCTTGAGGTCGTCGGCCAGGTCCGTGAAGATCTTTTCAAAACCCAGCTTGTTCTTGTTGGCGCTGCCGGCAAGGAGGACGACGGTTTTGTCCTCCTTGCGTTCCACCAGGGCCCAGAGCCTGCGGTGGGACATGAAAAACGCTACCACCAGGCCGAGAAGCATTGTAGCACAGCCGGCGTAAACAATCCAGACCCCGGGATCGCGAGTCACCTGCAAGCCGGTGGAATAGAGCTGCTTGGCAGTGAAGGAAAAGTCGGCACTGGGCATTTTGATGATTGCCTCCCGGTCCGCCTCCACCCAGAAACTGGCGGGATCTCCCTGGTTGTCGGTGAACCAGACCTTGACCCGTCTGACCGATTCTCCCAGCATCTCCATGTTGATGATCCCAAAAGAAGCGCCGCCCTCCTTCCAGACGATCTGTTTTCCCGGTGAGGTAATTCTGGCATCCTTGGCTCCGCTTTTCTTGTTTACCACCCTGAGCACAAAATCCTGATAGGGTTGATAGCTGGACTGATAGAAGGTGATACCGCGGTAGGTTAGCGGATCATTGACCTCGATGGATTTATGGAGCACCTCCTTGCCATCCTCCAGTACCGTCAGGTCGGAACGATACTCCTTGGGCATACCGTTGCTGTAATATTCGATGGCGAATTTATCGCAACGCACCGTGAAACCCAGGGGGATTTTATCCCCGGTCTTGAAAGAGTAGATCGCATCCGATTCCTTGGTCTCCGGAATCATGACGCTGCCCTTGAAGCCGAAAGTGGAGCCGATGAGCGCCCCGATAATAATCAGCAAAATACTGGTGTGAACAATATAGACGCCAAAGCGTGTCCAGCCGCCTTTTTGGGCAAAGAGCAGGATCTGATTATCCGTTTTCCTGCTTTCGGTTTTCCAGCCCTTGTCCGCCAACAGGGCGGCGGTCTCTTCCGCCGCTTCCGAAAGTCCGCCCGGCATGCCAAGTAGCCGGTGCAGACGCATACGGCGGATTTTGGCATCCTTGACCGCCAGGTTGTCCATGGTCACCAACCGCCAGACGCCGGGAATGCGGTCGAAACTGCAAACGATCAGGTTCAGGCAGAAAAGCCCCAGCAATCCCAAAAACCAGGGGCAGTGATACATGTCGACAATACCGGTAACCTCCATGAAACGGGCCATGTTCTTGCCGTAAAGCTGTACATATTCCTCTGCAGGGGAATTCTGGGGAACCACGGTACCGATGATGGAGGTGGCGGCAAGGATGAAAAGCAGAAACAGGGCCAGTTTGACGGAGGAGAAAAAGGCCCAGACAGGATTTTTTTTCTTTGTACTCATCGTACTTATCTTTTTGAAGGTAGGAGTAGGAATTGAGACTGTTTCCTCAGCGGGTAGGTGATTTCTTGGTAATGGAGCTGCATCCGGCAGGAGAGTCGCATCCTTTCCGGGATTTCATTGCCACACAGGACCGATACACAGATTTGCTACCACGATGGGGTATTTCCGTCAATCGGTAAATTGCCGCATTGAAAAACGACGGCCGCGGGCTTTGACCGTTTCCGACAGTGAGGCAGAAATTATACAAGGAACGTGAATATAATCAACATGAAATAAGAAACATGAAAGGGCAACGGACGACCAGACACCATTTTTTCCGTAGATTGAGGAATCCTTGAATCTCATTTGTCTCCGGGAGAGCTTTTGACGACGGCTAGACAAACCAGCGGAAGCGTGACCCTGCACGCCGGGATCGACCAGAGGCCTGCCGGGTAACCGGTAGGCCTGTCTTGATGCCCTGAATATGGGGTCACTGCTCATTGGTAAAAGAATTATTGACATTTTTTTTTACACAATGCAGATTCAAGATAGCCTGAACAAAATTTTGCGTCGGCGATTTCATGAAAGAAAAGGATGGTACTTACAAGAAAGTAGTTGTTAAATCATTTGAAGAATATCAATAAATGATATCTTCCTTACATAATTTGTAATAAATCGACTCATGACCTGTTACATAAATATAGTGTTATATCTATCTGTCATTTTTTTCATTTTTTTTACATCTCCGGTATATTCGGAACCATGGCAGCCCTTACCCGGCACGTCCTGGCAGTGGCAATTGGATGATCCTATAAATAATGATATTCTCGATGTCGATGTTTCATTTGATGTCGATATGTATGACATTGATTTATTCGATACACCGGAATCCACAATTGATGCATTGCATAATGCGGGAAAAAAGGTGATTTGCTACTTTAGTGCCGGCAGCTATGAAGAGTGGCGCAGTGACGCAGGAACTTTCCCAAAAGATATACTTGGTAATCCCCTTGATAATTGGGAAGGCGAGAGATGGTTGGATATCAGAAAAGATACCGTAAAAGATATTATGGCAAAAAGACTGGATTTAGCTGTAAAAAAACATTGTGACGGCGTGGAGCCTGACAATATCGACGGCTACGTTAATGATTCCGGGTTACCGCTGACATTTCAGGATCAACTTGATTACAATCGATGGCTTGCGCAGGCGGCCCATCAGAAAAATCTTTCCATAGGTCTAAAAAATGATCTTGCCCAGGTAAAGCAGCTTGTTAATGACTTTGATTGGGCGCTGAATGAACAATGTTTCCAGTTTAGGGAGTGCGACCTTCTGGAACCTTTCATCAGTGCCGGAAAGGCGGTTTTCGGTGTGGAATATAAAGGAAATCCTGATGAATTCTGTCCTGACGCAAATGCAAGGAACTTTTCCTGGCTGAAAAAAAACAATAACTTATTTGCCCCTGTGCTTACCGACTGTTTGAAATATAAAAAGAATGTTGTTACCCCGCGTTATAGAAGTGTAATACCAGTATTTTCGATGTTGCTGGATAATGACAATGCTCCAGCCGTTAGCGGGGAGGAACTTTCTACCTTTTCCGGTAATGTAAGCCGGAAGGACAATCGATGATCATTTGAGTTTTTCAGAATCGATTATGAAAGTTTTAATCGCTGAAGATGATCAAATGCTGCAAATGGTGGCCGGCGAGTTCATGGAACTATGGGGATTTCAATTTGATCTTGTCGCCAATGGCCTGGAAGCCGTGAATAAGGTCAAAGATCACGGGGACAGCTATGATCTCTGTCTGATGGATATCGACATGCCTCTCATGAACGGTATTGAGGCGACAAAAATTATCAGGAGAAACCTAAAGTATACACCTATTATAGCTCTTTCCGGTAACAGTGCCTACCGCGAGTGTTGTCTCGAGTGCGGCATGGATTACTTTTTGGAAAAACCATATTCCCCTGATTTATTATTATCAAAAATTTATGAATTCACAGTAAAATCGTTTGTGATATACAAACATCAAAACCAGATTATTACACAAAAGGTGAAGCCGATGGACTCTGAACATTTGCAGGAGTTGAAAAAGTTACGGGAAAAAGGGCTGACAAAATTATGTATCCGTGGAACAGGATGCGAGGTCGTTGTCGACGAAAGGGTGCAAAACAAGATTTCATACGATTTGATCGGTAAAAGGCAAGAACTGTCCCAGTTTCTTGATCGTTCCGAGGACAAGCCTGGCCTCTGTCACCTGTACAAATCCAATTTTATGCTTAATACCAAGTATCTGCTTCCGGATGAGCTGGAAAAATATATCGAAGAGGAGGAGAAGATACTGGAAAAGTGCCGATCTACAGTGGTGCGTCCCCTTGATGAATAGGAGAGGTAATTCGCCCTTTTGGATCGTCAGTGCCGCTGGTCTCAGGCCCGGGCCGGATTATCGTCGTCAGGGTCATTGGTCACAGGCCCCGCATCTTCACTTCAATCACTCCCGGCCACATCGTGGGAATAGAGCGGCCGGGAGTGATCTGAGCAAATCTGCGGTACCTGTGACCAATGACAGGTTGGAAGCATGATGTAGCGCGGGGTTACATAGCCTGAGATCGGTTACAAGTCAGGAGTAAGGTGATATGCGTTTTTGCACGGTTGTCAATTGCATGGATGGACGGGTTCAATTACCGGTGATCAGATTTCTGCAACAACGGTTCGATGTCGATTATGTGGATTCCATTACCGAACCCGGTCCCAACCTGATTCTTTATAAACAAAAAGATCATGGGCTCCTGCGCTCAATTCTTGCCAGGTTGGAGATTTCCATAAAGAATCATGGTTCCGTGGGTATTGCGGTTGTCGGTCATGCTCAGTGTGCCGGAAATCCCTGTGGTAAAGATGAGCAGATAACTCACATTCGCGGCGCAATGCGGTTTCTGCGTCAGCAGTACGATGGGGTGGAAGTAATTGGAATATGGGTTGATGAAAACCGGCAACCCCATGAAATTTCCTTAAAAGATTGAGTAGGCATTGCCGGTTTTTCCGGGCCTGACCGTTTGCCCGGTAGCCGAGATGGGTTCTCCTTAGCGGCCATACGTCAAATGGGCCGTTGAGAGAGGCCGGTGAACCCCATGCGGTGATCGGGTTTTCCGGAGCGTCACCGGCCATGATCAACGGAAATTTCAATTACGATCCCTTTAGCCGATGGTAACTCCGGCATCGGCATCACCGCCTCCGGGGTACCACTCGATCTCTATCTCCAGGGTCTTTTTGACCTTGGTTTTCTTGGTTTCCTCTTCCACCTTGATCTCCAGGGTGATGTTGGCCGGAATGTCCAGGGTCACTTCCCGGCCACCCCCTTTGAGCAGAACAGTGCCTTCTTCCAGCCGGTCCGCAAGCACTCGCAGGAAAGCGGCAGTATCACGGGTGGATTTCGGCTCCTCGGTCTTGAACAGTACTCTTTCCCTTCCCATGTGCGTACCTCCCTTTTTCTTTTTTCTGAATCGTTTTTTCACCGCACCCTTGCAGCGCAGGAAACAGAGAACCGCCTCTCCACAGATGCCCGGAATGCGTCTGTTGCCGTGCTCCCAGTCCTGATAGGTCCGGTAGGGAGTGGAGAGCAACTCGCTCATCTCCTTGATCGAGAGGCCGAGTTTCAGTCTTGATTTCCTGAGCTCGTCATGGGTCATATCTACCTGATTTTATAATCTGTCTCTTATATTTTCTGATATTTTATATACGCATTGCGTTCATAATTGTCAAGAAAATTTTTATACGCATTGCGTGTCTGTTCCACCGCTATTCCGTGTTCCGGATGCCACCGGGTGCCGGAAAAGCTTTCCGCCTGCTTTTTTATACCGTGAACACGGTATTTGTTTCTCTTGGCCGTAATGCTAAGTTGCCTGTGTAATAGGATAATTTTCAAAATTCAATCCGGCCGTCTGCGGATAAGTATATATTTTTGAGGTGGATTATGAGTGAAAACAGCAAGGTAGAAATGGAAGGCCTGGAAGCCTCCATGGGATGTCCCTGTGCCGGCCCCCCTTCATCCGAGACGAGGCGCAAGGTGCTGCGCCGCATGGGCTGGGGTGCCTTTTTCGCGACCATCGGGGCCGGGATTGCCGGGTCGCTGCGTTTTTTCTATCCCCGGGTTCTCTTTGAGCCTCCCACAACCTTCAAGATCGGCACCCTGGATGACTATCCGGGGGGCACCCCCGATAAATTCGGGGTGGTGAGTATCAGCGAGAAGTTCATGGAAAGCCAGCGGGTCTGGATTGTCCGGGAGACGGATAAGTTGTACGCCATTTTCGGCAAGTGCACCCATCTCGGCTGTACGCCCAAGTGGTTTCCCGAGGATCGTCAGTTCAAGTGTCCCTGCCACGGGTCAAAGTATTACTCCAACGGCGTCAACTTTGCCGGACCGGCACCGCGTCCCATGGACCGATACGGTATCAGCCGGATGGAGGACGGCCGCATCGTCGTCAACAAGGCCGAGCTGTATACCTTTAAAAAATTTGATCAGGAGGGCAGTTTCCTCAAGACCGGTTGACGGCTGCCCCGTGGCTATAGATATATCGACAATACGCAAGGAACAAACAGTATGAGCGACAAGCCGACGTTGAAAGAGAGGATGATGTCCACCCAGGTCTGGAGATCGATCTGGCGACATGATTTTGAAGATACCGGCGCCAACCGCGGCAAGGTCATCCGCAGTAACGTCTTTCTCCACCTGCATCCCATCCGCATGCCCAAGCATGCCTTCCGTATCCGTTTCACCTGGTGCATGGGCGGCATCACCTTCTTTGCCTTTCTGGTGGAATGCATCACCGGTATTCTTTTGATGTTCTACTACCATCCCACCGTGGATATGGCCTATCTGGACATGAAGTATCTGCAGTTCGACGTGCCCTTCGGTCAGATACTCCGTAACATGCACCGCTGGGGCGCTCATCTCATGGTCCTGGCCGTCATGCTTCACATGTTGCGAGTTTTTCTCACCGGCTCCTACAAGCCGCCCCGGGAATTCAACTGGGTCATCGGCGTGCTGCTGCTTACCCTTACCCTCCTGATGAGCTTCACCGGCTATCTGCTGCCCTGGGATCAGCTCGCCTTCTGGGCGATTACCGTGGGCACCAATATGGCGGCGGCCACGCCGGTACTGGGTGCCGAGGGGCCCTTTTCCATTGTCACCAAGTTCAACGATGTGCGTTTCGCCCTGCTCGGCGGTACCTCGGTGGGAGCCAATGCCCTGCTGCGTTTTTATGTGCTGCATGTGATCGCGGTACCGGCCGCGGCGGCGGTCTTCATGGCTGTTCATTTCTGGCGGATCAGAAAGGACGGCGGCATATCAAGACCGTTATAGGGAGGAGGGAAAAAGATGGCTGAAGCAGCAAAGAAAACCAAAAAACAACGAAATCCCTTTGTCTGGCCGGATCTGCCTTTTATGGAGCTCATGTGCATGGTGGCGGTGACGCTGCTGCTCATTGTCTGGTCACTGTGGCTCGATGCGCCCCTCAGGGAGATCGCCACCCCATCGATCACCGAAAATCCCGCCAAGGCCCCCTGGTATTTCATTGGCCTTCAGGAAATCCTCGTCTACTTCGATCCCTGGTATGCCGGTGTGGTGCTGCCCGGCATCATTATTTTCGGGCTCATGGCTATTCCCTATCTGGATTACAACCCGAAAGGCGTGGGTGAATACAATCTCGGAGCCCGCAAGTTCGCGGTGTTCAGTTTCCTGTTCGGTTACATTCTCTGGATGGGTGCCATTGTCGTCGGCCAGTTCATGCGCGGGCCTTCCTGGTTTTTTTTCTGGCCCTGGGAACCGTGGGACCACAATGCCCACCACGCCGATGTGGTGCTCACCAACGTCGAGTTCAAAGTCGGCCTCGTCAGCCTGCTTGTTTACACCCTGCTTTTCTATATCGTGCCGGTCATCCTACGCTGGAAGGTGTATAAGAAGCTCGACAAGACACGATATTTCATTCTCATGACCCTGATGGCGCTGATGTATGCCGTGCCCATCAAGATGATCCTGCGCCAGGTATTCCATATCAAGTATCTGCTTGTCACGCCCTGGTTCAATATTTGAGGTGCTCATCGATGAAGTTATCGGAAAAGTATACCAAGGTTCTTCTCTGGCTCTCGGGAGCGCTTCTGGTCTGTCTTGGCGTGGTTCTGTTCTTTGAGACCGAACTGTGGCGGCCCTGGAAGAAATATCAGCGCCGGTTCACCCGCCTGGACAATGAGATCACCGCCCGACAGGCGGCGGAACTGCAAAAGCAGCCGGACAGCAAGGAAAAGAGCGATATGCTGGCATTACTGGCCAAGCGGCGGGAGTCGATTGATTGCCGCAAGACCAGGATCAGGCAACTGTGGTTGACGGATTTCAGCATTACCGATCGCTGCATGACCTGTCACCTGGGGGTGGAATCGCCCCGGTTTGCCGATGCGCCGCAGCCGTTCACCACCCATCCCGGCAAACATCTGGATGCTGATCGTCATCCCGTGGATCAGTACGGCTGCGTGATCTGTCACGCAGGCCAGGGTGTGGCTCTCAACGCCGAGGAGGCCCACGGACATGCCGAAAACTGGGTCAAACCCTTTCTGCCGGGAACCAGGGCCGAGTCCTCCTGTGTCGGCTGCCATCCCCTTTCCCCGCAACTGGCCGAGCAGACCGTGCTGGAGGATGCACCGGTCTACTCCAAGGGCCGTACCCTGTACATGGAGAATAACTGCCTGGGCTGTCACCTGCTCAAGGGATATGACCGGCCCACCGGCATCGGCCCTATCCTCACCGCGGTGGCCACCAAGACCACCCCGGACTGGATCGCTTACTGGGTCAAGCAGCCCAAGCGCTACCTGGCCCGGACCGTCATGCCCGACTTCGAACTGGCCGACGATGAAATCCGCGCCATGGCCGCCTATCTCATAAGCCTTGCCCAGTCACCGGCCACCGGAAGCGGAGCAACCGGCGACATGGAGATCGGCAGGAAAAAGTTTGAGGATCTCGGCTGCCTGGGATGCCACGCCATCGACGGCAAGGATGAGGGATTCGGACCCGACCTGTCGCGGATCGGCGAGAAGACCAACCCAACCTGGCTGGCCGCCTGGATCAGGGATCCGAAGAAATACTGGCCCGAAACCGCCATGCCCGTGCTGCGGGTGCCGGAGGAGGATATCGGCCCGCTGGTGGGATATCTGATGTCGCTTAAGGGCGGGGAAGAGATCACCGCAGGCACTGGGCCCGCCGATGCGGACCTGATTGCCCGCGGCAAGACCCTGATCCGCGACAAGGGCTGCACCGGCTGTCACAAGATCGGTGAATTCGAACTGGGCTACAATGCCCCAGAGCATGACGGCATCGGAGTCAAGCGGGTGGACGAGCTGGTCTTTGCCGATGCCGATATTCCCCATACCCTTTCCGATTGGCTGCTGCTCAAGGTGAAAAACCCGCGGGCTTTCAATACCGCGGAAATGCCCACCCTGATGCCCAAGTTCGGATTTTCCCAAGAGGAGGCCGAAAGCCTGGTTACCTTTTTACTGGGTATTCGCCCCTTTGATATTCCGGCCAAATACGTCAAGACGCTCAACGATCCCGCTGCTCCCGCTTTCCGGGGCGAGAGGCTGGTGGAGCGCAACAACTGCCGCGGCTGTCACCGTATCGCCGGGCGCGGCGGTAATATCGGTCCGGATCTCTCCTTTGAAGGCGCTCGGGTCAATCCCCGCTGGCTCACCGGTTTTCTCAAGGCGCCTTTCAAAATCCGGCCCCTGGGCATCGAGCCCACCCGAATGCCCACCTTCAACTTCACCGATGCGGAAACCGAGGACCTGGCCGCCTTTTTCGCCGCTGCCGACAAGGTCTCCTTTCCCCATTACACGCCGGTGGTCAAGCGGATGAACGAAAAGGACACCGAGGATGCCTGGAAGATGTACTGGCAGACCTTCGCCTGCCAGGCCTGCCATTCCTGGAACGGCGAGGGCGGCATTGTCGGCCCGGATCAGAGTGATCTCGGCAACCGTCTCCGCAAGGAGTGGGTTGCCCGGTGGTTGCAAAATCCCCAGGCCTTTATCCCCGATATCCAGATGCCCAACTTTGAACTCTATCCCGATGAGGTTGAGAAACTCACCGAACTCCTGCAGGGCTTTACCGAGATTTCACCCGGGGTCTGGCAACAGATCAAGCGACGTTGGGAGGATGAGTTGCTCCTCAGACAGGCCCAGCAGATGGGAGGGAATTAAGATGAGAAAGCGATTGATCCATGCCGGCCTCTTGTTTCTTGCCTGTACTCTGCTGATCCGGGTGATACCGGCCATTGCAGCGGAAAAGATAGAAAAAGCCGGCGATCCGGCCGGAATGCAGCTCCGGCAGCCGGCCGACAAGGGCGGAGGGGAAGCAGCGGTTGCCGGGGCGGACAAGGGGCGCAAGCCGAGCCTTGAGTGGGGCACCGAACTCTATAACCACTACTGTACGCCCTGTCACGGGGTCAAGGGAGACGGCAACGGTTTCAACGCCCCGAAACTCATCGTCAAACCGGCAAACCACACCGATGCGGCTTTTATGTCAGCCCGCAACGACCAGAAACTCTTCGACACCATCAACCTGGGCGGGGTGGAGGTGGCAAAGTCCACTCTGATGCCGCCCTGGGGAGCGGCCTTGGACAATGACGACAAGATCAGGTCACTGATTCTCAAGCTACGCGATCTCTGCCGCTGTCAGGCCGCCAAGAACTGGTAGGAAATCGAAAAATCCGATGCCTGTCCGCCGGGGCGGGCGAAAAATAGATGGAGCAATAACTCTGGAGCAACAGACAAAAAAAAGGAGGACAAAGCCATGGCATAGAGACGAGAGATAATCTGCGTAGTACACAGTGTAACAGAGGACAATACAAAAGATGTCCAAGTAAAAGGAGGGGTTTATGAAAAATGGAAACGAACATGCGCACGCTTTGCTGATTTCGGCATTGGCTCTGTTCGTCTGCCTTTCCGCTCTCGGGATCAGGACGGCGGATGCCGCTGCCGATCCCGCCAATGAATGGAAAAAATGGCAGAAAAAGTACAATCATCAGATGGCCGCCAAACAGCCGGACAAGAAAGAAATGTGGATGAAGAAGGAGCTGGTGGAGAAGGTGCTGGTCATTGATGATGCAAAACTTCCACACAAGGCCAAACGCGGAAAGGTAACCGAAAAATGTCTCACCTGCCATGACGGTATCGAGCAGATGTCGGCGTTTCATCCCATTGAGACCTTCGGCTGCACCATTTGTCACGGCAGCGCCAAGCCCGATTCCCTTATCAAGGCCGAGGCTCACAAGGATATGATTGCGGCCCGTTCCATGAAGGGTAAGAGGAATCCGTCGAATCTGCGTATTCTGGAAAAATCCTGCGGCCTGGTCGGCTGCCATTACGGCCATGAGCAGGAAGACATGAATCATGTCTATCGGGTGCGTCGTACGGTAATGGGACTGCAATCCGGTATTTCCGGTGCCCTGCGTTACCAGTACTGCGCCCAGGAGACCAAGTTCTCCACCTATTCCGGCGTGGGTATGGACGATAAGGATTACGTCCCCGCGCACCGCGGCGGCGTCAAGAAGATGGACACCCTGCCGGTTTTCTCGGCCAAGGATCTGGAGACCGATGAGGACGGCAACCCCATCACCGTTGACGACATGGGCAATCCCATGCAGATCAAGGGCGAAAACGCTGACAGCCAGTGGCGGAAATCCTGCGCCCGCTGTCATTTCTGGAACGAGGGCAAGCAGGCCCCGGCCGACTATCGGGCCCAGGGCTGCGCCGCCTGTCACGTTCTCTATGACAACGATGGATATTACAAGGGCAGCGATCCCACCATTCCCAAGGATGAACGTGGCCACGGCAAGGTCCATCAGGTCACCACCGCTGTTCCCGCCGAGCAGTGCATCCACTGCCACAACCGCGGCGGTCGTACCGGCGTGAGCTACGAGGGCCGGGTCGAGTCCGATTTCTACGGGACCCCGTTTATGGCCGGCAAGCACTCCAGCGAGAAGTATCACGGCAAGTACTACAACACCCCGATGATGGATATCCATTACGAAAAGGGGATGGAGTGCATCGACTGTCACACCCAGTTCGACA
This sequence comes from uncultured Desulfobulbia bacterium, assembly GCA_964446115.1. GTDB lineage: Bacteria > Desulfobacterota > Desulfobulbia > Desulfobulbales > Desulfobulbaceae > CAYUNE01. Next base: position 41,113 of record CAYUNE010000044.1, on the reverse strand, counting down.
CCATGGGCGACGGCAATCTTTACTCCAAGAAGCACGAGCAGTGCGAGATCAGGTGTCAGGACTGCCACGGCAGTTACAAAGAGGGAATCATCACCACCAAGGTTACCGATCCCGCCGACCGGGTCATTCGCCTGGGTATGGTTTCGCCCAACTACGAGAACAAGGTGGGCGACGAAATGGTGGTCACCGCCCGCGGCAACAAGTACACCAACGTCAAGATCATCGACGGCGAGCCCATCCTGCTCTCCAAGTTTGACGGCCGTGAGCACCTGACCCCGATCATTACCAACAAGAAGGGCGTTCACTCCATCCCGCAGCACCAGGAGAGGATGGAATGCTGGGCCTGCCATGCCCGTCACACCTCCCAGTGTTACGGTTGTCATGACAACTATGACCAGACCAACAAGGGCAAGGATAAGCTCACCTTCCAGAAATCAGCCGGCAAGTGGCCGGAGTTCCGTACCTACGTCCGCTATGATACGCCGCTTCTGGGGATCAGCGCCAAGGGCATGGTCACCACCTATGTGCCCGGCTGCCAGGTCTTCTTCAACGCGGTCAACGACAAGGGCGAGATCATCGGCGACTTCGACAACTTCGTCTTCCAGTCGTCAGAAGGATATTCCAGTGTGGCCACCAACCCGGTTTTCACCCATACCGTGCGTACCGAGGTCCGCTCCTGCGAGGATTGCCACCTCAACACCAAGACGATCGGCATGGGCCGCGGCCAGCTCACCATTGATCCCGATCCCAGCGGTAATAAGGACAGTATCAAATACACCTATGAGATGGATCGTTCGGGCCTGAGCGCCGCCTTCCCGCTGGATGTCATGGCTACGCCCCAGGGGAACCAGATCGCATCCACCTCGCATGTGGGTTCCCGGCCCTTTAACCAGGCCGAGATGAACCGTATCCTCAAGGTTGGAAACTGTCTGCCGTGTCATGACGGCTACAATGATCCGATCTATCAGGATATTTACAAGGCCTACGAGGAATTCCCCACCAAGTGCAAGAAGGATGACTTCCTGAAAAAGGCCGCCAAGAGCGCCGCGGTGGTGAAACCGTCCGATGACGGCATTGTGAAAACCGCTATGAACGCCACGGCAAAGGAGGTGACAAAATGAGAAAAAGCCAAATAGCTTTGACGGTATTGGCCTGTGGTGCCTTCGGTCTGCTGCTCGGCGGTTCGATGACTCCGACCCTGGCGGCGGAGAAGACCATCAAGGTCGGAAACAAGACCTATCCCCTCAAGAAGGTGGATGACCTGTCCGATTTCGCCGATCCCCGCCGTTTCGAGTTACCCATGAAAAAGGTGGATGGCGAAATGATGAAGGTGACGCCGGAAGGCGTTCCCTTTGCCTGGAACGGCACCCGGAAACATATGCTGGAAAAGGAGTATCTGGAAATCAAGTTTCCGGTGGACAAGGTCTTTGCAGGTGCCAAGGCCGCAACCAAGGGCGGAGGATGTCTGAAGTGCCACGAGGGCATTGAGGCGATCAGCGACACCCATGACTTCGCCTGTGTGCAGTGCCACCAGGGCGATGACAAGGCGGACAAGATGGACGCCGCCCACAAGGGCATGTTCGCCAATCCCTCCGACGGCAAGGTGGTGGCCAAGACCTGCGGTACCGCAGACTGTCATGCCGACCAGCTACACAAGGTTGAGACCTCGCTGATGTCCACCTCGGCCGGCGAGATCAACGCCACCCGGTATGCCTGGGGTGCCCAGGGTGATGTCGGTGCCCATTTCAGCGTCAACGGCAAGGGAGGCACCAAGGTCATTCCCACCCAGAAGGAATCCGGCCAGCTGGTGGACGACATGCTGCGCAAGAAATGTCTGCGCTGCCATATCAACTCCCCGGCGCCCAATCGTCTCGGTGACTATCGGGCAACGGGCTGTGCTGCCTGCCATATGATCTATGCCAATGACGGCAAGAGCATCAGCGGCGACAAGGCCATCCAGGCGGCCCAGAAGGCCAACGAGGAGGCCAAGGCCAAGGATGTGAAACTGAAGACCGATCTCTCGGGTCTGATCTCAAAACGCGGTTATCCCATGAAGCACCGGCTGACCACGGCGATCCCCACCACCCAGTGCGTGCGTTGTCACAGCGGCAACCGGGTGGGCACCGAGTATATCGGCCTTTTCGAGCATGACTATGAAAAGATGTATCGGTCGCCGCGCTACAAGTGGAACGCTCCGCTGGCGCCTTACGGCATCGATCATCACACCCTGAACCCGGATCTTCACTATAAAGCCGGTCTTGCCTGTATCGATTGCCACACCTCTTCCGAGGCCATGGGCAACGGAAAGACCTTGGCAGCGGCACATGAGGCCCTGGAGGTTAGCTGTGATACCTGTCACGGGACCCCCGAAGCCGCAGCCAAGACCGCCAAGCTTGCCAAGGGAGATGCGGCGCTCAAGGCGGCCGCCTCCAACCCCAACTACTCCGCCAAGGAGGGAGATGAGGTTGCGGTCACGGCCAAGGGCACCAAGCTTGCCCATGTGAAGATGGAAGGCGGTAAACTGGTACTCACCTCCAAGGTCACCGGCAAGAAACATGAGATCCCGCAGCTCAAGGATATCAAGGAACAGCCGGTTTCCCATACCGTCGCCGGTCACATGAAAAACATGGAGTGCTCGGCCTGTCATTCGGCCTGGGCAAGCCTGGATTTCGGAACCCATCTGATGCGCGAAGACTATCCCTCCTACAAGAAGTGGAAGAGATGGCGCGAGCCCGATCCGCAGACGCTGAAACTGCTCTATGCCGTGCTCGGCAGTGGTGTGGGCGACAAGATGCAGACTCCGGACAGGAAGTTCAAGGGCATGAAGAAAGATGCCTGGCCCAAGGCCGAGGAAATGGATCTGCTCAACGGCGAGAAGACCACCGGTATCTGGTTCGGTTCCCTCACCATGAGGAACTGGGAAGATGTCATTCTCGGGAAAAACGCCCAGGGCAAGGTATCCATGTTCAGGCCGCAGTATCAGTACTTCATCAGCCATATCGGTCCCAATGTCGGTAAACTGCGGATGGAGGAGAAGAAGATCAAGAAAAAACTGATCGAGACCTCCGATCCCGACGAGCGCCGCAAGGTCAAGCTTGAGCTCCAGGCCATCAAGAAAAAGGTGAAAGCCCAGATCTTTATGGACAGCGAGCTGGTGAAGACCAAGGACGGCAGGGCCGGCCTGGTGATGAACGCCTATTCCCCGCATACCATCAGCAACCGCGGCCGAATGTGTGAAGAGTGTCACACCAACGGCGAGGCTGCCGGATTGGGTCGCTCGGTCTTCTACAAGGCCGGGGATACCTGGGTGCCGCAGCTGGATTCGACCCGGGCGGGGCTGCCCATCGACTTCCAGATCAAGCAGGTGGTGGCCGCCGACGGCAAGCCGCTGCAGATAACCACCCAGAAGGGGGCGCGTTTCTTCAACAAAAAAGAGATGGACGCCCTGTTGACCAAGTCCGACACCTATCGGGCCCTGCGTTATCTGGATCTGCAGCAGCAGAATTACGGCGAGCTGCTCAAGCGCGACCCGGCCAAGCTCGTGGGCGGGGCCAAGCGCATGGTCAAGGAAGGGGTTTCCAACGGCGACGTCCGCAAGGTGGGCTCCTATTACGACACCAAGCGCTACGGCTTCTGGCAGACCGATCCCATCGTCTTCACCGATGATTACTTCAAGAAAGGTCTGAAGAAGAAGACCGGCAGGGCAATCTGGGATGATCCCGTTATCCAGGAGGAGAAGAAGGTTATCGAGGCTGGTTCCCGGACCTATCTGACTCCTGAAAACACCAACTTCAACTGGATTCCCAAAGATCAGCAGTAAGTGAATCTGCAGAAAGGGTTTCCATGCCGGGGCGCTGCCTGTAGCGCCCCGGCCCTTTTTTCATCCGGGCATTTTAATCAAACGGTCCCCTTCGCGTATCCGGCGCACGCAGGAACGCTCACGTTGCGACGTTGCTTTTTTGGGGTTCCGGATTTATTTTTTCCTTTTAGATTTTGGGTGTTCCCTTTGAACCGGCCGATCGACCCGATCGGGTTCAAGCGGAACCCCTGACAGCTAAAAGCGATATTTACTTGAGGAGTCCATTATGATGAACCTGCACAAACGGCTGATGATCTGTGCCCTGGCAACCGGTTTGCTCATTGCCCTGAGCCTGCCCTCCTACGGGGCCGGTGACGCCAAGAAGGGCAGGCGTAAGTATGCCGAGTACTGTACGCCCTGCCACGGCAAAAACGGCGAGGGTGACGGCACCCGCATGAAAATCGAAAGGTTCGATCCGCCGCCGCGGAACCATACGGACGGCAATGTCATGAACAAGCGTTCCGACATCCAGTTGTTCAAGACCATCAAGGAAGGCGGTAAATCCATGAACTTTTCCCATGTGATGCCCCAGTGGAAGCACATACTCAGTGACAAGGATATCTGGAATATTATCGCCTATGTCCGCAGTCTGGCCAAACCGCCGTGGACCGGAAAGGTAATCCCCGCCGATGCGCCACCGGCACCGGCGGCGAAATAGGAAAACAGAGTTTCGGAAAAGAGGATCCCATGCGAAAAATTTTTATTGTAACCGGTGCGCTGCTCTTCCTTGGAGCCACCGTTTCCGTTGCCCAGGAAAAAAAGCAGTATGATTTTGCCGGCGTCAAGACCTGCAAGGAGTGCCACCGCAAGGTCTGGAAGAGCTGGAAAAAGACCCCCATGGCCCAGGCCTTCGAAATTCTCAAACCCGGTAACCGGGTCGAGATCAAGAAAAAGGCGGGCCTGGATCCGCAGAAAGATTACACCCGGGAATCCCGATGTCTGCCCTGCCATACCACCGGCCACGGCAGGCCGGGCGGTTTTGTCAGTGTCGAGAAGACTCCTTCCATGGTGGGAATCAGCTGCGAGGCCTGCCATGGCGCGGGCACGGCATATAACAGGGTGATGAAAAAACACGGCCGTACCTATACCATGGAAGAACTGCTGCAATACGGTTTCAACGACAAGCCGCGTTCCACCTGTAAGGAGTGCCACAACGACAAAAGTCCCACCCATCGGTTCCAGGAGGCCTTTGATGCCGCCGATTATGACTGGCCCGGACATGATCCGGTGAAACTCAAGTATCACACCCCCGAATATCAGGTCAACAAGTAACCGGACGGGGCAGCTTCAATCAAGAGAGGAAAAATCCATGAAAAAGTTCACTAGTCGTCTCCTTGTTGCCGCAGCTCTCCTGTTGTGTCTCACCGGCGGAGCCCGGGCGGAGACCCATCATATCACCATCCGCAACTTCAACTTCTATCCGCCGGATCCGGTGATCAACGTCGGTGATACCGTGGTCTGGAAGAACACCATGAACTACGGCCACTGGGTTATCTCCGGCGTCGATATGCGCCATGACAACAAGTTCTTCTCCTATCTGCTGCTGCGGGGCCACGAGTTCAGCTACACCTTCCGTGAACCCGGCGATTATCCCTACTACTGCCCCATCCACTCCATGCAGGCCATGGTCAGTGTGGTCGGGGAGCAGAAACCCGCGGAACAGGCCACTCCGGGAGCTGCCGGTTCAACGGAGGAGAAGCCGGCCACCGGCAAGCGGCGTCGGCGGCGGTAATCCCGTTTTCCTGCCGGTTCCGGTTTCAGCGATGCTGTGGAAACCCGCTCTTGTCTTCGGTCTGCTCATGGCCATGTTCGGGGTGAGCGCCATGGTGATTCGCCATGATGTTGTCGTCAGCCCAGAGGCGGCCGGCAAGGCCGCCGAATTTCAGGAACGCATCGGCGGCGTTGGTCTCGGTGCCATCCTCGTACCTGCCTGGAATTTCTCCGACTATGATCCCCGGCTGCAGCCCGTGGCCGCTGACAGCCTCTATCCCGTCCCCGGGGGATATTCCTACTCGCCCGACCGGCTTGCCATGGTGTCCCGATTCCGGGGTGAGGCGGAGAAATGATGCGGCGACATCTGAACCTGCTGCTTGAGGCGGTGGCCTCGCTGTTGCGCCGGAGCGGCCGGAGCGGTGTGGTGCTCTGCTGCCTGCTGGGGGTGTTGCTGCCCTTTGTCGCCGCCTCGGCCCTTTCCGAAGGGGTACGCTCCCAATCGATAATGAGCGTCGAGGCCGGGGCCGATCTCTACGTCTCCCGGGAACAGTATGGCCGCAACGGTCCCATCTCCCTCAAGATGGTTGAGCGGTTCGAGAAAATTCCCGGGGTGATGCGGGTGGTGCCGCGCATCGTCGGCCGGACCTATCTGGGGGAGGAGCTGGCGGTGGTGGTGGGAATCGACCGCTTTGCCGATTTCAGCCCCAGCCGGACGGAGCACCCCCTGGATGCGGAACAGGCCTATTTCGGCTCGTCCCTGGCCCGGCGGCTGGACCTGGCGCCCGGAGATGAATTTCGTTTTTTTCTCAACCCGGCCCTGCCGTTTTCCGTGGCCGGTCTGCTGGAGCCGGAGCTTTCCATCTGGTCCGGATCCATGGTGGTTATCTCCTTTGATGCGGCCCAACAGGTCTTCAAGCTGCCGGGCATGGCCTCGGAGTTGTTGCTCTACTGCCGGCCCGGTACGGCCGAATCCGTGGCCGATCATCTCAGCTCCCTGGGAAAACCGTGGGAAATGCAACCGCCGCTCAGGATTCAGACCAGGAAGATCGTCCGGCGCTATGTGAACCGCGGCTTTGACATTCAGGCCGGAATGTTTACCATGCTCTATGTTACCGCCTTCGGGCTGTCCGTTCCCGCTTTGCTGATTCTCTCCGGACTGGGCCGCGGCGTCCGGCGTCGGGAAATCGGCATCATGAAGGCGGTTGGCTGGCAGACCCTGGAGGTACTGGAGATGACTTTTTTCGAGAACCTGCTCCTGGCCCTGCTGGGGAGTCTGCTGGCGGTGGTCTTTGCCATGCTCTGGCTCAAGCTGGGAAACGGCATCGGTATCGCGCCGCTGTTCATCAGCGGTGCCGGCTGGATTCCCGACTTTGCGGTGCCTTCGCGCTTTCTGCCGCTGCCGGTTCTCTATTCCTTTCTCTTCGGCCTGGTGCTGACCATGATCGGCACCCTGGTGCCGACCTGGAAGGCGGCGGTGACTCCTCCGCTGACAACCATGTCCTGAAGCGGCCGACCTGCGGCAGAGAGCCGGTCATTTTCTGCGATTGTTTTCGAAACGTAAGGCTCAAGGTGGAAAAGGTGAATGTGGACAAAGCAAACAACCCGACAAAGGGTCAGGGCCGGAGCCTGACCGGCATGTTTCCGGTTGTCGCCGGTTTTTTCCTGCTGTTTTTTTTCCTGGGCGCGCCATTAATTTTTGCAGCCGGCAACGTCAAACACGGCGGCCGGATCTATCAGCAGTACTGCACCCCCTGTCATGGACAGAAAGGCGACGGCCGCGGTCCCCGGGCCCGGAACGAGGCCCTGCAGCCGCCGCCCCGGGACCACACCAACGGTTTTTATATGAACATCCAATCGGATGTCCGTTTTTTCAAGGTGATCAAATTCGGCGGCAAGGCCAACAATCTCTCCCATATCATGCCCCAGTGGCAGCATATCCTCTCAGATCGGGATATCTTCGACATCATAGCCTATATCCGCACCCTGGCCGTAGATCCTCCCTATACTCCGCCGGAGCACAAGAACTGGAAGAAACGACCTTTCCATGTGGAAGAACATCAACCGCTCAAGTTGAAAAATATGAAAAAATGAGCCTCATCAGGGTCTCTTCGGTGAGCAAGGGGTATGCCGTTGCCGGGGCCGATACCGTGTGGGCCCTGCGCGACGTCTCCTGTACCATTGCCGCCCGGAGCTGGACGGTGATCAGCGGTCATTCGGGATCGGGCAAAAGCACATTGCTTTCGTTGATCGGCACCCTGGACCGGCCCAGCGAGGGAGAGATCTTCATCGACGATACCCGCGTCAGCCATGCCTCGGACGTGGTGCAGGCCCGGTTGCGGAAAAAGCGGCTGGGCATCGTTTTTCAGGAATACCGGCTTATTGAACAGCTCACCGCCTGGGAAAACGTGGCCGTTCCCCTGGTGGTCACCCCGCTTTCCGCGCGTCGGCGCCGACGCAGGGCCGAAGAGCTGCTCGGGCAGTTGGGCCTTGCCCATCGCAGCCGTCACCTGCCGCGGCAACTCTCCGGCGGGGAGCGTCAGCGGGTGGCCCTTGCCAGGTCCCTGGTACATGATCCCGAAATCATTCTTGCCGATGAACCCACCTCCAATATCGATCGGGAGACCGCGGAGCGGGTAATCGACATCTTCGGAAAGCTGCACAAAAGCGGCCGCACCCTGGTTGTGGTCAGCCATGACGAGAGGCTTACGGCCGCCGCGGATCGTCTCCTCACCCTTGAAGGAGGAAGGCTGGTCCGGTGATCGTCAATCCCTTGTCCGCCACCGCACTGACCCTGGATCTGCTCTCCACGGGACTTGCCGCGGTTACGGCGGTAAAAACAGCGGCCCTGCTTTTCGGAAGAGAAAACCGGGAAAGTTCACCCGAACGGATTGCCGGCCGCGAAGACCGGCTTTACCTGGTTTTCTGGATGGGGGCGGTACTGCTGATCATCAGGCTGGCGCTCTGGCCGTTTTTTTACGTGGTGCTGCAGAGTTTTGTTCCAGAGGTTGAGGGCACCATGTGCATCTTCGGGGTCAGGAACCTCCTGCCCCGGCTTGCCCGAACCCTGGAACTGATCAAACCGCTGCTCTTTTTCCTGGGGCTTGTCTGGCTTTTACTCTTCAGGCTGGAGCGGTTCGGACGCAGCGCACGCGACGGCCGGAGCATGCCGGTTCTTTTGCTGGTCTGCGCCCTCATCGGCCTGGCGGAGGCGGGGGGAAGTGTTGTTTTCTGGCTGCGTTCCTCTGCTGATCTGGCGGTTTCCTGCTGCACCACCATCACCGATATCCCCACCCGCTTCACCGTCTGGGTGCCGCTGGCGCTTTTCGGACCGCAGTTTGATCCGCCCCTCTGGTTCGGCTATTTCGGTATGAACCTGCTGGTCATTATTTCGGCCATGTGGGTACGGCAGCGGTTGCGGCCGGAAACGGCCGCACATTCTCTGTTGTGGGGCGTTGCCCTGGCCGCCCTGATCAACGGTGTGGTTTCCACCCTGGCCTTTATCGAGGTGATCGCCCCCCGGCTCATGGAGATGCCCTTCCATCACTGCATCTACTGTTTTGCCGCCACGGTTGCCGATGCGCCGCTGATCCTGGGGCTGTTTATCCTCGGCTCCTTTCTGCTCATGGCCGCCTGGCCGCTTTCCGTCCTTGCCGCTCCCTGGGCGTTGGCATCGGAGCGTGATCGCCTCCGGCGAAGCCTGCTGCAATACGGGGCCCTCTTTTTGGCCGGCTCATGCTTCATGGTTGCCGTTCATCTCGTGGCAGGAGGAGCCCTGTGAAACGGATTGGTTCCCTTTTTCTCTTTTTTGCCGTCCTTTGCCTGATCTCTCTGTTTGCCGTGTTCCGGCAGCACGGCAAAGAGCTTTGCGCCGTGGACGGTACCCGCATACGAGCCGTTACCCGGGTGACCGTCAACCCCGCCTCCGGAGAGCTGCATTTCTGTTCCCTGTGCTGCGCCCATACCTATCTGCAGGCCCATCCCGAAATCGACAGGGGAGTGCGAGACGGTACGATTGCGCTTACCGTGGTGGACGAGGTCTCGGGCGAGCCCCTTGATCCCTCCCTGGCCTATTGGGTTGAGAGCAGCCGTTTCAGTCGCCGGGAGAACAACTGTCGTCTGCACGTCTTCAGGGATCCCGGTGAGGCTGCCCGCCATATCCTCCGCTATGACGGCCGTGAAATGGTCGGCTACCTGTCCGGTCTGGGCCTGCGTTTACCCTGGGCCGCTCCCTTTGCGGCCGAGAAAATCGGCGGAGGGCGGGTTTCCCTTGAGGATTTTCGCGGCCGGGTGGTGTTTTTGCGTTTCTGGAATACCGGCAATCCCTATACCGATAAGGATCTCGGCTATCTGGCCCAGGCGCACCAGCGCTGGCAGCGGCGCGGATTCACCGTGGTGGCGGTGAATGTGGAACAGTCCAGGCAACAGGTGGAACATTTTCTCAATGGCCGGGCGCTTCCCTTTCCGGTTCTGCTCGATCCCCGGGGAGAAATCGCCGATCTCTATAAGGTGAAGGGTTTTCCCACCGGTTTTCTCCTCGACCGTTCCGGCATTATCCGCAACCGTTCCATCGGCGAGATCCTGCCCGATCTCATGCAGCCTCTTATTGATCCCCTGCTGTAGCCTCCCGGAAGTGATTTTCCTGTTTTGGGGCCTTGGCTGCGGCAAATTGTCGCAGGCCGCTTTTGGAGTACGCAATGAATTTACAAAAAAAGACAGCCGCGATAAAAGAGGGAAGAGGGAGAGGATAACCGGAGGGTGCTTGATATGTTGCGGGGTTACATGCCCTGTGAGCGGTTCCGCCCGGGGGACAGCAGAAAAACGGGAACAGAGGATGACCGGAAAAAGTGTGGAGCGCCGGGGACGGTGTGAGGAGCAGCACCGGCCTGCGATGCTGCCTTGGGTGCTGCGGTTGCGGTGGTCGGCCCTGGTGTGCAGGTTGTTGCTGGTCCTGGGAATTTCGCTGTTGCTGCAGACCAGGATGGAGATTTTTTCACGCCTGGGTCTGCCGCTTTTTATCATTGCGACCCTCTTCTTCTTTGAAGGGACCTCCAATGGCCTCCTGATGTGTCTCCACCGGCGGGGAGTCCCGGTGCCGACCCCCATGGTCGGGATGATCTTTTTCCTCGATATCCTGTTGCTGACCGGGATGCTCTTTTTCACCGGCGGCGCCCTGAATCCCTTTATCTTTCTCTATGTCATCCATATCGTCTTCGCCGCCATGATCCTGCCGGGCCAGTGGACCCTGGGGTTGACCATCTGGACGCTTTTCTGTTATCTGCTGCTTTTGCCGCCCGCCTTCCGTTCCCTGCGCTCTTTCCCCGGCATGGGGGGAGCATCCGGTTTTGATCCGCGGGTATTGACGCAATATATCTTTCTCTACCTCCAGGGACATTGGATCGCCTTTGGTATCACCGTTTTTTTTCTGATCTACTTCATCGATCGCATCAGACGGGAGGCGGAACGCAAATGGGCCATGGAACGCCATCTCGCCCGGGAGCGTTCCCGCAACGAGAAGCTCGCCTCGCTTACCGCTCTGGCGGCCGGGGCCGCCCATGAACTCTCTACCCCGCTTTCCACCATTGCCGTAGCCGCCGGTGAGATGCTTGACAACCCCGAAGAACCGGGAAAACAGAGCCGGGAGGATGTGGAGCTGATCCGGGACAATATTGTCCAATGTAAGGAAATTCTCTATGAAATGGCGGCGGGAGCCGGGGAACACCGGGGCGAAGAGGTGCGGAAGTTCACCATTGACCAGGCGATCGGCAGGATAACGCGTTCCCTGCCCCGGGCGGCGCGTCGGCGACTGCGGGTACAGGAAAAAGGACGGGACACGGAGCTGATTCTGCCTTTTCGTTCATTCTGCCGCGTGGTGAGGTCCCTGCTCAAAAATGGCCTGGAAAGTACGGAAAAAGATCTGGAGGTGCGTTTGCAGTGGCGGATGCGGGACCAATTCTTGTTGCTGACGGTGAAGGACGAGGGCAAGGGAATGGAAGAGGGCCTGGTTGCCCGCGCCTGTGATCCCTTCTTCTCCACCAAGGAATCCGGTATGGGACTGGGACTTTTTCTCGCCAGGACCCTGGCCGAACGCTTCGGCGGCGGCCTTGAGATTGCGAGCACCCCGGCAAGCGGTACAACCGTGACCCTGAGGTTGCGGGTGGACGGCAGAGATCATTCCGGGGCAGGGGAATCCCTGCCGATGGACGGTAAAAGCATGGAGAGCGGCCATGGAGAGCATCCTCATCGTTGATGATAACGACAACTTTCGGGAGATCCTCGCCCGTGGACTGGCCCGGCGGGGATATAAGGTGTTTGCCGCGGCAGGGTATGAGGAGGCCATGGAGATGATCGGCCGTCACCGTCCCTCCCTGGCGGTTATCGACCTGAAAATGCCCGGCCGCAGCGGCCTGGAGTTGATCCGTGAGGGATTGCGGCTGGCTCCGGAGCTGCGAATCGTCGTCCTTTCCGGCTACGGCAGCATCGCTACCGCCACCGAGGCCATCAGGCTGGGGGCGGTCTCCTATCTGGGCAAGCCGGCGGATATCAACGAGATTCTGCAGGCATTTCATCCGGATACGCATGCCAGTGACAGGCAGTATGACTTCTCGCCGCCGACGCTTTCACGAGTGGAATGGGAACATATTCAACGGGTGCTGCATGAATGTAACGGCAATATCAGTGCCGCCGCCAAGAAACTCGATATCCATCGTCGCACCCTGCAGCGGAAGCTCAACCGCTACGCGCCGCCGGAGAAGAAGAGCTAATTACAGTTTGGAGGAAAGATAGAGCGTCTGGTTGCACGGCTGTGATCGGTTACAAGAAGAGAGGCTGAAACAGATATTGTTTTTTTGATTATGTTTCCGAAACGGTATGTACACGCTGGATTACTTCTCCAGCGGCTGGTTACGGCATGACGGCAGGAATTGTTCCAATGACGGAAAAATGATTGTTGTTGAAAAAAATACCGTCTTCAAGGTATTCTTTTTGCTTTTCATTTCTGCTAATGCTGTTAACCAGAGGGAAAAGAATGAAAGCGAGTGAATCCGTTGCCGCCTGTATCAAAACAGGTCGAGAATTGTATAACAGTTCAATCTGCCGAATGTGTCGCCGTTCATGCGCCCTTGCCGGGAAAAGGGGTAAGCGGTACCAATCGTCCCGCACCCGCCGGAACAGGGAGGCGCGCAAGGCGGTTCAGAACTGACGGGGCCGGTTTTTTCTTGGGTGTTTTGCTGCTGACCGGTTGCCGTGTATTCTTCCTGTAGCCCTGCTTGACTATCCTCCTCCTTGTCTTCCAGCCTCCCGGCGGTCACGAATTCACTCGTCTTTTCCCCTGGAGCCTGCCTGATCCGGGATCTCTCCCGCCGGCGCCTGCGATCAATTACCGTCTTTCTTTCCACGCTCGTTTTGACTTTGCGGGGAATATGGTATAGTGCCGGTTATAACGTAACGGTATCCATTACAGGGCCAAATGTTCACCAGTCTGCGCGGGAAATTACTCTTTATCCTCATTGTCCTGACCGTCAGCGCCGTTGTCATCAGCAGCGGTTATTTCCGCTATATGCAGCGGCAGTTCGCCCTGGATCGGGCCAGGGAACGGGCCGCGGTGGACCTGCGGCTCATCGGCACCGATATCAGAACCGTACTCCAGTGGGTGTACCGTGATCTTCTGGTCCTGCGCGATCTGCCGCAGCTGGGAGAGTATCTTGATGCCAATCATCCCCTGGAGAAGATGTCCGCCCTGCGTGATGTGGAAACCGCCTTTCTGGCCCTGGCCAATCACCACCGTATTTTTCAGCAGATCCGTTTTCTTGATCACACCGGCCAGGAAACGGTGCGGGTCAATTTCGACGGCAAGCGCACCATTCTCGTCCCCCACGACGAGTTACAGGACAAGAAAAACCGGTATTATTTCAAGGACTCGTTTCGTCTGGCCAACGGCCAGGTCTATATCTCTCCCATGGATCTCAACGTTGAGCAGGGACGCATCGAACGACCCTATGTGCCGGTTATGCGGTACGCGACGCCGGTGTATGATCAGAAGGGCAGGAAGCGCGGGGTTATCGTCCTCAACGTCTTTGGTTCGGCCATCCTCAACCTCATGGCCAAACAGCAAAAGCAGGTGCAGCTTGGGGAACGGTACTACCTGCTCAACAGTGACGGCTATTTTCTCTTTCATCCCGATGCCGGCAAGACCTTTGGTTTCATGTTCAATAACGGCAAAACCATGTTCCGGGAAGAGGCGGAACTGGAGGAGGTGCTGGCGGACAATGCCGACGGCATGATCATTACCCGCAGCGCCGTGACCGGCAAGGATACCCTGTTCGCATTCCAGCGGATATTTATTCTGCCCCAGGCGGTGCAGAAGACCGATGCCGAGCATACGCGGGTGGTTTGGGAGAAAAAGGGACGCAACTACTGGACGCTGCTCACCGCGGTCGATGATGCTGAACTGCTGGTGGGATTCGGTGAATATGTGCAGTCGTTTCTCCTCTTTACCCTGATTCTGATTGTTGCCTGCGTCCTGGCTGCCTGGTTCGTTGCCTGGAGCTGCGCCCGGCCCGTTCTCTCCCTGGCGGCGGCGGCCCGCAAGATCGAAAAGGGTGATCTTTCCGCCCGGGCCACCATCTTCAGCCGGGACGATATGGGACAGTTCGGCAAGTTGTTCAACAGTATGGCCGCCAAGCTCGAGGATTCCATCAGCAAGCTGAAGGAATCGGAAGAAAAATACCGGCGGATTTTTGAGAATTCCCGTGACAGCATTTTTGTCACCGATACCAAATGCCGCATTATCGATATCAACCGCGCCGGCAAGGAGCTGTTGGGAATCGGTGATGATGATGAACCCCGGGAACTCTCCCTGAGCTGCTGCCGGTCCACGCCGCAGACCGACGAGGAGCGCCCCTTGCTGGAGCAGACCATGCAGGACTCGGGCTTTGTCAAGAATTTTGAAACCTATCTGGCCCGGGCCGACGGCAGCATTCGGATCTGCCTGATGACCGCCACGGCGCGCTATGATGAAAGTGGTGAGCTGATCGGCTATGAGGGTATCCTGCGCGATATCACCGAGGAGCGCCAGCAGCAGGAGGCGGAGCGTAACTTTCAGAAAAAACTCCAGGAAGAAATCGTCATGGCCGAGGAGCGGGAGCGGCGGCACATCGGCCAGCTTCTCCATGAGGAAATGGCCCAGAATCTGGCCCTGGTCAGTCTCAAGCTGCAGGAGTCGGAACAGCATGTCTGCGATCTCCGACCCCCCGGCGGAGCAGTGCCGGCCTCCTGTTTCACCCGGGAACTGCGCACCTCGAAAATGCTGGTCAAGCAGATGATCCGCCAGATCCGCACCATGATTTTCGATCTCTATCCTGCTATCCTTGACGATCAGGGACTGGTGGCCGCCATGCAGTGGTATGGAAAGAACTTCACCCGGCGCACGGGAATCAATATCTCGGTGTATGACTTTGCCCCGGACCTGTCCCTCACCGATTCCCAGAAGGTCTACCTCTTTCGTGCCTTCAAGGAACTGTTGCACAATGCCTGGAAACACGCCGGCGCCGGTGAAATCGTTGCCACCGCCAAGGCCGGCAACGGCCGCCTGCGCATCACCGTCGATGATGAGGGCAGGGGTTTTGTTCCGGAAAATGAACTGGATACCTCGCGCACCATCAAGGGGATCGGGCTGGCCAGCATTCAACAGTGGGTCAGTGCCATGGAGGGATCGCTCTCGGTGGAATCGGAACCGGACAAGGGAACGCGGGTGGTGATCGATATTCCCGTGGAGAATGATTCGACCGGAAGCGGCCTGCAAAGAGAGAGAAGAGGGGAGGGCAGGGGATGATTACTGTTGTGTTGGCGGATGACCACCAGATGTTCCGGCAGGGATTACGTACCCTCATCGAGTCCACCAAGGATATTCAGGTGATCGGCGAAGCCGGTGACGGTCAGGAGTCGTTGCGGTGCATTGAGGAGCTGCAGCCCCATGTGGCGATCCTCGATATCGCCATGCCCGGCCTCACCGGTATCGAGATCGTCAAACGCCTGCCGAAGATAGCTCCGAAGACCAAGGCATTTATCCTCACCATGCACGGCGATACCTTTTTTGCCGTGGAGGCACTCAAGGCGGGGGCCCTGGGTTTCATGCTCAAGGAGGAGAGTTTCGACATGCTGATCAACGCCATCAGAGCGGTGTACCGGGGCAAGACCTTCGTCACTCCTTCCCTGGAAGCTCCGGTGCTCCGGGATCTTGTCTCCCGTGAAAAGGTATCCAAGGACAGCGGCGAAATCAGACTGCTCACCAATCGTGAACGGGAGATCCTGCAGATGGTTGCCGAGGGCATGACCAACCAGGAAATTGCCGACAAGCTCTTCATCTCCATCAGCACGGTGGATACCCACCGGAAAAATATTATGGGCAAGCTCGATATTCACTCCGTTGCCGGTCTGGTCCATTACGCGGTCCGGCACAAAATCGTCACCGTCTGACCCGGGAAACCGTTTATTTCCCGCCTGATATCCATTTTCTGGGAGTGTTTCTTCCACCTTCCTCCGCCTCTTTTTCTGTAATATTTTTTAATAGCATTACGCTGCTATTGGAAAAAATTTTTATAGTTCACCTTCCGCCTGTTTCCTGCATTTCCATTTCTAACTTTCCTGAATTGTACGACATATAAAGAAAGTCGTTTTGTGGTCCGATAAGTGCAATACCATCGGAAAACAACAAAACAAAGGAGTGTTTTGCCATGAAACGAAGAGTCGGACAGTACACCAGTGAACAGGGATGGACCATGGTGGAGACCATGGTGGTGGTTGCGGTGATCGCCATTCTTGCCTCCATGGCGGTACCGGCGTACAACAGCTGGTTGCCTGGAAACCGGTTGAAGTCGGCGGGCCAGGATGTCTTTTCCGCCATGCAGCAGGCGCGCATGCTGGCGATCAAGGAAAACCGCGATGTCAATGTCATCTTTGAAACCTCTACAAATCCGGGAAGTTATTTTTTTGACGACAACGGCAACGGCAGCTGGGATCCAGGCGAGTTCCGCCGCCAGCTGACCGAGTACCAGAGCGGTGTTGACTTTGCCTCCGCCGCTCCCGGTTGTATCGCCAGCGATACCGGCTGGTCGACCAATCCCAACTCCCTCACCTCGCAGGTCACCTGGAAACCCAACGGCACGGCCAACAACAGCGCCATCTATCTGGAGAACAAGAATAAGGATATCTGCTACGGTATCTCCGTCTATATCTCCGGACTGGTCAAGCTCCGTAAATTTGACGGTTCACGGTGGATATAGCCATGTCCCTCCTTACTTGCGCCGGTACGGCGGATAACCGCGGTTTTACTCTTGTCGAGCTGATGATCACCCTGGTGATCGGCAGCTTTATCAGCGCCGGGGTGCTCATGGCCTTCACCTCTCAGAACCAGAGTTACATCGCCCAGGAACAGGTGGCGCAGATGCAGCAGAACCTCCGGGCCGGCATGACCATGCTGATCAGGGAACTGCGCATGGCAGGCTATGATCCCAATGGCATTCTGGATCCGTTGGATACAAGCCGGGATCCGATTACGGCCACGGCAACTAACAACATCACCTTCCGCATGGATGATCCGGCCAATCCCGGTATTGTCAAGAGCCTCACCTACTGGATGTCCGACGGCGACGGCGATGGTGACAACGACCTGCTCCGCTCCGAAAATGGCGGAACAGGGTCGATACTCATGGAAAATGTCGAGCAGTTGGAGTTCTTCTACACCCTGGCCGACGGCTCCACCACGCTTTCACCCTCCAATCCCCGCGATATCAGAACGGTGGAGGTAACCATCCTGGTGAGAGCGGAGCGTCCGGACAAAAATTTTACCAATACCGCCTCCTACAGCCACCCCGGCGGTACGCCCTGGACGGTCAATGATACCTATCGCCGGCGGCTGCTCGGGACGGTGATCAAATGCCGGAACCTGGGAATATAGATCATGTATAATCTGAATTCGGAAAGGGGAATTACCCTGATAGAAACCCTCATTGCCCTGGTGGTCCTGTCCATCTCCCTGCTCGGTCTCAGCGCTCTGCAGACCACGGCGATCCGGGGAAATGCATCGGCGGCCAAACTGAGCACCAGTATTATCAGCGGCAGTGACCGCATTGAGCAGTTGCTGAATGCTCCTTACAACGATCCTGCTCTTGATATCAATAATTCACCCTATCAGGAGACCAGCGGGCTTGCTCCTGGAATTTCATCCATAGTCTGGACAGTGGCTCCATATGATGCCAACGGGGACGGCGATACCATTGATGCCGATGAACAGGGGATCAAAGATGTTACGATCACGGTGAACTACAGCGCTGCCGGCGGCGCCAAAACCACACAGATCAAGTTTTTACGAGCCCAGGTGTACTGATGAAAAAAAGAAATCCAATGACGAAACAGATTGCGTCCGAAGAGGGTTTTGTGCTGGTCACCGCTCTTATCTTCATGGTCATTCTGACCGTTATCGGTATCTCGGCGACCAGGACGACCCAGTTCGAACTGAATATCGCCGGTAATGACCGGGTGGCCAAGGTGAATTTTTACAATGCCGAATCCGCAGCCATGGAAACTGCGCAACAGCTCATGAACAAGAGCGGCACCCCCCAGGAGCTGCTGGTTGCCAGGCTTGATCCTCCCGGTAACGGCAGTAACCAGTTGATCCAGATGAAAGATGACGAGGAGCCGGAGAAGAGCCTGGCAAATCTTGACAAAAACGATGACGGTCGGATCGACGACAGCGACCTTGCACTGCTGCAGTCAAGCCAGGTGGGCGGAAGCAATAGATCGGTCCGCAAGGTTGCCATCCAGCAGGGTATTGATCGGGGGGACAGCCAGAATCTCAGAAATCCCACCATGCAGATTACCTACTGGGTCTACGGTGTCTCCGAGGACAATGGTCCGTCATCGATGGTCAGGATGGGTGTCAAGCGACGGGTTCAGACCGAATAGCGCCACATGAATATGACTAGAGAAGACAACAGCGAGGAGGCTGGTATGATGACACGCTTCAAAGGCGAGGCAGTGCGGGTGATGGTGCAGATCGGTGTTATTCTGTTTTTGCTCATGACCCTGGTTTCCATCGGATCGGCAACCGAATTCACCCTTTCGGTGTCGCCGGCTTCCATTGAGGTGGACGAGGGCGAGGATGCTGTTTTCACCTTGGTTACCAATGAGCCTTTGCCGAGTTTATGCGTTGTTGAGGTCAACTATCATCTCGACGACGGAACCGCCGTCCAGGGCGAGGATTACAACGACGGCGGCAGTGGTTTTCTCAGCTTCACCTTCAACGGAGAAAACTTCGAGGTTCCGGTTGCCACCATTGACGAGAGCAATGACGAGGAAGATGAAAACTTTGATCTCATTCTCGACGGCGCCGCTCTTATCGGCCCATTTTGCCTTGGGGATACGATCAGTATCGACCCGGCGGCATCCACGGGCGAGGCGGTGATCCGGGATGATGATTTCACCCTGACCTTCACCGCCACCGGTTCCGGTTCAGTGGCGGTCGGGAACACCGTGGGAACTCCGGCCGCCACTGCCGGTCCGGGAGAGAACCAGGTGATGATCGACGTTGACACCGCTCAGGAGTTCGACATCGTCGTCGATCACAGGATGGAGGAGTTGTTTGTGGACGGTGCGGCCCAGGGGGATCCCTGGAGCGATCGGGAGGCGGGTTCCTACGTCTACACCTTCAGCACCTCGGAGGCGGAGACAGGCCACAGCCTTGAGGCGGTTTTTCACGACCAGCTGCAGATCGTCATAATTGATGATCCCGATTATGGTGAAATAACCTTTCCGGGGACAAGCACGGTCAACAAGGATGGAAACAGGGTGGTGGAGGTACTTTCCGGGGAAGACATCAGCTTCACCATCACCGCTGCCAATCCCTGTCCGTTGGGCCTGGATCACAACAGTCACATTCACCACATCTCCGGGGTCACCGTGGACGGATCGCCTTTACCCGATATTCAGGGAGAAGGGCTGACCAGCTATGTGTACACCTTCACCAATGTCACCGAATCCCATACCCTGGAGGCTGCATTTACCCGATATATCGATGTTGCCATCCACGGCCACGGTCGGGTGGAGAGCCCGGAAATCGTCAACGGCGGCTCAGGAGTTGTCGAGGAATCCGTTGAAGTGGAGGCCCATGTCGATCACACCTTCTCCATGATTCCGGAAACCGGCTACAGCATCCAGAAGCTGATGATCGACGGTTCCGATTACGGAATGGCCGGCAGTTATACCTTTACCGATATCGACGCCGACCACAGCCTTGATATCTTTTATGCGGTGGATGATTTCGTTCTGGAACCGGTCTCCCGTTTCGGAACAATCTATACGGATGCCTCCCAGACGATCCCGGCGGCGATCCAGTCGGTTGATGCCGGCAGTAGCGTCACTCTCTACGTGGATATCGACGATCCGGATCACTCGGTTATCGGGTTGCTCATCGACAATGTTTCGGTACAGATGCCGGCCATTGGGGAGAACGTCAGTTACACGGCGGATATCACCCTCCACAATGTCGCGGATGATTATATCGCCGTTGAATTTGCCCAGATAGCCACCAGCCACCGATTGGAGGCACTGGATTACGATAAGATCGATATATCCGATATTCCCCTTGATGCCAGGTTACGTCCCAATCCGGCGACCATCATGTTTGTGCTTGATGACTCCGGCAGCATGGATTGGGAGTTTGCCACGGACGATGGCCTTTATGAAGGTCGTTACTATGTCTACTCCCTGGGAGACAGAGCCTACTGGAACAATACCCTTTCCGGGAGCCAGCTGCTGGAATGGAAGTCCCAGTGGTCGGGTTTCAACCGCATGTTCTACAATCCAGAGGTGGAATATAAACCGTGGCCCACCTTTTCTGGTAGTCTCCTGGAGGATTGCGACGGTGATGCCGCTGACAACATCGCCAATGCCTGTCTCGACAATCCCAGGTCACACCCCTGGGATCAGACCGATATCGGCAGAAGCAACTTTCGTCTGGACATGAACGATGTCTTTGTGAAAGTCAGTTCCCTGGGAGATGATCACGGTGACACCATGGCATCCGCCACGGAGGTGAGTCTCAACCGGAGCTATGAGGCCGACCTGGAAGAGAGCGGTGATCACGATTACTTCAAGATCGTTCTCACCGGTTCAGGGGATCTGTTGGTTCGCACCCTCCGCACCTCCCAGTGTACGGATACCATGGTGCGCATTCTTGACAGCGGCGGCAGTGAATTCCGTTACGGTGATTATGGCAACACCAATCAGTATGTGGCTTATCCCTATGCAGATGACTGTGGATGGGCCGGATACTGTGATCTCACCTGCGGTCGCGATCAGGATCCCTATATCAGCTTAACGAATGTTCCGGCGGGAACCTACTATATCGATGTGAGGGGATATGGCAGCGCCTTCGGCACCTATATCCTCGATCTTCAGTTCACCGGCAACAGCCAGACTTTCCCTGATCCGCCACCGCCATCGGGAAGAACGATCATCAACGCCCATTATTACACTTATGACGATGTTGACGGCGATGATGTCTTTGATACGGATGAGGATCTCTATCTTGTCAACATCACCAATCCGGTGGAGTATTACCGCATCGATCACAGCCAGGGTAGCGATGACGACCTCATCGAAGCCGGTGAGCTGGTGAGTGTTGCCGCCGTTGATCTACCAGCCGGGGTCAAGGTGTACACCTCTCCCACCAACGAAAAGGGAGCTGCGGCCGGAAGCAGTGATTACGAGGAGGTGTACCGGCGCGAGAGGCAGAATTTCGTTAACTGGTTTTCCTATTACCGTAAACGGGAGTTGACCGCAACAGCAGCGGTTTCAACGGTAATAGCGGATATGGAGAATGTCTATGTGGGAATCGGTACCATCAATGCCGTTGCTTACAACCTGAGTGATTACGGCATCCGGCAGCCGGCGGTCCCGGTGGAGGTGAATGGAGAGACCGATTACAAAGAGGACTTGCTGCGCACCCTGTACCGGCTGGAAATCACAGGACATGGTACGCCTCTGCGCCGGGCCCTGCGCAATGTGGGACGATATTTCGACGATACGGACTACTCGGACGGGAATCTCGGCCAGTCTCCTTACCACCAGCAAAACCAGGGTGATGAGTGTAAACAGTCCTTTGCCATTGTCATGACCGACGGCTATTGGAACGGCGGCAGTCCGGGGATCGGTAACGCCGACGGCAACAACGGGGACCCCTATGCCGATGGTTACAGCGATACCCTTGCCGATGTCGCCATGCTCTATTTCGAGAATGATCTCTCCGATCTCGATGACCAGGTGCCGGGCAATGTCAGCCATCAGCATCTGGTTACCTACACCGTTGCCTTTGGTGTTAATGGAACTCTGAACCCGCAGGACTATGATCTCATCCATCCGCCCTTTCCGGACTGGCCCGATCCCACCAGCAGCAGTTCTGCCAAGATCGATGATCTCTGGCATGCGGCGGTTAACGGACGCGGCAAGTATCTTAATGCCGCCAATCCCGATCAGTTGGTCGATTCCCTGCTCAATATCTCCGCTGATATCGGCAGGAGAATCGGCTCGGGCGCCTCGCTGGCCGTAAATGGTGACCAGTTTTACGAGGTGATCGACGGTGACCTGCGGATATTTCAGTCCGAGTATCACAGCGGAAGCTGGTGGGGTGATCTGAAGTCGCTGAAATTCGATATGGAAAGTGGGGAACTGTTGACCAACAGTCCCGTCTGGAATGCGGCGACAGCCCTTGACAACCGGGTGGAAACATACGGGCATGGGGACCGGATCATGGCAACCTATAACGGTATCCAGGGTATCCCGTTCCGCTGGAACAGCGGTCTGCTGACCAGTGTACAGCAGAAACAGCTTTTGCCCTACTATCTGCCGACCCTTGGCGGGGAGGATGTGATCAATTATCTGCGGGGAGACCGGAGCCTGGAGGGGATCATGCGACCGAGAACCCGGGTGTTGGGCGATTTTGTCCACTCCCAGGGAGTCTATCGGGACGGCGTCCTCTATATCGGCGCCAACGACGGGGCTCTGCATGCCTTTCTTGCCGATGACGTCAGCGGCGGCAGGGAGCTGTTCGCCTATGTTCCCAATCTCGTTTTCGCCAACCTGCGCAATCTTGCCGATCCGGCTTATGGCCACTCCTTTTTCGTGGACAGCACCCCCTTTATCCGCAAGATGAGGGACACGGTGATGCTGGTCGGCGGTCTCGGTAAAGGCGGCAAGGGTTATTTTGGCCTGGATATTACTGCGGCCGCCAACATCAACAGTGAAACCGAGCTGGCCGGCCGGGTGCTGTGGGAATATCCCGCTCCATCCAGCGTTCTCCTGCCCACTGCAGGCAGCGGCGACAGCACGGTGACCACTCTCTCTTTCCAGAGTGGGGCCGGAACCGGCGGCCGCGACGTGATTATGGATTCGGATGCGCAGTTTACCGCTGCCAACGGTTTTGAAGTGGGCAAATCAATCACCATTATCGGTGCCAACTGTTCCACCGGACTCTACACCGGGACCAATGACGGCACCTATGAAATCGTCGCTGTGGCGGCCGACGGCAGCTTCATCGAATTGGAACCCGGCAGTCTGGTGGCCCAGTGCGGAGACGGTGAGGAGATCATTGTGACAGCGTCCACCAGTGATCCGGATATGGGATACTCTTTTGCCGGACCGGTCATTGTCGAGACAAATGACAGCTCGCTCAATACCGGTGACGACATGGCAGGCCATGTCGTGCTGTTCGGTAACGGCTATGCCAGTGAAAACGGCACGGCTGTTCTTTACATCCTTGATCCAAGAACCGGCGATCTCCTGAAAAAGATCGATACCGGTGCCGGCCCGCTCAATGGGCTTTCCACCCCGACTCCGGTGGATGTGGATGCCGACCTGCGGGTGGATTATGTCTATGCCGGTGATCTGCGGGGAAATCTGTGGAAATTTGATCTCACCGCTGAGAGTTATACCGACTGGCAGGTGGCGTTTTGCGCCGATCCGGACGGCCTGAATCATTGTGTCGATGCGGAATCGGTCCAACCCAGGCCGCTGTTTAGCACCTACACCAACCAGCCCATTACCGGTGCTCCTGATGTTACCCCCCACATTGCGGGAACCGGATATATGGTGGTCTTCGGAACCGGAAAATACCTGAGCAGCGCTGATATCACCAGCCAGATACCCCAATCACTCTACGGCATCTGGGACTGGGCACCCGATGAACTGGATTCCGGCTATCTCGGTACCCGGATCGGGGCGCTGGAGTCTCCCCAGCTTTCGCATTTTACCGCAAATTCGTTGCTGCGCCAGGTTATCTGGTGGGAAGGAGAGCTCACAGAGGATCTCAACGGCGACAATAACCTCAGCGACCAGGAAGACGGTAACAACAACGGTCAGACGGATTCGGTGGGTTACTATCGTATTGCCTCCGATTATGAGCCCGACTGGTCCACCCAGGAGGCGAGTATCGCCATTGAAGGGGAAATGATCACCTACCGGAAACCCGTTGCCAACATGGGATGGTGTTTCGATCTGCCGGGCAAACTTTCGACCAGTGACGGCGAAGATAACGACCATGATACTTTGGTGGATGAAAGTGATGAACGGAGCCTGGGGGAAAGGGTCACCAACAACGCCATTATCAGGGACGGCAATGTGGTGCTCATCTCGTTTGGGCTCACCGGCAGCAGATGTTCCGCCGGCGCCTATTCCTTCCTCAATGAACGGGATGTGTTCAGCGGTGGAATGGTTGCCAAGCCGACCCTTGACCTTAATCGGGACAGGCGGGTTGATGACCAGGATGCAACGGTGCAGATGGTGGATACGGATAATGACGACATTCCGGATGAGGAGAAAACGCTCTATGTCACCGATCGACTGTTTGACAGCGGCCGGTTGCATAATCCCATCTTCGGATATGATCCGACGATAACCGGTGGAAACGACGGACCGGAAATAAAATATATGAACGATTCCGCCGGGATGATCCAGGAACAACATGAGAGCCGGGAAACCAGGGGTACGTATTTCTGGGAGCAGATCTGGTGATAGAGCGAGAGGAAAAAGAGACGATCAATCAGAAGCAAAAAGGAGAGTGACAATGTTCCATGGACACGGACAACTGATAACCGCTCTGCTCAGCCTTCTGGGCCTTGTTCTGTTGAACATGGGCCAGGATCTCTGGGCCAAAGACATCGATGTTGAATCGGAGAACCTCTGGAAGAATGCCGTTCGCACCACCGGGACGGTGGACCGGATAAAGGGAGACCGTATCATTATCGACGATCAGGAATTTCTTTTGACTTCCGCAACCCTCTATCTCAACCAGAAGGGGCAGCGGGGCGGTAAAGGAGATTTTACTCCCGGTGACACGGTGTTTTACGTTCGCAGCGAGGCGGAAAAGATTCTCCTTCTCCGGCCAGCCGGAGGCAATAGCCGGGAGTTAAACACCGCTGACAGGAAGCGGCGACGGAGTCCCGAAAAGACAATGCCGCGGAAAAAACAGGATTCGACGCTCCGGTTTGAAAAGGGTGTCTGGCGTAACTGATATGGTTATGATGAAATAAAACCGGCCCGCAGAGTTCTGCAGATTTGCACGATCTCTCCCGGCCGCTCTATCCCCACTATGCGGCCGGGAGAGATCGTGTGAAGATGCTGTGGTAATGATCAATTACGCTTTTTTTGGGTTATATAACCTCAAAGCCGATTCCGCTGATCGCCTGTTTGACGGTCTCGGCATCCACTTCCCCCTCATAGCTGGCCTCGCCGGCCTCCAGGTTGACCTTGACCTCTGAAACGCCGTCGAGTTTTTCCAGGGCCTCGGTAACTGATTTCACGCAGTGCTGGCACTTCATGCCATTGATTTTTACG
This sequence comes from uncultured Desulfobulbia bacterium, assembly GCA_964446115.1. Lineage (GTDB taxonomy): Bacteria > Desulfobacterota > Desulfobulbia > Desulfobulbales > Desulfobulbaceae > CAYUNE01. The sequence continues at coordinate 15,657 of CAYUNE010000044.1, read as the reverse complement.
GTGTTCATGAGTATTAACTCCTTCTATGATTGCTTGTTGAACGGCCAATGATTGATGGGCAAGTATACTCGACGCATGCCACATTGCAACCCCGGCGTCTGCGCTTACGGGCACCGATCTTCACCCTCTCTTTTTCGCCCGCATAGATAGACCGATTGTGCAAATCCACGGCAGCCGTGTGTGCTTGCTGCCAAGAAGCACATATTATACCGCAGGGTTGAAAATGAAAAAACAGTTTCCCATAAAAGGCATGAGCTGCGCCGCCTGTTCCAGCCGCATCGAACGGGTGGTGGGGGCAATGGAAGGGGTGGAGGCGATTTCGGTCAACCTGGCCACCGAGACCATGGAACTCGAACTTGTTCCCGGCAAGGTGAGCGAGGAAGAGGTGGCCGAACGTATCGCGACCCTGGGCTTTGAGATGGTCCTTGCTCCCGAAACCTCCGAAGAGAGTGTGGAGCTGGCGCTGGAGGGCATGCACTGCGCTTCCTGTTCCGCCCGCATCGAGAAGGTGGTGGGCGGTCTGCCGGGAGTCAGCCGCGCCCAGGTCAACCTGGCGGCTGAGACCGGTTTTTTCCGCTATGATCCCGCCCGGACAAGCCGCCGCCGCATTCGCGAGACCATTGAAAACCTCGGGTTCACGGCCAGGCCGCTTTCCTCCCGCATGGACGGTTTCAGCCAAAAGCAGCAGGAGAACCTGCAGCGGCTGGCCCGGATGAAAAAAAGGCTTGTTGCCATGCTGTTGCTGGCCGTTCCCCTGCTCACCATTTCCATGGGTGAAATGATGGGGATTTCCCTGCCTTCATGGCTCTCCCCGCAGCAGGCGCCTCTGAACTTTGCCCTGGTGCAGTTTTTGCTCGTTATTGCCATTATGTGGCTGGGACGCCGCTTTTATCTTGTGGGCATACCGGCACTTCTGCGCCGCTCTCCCAATATGGATTCCCTCATTGCCGTGGGCACCGGCGCCGCCTTTATCTATTCAACCTGGAATTTGATCGAAATTATCCTGGCCGTGTTTTTCGGACTTGATATCAATCCCAGGGCCCGGGCCATGGATCTCTACTTCGAATCCGCCGGTGTCCTGATTGCCCTGGTCTCCCTGGGCAAATATATGGAGAGCAGATCAAAACTGCATACCTCCGATGCCATCCGCCGACTCATGCAGTTGACGCCGGATCAGGCAACCCTGCTGGTGGACGGCGAGCAGCGGCAGATTCCCGTTGACGAGGTGGAAAGCGGTGATCTCCTTCTCGTCAAGCCGGGGGAACGGGTGCCGGTGGACGGCGAGATCATCGACGGCGATTCCAGCGTGGACGAGTCGATGCTCACCGGTGAGTCCATGCCGGTTACAAAAAAACCGGGGGATCAGATCAGCGGCGGCACCTTTAACAAAAACGGCGTTCTGACCATGCGGGCGGTGCGCGTGGGGCAGGACACCATGCTGGCGCGGATCATTGCTCTGGTGCAGCAGGCCCAGGGATCAAAGGCGCCCATTGCCGGCCTGGCCGACCGTATCAGTTTCTACTTCGTCCCCGCGGTCATGGCCTTTGCCCTGCTCACCTTTCTGGCCTGGTATTATCCGGGGGGCCTCTCCTTTTCCTCGGCCTTACGTTTCTTCATCGCGGTTATGGTCATCGCCTGTCCCTGCGCCATGGGACTGGCCACGCCCACCTCGATCATGGTCGGCACCGGTCGCGGCGCCCAGTTGGGCGTTCTGATCAAAAACGGTACCGCCCTAGAGATGGCTGAAAAAGTCGATACCGTCGTCTTTGACAAGACCGGCACCCTCACCCATGGCCGTCCTGATTTGACCGACTGCATCGTGCTTGATGACCATCTGTCAGAGGATGAGGTACTGGCCCTGACCGCTGCGGCCGAGAGTCGCTCCGAACATCCCCTGGCCGAAGCCCTGGTGCGGGCGGCCACCGAGAGAAAGCTCGTCCTCCCCGAACCCGATTCCTTCCGGGCCGTACCAGGCAAGGGTATTGTCGCCGAGATCTCCGGCAGAAAACTGGTTCTCGGCAATCTTGTCTTTGTCCGGGAAAACTGTCGCGATGAGCGACTGGAAAAGCGCCGGCCTCTCATCGATGAGCTGGCTGCCGCCGGCAAGACAGTTTTGTACCTGGGCATCGACGGTGAGGCGGCCGCCCTGCTGGCAGTGGCCGACCGCATCAAGGCCGAGACGCCGAAAACGGTGGCGAGGCTGGGAGAAATGGGGCTGAAGGCGGTGATGCTCACCGGTGACAACCGGGTCACGGCCGGTGCCATTGGGGTGCAGGCCGGGATCGATGAGGTGATTGCCGAGGTTATGCCCGCGGACAAGGCGGACCGGATCAACGAACTCAAGGGGCAGGGGAAGCGGGTTGCCATGGTCGGCGACGGTATCAACGATGCTCCGGCCCTTGCCGTTGCCGATGTGGGTATTGCCATGGGTACCGGTATTGATGTGGCCATCGAATCGGCGGATATCGTCATCATGAAAGGAAATCTCGACGGCGTGGTCACGGCCCTTGGATTGAGCCGGGCAACCATGCGCAATATACGCCAGAATCTCTTCTGGGCCTTTGCCTACAATGTTGTCGGCATTCCGGTGGCCGCCGGTCTGCTCACCCTTTTCGGCGGACCCGCCCTCAATCCGATGATCGCCGGGGCAGCCATGGCGCTCTCCTCGGTGTCGGTGGTGAGCAATGCCCTGCGGCTGCGTTTTTTTACGCCATAAAGCCGGAGGAGAACAGGGGAGGTGCAAGGCCGTTTCCCGCTTGATCCGAAGGGGTTGTAGATGGTCGCGTATATGTAGATATTTTGTGGGGTTATCTGTCAAATTGAATAGAATATTCGATATGATAGATACTCGCTTTTTTCCTTGACATCCACAACCGCACCCATTTTAATAGAGCTGTTTGTGAATACCGGTTCAGTTTTTTTCGGCGTCACCGGGTATTTACCGGGTGTCGGCCGGATCACACGCGAGTGTTTAAGGGTTACAGGTTAAAGTCATTTTTTTCTTGAAAAACCAACAAAGAGAGGAAAAGGTATGTTTTCAAAGTTAGTACCACCACATGGCGGAAGAGGTTTGGTTCGGTGCATGCTGCACGGCGGAGAGGCCGATGAAGAGTATGAGAAGGCCAAAGGTCTGAAAAAGGTCCAGGTATCGGCCCGCGCCAAAGGCGATCTGATCATGATGGGCATCGGCGGCTTTTCTCCGCTGGATGGTTTTATGACCCGTGCCGACTGGCAAGGCGTTTGTGAGAATTTCCAGATGGCCGACGGCACCTTCTGGCCGGTACCGATTACTCTCGACATTTCCGCTGAGGATGCTGCTGAAATTTCCGAAGGCGATGAAATTGCCCTGGAGTATGACGGCGATATCATGGCAACCATGAGAATCGTCGAAAAGTATGAAATGACCGAGGCCGATAAGAGGTGGGAATGTGAAAAGGTCTTCAAGGGTGAAGGTGAAGACTCTGTTGACGGAAAATTTTGGGAAGTGGCCATGGATGATCATCCCGGCGTCCAGATGGTAATGGCCCAGAAGGAGTTCAACGTTGCCGGCCCTGTGCGTGTCCTCTCCGAGGGCGAATATCCCGACGAGTATCCCGGCGTTTACCTGACCCCCACCCAGACCCGCCGCATGTTCGACGAGCGTGGTTGGGCCAATGTTGCCGCCCTGCAGCTGCGTAACCCCATGCATCGTTCCCATGAGTTCCTCGGCAAGATCGCCATCGAGGTATGTGACGGTTTGCTCATTCACTCACTGATCGGTAACCTGAAACCCGGTGATATCCCTGCCGATGTTCGCGTCAAGGCCATCGATATCCTCATCGAGGGTTATTTCGTCAAGGAGAACGTCATCAATGCAGGATATCCGCTGGACATGCGTTATGCCGGACCCCGTGAAGGGTTGCTGCATGCCACCTTCCGCCAGAACTACGGGGTCAACAACATGCTGATCGGCCGCGACCATGCCGGTGTTGGTGACTTCTACGGTCTGTTCGAGGCCCAGGAAATCTTCGAGCGGATTCCCAAAACCGGTGATTCCAGCAAGGATCTGCTGTGCCGTCCCATGAAGATCGACTGGACCTTCTATTGTCATAAGTGTGACGGCATGGCCTCCATGAGAACCTGTCCCCACGACAAGGAGTACAGGGTTATCCTCTCCGGCACCAAGCTGCGGAAGGCCCTCTCCGAGGGAGCGGACATCGTCGATCACTTCGGACGCGACGAGGTTCTGGACCACCTCAAGAAGTACTACGCCGGCCTGACCGAAAAGGTCGAGGTCAAGATGCAGAAGGCAGCATCCGGCGAAGATATGTAAAAGATAGTTCGCATTTTTACAGGCAGTTGAGAAGGGAGGTGTCGCAAGGCGCCTCCTTTTTCTTTTTCAACATCCGAAAACACCGCAAAACAATGGGCAGGATAATTGAAGTGGGCCTGGGCGAGAGGAGCTACCCGATCATGATCGAGCGGGGTATCCTTCGCCGCATGGGGCGAGACCTGAAAAAGAGGAAGATTGCCAAACGCTACGGCATAATAGCCGACGACCGGGTGGCCGCCCTGTTCGGCGAGCGGCTGCTCGACGCTCTGCGGGCCGAAGATCTGGCGGTGGAGTTGATCACCTTTGCCCCCGGCGAGGCGAGCAAGAATCTCAAAACCATTGCTGGCTTGGCCGGCAGGCTGGCATCTCTCGGCTTTGACCGGGCAGACGGTCTCATCGCTCTGGGCGGCGGTGTTGCCGGCGATATGTGCGGATTTCTGGCCTCCATCTACATGCGCGGTATTCCCTTTGTTCAGGTACCCACCACGCTCCTGGCTCAGGTGGACAGCTCGGTGGGAGGCAAGACCGGGGTGGATATTCCGGAGGGCAAAAATCTGGTGGGGACCTTTTACCAGCCCCGCTGCGTCTACATCGATACCGCGGTTCTGGAGTCCCTGCCTGCGGCCGAACTGGTAAACGGTCTGGCGGAGGTGATCAAGTACGGCGTTATTTATGATTCGGAGTTTTTCGACTTTCTTGATAAAAATCGTTCCAGGATTATGGATCTCGAAACCGAACCCCTGACGGAGGTAATCGGTCGCAGTTGCGAGATCAAGGCCCTGGTGGTGGCCCGGGATGAAAGGGAAGGGGATCTGCGGCGCATTCTGAACTTCGGCCACACCATCGGTCATGCCGTGGAGGCGGCCTCCGATTATTCCATTGCCCATGGTACCGCCGTGGCTATCGGCATGGTGGCAGCCGCTACCATTGCCCGCCGCATGGGGTTGCTGGAAGCCTCGGAGGCTGAACGGATACGGAGATTGATCAGCGATTATCGCATGGAGCTTGCGGTTCCCGCCCATCTTGACCGGCAGCGGATCAGGCAATATCTTCTCACCGATAAGAAGACCGTGGGCGGCAGAATCTTTTTCGTGTTGCCAACGGCCGTGGGAAAGGTCACCATTACCGATCAGGTGGGGGAGGAGGATATTGACGCGGCCCTCAACAGTGTTTACAGTTTCCCGCCGGTAAAGGATTCATAATTTTCAAAGCAAAACCGCGTCCAGTTCATCATGCCTATTTACGAATTTTTCTGTCAGGATTGCAACACGATCTTCAACTTCTTCTCCCGCCGCATCAGCCCCGATAAAAAACCGGACTGTCCAAAGTGCGGGTTAAAAGAGCTGCCAAAGATGATGTCCACCTTCGCCACCATCGGCAAGGCAAAGGAGGAGGACGGGGATGATCCGTTGGCGGGCCTTGATGAATCCAAGATGGAGCAGGCCATGGAAAGTCTCATGCGGGAGGCGGACGGCATCAACGAGGATGATCCGCGGCAGATGGCGAGCCTCATGCGGAAATTCTCCGAAAAGACCGGCATATCCATGGGAGAACAGATGGAAGAGGCCCTGGCCCGCATGGAGGCGGGAGAGGATCCGGATCAGATTGAAGCGGAAATGGGGGATCTGCTTGATTCCGATGATGCCTTTTCCCTCGAGGGGGTCAAGAAAAAAGTCAGAGCTGCCCGGCGTCCCCGTCGCGATGAAAAACTCTACGAGCTGTAGGCCGTGGCCGCCGAGCTGCGGCGCTCACATGGTTATCTGATAACATTTCATCTTTTCCCAGAGATTTTTCCGGCTGATGCCCAGCAGTTTGGCGGCAGCGGTGCGGTTGCCGCCGGTGCGGCTTAATGCCTTGAGGATATATTCCTTTTCAGTTTTTGCCAAGGCGTCGCTGAGCTTCAGGGGTTCCGAGCTGGTATCCGGCTCCATGTGGGTGAGATCCGTGGGCAGGTCCCGCCGGGTGATCACCGGTTCCGGGGCCAGAACCGAAGCGCGTTCGATGATATTTTTCAGTTCACGGATATTGCCCGGATAGTTGTAATCCATCAGGCAGTGCATGGCCTCCGGAGAGAGTTCCAGGGCAATACCGCGCTTGACGCTGAATTCATGGAGGAAGTGATCCACCAGCGCGGGAATATCCTCCTTTCGTTCCCGCAGGGGCGGGATTGCCAGGGGAATCACCTGGAGACGATAGAAAAGATCGCTGCGGAACGTCCCCTTTTTCACCTCTTCCGCCAGGTCCTTGACCGTTGAACAGATGATACGGACGTCGATACTGATCGTTTTGGTTCCCCCCACCCGTTCACACTCGCCCTCCTGAAGCACCCGCAGCAGCTTGGCCTGTAGCGGCAGGGGAAGTTCGCCAATTTCATCTAGGAGCAGCGTGCCGCCGTCAGCCATTTCAAACTTGCCCGGTTTTTTGGCATGGGCCCCGGTAAAGGCCCCTTTTTCATGGCCGAAGAGCTCGGATTCCATCAGGCCTTCGGGGATGGCGGCGCAGTTGAGTCGAATGTAGGGTTTGTCGGCACGGGGACCGGCCTTGTGGATGGCGGCGGCGGCCAGCTCCTTGCCGGTGCCGGATTCACCGGTGATCAGTACCGTGGAATCAGTGGGACCAATCTGGTTAATCAGTTGAAATACCCTGCTGATTGCCTCGCTGTTGCCGATGATGGGTGCCTGGATTTGGCGGCATTGGTCTTCCAGGGAGGCGCAGCGGGCCTTGACCGACTGGATTTCCAGCACCCGGTTGATGCGGATGACCAGGTCATCCATGTCAAAGGGTTTGAGGATGTAATCGGCAGCGCCTTTTTTCATGCAGTCGATGGCATTGTCCACCGAACCGTATGCCGTCATCATGATGATGTCAGCAAACGGTGCCAGTTGCCTGGCCTTGTCCAGCAGCTTGAGACCGTCCATGCCCGGCATGCGGATGTCGGACAGAACCAGGTGATAGTTCTGTTCTTCAAGCCGGGCCACGGCTTCCCGGCCGTTGAAAACGGCGTCAACGGCCCAGCCATGTTTCTCAAGACGGTCCTGGACCGTGATCCGCATTATTTCGTCGTCTTCCGCCAGCAGTATCCGTTTCATTGGTTGTTCACAGTTTCTTGCTCATTCGGGGAGAGGCAGCTCTGTTCCGAGGGCAGGATAATGGTAAAATCGCTCCCCTGGCCCAGGATGCTGTCCACTTCGATGGTGCCGTTCATCTGTTTCACCAGGGAATAGGTGACGGCAAGACCCAGGCCCGTACCCTCGCCCACATCCTTGGTAGTAAAGAAGGGATCGAATATCTTGTCGAGAATCTCCGGGGCGATGCCGCTGCCGGAATCGCAGAAACGCAGGATAATCCGTTCATTGATTTCCTGACTGTGGACCGAAAGTCTGCCGCCGTCCGGCATGGCCTGGATCGCATTGAGGCCGATATTGACGACGATTTGCTTGATGGCCTCCACATCAAGACAATGGGGACGGGCAACCTCGAGATTGAGGTCCAGTTCGATGTTGCGGAGTCGGTATTCAAGTAATTCGAAGCATTCCCTGATGATACGGTCGATTTCCACCTTCCGCAGCCGCAGGGGCTCTTTGCGGCCAAAGTTGAGAAGCTGGCGCATGGTGTGTTCAATGCGGTAGAGTCCCTTATCGAGCAGCGGCAGATAGCGGCGATGGAGTTCAACGTTGTCCGGTTCCTGCTGCATGGTCTTGACGCAGTTGAGCAAGCCGCCCAGGGGATTGTTGATCTCATGGGCGATACCGGCGGTGAGCTGGCCCAGGGCGGCCATTTTTTCATTGTAGAACGCCTGTTCTTTGGTTTTGTCCAGCTCCCGGTTGGAGGCCTCGAGACGGACAAAGAGATTCTGGAACTGGCTGGAGAGCAGGCCTATTTCATCGTCGCCGGTGGGCAGGGAAAATTCCGCCATGTCTTTCTGGGGATAGTTCTCCATGGCCCTGGCCAGATTGTTGAGCCGTCTGCCCACCAGAGTATTGAAGAGCAGGCTGATTACCGCAGCGACGCAGATAATCGAAAGCAGGCCGTAGATGAGAATGGCCCGGTTGTTGTTGGCAATGACCGTATCCGCCCATGAGATCGGCACCATGATACTGAGGGCGCCGCGAACATCTCCCAGTTTGTAGCCGTGCCGGGCATGACAGCCCAGGCATGATTTTCCGATTTTGAGGGGGGCGACGTAGCGGAGGAGCCTGCCCTCCGGCCTCTGGATGATCTTTATGATCTCGCTCTTGCCCTGTTCAAAGAGCTTGAGACTGGTCCGCTCGAATTCATCCGGCATATTGGCGGGATTGATGGGCTTGAGACTTGTTACCCGGAAGCGACACACCCCCTCCTTGGAGGCATACTCCGATAACTCACGGGTCACCATGGCCGGATTGCGTTTCACATAGATCTGGCCATCCACCGCCCTGATTAAGGGGTTGTCGAGGAAGGGATTTGCGGTGACGTCCTTGGTCTTTACCACAAAGAGCCCCCGGTGATCGGCCACCCACTGTCTTGTCAGCAGGATCTGTTTGTGCAGCATGCGCGCCTGCTGTTGGGCCTGACCGATGACCAGTTCATGCTGGAGCACCGAGGTGCGGAAGAGGAGAATGCCGTAGGAGACGGCGATAATGGCGTCAACCGCAATGATGAACTTTGTCTTGAGTTTCATGCTCTGCTTTCCATTAAGTGGGATGAATATGTCTAACAGGTTAAAAAAACAACTTAAATAGACAGAGTGTTCTGGCTGGTCCGGCATGCATGTTACCTTAAGGTAACATAGAATTTCTTCTGACGCTACCGTCCGGTAACGTTTTTTTGGGTTTCTTTTGTAACGGCTTGATATTTGTTAAATAAATATCAGGAATGCTATTTGCATTAAGAATGCAGAAGGGAGAAAATGTCAAGGTTCTGGTTCCCGGAAGTTAGATGTCGGGTGTCATCATTCTCGGTTTGTTATTCACCCGTATCCCACATGGATGGGGGATGTGGACTTCTCCTTCTTTGAATATGTTTGTTGCCTCTTCAACGCATAATCGGGCGATGCCGGGCATCTAACTTCGGGGATCCAGGACATGATGAGTAAAAAAAGCAGGCTGGCCGGGGATCTGGCCGCTGCCGGAAAAGGAGGTTCGTCCATAGCCTGTCAAAGGGCCATGAATGGACTTGAATCAAGGTGAGGTGTAGTCAAATGAATCAAAATCGTATGTCAACTTGGAGAAAAGCCGCGTTGGTGGCGGGCCTTGCCGTCCTGGCGACGTCATGGACCGGCTTTCTGCCCGAAGCCCGGAGCGCGGCGACAAAAGATCGGCCGATCGTCGAAGAGTGCAAACGCTGTCATGACGTGGCCACCTATGAAAAAGAGCTGGCCAGTTCGCCCCATGCATTCGACAAGGACAAAAAGCCCATCACCTGTGACCAGTGTCATCAGTTCCACTTCAATCCGCTCACCAGTTATTATGCCCGGGATGAGTATTACGATAAAAAGATTTTCAAGCCCGAGGATTTCAATCGCCGGCGTCTGCAGAAAAACGCCCGCACCGCAATTCCTCCGGAAAAGTGTCGGGCCTGCCACAAGGATCTTTCCAAAAATGCCAAAGGGGAGCCGATTTCCGAGATCGGACAGCTCTGTCACGATGCCTTTCTTGGAAAAAACGGCACAACACGCAGAAACTGTGCTGGCTGCCATATCAACGTGGCTCACTTGCCGCCCTTTGACCGGGGGTTGCAGATCAATGCCGAATTTGTGAAGAAACTTGCTGAAAGTGAAAAGAAGGCTTCCGTAAAGGGAGGTGAGAAAAAATGAAAAGATCAGGCTTGAAAAAAATCAGAGGGAGACAATGGGCCCTGCCGGCAGTGGCGGCGGCTCTTTTTACCGTTTGTTGCACCTCTTTTGTCAGTGCCGGGCAGATTAAACATTTGAAGGCCCCTGACTCGGCAGCGGATTGTTACGAGTGTCATAAAAAAGCGACGCCGAAGGTGGCCCAGGACTGGCTGGAATCCAAACATGGGGTTGCTCTCATGAAGTGTTTTGTCTGTCACGGACAGCCTGACGGCCAGGGATCCGTTCCCTGGGCAGTGGTTCCCAATCCGCGGACCGTGTGCCGCAAGTGTCATGAGCCGGCCATGAAGCGAATGGAAGAGAAATACGGGCTGGAGCCGAATTGCTATAAATGTCATCCCTTTCATCAGAATTCCCTCCATCACAAGGCCTACGGAAAGTCTGAAAGCAAGAGCTAGGAGAGTTTGCGTATAAAGCATGTACGGGCAAAACAAACCGGTGTTGCATGGACCATGAATCAGGCGGGGAGACCGACGTTGATTCAGAGTTGATGCCACACCGGGAAACCTCAGGAACAAGGAGAAGGTGTATGAAACTAACCAGACGTGAAGTACTCAAGTATGCCGCAGCCAGCTCGGCTATGATGGCCGTGGGTGGCTCAATGTCATCTGTCCTGGCTGCAAATGACGAGCCGGACAAGTGGGTGAAGGCGGTGTGTCGTTTCTGCGGTACCGGTTGTGGTGTCATGGTCGGTGTCAAGGGCGGCAAGGTGGTAACGGTGAAGGGCGATCCCAACAACCACAACCAGGGTTTTCTCTGCCTGAAAGGTGCGCTGATGCCCCCCATTGTTTATGCCAAGGAGCGGGTAACCAAGCCGTATATCCGCAAAAACGGCAAACTCGAGCCCGCAAGCTGGGATGAGGCCATGAACCTGGTGGTTTCCAAGTTCAAGGCGGCCATCAAGGAGGGCGGTCCCACGGCGGTGGGTTATTACGGATCCGGGCAGGCCCTCACCGAAGAGACCTATCTTGCCAGCAAAATCTTCAAGGCTGGTCTCGGCTGCAACAATGTCGAGGGTAACCCCCGTCTCTGCATGGCATCCGCCGTCGGCGGCTATGTCACCACTTATGGGAAGGACGAGCCCTGCGGCAGTTATGAAGATATTGATGCAGCGACCTGTTTCTTTATCATCGGTTCCAACATGTCGGAGTGCCATCCGATCATTTTCAAGCGTGTGGCCAAACGGAAACAGTCCGATCCCAACGTCAAGGTTATTGTCGCCGATCCGCGCAAGACCAATACCGCCCGTATCGCCGACGAGCATATCTCCTTTAAGCCGGGAACCGACCTGGCAGTGATGAATGCCATGGCCCATGTCATCATCAAGGAGGAGATGGATGATCCCCGCTTCCACGGCAAGTACTGCAACTTCATCGTTGACTGGAAGACGAAGAAGAAGGGTACGTTCGAGGATTACGTCAAGTTTCTCGAGGATTATACCCCGGAGAAAGTCGAGAAGATCTCCGGTGTTCCGGCTGCTCAGATTATCAAGTGTGCCAAGATGTTCGCCGGCGCTTCGGCCACCATGTCGTTCTGGACCATGGGACTGAACCAGCGGATTCGCGGTGTCTGGGCAAACAACCTGGTAAGCAACCTGCACCTGCTGACAGGACATATCGGAAAACCCGGCGCAACCCCGTTCTCGCTTACCGGTCAGCCCAATGCCTGTGGTGGTGTCCGTGATACCGGCGGGCTCTGTCACCTGCTCCCTGCCGGCCACCTCATCAAAAAGGATAAGCATCGGGCCAAGGTGGAGAAACTCTGGGGACTCAAGCCCGGAACCATCAACCCGAAACCGGGTCTCCACACCATCGCCCTGTGGAACGCATTTTCCGAGGGCAAGGTCAAGGCCATGTTTGTTCTCTGTACCAATCCGGCCCATTCACTGCCCAATGTCAATATCTATACGGAGGGTATGAAGCGCAAGGATAACTTCATGGTACTCAGCGAACCATTCATGGATGCCGAGACCGTCAAGTACTGCGACGTTTTGCTGCCCCCGGCATTCTGGTGTGAGAAACGCGGCGTTTACGGATGTTCCGAACGGCGTTATTCGCTGCTTATGCAATCGGTGGAACCCATGGGTGAATGTAAGCCGGATGTGGAGATCCTGCTTGACTTTGCCAAACGTATGGGCGTGGATCCCAAGGTCATTCCGTATAAAAACGTTGACGACATCTGGGATGAATGGCGTAAGTTCAGTGCGGCGACGCCGTATAACTTCTCGGGCATGACCCGGGCACGCCAGGAGAAGGAATCAGGTATCCGCTGGCCTTGCCCCACCGAGGATCATCCCGGCACCAAGATCCGCTACGTCCGCGGCGAAGATCCGAACATCCCCAAGGATTTTCCGAAGAAATATCACTTCTACGGCAAACCCGACGGCAAGGCCTGGATTATCCTGCGGCCTTACAAGGGTGCTGCCGAAGAACCGGACAAGGATTATCCCATGGTACTGACCACAGGCAGGGTCATTGATCACTGGCATACAGGAACCATGACCATGAAGGTGCCCGAACTCCGTCGCTCCTTCCCGAAGGCCTACGTGGAGGTGAATCCGGTGGATGCCAAGAAGCATGGTATTCAGAACGGTGACAACGTGCTGCTGGAAACCAGGCGTGACAAAATGGTCTTCCAGGCCAAGGTAACCGATGTGCCGCAACCCGGACTCGTCTTCGTTCCCTGGTACGATGCCAACTTGATGATCAACAAGCTGACCCTGAATGCCTTTGACAAGGGCTCCAAGCAGCCGGAGTACAAGATCTGTGCTGTGCGGATTAAGAAGGCGTAAGTCATGGCTATAATGGGGTTTCTCGTTCATACCCTCGATGAGAATGTCGAGGAGGTCGAGGCACGGGTACGAAACATGCCGGAGATGACCACCTACGGCATCCATGAGAATCATTACATTGTGGTTGTGGCGGAGGCCCCGTCGGATAAAATCGAGGACGTGGTGGAGAGAATCAAGAAATTCGAAGGTGTCTTGACGATCTACACCACGTACCTGACCATTGAGGACGAAATCGACGAGAACGGTAATTTACAGACCAATATCGATATCAAGAAAGTTCTTCGGAAAAAATCCACCCTGAACAAATTGTAATATGGATCAGGCACATTGCCGTAAACGGCAATGTGCCTTTTTTTTTCTTAATATTGGGCATATGCACAACAAGTTGCATATGAAGAGCCAAACCAGCGAGGTGTCCCGATGAATGCACGGGGAAATTTTTTGCGACCGCCCGGCGCCCGCAGTGAAAGGGAATTCTTATCCCGGTGTCTACAGTGCGGCCAATGCGCCCAGGTATGTATATTTGACTGTATCAAGATGCGACGGGGGTTTAATTTCTTTGTTGCCGGTACGCCGGAAATCAATCCCAAGGAGGCCCCCTGTCATCTGTGCATGCGGTGCAGCGCTATCTGCCCCTCCGATGCCCTCCATGACGTGCCCATTGAAGAGGTCCGCATGGGCTATGCCGAGCTTGACCGCAAGAAATGTTATACCTGGACGGAATTTCTCACCTGTCGCAGCTGTTATGAACGCTGTCCCATCAAGTGGCGGGCCATGCGCCTTGAAAGAGGAGAATATCCCGTGATCACTGATGAATGTGCCGGATGTGGTCTCTGCGAGCATGTCTGTCCGGCCGATGCCATCGTGGTAACGCCGACCAGGTTCCAAGGCACCCGGGAGCAAGAGGAGGGCGCTTGATGAAAAAGCCAACCCTGCGGACATATCGACGTCTTTTCCAGATTTTTGTCGCCGTCGCATTTATCGTGATTCCGATTCTTAACCGTTCGGATTACAGTTATGTATACGGAAATTTTCTCTCCTTCCATCTCTTCGGCATTCCTTTGGCCGATCCCCTGGCGGTTCTTCAGCTGACCATAAAGAATTTCTATCTGACGGTGGATAACTTTGTGGGGGCGCTGCTACCGCTCATTCTCGCCTTCTGCCTGGGCACAGTGTTCTGTTCATGGATCTGTCCTTACGGCCTTTTTTCTGAAATAACCCAGCGCCTGAGTAAAAAAATCATGCCCCGGGGATACAGCGGCTGGCCGATTTACTGGAAGGGATTTCCATTGAAGATGGGGATATTTTGCGTGGGGTTTGCGGCATTTTTTATTTTTTCCACCACTCCCATTCTCAACCAACTCTCCACAGCGGCGTGGTACACCAGATTTTTTCAGTATCTGTTCGGTCAAGACATTATCTCTCTCTGTTTCCTCTTCCTCCTGGCCTTACTGCTTATCGAGTTTATTGCCCAGAAACGTCTCTGGTGCCGCTATGTCTGTCCACAATCTATTCTGATCACTCTGACGAAGGTGCTTAACCGCAAGCGTCTCAAGGTGGCCTTTGTCGAAGAAAAGTGTATCTGCAAACCCGGACGGGAGCGATGTGTTGCCGCCTGTACCCTGTCGTTGAATCCCAAAAGTGTGCATCGGGCAGTGGAAATGGAGTGCAGCAACTGCGGTGACTGTACTGTGGCCTGTGCCAGAATGGGCAAGGCCCTTTCTTTTGAGTTCCCCATGGGACGTGGACTTGGTGGAAGGCTCGGGACGGTTTTACCAAGGCCGCGTACGGTTTTGATCAGCCTTGTCTCCCTTAGCCTGGGTGCGTTGTTGATTTTCGGCGGCGTCCGGCTTGTGCGCAATGTCGATTTTTCTCCATCCAGGCCGGTAATTTCCAGTTCTTTGCTCAGCAACAAGGTGATCGGCTGGAAGGAGGGCGATTGCAACCTGCTGGAACTGCTTGAAGATGGGACCCTGATTCGAGTGGGAGGAGACTGGCCCGTCAACGGCTTCAAGGGAAGCCGTTGGGAACCGGTGGGAGAGAATGGTTCGTTCAAGGTGATCCCCTATGCCAACAAACCGGATCACTATGATATTTACCGGGTCCAGGGCAGAATTGGATCCTCCGTCCAGGTGAAACGGGAGAGATATGAGAAAGGAAGCAAGGTTGAAGAGCCGGATAGGGTTTTAACCATTGCCTCATATTCGGATCTCACCGGATCTCATCTTGACGTGGCAACGACCATGGATGCCCGGGTGAGCCTGACCCGCTGGGCCGAGGAAACCTATGTTCTGAATTTAACGGTATATGATCCGGGCGGAAAAAAGATCAAAAGAATCTACACGGAAGGGGACAAGATTACCACCGAGGGAATGTTGACCAGCGTGCACCGCTGGATCAACAGTCCGGAGATCATCGTTTCCTCGGGAAGCGCCCCCAAACTGCCCATTCATACGAGCATGAAAATTCTCTTCCATGACGGCCACACGGAGACGGCGAAATTCATAACGGACAGAGTCCACGACCGCTCCCGGGAAACCTTTGAGGATCTCTGGTTTTAAAGATATTCACCCCCAACTTTGCTAAACGCAAAAACCCCCTTGGTTAGAGGGAACCAAGGGGGTTTTTGTTTGGAAAAAAGGAATTCGGCGGCGACCTACTCTCCCACACAGTCGCCCGTGCAGTACCATCGGCGCTGGAGAGCTTAACTTCCGTGTTCGGAAT
>CAYUNE010000043.1:0-143738 GCA_964446115.1 uncultured Desulfobulbia bacterium | reverse complement strand
AGGCGTAATGCGGTATCTGCGGTTATTTCCCGTTTGCCATGTATGATCTGACTGATCCTGTTGGCAGGAACATGAATGTCTTTTGCCAGTTGATTCTGGGTAATCTTCATCGGTTGAAGAAATTCTTCCAGCAGGACATCGCCGGGAGTGATCGGAGTTAATTGCGTAGCCATAATCTTTTACCCCTTGTGAAAATCTACAATTTCCACGTCATAGGCATCAGTTTTGTTCCAGGTGAAGCAGATGCGCCATTGATCCTTAATTCTGATGCTGTGTTGTCCTTTTCTGTCCCCTCGCAGCAGTTCAAGCCTGTTACCGGGCGGCACCCGCAAGCTTTGCAGAGAAACGGCGGCGTTCAGCATCTCCAGCTTGATCCTCGCCGCCCTGGAAATGGCACTGAATTTTTTTATGCTGATATCGTTAAAAAGCTTTTCCGTGTCTTTGTACTTGAAGGCCCTGATCATATCCCTATGGCATGACGTATTACGTCATGCGTCAACAGGAACCGGCTGTGTCGCCATTTTTCCCCAGGCAATCAGGCGAATCCTGCCGGTAGGCAGTTCCTGCATCATGCCCTGTTTTTCGTCTTTCTTGTATTTTTGCACAAGTAGGGTAGAGTGGCGATTGTTGATCTCTTTTCATGAATCCTATACCTCTTGTCCATGTCCCATGTCGATATTCACAGAAGGCGGCTGCAGCTGCTTGTAAGGCGCCTCAGGGCGCGGGGACTGGATGCGATTCTTGTCTCCCAGCCGGAAAACCGTTACTATCTGAGCGGCTATACAGCCCGGAATCACGGGATCCAGGAGAGCGCGGGATATTTGCTGGTGCCCGGACGCGGCAGCCCCTATCTGCTCACCGATTCCCGATTTCAGCTCCAGGCCGAGGAGGAGGCCGCCGGTTTCCGGGTGGAGCTCTATCCCCGCGGTCTTGCGAGATTGCTTGCTTCGCTTTTGCCGGCTCTCGGGGTGCGTCGCCTCGGTTTCGAGAGTGATTACATCCTCTATTCCACCGTTGGCCGCCTGCAGAAGCAGCTGCAAGCGGTCGGTGTCGATCTTGTTGCCCTGCGGCACATGGTCGAGCGGATGCGCATGGTCAAGGATGAGTTGGAAATCGAACTGCTCAGATCCTCGGTACGGCTGAACGAAAGAGTGTTCCAGCGGGTTCATGCCACCCTGCAGGCCGGCATGAGTGAACGGGACATTGCCCTTTGTATCGAATCGACCATGCGCGAGATGGGAGCTGAACGGCCTGCCTTCGAAACCATTGTCGCCTTTGGGGAAAACGGGGCCAGGCCCCATGCCGTACCCGGGGAGAGATTGCTGGCCCATGATGATATCGTCCTCATTGATATGGGGCTGGTGCACAAGGGATACTGTTCCGATATGACGCGTACTTTCGTCCTTGGAGAACCGGAAGAGTTGTATGTCGAGAGACATCGGCTGGTGCGTCGTGCCCAGCTTGCCGGTATGGCGGCAATCCGGGCCGGAGTGACCTGCCGAGAGGTGGACCGGGCCGCCCGGCAGGTTATCCGCGACAGCGGCCATGGAGTCTATTTTGGCCATGCTCTGGGGCATGGAGTGGGGTTGGCCATTCATGAGGAACCGCGTCTTTCCTCCCGCAGCCGCCGGAAATTGAGACCCGGCATGGTGGTCACCGTGGAGCCGGGTATCTATCTGCCGGGCTGGGGTGGTATCAGGCTGGAAAATATGGTGGTGGTACGGGAAAACGGCTGTGAGCAACTCAACGAAGACACCACCTTTCTGGATCTGGAGTAAATAAATAATATTTGTGATAACGGTATATTATGAGACAGCTTCTCATTGATGAAATATCTTTTCTCGAACGTGACAATCTCGACAGCTATCTCAAGAGAACCCTGCAGCCCGGCCCCCTGGACGGCGTATTCTGGCTGACCGTGCCGCCGGACCTGCTGGGACCGGCTCAACAGGGACATGAAAAATGCGGACCGTTCTACTTTGCCGTGGTTCTGGAGGAAAAGGCGATCAGGTTTGAACTCCTTGTTCGCAGCCAGAGCAATCTGCACTGTTCCTGTATCGCCTACGCCACCAATGCCCAGCGTGAGTTTGTCTTTGACTTTGCCGATCGCATGCTGTCCGAGGAAAAAATCAGCGCCTGATACGGCGTGATCGCCGCTGCTTTTACGTAACCGGTCACATGGTATGTAACCCCGCGGTAAATCGAACTTCCAAGCGGCGATTGATCACAGGTGCCGCGGGCCAATAGACGGAAAGGGGGATTGGTGACTTTCCGGGAAAAGAGCAGGTATATATTGAGCAAGGGAAACGGGTTACGGATTTCCGTCGTAGCCTGCGATGCAGAAAACCGTAGCCGATCAGATCACAACCGGACAGGAGACGAACAGGATGAAAAAGGAAGATTTTACCCAAGAGGAATGGCAGGTTCTGTTTACGGCACCATCCATGGCGGGCCTGGCTGTGACTGCGGCCAGCCCATCGGGACCCATCGGCGTTATGAAGGAGATGTTTGCCGTGGGCATGTCCCTTGCCGAACTGGTGAAGGAGAAGTCGGAAAATCCCCTTATCCAGGCACTGGTCGAGGATGTCAGGCAGCGCGGCACCAAACCGCAAAAGCCCGGTGGGCTGAAAAGTATGGATGAGGTGAAGGAGTATGCCCTGGGGCAGCTGCGCAGTGCCTCGGAGATCATCGACAGCAAGGATGCCGGTGCCGTGGGCGAGGAGTTCAAGGCCTGGCTGGTGGATATCTCCAAACGCACCGCCGAGGCGGCCAAGGAAGGCGGCTTCTTTGGTTTTGGCGGCGAGCGGGTCAGCAAGGAGGAAGAGGCGATGATCGGGGAGGTGAGTTCCATCCTCAATGTGGCATGAATACCCTGCGCTCGGTCCCGGACGGCGATGCTACGGCCGGGACCGGCGTTTTCCTACATCGGTCTGACCCGCAGAATCAATCCCTCCTGGGCGGTGATCTCAACCACTGTGCCGCCGTCGATTTTCTCATCGCTCACCGCCCGCCAGAATGATCCCCCGTATTTAACTCTTCCTTCGGCCGGAGGAACAATGGGTTCCGCAACCACGGCGGTGCCGCCGATGGTCGCTTCATCCACCGTCCCGTTCTGTTCGGCTCTGCCGCCGGTGAAAATGGTGTTGAGCAGTTTCCGCAGCAGCAGCAGCGTCAGCAGGGAAACTGCCAGAAAAACCAGTAGCTGGACCTTGACGGAGATTTCCAGGAAATAGGCGGCCAGCGCCGTTGCCCAGGCACCGATGCCGAAGAAAAAAATGATGAAACCGGGCAGGGCAAGTTCCACCACAAAAAAGAGTACACCCACCAGAAACCAGCAAAATGCCGGAGAAATGTTCATGCGAATCCCTTCTCGAAAAATAAATCCTTTGCCGGGATAATTACATGATAAGGGAGAATCAGACAACGACTTTTTGAGGATGGCGGTGTTGCTCCCCTGGTGTTTTCCGCTCTACCGATGGAAAAAAGCGGCGGGCTGGATACCCAGGTCCGCCGGATGGCGGCTTTCGATGATGGGTCGGTTGAAGCTGCCGTTCTCCGGGTTCCAGGAACCCAGGTTGATGGTATCACCCTTGGTGTATCCACCTTTACCGTCCGGTTCCAGCAGCAGGAGCAGGAGATCATTGCTTTCGTTTTTTTCGGAAGAATATCCGGCGACAATGCCCATTTCGTTGTCATCGAGAATGAGGACGGTACCCACGGGATAAACCCCCAGCATGTTGATGAACACCTTGAGCAACAGAGGATCGAAGGCCTTGCCGGAATCCTTGAGCATCATACCCAGGGCCTGATCCTGGCTCATGGAGGTCTTGCGGTAGATACGCGGCGAGGTGATGGCATCGTAGACATCGGCGATACAGACGATACGGCCGAAGAGGCTCAGGGGCTTGCGGCGCGGGGTTTTCGGATATCCGGAGAGGTCGTAGTTGAGGTGATGTTCGAAGGGAGCCAGCATGATCTTCGCCTTCTTGTCATAGGAGGCCCGCAGCCGGATAATTCGACGGGTACTGTTGAGAGAGTGCTTCTGGATTTCCTGAAATTCCCACTCCTCGAGTTTCGAGGGTTTGTTGAGAATTTCATTGGGCACATCGATCTTGCCGAGATCGTGAAACAGACCGCTTAATCCAAGGCGTTCCAGTGAGATACGCGATAGTCCGATGCGCTGGCCCAGGCAGAGCGATAAAATGGCCACATTGACCGAATGGGTAAAGGTATAGTCGTCATAATCGCGGATGGTGCTCAGCCCCAGCAGGACGTGATCATCCTCCATGATGAGGTCCACCATGTTCTGAATCAGGTGAATGGCCTTGCCGATACCGGCCCGTTTGCTGGTGGCGAGTTTCCCGGCTACCTCCTGCAGTGAGTTGAGGGCATAGCCGTAGGTGCGCAGCGCCTTTTTTTTCCGGCTATCCCGACGCCGGCGGATTCCGGGGAGGGCGGCGAGGCCGCCTTCTCCCCCTGGAGGGGAATGCCGGCCGGTCCCGGCCGAGCGCCTTTTTTTCTCTCCGGAACCTGTCGCTGCACTCCCGGTGGTTGCCGCTTTCCGTCCTGCGTTGTTGCCGCCGGATTCATCCGGTCCTGCGATGGAATCGGCGAAAAATGATTCCAGAGAAGCCGATTCCCCCCCATCGATTATCTCGATCCAGGAGAAAGTGCTTGAGGAAAATTTTCCTTTCAAAAAGAGCAGGGGGTCATCCTCCTTCACGGCGGCATCAAGGAGACGGGCAAACAAGACGATGCTGCTTAACGGGGTAAAGCGGATATCGGCATAGAAGCAGAGACCATCCAGGTTTCGTTCTTCGAAAAAGCGCAGCATTTTGTCGATCACCAGGGTCATGTTGCGCCGGTAGACCATTTTTTCCTGCTGCAGATAAAAACGACCGTTGTTGGCCACCAGGCTGACCTCATCTTCCTCCAGCATCAGGCGATCGAGGATGGCGAGAAATTTTTCAACGCATTGGATGAGCAGCCGGTTGTTTTCCTGATAGATTCTAGCGGTGCCCAGGAGGCTGGCCAGCGCCTGGAGGAGATCCGTCCCCAGGAGCCGGCTGTCCTTCACTGTTGCGGTGTGCGGGTTTTGCTTATCGTTCATTTTTTCCTCGCTTGCCGGCCATGGCCTTGCGGCATGCAAAGCGGACGTCCGGCCGGATGCTTTTGGCCCCTTCACGGAGAATATTGGTTGCCTCGGTCAGCCTGAGGGCGTGCAGGGCCATGGCCGCGCCTTCTTTATGCACGGAGTTGCCGATGCCGATCATGTTGGAAAGATTGCGATCCAGAAGAACGGAGTGGAGAAAGGGAATTGATGCGGCCGAGCCGCAGCGCCCCAGGGTGCGGTAGCAGGCGAGCAGGTGCCGGGTGTCGTTGAGTTTGAAATCACGGGTTTTCAGGTAGTCGAGGAAGAGGGCCTCCAGCCGCCGGTCCTTTTTCCGGGCAAGGCGGAAAAACATCTTTTGGCGAATGTTTTCGTCGGCATCGTCGATGAGCGGGAAGAGCTTGACAGGATCAAGCTGATCCCGGGCCGAGAGGATCCGGAACGCCTCCTTTCTGATCCGCACGGAGGAGTGCAGGGCCATGCCGGTCAAGATCCGGCCGGCATCGGCCTCCGGCATCAGCTCGACGATTGGTATCAATTTGAGAACGGTTTCCTCGTCACACTGATCAAGAACAGCGGCCAGGGTCTCGGGGCTTTTTCTGGTATGCTGGATGATCACCTCGAAAAGGTCGCGGCGCAGGTTGTCGTCTTTGATTCTCCCGGCCAGCGGGCCGATAACCCCGAGGATTTCCGGATCCAGAAGCCGGAGTATCGCCCAGAGATATTCGGTGCGGTCATCACCGAAGCCGTTTCTGGGTTTTGTGAGAAAGCGTTCGATTTCCCGCAGGCCGAGGGGCTGGGAAACCGTGCTGAAAAAGCGTTCCAGCACCGGCAGGGCCCATCGTTTTTTTACTGCGTATTTTTCCTGTAAATTGCGTAAATTACGCAGGAGCTTCAGGGAGATTCGGAAGTCGCCGTTCTTGAGCGCGTGCAGGTAGCGGTCCTGGAGAAAGTCGAGGATGGCGGTAAAGTCGGCCTCTCCCCTCTGGACCACCAGGCTGATGAGCAATGTCTCGATGACGATATCGGTGTTATCGCCATACTCTTCCTCATCCACCATGGTCTGCAACCGGTCGCGTTCCTGCGCAGTGAGATACCAGAGATCCTTTTCCGCGGTCAGGGCGATACTCACGGGCGGTCCCGAGTAACATTCGGCGATGTCGATGGAATGCGCCGCACTTAAGTCGCCTTCGTCGCCGCTGTTCTCTTCCATCGGCCCTGTTTCACCATCTTCCACCGTCCCGTCGCCGGTCTCTTCGCCGTCGTCCGCCGGTCCACGGGTTACCGGCAGGATATCCTGGCCGGCGGCGATGCGGAGATCGCTCAGCGAAAACGTCTGCATGCCGGAGGAGGGAATATCAACGGTTTTATACTGGATATGGGGATACTCCCCCTCCCAGAGAGCAGTGATGATATCACCTTCGCTTTCCTCGTCCACGAGACGGTAGGTATGGATGATATCGAGGAAATTCTCCAGTTCGGCGCGATCGATTCCCCGGGTGAACTCCAGCCACTGAACGCCGTCTCGGGAAAAAAGGGAGGCAAAGCCGTTGTCGCCCACATCGCCCTGATAGACGGTTTCCTCGCCGTAGAGCAGGCATCCCTTTCTGATATCCAGGCGCAGGCTGTCATATTTTTCCAGAAACGAGGAGAGTTGCCGGTAAATAGTGCTGAGGTATTTGCGGGCAAAGGAATGATCCTTGGGATAGAGGGCGTAGTTCTTTACCGCCCCTCCCAGCGAGGCAGCCACTTCCCTTGCCTGCCGCAGCTCCAGGTCCTCCGTCCTTTTTGTTCCGGCCGCTGTGGCCGCATATGCCATGGATTTTGAATCACGATTTTTTCTCATGCCGTTTGCCTTGTTCTCCTTCCTTGGGGATTTTCTTTTGTATCGGCAAAGCCGCACAAATCGTGAACGGATTTTTATCGCCGGCCACCGGAGAGCGGGAGGGTTTTTGTGTCTTTTTTCCTCTCTGCTGCTATACTCAAGGGCCACGGAGGGAAAAAACCGCCTCTCTTGCGGCTCGTCCTATCCGGCGCGCACCAACGCTCACTGATTCAGGATGTTTACAAAGTCGGCCGCCGGCCCGTGGGTCGTTACGGAACATCCGCTGTATCTTCAATCATCTTGAAATGTAAATGTTTTTTCTTTACCACGGCAATCGGCTCGAAGATTTGCTTGATCGCCTTGTTGAGCTGAGCCTCGATCCCCCCGCTGATCCGTTGCAGCCGGAGACCGTGGTGGTGCAGAATCCGGGCATGGCCCGTTGGGTGATGCAGCAGATTGCCCTGCGCACCGGTATTGGAGCCAACTTCGAGTTTCCGCTGCCGGCCAGGTTTATCCACCGTATTTTCGCGGCCCGGCTGCCGGATTTACCCCCCGACGCGGAAATGAACCGGGATCTTCTGCTCTGGAGAATTTTTTTCCTGCTGCCTGAAATCATCGATGAGCCCGGCTTCGGAGAACCGCGTCAATATCTTACCCATGACATCGACGGCCGCAGGCGTTATCAGTTGGCCGCCAGAATCAGCGACCTCTTTGATCAGTACCTGGTCTATCGCCCGGAGATGCTGGCCCAGTGGGAGGATGGTCGGGACAGGGGATGGCAGGCCCAACTCTGGCGTCTGCTCACCGCCCGGGGCGAATATCACCGCGGACGGCGGTTCAGGGAATTTTTCCGGCTGCGCGACAGGGAAGGGCTCAGCCACGGCGACCTGCCGCCCCGGGTCTTTCTCTTCGGCCTCGGCATTCTGGCACCTGTCTACCTGCAGGTGCTGCAGGTCATGGCCCCCCATCTCGATATCCATCTCTTTTTTTTCAATCCCTGCCGGGAATACTGGGGGGATCTGCTGGGCGATCGCGCCCGGGCCGGGATGCGGGCCCGCTGGCGCCAGACGGGCCGGCAAGATATGAGCCACTACTATTTCGGCGGTAATCCGCTGCTTGCCTCCCTGGGGGTACAGGGGCGCGAATTTTTCGAGGCACTCACGGAACTGGAACTGGTTGAGGAGGCAATTTTCCGGCCGCCGTCACGCCACTCGCTCCTGGCTACGGTACAGGCGGATATCCTGGAGCTTATCCGCCGACCGGAGCCGGACCACCCACGCCTCGTCCTTGATGATGGTGACCGTTCCATCCGGTTGCACGTCTGCCACAGTCGTCTTCGCGAGGTGCAGGTGCTCCATGACCGGTTGCTGGATCTGCTGGCCGACCTGCCCGGACTCACCCCCCGGGACATCATCGTCATGGCCCCGGATATCGAGGAGTATACCGAGGCTGTTACCGGTGTTTTCTCAGCTGCCCGGGGAGATACCTTTATACCCTGGTCCCTGGCGGACCGCTCCCCCGGCAATGAACAGCAGCTGATCGCCGCCTTTCTGGCCCTGCTGGAGGCGGCCGACAGCCGCCATGAGCTCTCCGCCGTCCTCGCCCTGCTGGAAGTGCCGGCGATCCATCGTCGCTGCGGCCTGGACGGGGAGGGGTTGAGCCGGGTGAGGAGCTGGATCCACGCCAATAACATCCGCTGGGGCCTGGACCGGGAACAGCGGCGGCAACTCTGCGGCCGGGATTCGGGGCGGCACAGCTGGGAGTTCGGACTTGAGCGCATGCTGCTCGGCTACTGTCTGGACTCGGAGGAGCTCTACCGGGATATCGCTCCCTTTCCATACATCAACGGACAAGAGGCGGAATGGCTTGGCAGCCTGGCCGGTTTCATCGATCGGTTGCGCCGCTGTCGTCGCCTGCTGCGACAGGCTCATCCGGCGGAGCGGTGGAGCCGTCTTCTCCTGGACATGCTCGATGATTTTTTTCAGGCCGAACCGGGCGGCGAGGACGATGAATCTCTTGCCCTGCTGCGCAGCCTGATCGTCGAGTTTGGTGAATATGTGAGCAAGACGGCCCCTGGGGAAGAGATAACCACGGTGGTGATCCTTGAACATTTGCGGGGCGCCCTTCGGCGTCAGGGCTCGGGGCAGGCCTTTCTCGGTGGCGGCGTCACCTTCTGCAACATGGTTCCCATGCGGGCGATTCCCTTTCGGGTGATCTGGCTCCTGGGCATGAACGACACCGATTATC
Source organism: uncultured Desulfobulbia bacterium (assembly GCA_964446115.1). GTDB lineage: Bacteria > Desulfobacterota > Desulfobulbia > Desulfobulbales > Desulfobulbaceae > CAYUNE01. Next base: position 134,556 of record CAYUNE010000043.1, on the reverse strand, counting down.
CCAGGGTGTCCCCGGCAGCCTCGTTTGATCTTATCAACCGCCATCCACGACGCGGTGACCGGCGACGGCGCGATGACGACCGCTACCTCTTCCTCGAAGCCCTGCTTTCGGCCCGCGATGTTTTTTCCATCTCCTGGGTGGGAAGAGATATCCGCGACAACAGCAGGCGGCAGCCATCCGGGGTGGTGGGAGAATTGTGCGATTACCTGGATACCGCCTTTGATGCCGGGGAAAAGAGCGCTTCCGCCGCGATCACCAGCCACTATCCGCTCCAGCCCTTTTCTCCGCGCTGTTTTGACGGCACGGGCGGCTACCGGAGTTATGCGGTCCACTGGCTGCCGAAAAGGGAAAAGGAGAGCAGGCGGCAACCCTTCCTGCCCCAGCCGCTGCCCGCCCCTGAGCCGGTGACGGAGGTGGAGCCGGCTGATCTGGTGGATTTCTGGAAACATCCGGTCCGGTTTTTTCTGCAGCGGCGGCTGGGGGTGTATCTGCGCAAGGGAGAGGAGCTGCCGCCGGACAGCGAACCCTTTGCCCTGGACCCCTTAAGCCGGTATCGGCTGGGCAATGAACTTGTGCAGGCCGCCCTGGATGGCGGGAAAGGGGATATGTTGCGCCTGCTGCGGGCGCGGGGGGACCTGCCCCATCGGGAACTGGGCGATGCGACTTTCGATGAACTGGCCGCGGCAGCGAACAGGCTTGCCGCCCGGGTGAAACCGCTGCTCGGCCCACCGCGCGATCCATTTCCCTGTCGTCTGCGGCTGGAGTGCTGCGATATCGTCGGCAGCCTCGACAACCTGTTTGAGTCCGGCCGGGTCACCTATCGCTTTGCAAAGGTCAAGACCGTTGATTTTCTCTCCCTCTGGATTCACCACCTGGTTCTTGCCCTTGCCGCGCCACCGGGGGTGGAGTGTTGTTCCGTCCATGTGGGCAGTGACAGGCTGCTGCGTTTTGGACCGGTTGCGGCGGCAGGGCAATATCTGAACCGGTTGCTGGAACTCCGGTTCCTGGGGTTGCGGCAGCCGCTCCACTTCTATCCCCGCACCAGTATGGAATGGGTGACGGCCAGGCCGTCCAGGCGAAACACTGCGGCCCGTAAAAGCTGGCTGGGCAAATACAGGATGCGCGGCGAGGGGGAAGCTGAGGAGTATGAACTTGTGCTGGCCGGATGTGATCCCCTTGACGACAGCTTCCGGGAGCTGGCGGAGGAGATCTGCGGGCCGCTGCTTGATCACCTGGAGGCGTAACCATGCAGCCCCTGGATCCTCTTTCTCTGCCCCTGCAAGGCCGTCGGCTCATCGAAGCCGGAGCCGGTACCGGCAAGACCTTTACCATTGCCCTGCTCTACCTGCGGCTCCTGCTGGAGCACGGCCTGGAGGTGCCGGAGATCCTGGTGGTTACCTTCACCAACAGCGCCACCGAAGAACTGCGCGGCAGGATCCGTTCCCGGCTGCGGCAGGCGCTGAACCTGCTTTCCGAAGGGCGGCCGTCCGAAGATGATCCTCTGCTTGCCGGCCTGCTTGGCCGCGTGACGGATCACAAGGAGGGGGAGGCGATTCTGGTCGATGCCCTGGCGCGGATGGATGAGGCGGCCATCTTTACAATCCACGGTTTCTGCAGGCGCATGCTCCAGGACAACGCCTTTGAAACCGGCGGGCCCTTTGAGCGGGAATTTCTTGAAAACGAAACCCCTCTGCGGCGGGAAATCATCGAGGATTTCTGGCGGCGGAGCTTGTATGGGGCCGGTCGCCGGGAGGCGGACTGGGCCATATCCCAGTGGTCGGATCCGCAGGGGTTGGCCGAAGATTTGCGCGGCCCGCTCTCGCAGCCCGATATCCGCTGCATTCCCCGGGTGGAGGAAGCAGAAATCCGGGAACTGGCCGAGACGGCGGAAAATTTTTTCCAGGAGGTGTGCCGGCAGTGGAGAGTTCACGGTGATGACGTGACGGCTCTCTTGCGGCATGATTCCTGTCTGAGCCGGAATAAAAAAAACGGCTACAGCGAGGAACGTGTGGACCTGGCACTGGAAGCCATGGAGCAACTGACCGCGGCCGCAACCTTTCCCTGGTTGCCGGCGGCGGAAATCGAGCTCTTTTCCGCTGCAGTCATGCAATCCCGCCTAAAGAAAAAATGTTCGGTGGATCATCCCTTTTTCCACTGCTTCGAACAGTTCTATTCCACTCTGCACCGTTTTCTCTCCCTGCGCCGCATATGGTTTCTGCAGCAGGCCCGTCAATTTTTGCTGCGGGAACTTTTCCGGCGGAAAAATCGATTGGGGGTCCTCTGTTTCGACGATCTTCTCAGCGGACTGGAGGATGCCCTGCGGGCGGCGGGAGGAGCAGCCCTGGCAGCCGCAATCCGCCGCCGTTTCCCTGTGGCGCTGGTGGATGAGTTTCAGGATACCGATCCCCGGCAGTATGCGATTTTCGATCTCATCTACGGGGGGGAGGATTCGGCATTGCTGATGATCGGTGATGCCAAGCAGGCGATCTACAGTTTCCGCGGTGCCGATATCTTCACCTATATCCGGGCCCGGCGGGAAACCCCGCAACGCTATACCCTGGACACCAATTACCGGTCCAGCCGGAGGATGGTGGATGCCGTCAACGCCCTCTTTTCCCGCCGCGACTCCTTTGTCTTCAGTGACGATATTCGCCATGAACCCCTCAAATCCGCTTCCAGGGCCGATGAAACTCCGTTTCTGATCGACGGTCATGGGGTATCGCCCCTGGCTGTCTGGCTTTTGCCCGGTGAGATCGGCAAGGGTAAGCGTATCTCCAAGGACCGGGCCGGAGAGGAAGCCGCCGGGCTGTGCGCCGGGGAAATCGTCCGGCTCCTGCGTCGCGGCAGGGAAGGGCGGGCCCGCATCGGCGAGCGGCCGCTTGCCGCCGGCGATCTCACAATACTGGTGCGCAGCCGTCGCGAGGCCGACCGCATGCAGCGCGCCCTGGCGAACCTTGGCGTCACCTGCGTCTATTACAGCCGCGATTCGGTCTTTGCCGGCCGTGAGTGCCGCCAGATGGAGAGGCTTCTGTCGGCTGTTCTCAATCCCGCCGACGAGGGGGGAATACGCAGCGCCCTGACCACCGATTTTTTCGGTTTTGATGCGTCCATGCTCCACGAGCTCACTGTCGATGAGTCGCAGTGGGAGGAAATTCTCTCAGAGTTTCAGGAGTATCATCTTACCTGGCGCAGTTTCGGCGTGGCTGTGATGCTGCAGCGGTTACTGGCCAAACGCCGGACGGTGCATCGTCTGTCGGCGGCCGTCGACGGGGAGCGGCGGCTCACCAACATGCTGCACCTGGCGGAACTGCTGCAGGAACAGTCCCGCCATTGCGACGGCATGGAGGGACTGCTCAATCGGTTGCGCCTCCTGTCCGGCGACCCGGGCGAGGCCATGGAGGGGGAACAGCTTCGGCTTGAAAGCGATGAAAACCTGGTGCGCATCGTCACCATCCACAGGTCCAAAGGGCTTGAGTACGAGATTGTCTTTTTGCCGTTTATCTGGGACTGCCGAAAGGTGGCGGCCGATCGCCCCTTCCCGTTCCACGATCCCCACAGCCTGGAACTGATGCTCAACATGGATATCCACAGCCCGCCGGCTTCCCATTACAGGCGGGCCGAGCTGGAACGGCTGGCCGAGGATCTGCGGCTCTTCTATGTGGCGGTAACCCGCGCCAGATACCGCTGTTATTTCTGCTGGGGCCCCATCTCCAAGGCCGAGAACTCAGCCCTCGCCTACCTGCTCCACCCGGCCGGGAAAGAACGGATATCCCGACTGGCGGAGCTGGACGAGGAGGGGATCAGGAAGGATATCGACCGGCTTAACAGCCATGGGCTTCTGGTGGAGTTCCTGCCCCGGCAGCGACATGATGAAACGGATGAGCGCCTCGATCCTCTCCAGCCGTCGCAGGAGAAATCCCTGTATGCCCGGCAGCCCGGCGCCGGGATCGAGACCCGCTGGCGCATCAGCAGTTACTCGCAGCTGGCCGGCCGGCGGTTGCAGGCTGAGCATATACCCCGGGCGGCGTCCCGGGAATCAGCGGCATCAGCGGAGAGGGATGCCTTCTCCTTTCCCCGGGGCAGCCGGGCCGGTAGCTTCCTGCACGCCCTTCTCGAGGAGGTCGACTTTTCGACCACGGGCAAAGAGGAGGAGGTACGGAATCTGGTGCGAATGCACCTGGACAGGGCCGGTATTGCCGCAAATTGGCTGGATCCGGTCTGCGCCTGGCTGCCCACCATCCTGGGGACGCCGCTGACCGTTTCCGGGCCGCGACTCCGTGATCTCAAACCGGAGGAGCGCGTTACGGAGATGGGGTTCTACTTTACCCTGGCCCCCGCTCCTATTGCCGGGCTCAACAGGCTGCTGTCGGATCATGGTTTTTCCCGGGTGGATGAGGGGGAAGACGGATGGTTGCAGGGATTGATGAAGGGGTTTATCGATCTGGTCTTTTTTTACCGGGGGCGCTACTGGCTGGCCGATTACAAGTCAAATCATCTGGGCCATGACTACGCCGACTACGAAAGGGAGGCCTTGGCCCGGGCCGTGAGAGAACATCGTTACGATCTCCAGTACCTCATCTATACCGTGGCCCTGCACCGTCATTTGCGGCTGCGGCTGCCGGACTATGACTACGAGAGACATTTCGGCGGGGCGTACTATCTGTTTCTGCGGGGCATGCATCCCCGGCAGCGAACCGGTATCTTTTTTTCCAGGCCGGAGAAGGAGTTGATCCGGCGGCTGGATCAGCTGTGGGGAGGTGGCCGGCAACGGTTGCCTGAAAAAGGAGAGTGAAGATGGAGGTGCGGAACCACCTGGAAAGAGCGGCGGCAGCGGGGATGATCCGTGAGATCGATTACCGTTTCGCCCTCTTTCTCGACAGACTGGCCGGCACCATGTCGCCTTTTTTACCGGTTGTCGCCGCTTTAGTCAGCCGGGCCGCGGGAGGCGGCCATATCTGTCTTCCCCTGGAGGAGGTGACCGGTAAGGAGGTCTTTCCGGCATCCGAAGACGAGGCGCTGCGGTTACCGGATGCGTCGTCCCTGCGGCGGCAGCTGCTGTCTTCCGGCGTTGTCGGAACCCCGGGCCGGCGGCAGCCGCTGATCCTCGATGAAGACAACCGGCTCTACCTGCACCGCTTTTTCAGCTATGAAAAGATCATTGCCGATGACCTCCTGCGCCGCTCTGCCCCTTTGTTGCCCGTTGAGACGGAACGGGCCGCAAAGCTGCTGGAGATGATCTTCCCCGGCAGTGATCACGGAAATCAGCAGAAAACAGCGGCTGCCGCCGCCCTCTGCAAACAGCTCCTCATTATCTCCGGCGGACCGGGAACCGGCAAAACCTATACTGTTGCCCGTATTCTCGCCATTCTCACGACATTGGCGGATCCACCCCTGCGTATCGCCATGGCCGCCCCCACCGGCAAGGCGGCGGCCCGACTCTCCCAATCCATCCGCGCCGCCGGGGAGCGGTTGCCCGGTGGATGGGAATCGACGGCGACCATTCCCGGGCATGCCTCGACCCTGCACCGGCTGCTGGGAGTTCGGCCCGGCGGGCGTTTTCGCCGTAACAGCGACAACCCCCTGCCCCTGGACCTGCTGGTGGTGGATGAGGCCTCGATGATCGATATTCCCCTCATGGCCCGCCTGCTCTCCGCCTTGCCGCCCCGGTGCCGTCTCATACTGCTGGGAGACCGCGACCAGCTGGCCTCGGTGGAGGCCGGGAGCCTCTTTGCCGATCTCTGTTCCGGTGCCGGCAACGGCTGGTCCCAAGCCCCGGCAGCCCGCCTGGAAGCGCTGACGGGAAATGCGTTGAACATTGAAGAGGCTGCCGGTTTCAACGATTCGCTTCTTCTGCTTGAGAAGAGCTACCGTTTCCATAAGAAGAGCGGCATCGGTCGTCTGGCCGCAGCCGTCAACAGCGGAAATCGGGCCGCCCTGCAACGGGTGATGCAAGGCGGTTATGATGATCTGAATTTTTTCTCGCCCCGAGACTCCGAACTGGCAGCCTTGGTGGAAGCGAGGGTAGCCCCCGGTTTCGCCGCTTCCCTGGATGCCGCCGGACCCCATGACGCCCTCGCCATTCTGGAAAGGCAACGGGTGCTCTGCGCCCTGCGGGAGGGACCTTACGGCGTGGCTGGCATGAACGGCATGGTGGAAGCGGCCCTGCGGCGGCGCGGTCTGATCCGGGATGCACATCGCTGGTATCGGGGCCGGCCGCTGCTCATCACCGCGAACCATCATGGCCTGGGTCTGTTCAACGGTGATATCGGCATTGTCTGGCCCGATGAACAGGGCCGGCCGCGGGCCTGGTTTCCGGAGCCCTCCGGCGGCCTGCGTTCCATTGCGCCGACGCGCTTACCGGAGCATGAAACCGCCTACGCGGTCACGGTACACAAGTCCCAGGGATCGGAATTTGAAAGGGTGATCCTGGTCCTTCCTCTGGCCGACAGTGAAATTCTCTCCGCGGAACTGATTTACACCGGTATCACCCGTGCCAGAAAGGCACTGGAAATATGGGCACCGCGACAGCTGATGGAGACGGCCATAGGGCGGCGGGTGAGGCGACACTCCGGCCTGGCCGTCCGATTATGGGGAAAAGAACGGGTTTACACCCGAAAGGGGGCACGGTAATATGCCCGTAATTGTTCACAGGCACCGATAAACGATCTCTTTTAGCCGTATAGTGGGGCTATGGCGGCTGGAAGAGATCCGGATCAAATCAACAACAGGTGGTGTATGCAGAAGAGTATGGAAAAGGCCAAGGTGCTCATCGAGTCGCTTCCCTATATTCGGGAGTTCAAGAATCGGACCCTGGTGATCAAATATGGCGGGCACGCCATGGTGGACGAGGAACTCAAGAAGAAGTTCGCCCTTGATGTCATCCTCATGAAATATATCGGCATCAACCCGGTCATTGTCCATGGCGGCGGGCCGCAGATCAATCTCTTTCTGGAGAAGATGCGGATCAAATCCAACTATATTCAGGGGATGCGAGTCACCGACGGTGAAACCATGGATGTGGTGGAAATGGTGCTTGTGGGCAAGGTCAACAAGGAAATCGTTGGGCTCATCAACCATTGCGGCGGAAAGGCCGTGGGTCTTTCCGGGCGGGACGGCGATCTGGTTCAGGCCTGCAAGATGACCATGCAGGCGGAATCCACCGGGGCCGCTCGACCGCCGGAGCTCATTGATCTCGGCCGGGTGGGCAAGGTCACCCGCATCAATCCTGAAATTCTCGAAACCCTGGACGCCAAGGATTTTATTCCGGTCATCGCGCCGGTGGGCGTGGGAGACGACGGCCGGGCCTTCAACATCAATGCCGATCTGGTGGCCGGGGCAATTGCCGCCAGGCTGGGCGCTGCCAAGCTCATCCTCCTCACCGATGTCGAAGGGGTGCTCAATGAGGTGGGCGAGCTGATCTCCACCATCCAGGAGGGACAGATCGACAGCCTCATCGACTCCGGAGTTATCCGTGGAGGGATGATTCCCAAGATCGGTTGCTGCCGTTCGGCACTGCGGGGGGGAGTGGAAAAGGCCCATATTGTCGACGGGCGCAGGGAGCACGCTATTTTACTCGAAATTTTCACCCATAAGGGAATTGGTACGGAGATTGTCAAATGAGTGTCGGCGCGGATTTGATGGCAAGGAGTGATCAGGTGTTTATCCAAACATACAGCCGGTTTCCGGCAATGATGGTCCGGGGCGAGGGGTGCCGTTTATGGGATGCGGATGGCAAGGAGTACCTCGATTTTCTCTCCGGTATCGCGGTCTGTGCCTTGGGACACTGCCATCCTGAGGTGACCCGGGCGATATGCGAGCAGGCGGGAAAACTGGTGCATGTCTCCAACCTCTTCTACACCGAGCCGCAGACGGAACTGGCCCGGCTGCTCACCCAACACTCCTTTGCCGACCGTGTTTTTCTGGCAAACAGCGGGGCCGAGGCCAACGAAGCGGCCCTGAAGCTGGCCCGTATCCATTCCGGTCCGGATCGTTACGAGGTGATCTCCCTGACCGGTTCCTTCCATGGCCGGACCCTGGCCACGGTTGCCGCCACCGGACAGCCCAAATTTCATGAGGGTTTCGAACCTCTGCCCCAGGGTTTCGTGCACGCCGAATTCGGGGATCTCCGGCACCTGGAGGGACTGATCAGCGACAGAACCTGTGCGATTTTCTGCGAACCCCTGCAGGGGGAAAGTGGCGTCCGCCCCCTTGACCGTGTCTATCTTCAGAAGATCAGGGAGCTGTGTGACCGGCACGACTTGCTGCTTATCTTTGACGAGGTGCAGACAGGCATGGGCCGTACCGGCACCCTCTTTGCCTATGAACAGCTGGGGGTGATCCCTGATATTATGACCCTTGCCAAGGCGCTGGGCAACGGCCTGCCCATCGGGGCCATGCTCACCAGCGATAAAATCGCCGCCGCTTTTTCCGTGGGCAGCCATGCCTCGACCTTCGGCGGCAACCCCGTGGCCGCGGCCGCCGGCGTGGTGGTACTGAAAACCATGCTTGCCGACGGCTTTTTTGACGGGGTGCGTGCAAAAGAGCACCTTCTCACCCAGGGGCTGCAACGAACCGCCAGGCGGTTTCCCGGAATCGCCTCGGGCACCAGGGGGCTGGGACTGATTCAGGGTCTGGTGCTGACGCCCGCCGGAATTGAACGTGGTCAGGAGATCGTGAACCGGCTCTTTGAACGCGGGGTCCTCATCAACTTCGCCGGTGGTCGGGTGTTGCGGTTTATCCCGCCGCTCATCGTCGAGCCGGAGGATATCGGAATGCTCATCGAGGCGTTGACCGCGGTACTGGAAGAGCTGCAGTAGGACAGTAGCGGTTTCCGGCCATGCGTCTGCCAGGTTCGCAGGAGCGTTCATTTGCCGGACTTTTATTCCGGCAATATGGAAAAATCGGGGCTTCTTGTTGATTTGTTTAAAAATCTTGCAAAATACAACAGCTGCTTGTAGATAGATTATCAAGGCAGCATGCGTGAATCCGCAGTCGGTCCATTTATCTGGAGCGGCAACCCGGTATCTCTTTCCACGTTTAAGGGAGGTGTGGTATGGGCAGGACCCTCGTTTTTCTCCTGGGAGCTATGGCGTTGGCTCTCCTCATTTTTTTCTGTTCCCGTTACAAGGTTCCATTGATCCAGGAAGACATTGCCAAGCGCACCACCGGGGCCCTTGCTGAAAGCAACTTCCAGTTCGCCAAGGTGCGGGTGGATGGCCGGGATGTCCTGCTGGAGGGAATCGCTCCGGATGTGGATACCCGGAAACTGGCTGAAGACACGGCTGCGAGCGTCCGGGGGGTGAACAGTGTTGACAATCGCCTGAAGATTTCGGAACCTGTGGAGGAACCGGTTGCCAGCCCCTACCGCACGGTGATCACCCGCGAAGAGGGGAGCCTGGTGTTGACGGGCGTGGTCCCCGATGAGGAATCCCGTGCCTGGCTTGTGGGTGAAGCACGGGATAGATTCGGAGGAGAAGGGGTGCGGGATGAACTGGAATTTGCCAAGGGCACTCCGGAAAATTGGCGGCGGGCCATGGCTGCCGTTCTCACCCAGGTGGAAAAATTTGAAACCGCGCGTATTGAGACGGTGGATGCCGAGCTTCGGGTCAACGGCCGGGTGAGATCGCCGGAGATCCGCGATGAGGTGCGCAAAAAGATCAGTGAGGCCTTGCCGGAGAACTTCAAGGTTATCTATGAGATCGAGACGGTGATCAAGGATTCCGCTCCTGTTGCCGAACCTGAAGCAGAGCCGCAGGCTCAGGCCCAACCTCCGCAGGAGGAACAACAGGTGGACGCCCAGGCGGTGGTGGAGCCGCAGGCTGAGGAGAAACCGCCATACGCGACCCGGGTGGAGATCCGTGACCGTCAGGTCGTTGTCAGTGGCATGGTACCCGATGAAGATGCCCAGCTCCGCCTGCTCAACAGTTTCAAGGCCCGCTTTGGAGCGGATAACGTCAGGGATCAACTGGAAATTACCGCAGGGGCTCCCGACTGCTGGAGCGGAGTGATGGATCTGCTTGCGGACCATCTCGGTGGTTTTGACGAGGCCGCCGTCTCCCTGGTGGGCGACAAGGTGGAGGTGAAAGGCACGCTGTTGAGCGAAGAGGCGAAAAAGGCATTCGAGGAGTCCTTCTCGGCTGCTCTGCCCGAAGGAGTCGACCCCACCGTCGAGATCGGCGTCGTCGACAAAGAAAGGCTGCTTGAACTCTGTCAGCAACGCTTTAACCGGGTACTGTCCGGGACCACTATTCTCTTTAACAGTGCCAGTTCCCGTATTCTGCCGGAGAGCTTCGGGACCCTTGATCGATTGGCTGAGATATTCAAGGAGTGCCGGGAGGTCGATGTTGAGGTCGGTGGTCATACCGACAGTCGCGGTGATGATCGTTCCAATATGAAGCTGAGTTCCGACCGGGCCGCTTCGGTGGTTGACTATCTTGTCAAAAAAGGTGTACCGGCTGATAGGTTGCATGCCGTGGGCTACGGTGAAACACGCCCGGTGGCGGAAAATGACACGGAGCAGGGACAGGCGAAGAATCGGCGCATTGAATTTAAAGTGGGGAGGAGATAAGCATGCAATACTTAATCACTCAGATAGCCCTCTGTCTGGTTGCAGCGGCCATTCTCGGCATGATTATCGGCTGGTGGCTCAAGAGTATCGGCTGTGCCCGGTTGATCAAGCGCGAGAAAAACCGGTGGAAGACAAAGTATGATGAGCTCAAGGACCAAAAAAAGGAGTTTGCCGGTAAACTGGAAGAGCAGGAAAACAGCTTCCAGGCCAAGATGGAACTGGTGGCAAAGGAACGGGATGAGGTCCGCAAAAAGCTCGATGAGACCGAAAAAAACTGGAAATCACGCCTCAATGACCTGGAGACCGAGCATAATGCCCTGGCGCTGAAATCAAAGACCCAGGAGAGTAACTGGAAAAACATGTTCGCGGCCCTTGAAAGCGAGCGGGACGAGGCCCAGGCCCGCCTTACCGATGTTGACGGCTCCCTGAAAAGTGAACGGCAGCGGCGTGAATCCCTGGAAGAGGAGATCAAAAAACTGCAGGCGAAATGCGCTGAATTGAGAAAGGAGAGGGACGAGGCCGTCGAGAGGGTGGAGAATGAGACCACCACCATCAAAAACAGCCTCACCGCCGTTCAGCTGGAACGCGACGGCCTGCAGCTGAAGCTCAAGGATATCGAGAAAAACGCCCAGGCCCGTATCCGCGACCTTGAAAAGCAGCGCAAGGATCTCAAAAGGCGACATGAACGCTTCAAGGAGAAGGCGTTGCGCTCCGAGACCAAGGTAAAGAAGTTCATCGCCAGCTTCCCGGATAATCAGGAGGACTACGATATCGGCGAAATTGAGGGAATCGGAACGGAATATGCCAAGCGGCTCAGGGAAATGGGAATCGGCGGCACCATGGAATTGATCAAACGGTGCGGTGATGCCGGAAGCCGCAGGGAGATATCCGAAAAACTCGGTGTCGAAGGCGCCCGGGTGCGCAACTGGGTAAGCCGGGCCGACCTCATGCGGGTCCAGGGAATCGGTGGCCAGTACGCCGAACTGCTGACCGCCGCCGGTATTCAATCGGTACGGGATCTGCGGCGGGTGAACGCCATCGCCCTTGCCGAGAAGATGAAGGAGATCAACGATGAGGATCACCTCTTCCCCGGATATTATCTGCCCGATGCCCATGCCGTTACCCAGTGGATTGAACAGGCGCAGGGGCTTGGCGATATAAACTGATCATGTAAACGGTCACAGGGTATGTAATCCGTTGGTATAATGTACTTTTAGCTGTAAGCGCTCACGGGACCGCATCTTCCCCGGATCTTTCCTGTCCGCTAAAGCCTATCTTAAGCGGACAGGAAAGATCCGCAAATCTGCACCATCCGTGAGCGCTTATATTTTTTATGAGCAGGGAAAAAGCAAGCGATGAGCAGTTTGGCTTCACCACTACCTGCGCCGGTGGACTTGAGCAGCTGACCGCCGGGGAGGTAACCGCTCTCACCGGACGGCCGGCCCGGTGCGTGCCTGGAGCCGTTACCTGGCACGGCACGCCGGTGGACGGTTACCGTGTCTGCCTCCACTCCCGCTTTGGTTCCCGTGTGTTGCTGACAATCGCCGAGTTCGACGCATCAGACGGTGACGCCGTCTATCAGGGGGCGGCAGCCATCGACTGGCGGCTGCACTTCAGGAAAGGAACCGCCACCTCCTTTGCGGTCGACTGCACGCTGACGTCCTCGACGCTCAACCACAGCCGCTATGCGGCCCAGCGGGTCAAAGATGCGGTGGTTGATCAATTTCGTCTGAGCTGCGGCGCTCGACCGCGGGTGGAGGTGAGGCAGCCTGATCTCCGCCTTCATCTCCACATTCACAAAAACCGGGCTGCCCTCTCCATCGACTTTTCCGGAGAGAGTCTGCACCGGCGCGGCTATCGGGTTGCTCCCGGCGAGGCTCCTCTCAAGGAGGCCCCGGCTGCCGCGGTTGTTCACCTGGCACTTGACCGGCTGGGGTATGAACCCGATTTTCTCCTGGATCCCATGTGCGGCTCCGCCACCCTTTTGATCGAGGCGGCTCTGATCCTTGATGGTTCCGCCCCCGGCCTGGGGCGACGTTCTTTCGGCTTTACCGGCTGGCGCGGGCATGACGAGCAGCGATGGCAGCAGGTGGTTACGGAGGCTGTTGCCGGAGAAAACCCGCAGACACCGCAACGGAGGGTGCGGCTCATCGGCTTTGACGCCGATGGCGGGGCCGTTGCCGGGGCCAGGGCCAATATCCGGCGAGCCGGGCTGGAGGGACGGATTCATGTGGAAAAAAGGCAGCTGGCTCGGCTGGAGAATCCGGGAGGCCGGGGTGTGGTGCTGGTTAATCCTCCCTATGGCCGGCGATTGGCCGATAGCCAAGAGGTGAAATACATCTACCGCTGCCTGGGCCGGAAGATCCGTTCCTGTTTTGCCGGACAGCGTTTTGCCGTGATAACCGCTGCGCCGGATTTTGCCGGTGAATTCGGGGTTACCTGGAGCCTGAGCCATCGTCTATACAACGGCGCCCTGCGATGCCGTCTCTTTGTCGCGGACGTGGAGAGGTCGGCAAAAAGACAGGCGATGGGACCACTGACAATCACTTCCGGTGGCGGCGGCGGGGAGACAAGGGATTTTGCCAACCGGCTTGTGAAGAAGGGTCGACAGCTGTTGCCATGGGCCGCCCGGCGCGGCATCTCCTGTTTCCGACTCTATGATGCCGATATTCCAAACTATAATTTTGCCGTCGATATATACGGCTGCTGGGTGCATGTGCAGGAGTATGCCGCGCCCCCATCCATTGATCCGGCAGTGGCGGCAAAGCGTTTCCGGGATGGACTTGCAACGATCCGCGCTGTGTTGGGCGTTCCACGCAGCAGGATCTTCATCAAGACCAGGCGTCGCCAGCGGGGGACGAAACAGTATCGCAGGCTCGGAAGCGGTCGGCGTCTCCATGAGGTCCGGGAGGGCGATTGTCGTTTTCTGCTCAACTTTACCGATTACCTTGATACCGGTCTTTTCCTCGATCACCGAATAACCAGGGAAATGATCGGCGCAGCTGCGAAGGGCGGGAGGTTTCTCAATCTCTTCGGTTATACCGGCACGGCCACGGTCCATGCCGCGTACGGCGGAGCCGAAACCACGACAACCGTCGATCTCTCCGCCCGTTACCTGGCCCGGGCCCGGGCCAATATGGCCCTGAACGGTTTCGGCGGACCGCAACACCGCTTCATCCGGGCCGATTGCCGCCGGTGGCTGCAGGATCAGAAGCCGGGAGGGTATGATCTCATCTTTCTCGATCCGCCCACCTTTTCCAATACCGGTAAAAAAAGGCGGGTCTTCGACATCCAGCGCCATCACCGTGATCTGGTGACGGCCGCCATGCGGCTTTTGGCGGACGGGGACGGTTTGCTGATATTTTCCACCAACTTCCGCAGGTTTAAACTTGATCAGCGTCTCTTGAGGCGATTTTCCGTGCGTGATATCAGCCGCCGCACTCTGGATCGTGATTTTCGGCATAACCCCCGGATCCATCACTGTTTTGAAATCAGGCCGCCGGCACCCAGACCAACCATTCTTTTTCTCTGCACCGGGAACTCCTGCCGCAGCCAGATGGCCGAGGCCTGGGCCCGTCACCTGCTGGGAGATCTTCTTATTCCCTATTCCGCCGGAATTAAGGCCCACGGTCTTGACTCCCGGGCTGTCGGAGTTATGGCCGAGGCCGGGGTCGATATGCAGGATCAGCGCAGTACGCGGATTGAAGATCTAACGGTTTCCTCCTTTGATTACGTTATCACGGTTTGCGGCCATGCCGACCGCAGCTGTCCCCGTTTTCCCGCTGCAACCCGGATCATTCACCGGGGGTTCGATGATCCCCCGAAACTGGCGGCATCGGTTGAAGACAAGGATGAACAGCTGGAGATCTATCGTCGGGTGAGGGATGAAATCCGGGAATATATCATCTCCTTGCCGCAGGTGTTGCGACTTGGAAAGGAGCGTTATGACACCGATCGTTGACTTTCACACCCACGCCTTTCCCGATCAACTCGCTGCCCGGGCGGTTCCTGCTCTGGCCGAGAAAGGGAATGTCAGACCGCGGCTGAACGGCACCACGGGGGATCTGCTGAACTCCATGGATCTTGCCGGCATAGAGCGTAGTGTCATCTGTTCCATCGCCACCCGGCCGGAACAGTTCGACTCAATAGTTGCCTGGTCGGCGACCATCCGGTCCGTACGACTGATTCCCCTGCCCTCGGTCCACCCCGACGATCCATTGGTTCATGACCGGATCAGGATTATCCGGGAAGAGGGATTCAAGGGTATCAAACTCCACCCCTATTATCAGGATTTCTTTCTTGATGAGCCGCGGATGATGCGAATATACGAGTCCGTTAACCGCCATGATCTGCTGCTGGTCATGCATACCGGTTTCGACATCGCATTTCCCCGGATTCGTCGGGCCGACCCGCAGAAGATCATCGCCGTCACCAGGCGGTTCCCCGATCTGAAACTCATCACCACCCATCTCGGCGGTTGGGATGACTGGGACGAGGTGCGGCGAAAACTCATCGGCAGACCCATATATATGGATCTGTCATTCTCCCTTCATTATCTCCCTCCATCCGCTGCTCGCCGTCTGCTGCTGGACCATCCGGCGGATCACCTTCTCTTCGGCTCGGATTCCCCCTGGGAGGACCAGGCCCGAGCCCTGCAGCTGTTGCGAAATCTCGCTCTTGAAAAGTCAATCGAGGAAAAGATCCTCTGGAAAAACGCCCATCGCCTGCTTAAGGCGTGCCGACAAAGATGAGCCGCGGTCCGGGAGATCTATTTCTCCATTCCTTCAGGAATGCCTAAAGGAAAAAATATTCCGGGGCCGATACGATATTGGAGGCTCCCCGCTACCAGCGGAGCCCTGTCTCCCGGGCTGTGATTCTTGACAAGGCATTTCCATCCATCACCATTGAAGAGAGGGGACCAATGGCACTGTTTGCATATAAAGAGAGGCTGACCCGGCTGCTGCGGCTCAACCAGCTGAGTGTCGGCAAGAAGCTGAGAAACCTGATCTTGTTTTTTCTGCTGATCATCACCGGCATGGTGCTCTATACCTCGGTGACCCTGTACAACCAGAAAAGCGACGGACTGATCGTCAATATTGCCGGACGCCAGCGGATGCTGACCCAGAAATTTACCAAGGAGTTTTTTCTGAGCCTTCAACAGGCCCCGAAAGCCGAACGGTTCAACGACATCACATTAATGACCAGGACCCGGCAGCTCTTTGATTTTTCCCTGACAGCCCTGATGGACGGGGGGAAAACCTTTCTTGATCTGGGCATGAAAAAACCGGTGGAGTTACCTGGTATCAGGACTCCGGCCATCAGAAAACAGCTTGAACAGGTGGCGGTTCTCTGGCAGCAGCTCAAAGAGTCGGTGGACAACATCCGGAGCGGAGCGCATGACAACACCGGGTTGAACGATATCAACCAGCTCAGTGTAAAGACCCTGGCCGCCATGAACAAGGCCGTGGGTATGCTGGCTGCTGAGGCTGACGGCAAGGTTCGCACGCTGCAACTGAGCCTGCTTGTTCTCCTGGCCTTTACCTGGCTGGCTTCCTATATTGTCGCGCCGATCATTGTCTTCAATGTCACCGAGCCGCTTCAGCAGGTGGTGGCCACGGCCAAACGGATCGCCTCCGGTGATCTCCAGTCGCGTTCGCAGGTCCGTGGTTCCGCCGATGAACTTGGCAGCCTCACCAACCAGGTGGAAAAGATGCGAGAGGCTTTAAGCCGCGTGATCCATGTTGTCCAGCAGAATAGTCTGCAAATGGCTATTTCATCCAAACAGATCGCCGGTATTTCGTCGGAAATCGCCGCCTCCAGCACCCGGGAGGAGAAGAGTTCCCGGCAGGTACTGGAGGCCACCGAGAGTCTCCGGGAGATATCCACCGCTGTCAGCACCAGGGTGGAAGATGCGCGGGAGACCGTTGAACAGACCATAGGCCAGGCCCGGGAGGGGATTGTTGTTGTCCATCGCAATATCGAGGAGCTGGCCGATACGGTGGATAGCGTCAACACCACCGCCACCCGGATGGAGGCCTTGAAAGAGGCAACCGGGCGCATCCACAAGATAATCGAGTCGATTCAGAATATAGCGGACCAGACCAACCTGTTGGCCCTCAATGCAACCATTGAGGCGGCAAGGGCCGGCGAGGCGGGGAAGGGATTTGCCGTGGTTGCCGGGGAGATCAAGGATCTGGCCAAGCAGACCGCGGAATCCACCA
This sequence comes from uncultured Desulfobulbia bacterium, assembly GCA_964446115.1. Classification (GTDB taxonomy): domain Bacteria; phylum Desulfobacterota; class Desulfobulbia; order Desulfobulbales; family Desulfobulbaceae; genus CAYUNE01. The sequence continues at coordinate 117,768 of CAYUNE010000043.1, read as the reverse complement.
CCGAAATTACCGAGCTCATCAACGGTCTTACCCAGCGGGTGGACAGCTCGGTCAACTCCATGCAGCTGGTTGTTGAGAAAGTCAATATTTCCCAGCAGGAATCCGAAAAAACTGTGGCCGTGTTCGAGGCCATGACAGCGGGCGTCAAACGCACCACCGAAACCACGAATCGCATTGCCGAAGATAACCATCGGCAGGCGGAACAGTTATCTTCTCTCCATGAACGCCTCAACGAGTTGTTTCGGGTCTTAAAGGAGAGTTCCATCAAGGCCGAAGACACAACTCTGGTTGCCGATGACCTGCATCTGGTTTCTGATCGTATCAATACGGTTCTGGATGAGTTCATCGTCGACCGGGAGGCGCCGGTTACCCGTCAACCGGGCGATAAGCGCCGCTACCCCAGAATCGACATCAGCATCAAGGTTCGGATTGAACAGGGCGATTACCATGTCACCTGCCTCAGTCGCAACCTCAGCCTGCGGGGTATGAGCCTGAAATCGAGAAGGCAGTTGGCACTTAACCGCTCCCTGCCGATCCGCATTTCCCTGCCCATGCCGGGACACGTCCAGGGCGAGGAGACCTTTTCCCTGGATGTACGGCTCTTACGGGAAGAGAAAGAGGGCTTCTATTACTTTTATGGGGTGGAGTTCGAATCGGTCAACACCATGCAGGAGATGCAGTTGAAACGTATTTTCGACTACTTCGGTAAACCATACCACTACAGTGATGATGAGGAGCCGGCTGCGGCGGCTTAAGCGTAACCAATCACTAGGCATGTAACCCCGCGGTATATCTTATTTCCAAACTGTAATTGGTTACAGGTGCTGCAGATTTGGAATCTGACGCTTACCTGCACGCTCTCTCCCGGCTGCTATATCCCCGCTATGCAGCCGGGAGAGAGCGTGTGAAGATGCGGTGCCTGAGATCAATACGCTTAGGCGGTTGCCGGATAACCACGTACAGGACATGCAATCCGGTGATAATAAAGTACTTCTTGGCTGGAAGCGCTCACGGCCGGGTTGCCGGTCAGCTGCGGTCGGGTAGTGGCAGGGGTGAGCCAAGGTTCCAGAAAAACCTGCGGCTGGCGATGCCGAGCCTGACAAGGGTGGACATAATGTTGTTTTTTATATCAATCAACCGGTTGGTGCCCGTCAGCAGATCCTGCATGCTGGTCTGCTTTATCTGATATGATTTTTTTGACAACCGGACGATTTCCTCCTGGCGGGTCAGCAGCATTCGCTGGTTGGCAAGAACCTGGCGCAGGGAAATGATGATCTCGCGAGAATTCTCGATGGAGTGCAATGTCTTCTCCATCTGGGCATCGCTGTTGATTTCCGCCTGCTCCCTGGCAGCATCCTCCTCCCTGGAGTTGCTGAAGCGGGTTCCTCCGCTAAAGAGGGGCAGGGAAAAGACCAGGGAAACGGATCCCTCACCGTCAAAGTCTTCGAATCTGGTATCCGGGCGACGGCCATATTCACCTTTGAGCATCAGTGACGGCCAATCATCCTGAGTCAGGGTCAAGGCCCTGGTCCGGGCCAGTTGACGCTCCAGAATGATCTTGTGGTGAATTGTGCTGTGGTTGGTGAAATAGCTGCGCAGGCTATCTTTCCCGGTACTGTCCAACAGCATCTGAAGATCCCTGTCCGTCTCATTGTTATCGACGAGCAAGGTGATGCATTCTGCGATTTTTTCTTCCGAGATCAACAGGTTACTGAGCCGGACGAGAACCGCTTCGTCGCCGTTGAGACCGGTGAAATCAAGTAGTTTGCGATATGCCGCCTGACGGTTCGGTCGGGCCGACAACCGCCGGGTCTCCAGGTCCTGAAGATTGGCCTGCGCCCGCAGCAGTGCCAGCCTGGTCTGATCATGGAGTTCATATCCCCGCTGGATTTTTTTCACATGGTCCCTGGAAAGGCTGATGGAGTTATCAAGGTTGATGAGCCGATAGCTCTGAACAAGATAGTTTCCCAACAGTTCAAACAGGGTAAGGTCAAGTTCGTGGGTGGCTATCTCCAGGTTCTGCTCTGCCTGTTTTTCCTCCAACCCGGCAATATCAAGAGACAGAGACGTGGAGCGGCGATACAGGGGCAGATCCATGCTGATATCCCAGCTGGAAAAGTCACGGCCGTCTCTGTATTCCTCTTGCAAACGGTCCGCGCTATCTGCAGACTGTATCGCGGAAGAGTCTTCCAGCGCATTAATGGAGTGTTCCTGCGAAATATTCAGGTCGATACGTGGGGCCAATCTGCGGGCCCAGGCGGTGTAGCGCCGGGCACTTTTCTGTTTTTTCCGTGCCAGGGCCATGCGGATCGACGGTGATTTCTCATAGGCCTCCCAAAAAAGGGCCTGATACACGGTAAGGATAGTCGATTTTTGCGTATTCAGCGGCCTGATCTGAATGGTGCCGCCGAGGGGCAAGCCGGAATCCGCTTCCCCGGAAGCGGCATGGGTTGGCGAGCCCATGGCAAAGAGAATGAGGAAGCAGAAAAAAACTACTCGTCGGAAGACAGACAAGGAGGAGCGGACGGTCTGGCCGGCCGGTAAATTTTTCATGGTGCCGCAGCAAGTGTGGATGTGGTGATACATGGACGACTGGATGGGGTTGATGCCTGTCGATGAAGGAATTTTTCAATTTTTGAACCCTGCGGATACGACTTTCCAGCAGACAGGCGCCTTGACAACCCCCTCTCTGCGCCCGTCTCTAACACTGGGTCGGGAGCCGGAGAGGGGGAGGGGTTTTTCTCCGCAACTACAATTGTATTATAATAATCTTCCGTTGTCTAATTTTCGGTTTGTCAGGAAACCATCGCCCATGGTCTATGAGCATTTCACTCAGGAAATAACCACCTCCTCCGGTTGATGGGTATGATCATGGAGATCCTCCGGAACGGCGGCATCACCGCTACCGAGGCCGGCGTCCTCCGGTTCCGGCTGCTCCGGCTGTTCCTGGCCTCCGGTTTCGTCGAGGCTGTCCATGGCCGGGATTTCTTCCTGTCCCTGCTGGGAATCACCAGCCTCAAAGTGACTGAGGTCGATATCACCGCCCACGGATTTTCCACCGGTGTCATGATCCGTTACCATGAATTTATCCAGGCCATCTTCGGCGCTGTTTTGGGATTGGTCAGCACCATGATCCGGTTCACCTTCGGTGCGGCCAAAGGAGTCGGTCTCCGGGGCGTCGTCGATGGCAATACTCTCCTTGATGCCCAATGAAGCGATTTCATCGCTCACCATGTTCTCCTCGGAAGCGGAGATCTGTTCTGTTGCTTCATCGGTGCTCTCTTCAGAAGAAAATTCCGTTCCGGATTCTTCTCCGGCCCCCGGGGAGGTTGTGGTTTCGTCGTGACCAGCTCCTTCGGAGGCATTATCGGAGGCAGGGGCCCCCTCCTTTTCCCGCTCGGAATCGTTGAGCATCGGTGAATCGCCCTGCTCCCGGCCTGTACTGGTTTCGGAGGCCTGATCTTCTCCGGCCGCAGTTTCCTTTGTTGGGCTTTCCTCCTGTTGGCCGGATTGATCGACGGTCCGGGGCTGTTTGTCGTGGCCGGCGGAAGAATGGCCCGAAGCGGTGGCAGTCCCCGTCTGTTCCCGGCCGGCATCGGCGGATTCAGCCTCTTTATCGTCGGCGGCAAGATCAACCCTGGGAAGATCTCCCATATCGGTCAGTTCATCCCGGCCCAAAACATCCGTTACCTGCTCCATTGCCGTGCCGGAGGATGGGCCATCCGCTCCGTCTGCATTATCCTGTGACAAGACCCCTGCCGATTCTCCTGCCGGCTGATCTGAATCCGTATCTTCCGGTCGGGAATGGAGTGTGTGGGAAGAGTGTTCTGTTACCAGATCGACGGAAGGTACATCCAGCTGCAAATCCCCACTGCCATGGCCGGAGGAGGATGACTCTACGGCAGAAATATCATCCACGGTTGAGGCGACAATCGTTGCCTGGTTCCTGTCATTGCCTTGTCGCTGTCTTTGTGTTGTTATCATGACGTTGTCATCAACGTGCTCTTCAAAATCGTCATGGTCGAGATCCGTATGTTCCACAAGCATGTCTTCCACATGCTCCATGGCCTTGTCTTCACTGACATACGTTTTCCCGGTTTTATTGACAAGCTGTTTGACATCTTCCTCCGAAGCGGTTCGCAGGTCGATATCCACATCTGCCAGGGATTCCCTGATTTCATCGGTGATGGCTATTCCGTCATAGGCGTTGCCGTTTTCATCCAGTGATTGGAGGAAGGTGGCCATGTTTTCCAGGTATTCATCATTGAGGTCGGTCCTGTCGACGTCGGCGACATCCTGGAGAAAGGTTTTCCCGGTTGATACATCTTCGGCAGTGGCCACGCCCAGAGTTACACCGCCGATTTTGAATGTCACCTCGTCGCCTTCCTTGAAGCGGAAACCGCCGTCTTCGTCGGTGAAACCATGGAGGCCGGAGCTGGTGGTATATTCAACCCCCTCAACGGCTCCGTCAATGAGTTTGGCGGCCAGGGTGAGGTCCCCGGCATCGACGGTGCCGTCTACAAAACGGAACCTTTCCGCATCCATGACAATGTCGTCGCCGTCTCTTCCCTCCACCGTATCCTGTACCGTATATGAGCCGTTTTCATTCTTGACGATGTTATATTCTTCCTGTTTACCGCTGAAGACGACAATATCGTTACCGTCACCAGCGTCAATGATGTCATCGCCACTGCCGCCCGCAATGTAATCGTTGCCCTCTCCGCCTATGAGTATGTCATCTCCTTCTCCGCCGCGGATGTCATCGTTACCTGCACCACCGTCCAGGGTGTCGTCACCGCCGTATCCGTAGAGGCGATTTTTTCCCTCTCCACCCTTGACCTGGTCGTCATATTTTGAACCGTAGACGTTTTCAACGTTGTGGATATTCTCGGCCTTGAGACCTGTACCGTCATCCGAGAGGGTGGCGTGCCTGGCATCCAGGGTATCGTTGCCCTCTCCGCCGTCGATAACGTCGTTCCCTCCGGCGTAGATGTAGTCATCACCTTGGCCGGCATCGACCTTGTCCACCTCCTTGTCACCGCCGACCCTGATGTTGTCGTTGCCCGCGCCACCGCTTATGGAGTCATTACCGGTGCCGCCGTAGAGAGTATCATTGCCCTCACCACCGGAGATGTTGTCGTTTCCTCGGGATCCGATAATTCTGTTGTCTCCCTCTCCTCCCCGGATTTCCCGGATATTTTTCAGTTCTGTATGTGAGAAGTCAAGGTTGGCCTTGGCTGACCCCTGAATGACGTTGTCGCCGCCTCCACCATCGATGATTTCGACGGTATTTTGTCCGCTGTAGGAGTCAAGACCGATAACGTCATCCCCGTCGCTTCCCAGAATACGGTCGATTCCATTGCCGCCCTGGACCATGTCGTACCCGTCTTCACTGCCGCTGACATGAAAGGTATCGTCGCCGTCGCCGCCGCCCAGCCTGTCGTTGCCACGGCCGCCACGGATATGATCATCCGCTTTACCGCCGATAACCATATCGTTACCGTCCAAGGCGTCATATATTTTTTCCTCTCCATAGCGGGGGTCAGAGTTCTCCAGAATGACGTTGTCGCTGCCTTCGGTGAAAAGCTCTTCCACATTATCCGGGACTCCATCCGGATAAAAGGACATGGTTCCCTGCCACGACATTGTCTCCGTACCCGATACATCCGTGCCATTGGCAGCCAGATACCGGCTGACTGAAGCATCCTCCGCCTCCAGGGTAACACCGCCGTTGATGGAGCCGTCTTCGTTGACTTTGCCGCCGATGTTGAGATTGTCCACCACCAGGTTACGGTCTTCCCCGAACACTCCGTCGCCATCCCGATCATCAGTTCCATCCGAGGCATTGTTGACGAACTGGATACTGACCGATTGTATATCCGTTCCCGGCGGCACCTTGAAAGTGACCAGCTCGTAATCGTTACCGTTGTGGACCATGATCTGATCAGCGGAGCCGTTGTTGTCGATATCTTGATCCGTCTGAACGACGTGAGACCGGTTTGCCTCCACGGTAAAGACATCGCGACCATCCACGGTCACATATTCTCCGTTGACGAGGATCTGATACTTTGGAGATCCTGCCCCCACATCTTGGTTGTCGGCCGGATCGTAATGGTCACCGGTCAGTTTGAAGGTTACCGGTATGCCGTTTTCATCGCCGCCGAGATCAGTAATTTTAACCAGCTCCACATCTTTGACCTGCACCTGAAAGGTGGAATCACTGGTGGAACCGTCTTCGCTGGTGGCCCTAATGGTCAGGTCGTGACTGGCCGCACTTTCGAAATCGATCTGGGAGCGGTCGTTTACAGTCACGGCACCTGTTTTTTCATCAACGGCAAAGGGCCCATCGGTAACCTCTTTACCGTTGCTGTCGACCAGCGAGTAGGTAATTGCATCCCCATCCGCATCCGCAGCCAATCCTGTAATATGAATTTCCGTACCGTTTTCGGCGTTTTCAAGGACGATGTTTTCCCGGACATCCTGATCGATCACCAAGCCGACCTCGTCGTTTGTTCCCTGAATTTTCAGGGTGACGTTTCCACTGTCGGTTGTGCCGTTTCCATCGCTGAGCGTGTAACTGAAATGTACCTCTTCGGTTTCACCCTCGGCAAGAGAATCCAGCCTGTCGTTGGGAGTAAAGACGATATTGCCGTCATCATCCAGAACTGCACTGCCCATAACCCGACCGTCTGCATCGACGACATCCGACGATACAGCGGTGATCGACAAATCGTTGCCATCGATATCGGTATCGTTGGCCAGCAGAGTTTGCGGTGTGATGGTGAGGGCACTGTCCTCATCCGTTGTCAGTTGCTCCCCGCCTGCGTCATCGGCGGCTACCGGCCCGTCATTGGTACCGTTGATGGTGATGGTGATCTCCTGCCGGGTGCCGTCAACCGTGCTGACGCTAAAGCTCTCGGTGAGCTGATCACCTTCACCCAGCTGTTGAACGGCATCCTGGTTGTTGTCCGCCGTATATTCCCAGTTTCCCTCGCCATCGATGGTGAGATTGCCGTAGGATCCATCGATGCTCTGCGGGGCTATTGCGGCATCGGGATTATCGATATCCTCGACGCTGATGCTGCCCGAGACGCTGAGGAGATCATCCGTATCCTCGGTAACATTTCCGCTGACCCGGCCGCTGACGACTTCGGCATCGTCCCGGCCGTTGATGGTGATGGTGATCTGCTCTTCGGTGCCGTCCGCGGTGTGGATTGTGATAACATCCTGGAGCTGTTCACCCTCACCAAGCGACTGGATTTTATCCGATTGGCGGTCGGGGGTGTAGTTCCAGGTACCGTCTTCGGAAATCTCCAGGACACCGTACCGACCGTCGATGCTGCCTGCCGTAAATGATGATTCACCCCTATCCGGGTCTTCGACCTGCAGGTGGCCGGTGACCGGACCGGCGTCATCTTCAGTGGTTGAACCGCCCAGGTCTCCTGATATTTCCGCCGCATCTTCAACCGGATTGACAGTTACCGGCAGCTCCGCAGAGGTTAATGCCGTATCACCGTTTTGTTCCACGGAGGTGGCGGTGACGCGCAGGTTGAAATCGTCATTAAAATCCGCCGGAGGAGTCATGGTCAATCCTTCCAGGTCGCCGGGCGACAGTGACCAGGAGCCGTCGTTGTTGCGGGTACCGGCGGACAGAACCGCGCCTTCTGGAAGGCCGCTGATATTGATTTCCCCGAGGGTTTCCGAGCCGTCCCTGTCGGTGAGCCGAACATCTATATGCAGTGCGATATCGCCGTCCTCATCTCCGGATGCAGGATTGATCCGTAATTCCGGGGCTGAGGCGGCGGCATCCATCTGTACTTCGGGTTGTGACGGGGGAGGGGAATCCCATTGCCGGGGAGTGCTGGACTCTGCCGTCTCCGGATCGGCCGGCGCGGATTCTTCTTCCGGAGAGTCTTTTGGCGGAAGCGGCCTGCTTGTCTCTTCGCTTTTCGCGCTATCGACCTGTTGCGGTTGTTCCGGTGCCGCTCCGGTTGCCGCCGGAGCAACAGGGGGAGAGGAAGAATCGGCGGTGGCCGTATCCGTCGTATCCGGCCGGTGTTTTGATCTGCGCGGCGAGGCGGGATTCCATGCGGGATCCGCTCCCTGCTCCGCCTGCAAGGATTCCGGCCGGAGCACTTCAATCTTTTCGGCCGGGTGGCTCTTGTCCTCATTTTGGAAGTGGCCGTCCCGGGAGGCCATGGCAGCCGCCTGGATGGTGGTTACCGATTCCGGAGGCTCGGTTTCATGTTCTGCAACGGTGGGTTGTTCTTCACCGTGTCGTCGGACAGGATGGGGGTGATCGACCGAAGATTGCTCCAGAGACTCGGGTGGAAGCGGTGAAGATGTCTCCTCCCGGCGAGTGCCCAGATTTTCTTCAATGGTGCTCGAACCCAGGTGAACGTTTCCCAGGGAAGAAGAGTCAATGGCCTTTCCGCTTTTCGCTGCCCAGGATTTGGCCTTCAGGGCCTCGCCATCCTGGTCTCCTCCCTGAATATTCAGCCATTCGGCCGATATTTCGTGGTGGGAATCCGTTTTGAGATTTTCCGGTCTTTGCGTCGGAGAATTACCGTTGTCAGTCATGTCTATTCCTTACATGGTCTATGCCCCTTACTTGCAGGGACTTTGTCCGCTTGCCTGTTGTTTTCCCTCAAAGAGAAAGCAATGTATGGGCCATGAAGAGAAGAAAAATAAAAACCTAGGTAAATCAAAATATTAACTGTATGTGTCTCCCCAGGTGAAGGGAAGAGCTATGGTGAATTCGTATGTTTGATTACCATCACGTAATCACCGTCCTTCCCTGTTTTGCCGATTCCAACGTTCACACGGCGTGACTGTCAGAGGCCGGAAGCGCCTGAATGATTCTGCCGCACCGGGGACTGTGGCCTGAAGGCTCAGCCTCCGGCTTTCTGGTAGGAAAATTCCAGCTGTCCCCTGCTGTGCCGTCTGCCCATAACCCGGCAAATTTTTTTACCGCATTGGATCGTGGCCCTGTGTCCCTCGTAGTAGCGCCCGAGGCCCAGCAGCACCCAGACAAATCTGTAGTTGGTGATTTTCATGGCGGTTCCTCCCATTGGTGGATAACGATTGCACATCGCCTCTGGGCATTATCCGAAGCAATTGCCGGGCCCGGGGAAGCCGTTTTTGAAAAAATCTGAGATTGCGGCTGGTTAATGGAATGAAACGGATCGAAGGGGAACAGGGGGTGGGGGGATCGGCGAAATTTGAATTACAAAATTGAATTTTATGGTATCCGGTGAGCCGGGAAACAAGCAGCCGGTCCGTCCCGGCAAGACGGACCGGATGCTTGTTTCCCGTATAATGATCACAGGTACCGCATCTTTAAGTAAATTTCTCCCGGCCGCATAACGGGGATATGGACGAGCCCGGGCTATGTCCAGTATTCATCATCGCCATCGGGATCATCCGGCTTCCGGGCCTGCATGACCGCGGTTACCTGGTTGCCTTTCTCGTTGTAGACAACCTTGTCGAAGGCGATCATGTTTGCCATGGCAATGCCGCGACCGTGATTGTGGGAGGCCCGCGATGGATCGAATTCCAGAAATTGCTTCCAGTTAAATCCATCTCCCTGATCCGTAATCTGGAGATAGCAGGTATTGTTTTTCTTTTCGAAGATCACCACCACCTGCTTGTCCACATGTTCCGGGGCGGCGAGCATCTCGGTAATTGTCGTTCGCCAGCTGTTTTCTTCCAGCAGCTCGGTTTTCTGATCATAGCTGATGCCGAGGTTGCCGTGTTCGACGGCATTGATCAGCAGTTCGGAAATACCCGAGAGGGCACGCTCCGGATCCGGGAAGCAGTTGGCCAGAAACGAAGAGAGATTTTCCGCCTCATCAAGGTTTTTAAACGTACACTTGACCACATCGATGAGTCCGAAACTCATATGGTGCCGCAGCATCTCGCTCCGCAGCTGGCGGTGCTGTTCAACCTGCTTGACCGCGGCTGAAACCACCGACAGCAACATCTTGCGTTCGATGGGCTTGGTGAGATAGTAAAAGACCCCGGCCTTGATCCCTTCGCTGATTTCCTCCGGCTTGTCCGCCGCGGTCTGCATGATGATGGGGATGTTTTTCAGGCCTTCGTCCATCTGCACGGCATTGATAACCTCCATGCCGTCCATGACGGGCATCAGACGATCCAGAAGGATGACGTCGATGGGTTTTTCATGGGCAAGGAGGATATCCATGGCCTCCCTGCCGTTGCTTGCCCGGGTGATCAGGTAGTTTTCTTTTTCCAGCAGACTTGACAGCATATGCAAAACCGTCCGGTTGTCATCGACCACCAAAATATGGGGCTGCAGGGCCAATACACCATCGATATCGGAGTTGGGGGGTAGTGTCGTCATGTTGCGGAAGTCTCCTGTGTTTTTAGGTTATGCGGGAAGGGTTCACCGTTCCGAGAATGCCGAGGTCAGGGCCACATGGATGGGTTTCAGCAGATAGGATAACAGGCTTTTCTGTCCGGTGATGATTTCGGCATTGACGATCATGCCGGGCATAATCAGGTTCTGGGAGGGATTGTTTCCCAGGTAGTTCTTTTCCAGGGCAATGATGCCCTTGTAATAGGCGGACCCGTGTTCACCGGTAAAGGTGGTCGCAGAGAGACCGGACACCCTGCCGTTGATTGAGCCGTAGCGGGAGAAATCATAGGATGTCACCTTGATGGTTACCGGGTATCCCGTCTTGATATGACCGATATCATTGGGAGAGATCCGGACTTCCGCCAGAAGATCGCTGCCGGTGGGAACGATTTCCATGATTGTTCGTCCAGGTTGAATCACCGCGCCGATGGTATGGACGTTTAGCCCCTTGACGACACCGCTGACCGGGGAACGGATTTCCAGGTGCCGGATCTGTTTTTCCAGTTTATGCAGCAGTTCACGGTTTTCGGCGATTTCGGTCTTGATATTGCCGAGCTGCTGCAGGGCATCGTCCCGGGTGGCCGACACCATGGACTTCAGTCGCCATTCATATTCCTTGATTGTCTGGCGCGCCTGAGCAATCTGGAGCTGCAAGGTACTCACTTTGCCCTCCAGGCTGTTTTTTTCCTTGAGCGCCGTCAGATAGGTGGATTCCGGGATCAGATGCTCCCGGTAAAGCTTTTCCTGGGTTGCAAAACCCGCTGCGGCGATTTTCAGACCGGCCTTGGTGGTCACCATTTCACTGCGCAGAATCTTGAGCTGTTCCCGTTTCTGGTCAAGCTGCCTGGTCAGCACCTCCTGTTCCCGTTTCTGGGCCTCGACCATACCCTGGAGAATTTCATCCTGGGTACCGGCAACAGCGGCGTGTTCCCCGGCGAATTTTTCAAGGTCAGCGGATTCTCCGGAGAGAAAGGAGCGAAGGCGGGCCGCCCGGAGCTGCAGCATGGTCAGCTTTGTCTGCAACCGCTGATGATCGCTTTTCACCGCATCCCCCTTGAGACGCAGCAGAGTCTGGCCCTTTTCGACCATGTCGTCATCTTTGACGAGGATCTCCGCAACCACCCCTCCTTCAAGATGCTGGATTGTCTGGACGTGACCCGAGGGGATGATCGCCCCTGTTGTGCGGGCCATCTCCTTGATGGGAGTCACATGTGCCCAGAACACGAAGCCGACGAAAGCCAGACAGATGATCAGCATGGTGGTGCGAACCAGATAGGGGGTCCGGGCCTCTTCCAGGAGGACGGATTGCGACAGAATACGAAGTTGTTTGGTTTTGTCTTTACCGGTCATTGTACGTGGATGGAAAGCTAGGGTTTACGTAACTATCAGTTGATATGCATTTGCAGGGCTTCGAGCAGTTCGGCCGGTTCTCCCGCCAGGACCTGTCCGTTGCCCGGCAGGTACAGAAGTCTGTCCGCCAGAAGCACGTCGTCCCGGCGGTCGGTGACGAAGAATATCGTTTTCCTGCCGCGATAATAGGCAAGGTATTCCCGGAAGAGCTCTCCGGAGACTCCGTTGAGCACCGCCGACGGGAACTCGTCGAACAGCATGATCGGCGCATCGCGCAGGTAGGCCCTGGCCAGGTTGAGCTGAAAGGCGAAGACGGTGGAAAGCTGTTCCGAGCGATAGTCGCCGATAAAGGTGTTGAAGTTTTTCGGCAGACTGTTGACGGTTTCCAGGGCTCCGGCCCAGGTCAGTGCATCGTAGAGCTCCTGATCGCTGGAGTCGGGCTTTGCCATGCGCAGGTTTTTTTCTATGGACCCGTGGAAGAGCTCGGCGATCTGGGGTGCGTATGAGATGTTTTTCCGTAACTCCACACTGTCCCGCTGCCTGATGTCGATACCGTCGATGAGTATTGAACCCATCTGGGCACTGTAAAGACCGCTGGTAATCTTGAGAAGCGATGACTTGCCGGCCCCGCTGTGTCCCGCCACTGCAACGATCTCTCCCTTTTCTATCGCAAGTGACAGGCCGGCGATGACCGGGCTGCGCTCACTGCTGTAACGCAGTCCGACGCTTTTGTATTCGATATCCCCCTTGATCCTGGTCAACTCCGGATCAAGAGCGGTGATGCTGCCTTCCGGCGGAGTGCGAAAGAGTTTGTGCACCTGGGAGATGGAACGGAAGATATACCTGATGCGTAACAGCGAGTTGCAGATGGATTGCATGGGAGTAAGAACACGCCAGATGAGCATCATGGAGGCGATGAGACCGCCGGCGGTGATTTCCTGCTGCCAGACGAGCCAGATGCCCAGGGAAAGGGTTGAAAGACCGGCGATAACCGATAAGCCGTAGGCAAAAGACTCGATGAGCGAGGTGAGGAAGGTGGAATGGAAATTACTCACCGCTGCTTCCCCGGAAAGTTCACGAAAACGTTCCAGCCACTCCTTGCCGAGTCCGTGGGATTTAATGGCGCGGATTTTTTTCATGGTCTCCACCAGAAGCGCCTGTTTGGCCACGGAGGCGGTTGCCCCCTGTTCGGTTCTGGCCTTAATCCGAGGCAGCATTACCAGGCCGAGGATCGTATAGCAGACCCCCAGGGCCAGAGGCACCAGGGCCAGTCGGCCGCCGATGAGGGCGATGGTGATGATGAAGATCAGAGTAAAGGGAAGCTCAAGAATGGTGATGCCGGTGGGGCCTGAAAAAAACTCGCGGATAGAATCGAAATCTTTGATGCGGGCAACCTGCGACGGGATTGATGAACCCTCGATGAGCCGCGGCGGCAGAAACATGAGGCGTTCAAAGATCGAGGTGGTGGTGATGGCATCGATGCGCACGCCGAAAAAGGCCAGGCTGCGGGCCCGCAGGTACCGCAGTAATGATTCCACGCCAATGGCCAGCAATGCTCCCAGCACAAGATAGGTAAGGGTGTCGGTGGAGCGACTGCCGATGACCTTGTCGTACACCACCATGACAAACAGTGACGAGGCGAGCGCCAGGAAGTTGATTATCAGGCTGACGAAAAATGCCTGTCTGAAGATGGGATCGAAGCGCCTGATGAAATTGCGGAACCAGACGGAACTTTTCTCATGGACGTTGGCGGTGATGGTATTTTCCTGCTGCAGCCCCTTGGTGAGTTCCTGAAAGACAAAGAGAATGCCTGATGGGTTGCCGAGTTTTTCCAGGGGCAGGATCGATTCATCATCCGGGTTGTACACGTGTACTCCGCCGGCGTCGTCGGTGAGCAGGACGAAAACCGCCTCCTTGCCGTTCGGCGCACCGGCCGAGAAAAGACAGGGAGCCAGGCGGGCGTCGAAGTTCTGCAGTCTGATCCCGGTACTGCGCACGTGAAAACCGAGATTGACCATGGTGTTGATGAAGTCCACCCGGTCCAGCTCTCCGGGCATGTGGGGAAGGGCCTCGCACACCTGGCCGGCGACGCCTTTCCAGTTGAGAGCTCCCAGTAAAAAGGTGAGACAGCGGGCATATCCGGAGACCTTGTCAAGTCCCAGCCAGCCGGAAGGTTCGAGAGTTTCCCTGAATTCAGCCGATGTAGTCAGCAGTTGTCGAAAGGTGGTGTTCATGGATGAAAAGTGTTTTCGATTGCAGGCTCTGTTACCGGGGGATACACCTTGAATTGCCGGAACGGTAAAGTGTTATGGATTTTACTGTCCGCAGGCGCCGTTTCCTGAAGTCTGCCGTTGTGCAGGTAATACTCCCTGTCCGCCAACCTGAGAATATTGCGGTCATCGGAGATGATGATCATAACCGTTTTCGACTTGAGTCGTCCCAGGAGTTGGAAAACCTTGTTGTAGCCCTGTTTGTCGAGTCCCCGGTCGGCATTGTCAAAAAGAATGATACGCGGTTTATTGGCCAGCACCCGAGCGATGGCGATGCGTTGCTTGAGACCGGGAGGTACGGGATCGGTGACATTGTCCGTGAGCTGGGTGTCATATCCCTGCGGCAGAACGGCCACTGCCTCGTCGATGCCCAGCAGTTTCGCGGCCATCATGGCATCTTTTTCCGGCACGTTGCCGAAAAAGGTGAGGTTTTCCCGGATGGTACCGAAAAAAATCGTTCCGTTTTCCGGCAGATAGCCGATATGTGAGGCCAGGAGACCGGGATCGACCTGATGGGGGTTGGCCCCATCCACGGTGATGGATCCCCCGGTGGGAACGAGCAGGCCGCAGACCAGGTGAAGAAAGGTGGTCATGCCGCTGCCCTGAGTTCCTGATACGGCAATTGACTGGCCGGGAGAAAGGGCGAAGTTGATTCCGCGAAACAACAATTTGTGATCGGAATAGCCGAAAGAGACGTTATCGAAACGCAGGTGACCAGTAGGTGCCGTCAGCCGGGAGTCATCTTCCTGGGTGGTTACGGGGAGGGCGAAGATATCTCCCAGCTCCCGGCGGTCTATGAAAAAGCTCTGAAATCTTGTCCAGAGTCCCAGGGCGCGTTGCACCGGCTGCATGATGCGACCGGAGAGCATGACGCAGGCGGCAAGGCCGCCGGTGCCCATTTGGCCGTCGATCACCTTGAGAGCGCCCATGGAGACAACCGCCACCGTCATCAGCTGGGCAAAGAGAGTGCCGCAGTTCTGGGCGATGTTATTGGTCAGGGCTACACGGTAATGGGCGGCGGAAATGCGGTTCTGCAACCGGTCGCTGCGGCGGAGAAAGAACTTTTCCAGCCCCAATCCCTTAATGGTATGGATTCCGGAGAGGGTTTCGATGATAAAGTTGTATCTGATTTTATTGCTGAAATCCTGTTCCTGCACTTCTTTTTTAAGTTTGATGCCGACCATGACGGCAAGCAGGCAGAAACCGCCAAAAAGTGTCAGAGGCACATAGACCAGGTTGCCGGCAATGTGGGCGATCAGCAGGAGAAAGATGAGGACGAACGGCAGATCGACGATGGTGAGCAGCGCCTGGCCCGAGTAGAAAGCCCGAAGACGGCCGATGGATGCCATCTTCTGCAGATAGGCACCTGAACCCTGTTTTTCAAAGGGCTGCATGGAAGCCCTGAGTATATGCGACAGGGCGTTGCAGGAGACGGAGTGCTCGAAAACAGCCCCTGACCAGCCGGTGAGATAGGAGCGGGCGATGCGCAGAATCATCTCGAGAATGACCGCGGTAACGACACCGCAGATGAGGAGAGTCAGGGTGCCGTATCCGTAATTGGGCAGGATTCTGTCATAGGTCTGCAGCATCATGATCGGCATGGCCAGAGCCAGCAGATTGATGACCAGTGAGCTGATGACAAGATGAAAGAAATTGACGGTAAAATCAGTATCGAGAGTTGCAATTCCGTTTGTCCGTTGTGCCGAAAAACTCATAGCCGGTCATCTATCCTGTTGTGAAAAGAGTAATGGAATGTTCTGAAAGAAACGTGCCTGCGGGAACACTTGATTACCTGTTCCGTAACCGAACACGGGGTATGTAACCCCCGTGGCATAATCATGTTTCCAAACTGTAATTGATCCAGGTGCTGCAGATTTACCCGCCCTCTCCCGGCCTATGGCCCACTATGCGGCCAAGAGAGGGCGGGCAAAGATGCCGTGCCTGTGATCAGTTACCCTGTTTCGTGGTGCCTGGGTGATATCAGCGTAAAGCTTCGTTACACCTAAAGTGTTTTCGGTGGTGAACCGATATGGCATTAGGGAAAAATGAGGAACGCCATAAATATTTATTTAGCCATTTGCCTGAACCTGTTATATTTTTTGGCGTAAGACGTGAACTGAGAATGCGAGGTTGATGTAATGCGCTGTCCCAAGTGCGGTTATATATCATTTGATCATTCCGAAACCTGCGGAAAATGCGGGAAGGATATCAGCTCAATTTCAACGGAATTAAACGGCGTTGGTTACAAGATAAAACCGCCGTCCTTTCTTCATATCAGCTATGACGACGAGGAGCCGGAGGAGGCTGCGGCCGAGGTTCCGGATATGGAAGAAGCCGCAGAAGCCGATCCGCAGCGGGAACCGGAGAGTGACGAGGAATTTCTGGAGCTTGGTATAACCGATGATGTCGACGGGGATGTTTCCGGGGATGAGGTGGAGGAGGAGTTTGCCGAAGGTATCGAGTTTATCCCCGGCGCTTTCCAGGAGGAGGATGAGGAGGAAAAGGCGGAGGAGGCCGAACTTCCTCCGCCCACCATCGATTTTGACGGTATCGATCTCTCCGACCTGGCTCCACCGGAAACCGCTGAACGGGATAGTGAATCCGCCCCCGACGACAAGGAAAGCAACATGTTTTTCGAGCCGACGGGCGGCACCGACAGTGACGGCCTGGAGGACCTGCAGCTGGATGATATCGATATAGGTGGCGGATCGATCTCCTTTTCACCCGAGGACAGGAAAAAGAAGAAATCCGCTCCCGGCCGCACCGGAACCGCCCTGGACGAATTTGATTTCGACCTGGGGGAACTGTAGGCGAAGAAAAACGGAGAGAAACGTGATTGGTCACAGGTGCCGCAGATGTACACGATCTCTCCTGCCCGCTACAGCCCCGTTATGCGGCCAGGGGAGATTCAGTAAAGATGCGGACCCTATGCGAGTGGTTACAAAAAAAGATTGACACATGATTTTCTCTTTTGGTAATATAACAAATTTAATGAGGTGCCGAGATAGCTCAGTCGGTAGAGCAACGGACTGAAAATCCGTGTGTCCCTGGTTCGAATCCTGGTCTCGGCACCATTGCAGGTGCGATGAAGGAGTTGCAGATTATCCTGTAGCTCCTTTTTTTATTCCCGGCGGTGGTCACAGGGCTTCTTCCCCTTTTGTTGCCGGATGAATTTTTGGCGAGGGATTTCTCCTTGACAGGAGTTGCCGCCTGTATAATTTTCTCTTTTTTTTGTGTGTAACGCAGTTTATCAGAGGTTTTTTTCAAGATCGGGACGCCGGCTTTCCGGCGAAAAACCGAGGACGGGGTTATGAACAAGGATCTGAGCAAGGTACGCAATATCGGTATCTCCGCCCATATTGATTCGGGCAAGACGACACTGACCGAGAGAATTCTCTTTTATACCCAGAGGATTCACTCCATCCACGAAGTACGCGGCAAAGACGGCGTCGGTGCCACCATGGACTCCATGGAACTGGAAAAGGAACGCGGTATCACCATCCAGTCTGCTGCCACTTACTGCAGCTGGAAGGGCCACGATATCAACATTATCGACACCCCGGGCCATGTGGACTTCACCATCGAGGTGGAGCGGGCCCTGCGGGTTCTGGACGGGGCCATTCTCATCCTCTGTTCGGTCGGTGGCGTGCAATCACAGAGTATCACGGTTACCCGGCAGATGACGCGTTACAAGGTGCCGCGCATAGCCTTCATCAACAAGTGCGACCGCACCGGTGCCAATCCCTACCGGGTGACCCAGCAGATCCGCGACAAGCTGGATATGAATGCGGTCATGCTGCAGATTCCCATCGGTCTCGAAAGCGAGTTGAAGGGTGTGGTGGATCTGGTCACCATGAAGGCGCTCTATTTCGACGGCGATCAGGGTGAAAAGGTCCGAATCGAGGAGATCCCCGCTGAACTGCGGGCCGAGGCCGATGAAAAACGCGAGGAACTGCTGGATGCGGTTTCCATGTTTTCCGATGAACTCATGGAGGCGATTCTTGAAGAAGAGGAGATCAGCGAGGCGATGATCGTCGAGGCGATCCGCCGCGGGACCCTGAGTCTGGAACTGGCCCCGGTGATGATCGGCTCCGCATATAAAAACACCGGTGTCCAGCCTCTTCTGGATGCGGTGAATGCTTATCTGCCATGTCCCACGGATGTGGAAAATGTCGCCCTTGATCTTGAGAATGATGAAAGGGAAATACCGGTCACCAATAATCCCGATGATCCGCTGATCGCCCTGGCCTTCAAACTCGAAGACGGCAGATACGGACAGCTCACCTATATCCGCACCTATCAGGGGAAAATGAAAAAGGGTGATACGGTTGTCAACAGCCGTACCGGCAAAAAGGTGAAAATCGGCAGGCTTGTCCGCATGCATGCCGATCAGATGGAAGATATAGAGGAGACGGGCTCCGGCGATATCGTGGCGCTTTTCGGGATTGACTGTGCCTCCGGAGATACCTTTACATCGCCGGAGATTTCGGTATCAATGAGCTCCATGCATGTCCCGGCTCCGGTCATCTCCCTGGCCATCAACCCGGCTGACAACAAGGCGCAGGTCAACATGTCCAAGGCCTTGAACCGCTTCTCCAAGGAAGACCCGACATTTAAAAGTTTCGTTGACCATGAGACCGGAGAGACTATTATCTCCGGTATGGGAGAGCTGCATCTCGAGGTGTATATCGAGAGGATGAAAAGGGAGTACAAGGCGGACGTGGAGGTGGGCGCTCCCCAGGTTGCCTACCGCGAGACCATTACCCGGCGGGCGGAGTTTGATTACACCCACAAGAAGCAGACCGGCGGTTCCGGTCAGTTCGGCCGGGTCGCCGGCTACCTTGAACCCCTCGAGGACGAGGAATATGAATTTGTCGACGAGATCGTCGGCGGCGCTATTCCACGGGAGTTTATATCTTCCTGCGACAAGGGCTTCCGGCAGAGCCTGGCCAAGGGAACTCTGACCGGCGCTCCGATTACCGGTGTCCGCTGTGTCATTAACGACGGAAACTCCCATTCCGTGGATTCATCGGACGTGGCCTTTCAGCTGGCGGCCATCGGTGCCTTCAAGCAGGGGTATGCCAAGGCGGGACCGGTGATCATGGAACCGATCATGAAGGTTGCCGTGGAGGGGCCGTCGGAGTTTCAGGGTGGAATCATGGGCAGTATCAACCAGCGCCGTGGTGTTATTGTCGGTACATTTGAGGAGGGTAATTACACGGTTGTGGAGGCCGAAGTTCCGTTGTCCGAGATGTTTGGGTATTCCACGGTGCTGCGTTCCCTGACCCAGGGCAAGGCGGAGTTCACCATGGAGTTCTCCACTTACAAGCAGGTGCCCAAGGCCCTGGGTGAAGAGCTGGTCAAGGCGTATAACGAGGCGCAGAAGAAGGCATGACAAGACGGGCCAAAGGAAAGGAATTCAAGCAAACGAGCAGGTTATTGACGAACGGGGGGTATGATGGGATATGAGTCGCTGGTGAGCCAGAATCCGTTTAGAGTTTTAAAGACCGACAAGGACAATGGTTTGAAGATGGGCCTGGTCATGGCCCGTGCCGGAGTGGGAAAAACCGCGCTCCTGGTGCAGATAGCGCTGGACTCCATCCTGCGGGGGAACAAGGTGCTGCATGTGAGTATCGGCGAGTCCATCGACAAGACCAGGGCGTGGTATGATGATATGCTGGAGTTGATCGTCGGGAATCATCGGGTGGACAATCCCCAGGAACTGGCCGACTCTGTGGCGCGCAACCGCATTATCATGACCTTCAAGGAGTCGGCTTTCAGCCGTCCTAAACTTGAAGAGCGTTTAAATGACCTTATCCTCCAGGACATTTTTCGACCCGACTGTCTGGTGATCGACGGCTTCAACTTCGACGAGGCCGGTCATGAAGGACTTGAAGATATTCGGGAGCTGGCCGGTCTCATGAACCTGCAGGTCTGGTTTTCGGCAACCAGCCATCGGTACGATACCCGGGTTTCCGAATCCGGAGTGCCGGCGCCGTGCCATGACACCGATGACCTTTTTGATACCATCATCGTCTTGCAGCCGGAGGAAGGCGTCATTCGCCTCAATATCATCAAAGATGGCGGGCAGCCGGGCAATGCCGAGGCCGGTTTAAACCTGGATCCGGCAACTATGATGATAGAAAAGGCGTAGCCCGCCGGCTCTCTGCAGCCATGCGATTTCGACCCTGTATTGATCTCCACAACGGACAAGTCAAGCAGATCGTCGGCTCTACTCTGGGAGACAACGATGCCCGCCGGCTGCGGGTCAACTTTTCTTCTCCCCATCCTCCATCTTTTTATTCCGAACTCTATCGGCAGGATAATCTCGCCGGTGGACATGTCATCATGCTGGGGCCGGGCAACGAGGCCGCCGCCTGCGACGCCCTTGCCGCCTGGCCCGGCGGCCTGCAGGTCGGTGGCGGTATTACCGCGGATAATGCCTGCTGGTGGTTGGAGCGGGGTGCATCACATGTTATCGTTACATCGTATATTTTCAGTAACGGGAAAATTGACGAGAGGCGTTTGCGCAACCTTTGCGCCGAAACCGGACCACAGCGGTTGGTTCTTGACTTGAGCTGCCGGCGCCGGCCCGACGATGACCGTTATTATGTGGTGACCGATCGCTGGCAGACATTTACGGATGCGCCCGTCGAGCGGCGTACCCTGGATTGGTTGGCCGGATATTGCGACGAATTTCTCATTCATGCCGTTGATGTCGAGGGCAAATGTATGGGGGTTGACCGTCGTTTGATCGCCCTGCTTGCCGACTGGGCCGAGATTCCAATTACCTACGCGGGCGGTGTCACCACCATGGCGGATCTGGAACTGATTCGGGAAACCGGACGGGACAGGCTCGATGCCACTGTGGGCAGTGCTCTGGATATCTTCGGCGGCACAACCCTGACCTATCGCCAGGTGGTGGACTTTCACAATGCGGCAAACGCCCGGCAGTGACGGGAGATACTATCTTCACGCTCCGGAAGAGAAGGATGGATGAAACAGACAAGGTTACCGCGGCAAAGTCGGCCGGCGGGGAACCGGAGCTCTGCGAACTGAAAATCAGGATTCCGCCGGATCTTTACAGGGCCTTTCAGCGTTGCGTCTGGATCCGGGTGCATGAAACCGGGTGCAGCCAGCTGGATATCATGCATGAGCTGGTGGAAGAGTTTCTGCGCCGGCACGGATGTTGACACGTGGGGCCGCCCGGCATGCCGCTTGACCCCTCATTCCACTTCCGATACAATACCGGTAACCGGCTCCTGCAGCATTTTCCACCTTTCGTGCCGACGTGTCCCGTATTTCCTTGAATCATCAAACCTTGGCCGCTGATCCGCAACATGTTCGACCGGGAAGCCCAGCTTCGTGATATTCATCGATTTATCGAAAAAATGCCGAGCCTTACCACCACGGTGGGCAAGGTAATGGAAATCTGCAGCCGCCAGGATTCCTCCCCCAACGAACTCAACCGGGTGATTTCTCTGGACCCCGTTCTCACGGGTCAGGTGCTGAAACTGACAAATTCGGCCTATTATTCCCTGATGAACAAGGTGACATCCCTGACCCGGGCCATTATCATGCTTGGGATCAATACGGTAAAAAACCTTGCCCTGTCCACGGTTATCATTCAATGTGTGGGGCAGAGTGAAAAGTCCAAGGTGCTGCCGATCAGGGATTTCTGGGCCCACTCCATCGGTGTGGGAGTGGTGGCCAAGTTGCTGGCCGCCGACAGGGGAGTGCCCATTTCCCAGCGGGAGGAGTATTTTGTTGCCGGTCTTCTCCATGATCTCGGCAAAATTCCCTACGGCGATGACTATATCAACGTGGTGAGGCGGGCGAAAAACGGCCGGCTTGAACTCATTGGCGTTGAGAAGCTTCTTTTGGGCGTCGATCATCAGGAGATTGGCGGCTTTATTGCCGAGAAGTGGAAACTGAACCCAGCGGTGACCAGCGCGATCGTCCATCATCACGATCCCGCTGAGGCCGAAGAGGAACACCGCGATTTCTCCGCGCTCATTGGCCTGGCGGACTGCTATGTCAATCTCTTCGATATCGGTAGCGCCGGTAATCCCTTTCCCGATGAGGAACGTTTTGTCCAGGCCCTGTCGATGTCCGGTCTCCGCTGGGAGGAGGTGGCCGGACTCTCCGATTCGGTCAGTGAGGAAATCAAAAAGGCCGAAGTATTTCTCCAGGTTTGATGCAAGGGATGCCGACCTGTGGTACCGTACTTCCGCCCCTGTCCAACACCCGTCATCGACCCCCGGGCACCGATCCTCATTGAATCTATTCAGCCCGTATAGTTGCGGATATAGTCACCGGAAGAGATTCAACAGGTAGGCGGTGGGACCGCGAACAGGCCGCATCTGTTGCCGGTAACAGGCAGGAAGCATGATATTCGGCCGGGATGCCGACCCTCCGAGCGTTTTTCATAACCTTGTGATCAGCCATGATGAAAATAAAATTTTGGGGCGTGCGGGGGTCCATCCCCTGTCCCGGCCCGCGGACGCAAAAATACGGCGGCAACACTGCCTGTATCGAACTGCGGTTTCCCGAAGTCGACCGCCACATTATCATTGACGCCGGTTCCGGTATCCGGGAACTGGCCGATCACCTGATGACCCACGATCTTCCCGGGGGACCGATCAGAACGGATCTCTTTCTTTCCCATACCCACTGGGATCATATCATGGGTTTCCCCTTTTTTATCCCCGCCTACATCGCCGGTACCAAGATCAGGGTTTTCGGGCCGGTGACCTATGAAGATGATCCGCTGGAAGAGGTGGTGGGCGGACAGATGAAATATCGGTATTTTCCGGTCAACATGGTGGATCTGGCCGCGGATATCGAATATCATCGCCTGAAGGAAAATCCCTTTATCGACCTGGGAGACGGCATCACCTTGTCCACCAAGATTCTCAATCATCCCATAACGGTCCTCGGCTACCGTTTTACCTACAAGGGCAAGGTGTTCTGCACCGCCTACGACACGGAACCGTTCCGCAATCTCTTTGTCACCGATCCCGACGATCCCGCCTATGATGAGTTCATGGCCATGGAGGGCGAGGAGGTGGCCCGTGAGCAAAATCTTGCCCTGGAGGAGTTTTATCGCGGCGCCGACCTGCTGGTTCACGATGCCCAGTATACGGCCCGGGAGTATGAAAACGGCAAGATAGGCTGGGGCCATAGCCCCCTGGAACATGTCATTGCCTGCGCCCGCCGTTCCCGGGTTAAAACCCTGGCCCTCTTTCATCATGATCCGGAGCGCACCGATGCCCAGCTCGATGCCATGACCGAGACATACTGTACGGATGCCGACGGTGACGGCCCGCGGATCTTTTTTGCGCGGGAAGGCATGGAGATTCAGCTTTAACGGCTATCAATATCGGCCGGCAACGAAAGGTGAAAACGTGAAGACCATCATCGACTGCAGGGGGATGACCTGCCCCCAACCGGTTATCGAGACAAAGAATGCCCTGGAAGAAGGAGGAAGCAATCGTTTCGGGGTCCTGGTGGACAACGAGGCCTCGCGCCTGAATGTGGAGCGTTTTGCGAAAAGCCGGGGATGGCAGACAACAGTTGAAAGGGAAGAGGGAGGCTGTTACCATATAACGCTCAGTCCAGGGCCCGGAGGGGAGCGCGACCGGGAGAAACAGGAGTTTCATGCCGGGGAGTTCACCTGTGAAACGGCTCCGGCCGGCGGCGGTCTGGTCTATGTGATCTCCGCCGACACCATGGGACGGGGAGATGATGAACTGGGGTGGGGGCTCATGCAGACCTATATCCAGACCATCCGGGAGGTGCCGCCGTTGCCGGCAAAGATTCTCTTCTACAACAGCGGCGTGAAACTCGTTGCCGGTGAATCGGGTGCCCTGGACGCCCTCTGCCGTTTGCGTGACCAGGGGGTGGAGATCCTTGCCTGCGGCACCTGTCTGGACTTCTATAAGCTCAAGGCCAAGATCAAGGTGGGGAGGATTTCCAATATGTATGACATTATGAGTGCCATGAATGAGGCCTCGCGGGTGGTGAGTCCCCTGTGATCGGTTACGCCGCATCTCCTGCCGGCCATGGCAATCGGTCGGAGATGGATATGCGGATCATTGAGAGCGGATCAGGTTTTTTTATGCACAATTCCAGGTTACGATACATTTTTTTTCTGCTGTTTCTTCTTATCTGGGCCGATATCGCCGGCGGCAAAGTTATGCCGGTGGAGTTCGATGCCGGCCGCAACCGTCTGATCGCCTATATCCTGGGCAAACAGCTTCCCGCCCAGCACTTCAGCCACAAGGCCATGGATGACGATCTCTCCAGGGCGGCCTTTGACCTCTATCTCAAACAGTTGGATCCCGGCAAGCGATTTTTGCTGAAAGAGGACGTCCGCTTGCTGCAGGCCTATGCCGCCGAGATCGACGATGAGTTGCAGCGGGGTCATATCGTCCTTCCCGACAGGGGGGCTGCCGTTCTGGAAAAACGGATCAGGCAGGTACGGGACATGGTCGGCGAAATCATGGAAGCCGGATTTGATGTCAATCGTGAGGATTATCTGGAGATCGATCCGAAAAAACGGGATTTTCTCGCCACTCCGGAAGAGCTCAGGCAGCGATGGCGTCGCATCCTGCAGATGCAGACGTTAACCGAATACTTCATTTTGCTGGAGGAAAAGGAAGGGGAAAAGGAAAAGGGAGGTTTTTTTCAGAATCTGCTCTCGGAACTGGAAAAACCGGTCAATGTTCCGGAGGGCCGGGCGCCGCTGCACACGGCAATCTGGCAGGAGGCAAAGGAGAAAATCAAAAAGCGCTATGATTCTTTTTTCCAGCGGCTGCTCCAGGAAACCCGCCAGGATTATTACAACCGCTATTTCAATTCAGTGGCCCGGGCCTTTGATCCCCACACCAGCTATATGCCGCCCACCAGCAAGGAGGATTTCGATATCCACATGCGCGGCACCCTGGAGGGTATCGGCGCTCTGCTGCGGGAGGAGGATGGGTATATCAAGGTGGTTCGCATCATCCCCGGCAGTGCCGCCGAAAAGCAGGGGGAACTGCAGGCCGAGGATATCATCCTCGCCGTGGGGGAGGATGAGGGCGAACCGGTGGATATCACCCACATGCGGATTCGTGAAGCCGTGGGGTATATCCGCGGTCCCAAGGGCACGGTGGTGCGCCTGACCATCAGGCGGGCCGGCGCCGGGAAAAAGGTGATCGCCATTACCCGGGATGTGGTGAAGATCGAGGATACCTACGTCAAATCCGCCGTCCTTGACGGCGGGGAGGCCGGTCCCATCGGCTATATCAAGATTCCAAGTTTTTACAGGGATTTTGCCGGGGACCGCAATGGCAGCGACAGCCGTAATGTTTCGGATGACGTGCGGCGGGTACTCCGGGAAATGAAGGACAGGAAACTTGGCGGCATGATCGTGGATCTGCGTAACAACGGCGGCGGCTCCCTGGCAGATGCCGTCGAGGTCTCGGGGCTTTTCATTGCCGAGGGTCCCATTGTTCAGGTCAAGAGTTCCCAGGGGATGATCCGGGTGCTGCGGGATGAGGATGAGCAGGTGCGCTACGATGGACCGCTCATCGTCCTGGTCAACAAGTTCAGCGCCTCGGCCTCGGAGATCATGGCTGCCGCCCTCCAGGACTACGGCCGGGCCCTGATCATGGGTGGGGAACACACTCACGGCAAGGGCACTGTTCAGGCCATCCTCGACCTCAATCGCAACATGCCCTTCCTCCACCTGAAAAAGTATGAGGATCTCGGCGCCCTGAAGGTCACCATCCAGAAATTCTATCGCATCAGCGGTGACTCCACCCAGGAAAAGGGTGTGGAGCCGGATATTTCCCTGCCCGATGTGTTGGGATATCTGCAATCCGGGGAGAAGTATCTTGACTATGCCCTGCCGTGGGACAGGGTGCAGGCCGTGGATCACGTTCCCTGGAAGAGGAAGTATTTCGATATCGAGGCGGCCCGCCGGGTGGCAATCATGGACGTGGATGCCAGCCCGGAATTTGCGGAGATACGACGTGAAGTGGAACTTGCCAGGAAGAGGGAGGAAAATACGCGGCTGAATATCTCCTATAACGCCATTTTACTAAGACGCCAGGAAAGCGAAGCGGGACGCGAGCAGGAAAAGGATGGTTATTCCTCCCCCCATGGCGGCATTCGCGGCCACGGCACCGGCATCGACCCGGATGAACCGGCGGACAAAGCGGCTGAAAAAGGTGGGGAAAACATGGAGAAGGAACTGGCCGAAGACCCCTATGTTCAGGAGGCCCTGCATATTTTTACCGCAACCGGCAGGCCGCAGAAGGTGGCCGATCGTGCCGAATAGATCGTCCTGCGGCCCCTCCCTCTTTTCCCTTGCAATAGTTTTGGCGGTGTGTTACATGTGCATCCACCGTGGATGAATGACCATTCACTTTGGTTTTATGGGTTGGATAAGGTGAATTGATAGGATGAGTCTTACTGAAATTCTGAGGCGAAAGAAACGATCGATCGTCTCCGACTGGGTGGAAAGAACCCTGGACAGTTATACCTCATCCGGTTTTTTCAAAAGATCCAAAGATCTCTTCGCCAACCCGGTGGGAGCGAATATCAGAAACGGTTTGGATCGACTCTACGATCTTCTGCTTGAGGACGCTCCCTGGGAGGAGTTTACCGAACCCCTCGACCTGGTTATCCGGATCAGGGCGGTGCAGGATTTTACCCCGGCAGAGGCGGTGGCCCCGATTATGGAACTCAAATGGGTGGTCAGGCGGGCCCTGGGCAGGAAGGAAAAAGATCAGGTGAGCCGTACGGAGCTTGATTATTTCGATCTCAGTGTTGATCGGGCGGCACTCACCGCCTTTGATCTCTATATGACCTGTCGTGATCGGCTCCACAGGGCCCGAGTCAACGAGGTGAAAAGCGGGCGATCCATACTGGCGGATAACGGCTGCGTCTCGTCGCGGCGCCTTGCTGGTGAGAACCGGTTACCGTAAGGGATTTTCCGGAGGTGGCCACTACATATTCAAATGAAGGAAGGGAGTGAGCAATGAAGTACATCTTCCCATTGGCGGCAGTGTTGGTGCTGGCACTCATTGCGTTGCTGGGATCGCAGATCCCCGGCATGCAGTACCTCTTCGGGGTGGCGATACCCTATCTGGCACTGATGGTTTTTCTGGGTGGGTTTTGCTATCGGGTTGTCAACTGGGCGAAATCACCTGTCCCGTTCAAGATTCCCACCACCTGCGGCCAGGAAGACTCTCTTCCCTGGATCAAACAGGATAAGCTCGACTGTCCTTCCACCACCTCGCAGGTCATCGGCCGCATGTTTCTTGAGATCTGTCTGTTCCGCTCTCTCTGGCGCAACACCAAGGCCGAGATCCATGACGGACCCCAGTTGACCTATGAGTCGAGTAAATGGCTCTGGCTCTTCGGAATTCTCTTCCACTATTCCTTTCTGATGATTGTTCTGCGCCACATGCGGCTTTTCCTTGAACCGGTTCCCGCCTTTGTCTCCTGGCTCGAATTCGGTGACGGCATCCTGCAGATCGGAGCTCCCACCCTTTATCTCACCGATGTGGTCATTCTCGGTGCCTTGGGGTTGCTTTTCGGGCGGCGTCTGGTCAACCGCCAGGTGCGTTATCTTTCCCTGGCCAACGATTACTTTCCCCTCTTTCTCATCAGCGGCATCGTCATCACCGGTATCCTCATGCGCTATCTGCTGCGCTCCGGAATCGATATCGTCTCCATCAAGCAGCTTGCCGTCGGCCTGGTGACCTTCAGTCCGGTCATAAACGGTGACATTGGCGCCATCTTCTACACCCATCTCTTTCTGGTGAGCTGCCTGCTTGTTTACTTCCCGTTTTCCAAACTCATGCACATGGGCGGAGTTTTTCTCAGTCCCACCAGGAACATGGCCAATGATTCGCGCCGGCGGCGTCATATCAATCCCTGGAATCCCGAAATCAAGCCCCATTCCTATGCCAGCTATGAAGATGAGTTCAGGGAATTTATGGTCAATGCGGGCATACCGGTGGAAAAGGAGCTGGAAGCAAAGCCTGAATAGCGGATATGCTGATGCGGCGGCGATGTGAGCGCCGCAGATCAACTTGTTACTACCCAGATAACAAAGGATAAAAGCAATGGCAGTCGTAAAGGTTGAAAAATTAGCGAAGAGTGTTGTCAAGGGGCCTTCCCTGATGACCGGATCGATTCCGCGCAGGCCGTGGATGGACACCCCGGTTGTCTTTAAGCCGGGTAATTACGCATATCCGGCGAAAAAGGAAATGCTTGAATACCTTGACAGCCAGCAGGGTGTCAGCTTTCCCAATGCCAGGGACTGGTCGCCGGAGGAAGACGACTGGAAACTGCCGGAAGACTGGAAAACGACCATATTACAGGGGCTCAAGGATCGGCTTGATCGGTTTCGCTCGCTGAAGATTTTCATGGATTGCTGCGTGCGTTGCGGCGCCTGTGCGGACAAATGCCATTTCTTTCTCGGCACCGGTGATCCGAAAAATATGCCGGTGCTGCGGGCTGAACTGCTGCGCTCCATCTATCGTAACGACTTCACGCTGGCCGGAAAACTGCTCGGCAAAATGGCCGGTGCCCGGGAGATGACGGTCGGTGTTCTGAAAGAGTGGTTCATGTATGCCTATCAGTGCACGGAGTGCCGGCGCTGCTCGGTATTCTGTCCCTATGGCATTGATACGGCCGAGATCACCATGATGCTGCGCGAACTTCTCCACATGGTGGGAATCAGCATCAACTGGGCCATGGAACCGGTATCCAACTCCAACCGAACCGGGAATCACATGGGGCTGCAGCCCCACACCTTCAAGGACAATGTCGATTTCCTGGCCGAGGATATCGAGAATCTCACCGGTATCAAAATCACCCCCAGTTTCAACCGCAAGGGCGCCGAGGTTCTCTTTATCACCCCGTCGGCGGATGTGTTTGCCGAGCCGGGTCTTTATACCTGCATGGGCTATCTGATTCTCTTTGAGGCAATCGGCCTTGATTATACCTGGTCCACCTATGCATCGGAGGGCGGTAACTTCGGTCTTTTCACCTCGAACGAGATGATGAAGAAGCTCAACGCCAAAATGTATGCCGAGGCAAAACGCCTGGGAGTCAAGTGGATTCTCGGAGGTGAATGCGGTCATATGTGGCGGGTCATCCATCAGTACATGGATACCATGAACGGTCCGGCCGATTTCCTCGAAGTGCCTAAATCTCCGGTTACCGGCACCGAGTTCACCCATGCGGCCTCCACAAAGATGATTCATATCAGTGAGTTTACCGCTGATCTTATCAAGCACGGCAAGTTGAATCTCGACAAGAGCCGGAATGACTATCTCACCTGTACCTTCCACGATTCCTGTAACCCGGCACGGGCCATGGGGCTTTTGGACGAACCTCGCTACATACTCGACCATGTTGTCAACAACTGGGTTGAAATGCCGGAGAATACAATCAGGGAGAAGACCTTCTGCTGCGGTTCCGGTACAGCATTAAATACCGACGAAATCATGGAACTGAGAATGCGTTCCGGTCTGCCCAGAGCCAATGCCGTCAAGTATGTCAAGGAAAAACACGGCGTCAACATGCTCTCCTGTGTCTGTGCCATTGACCGGGCCACCCTGACGACTCTGATGGATTACTGGAATCCCGGGGTCGGGGTCTGCGGCATCAGTGAGCTGGTCGGCAATGCGATTGTCCTGGAGGGGGAAACCAGGGGCGAGCTTGAGGAAGGCCTGCGGACAATGGTATTTTAACCTCTTTTCTGGAATGGAGGAGTAGAAATGTACGATGGTGGTAAGATCATTCCGGGGCTTATAATCTTTGTTCTGATTATAACGTTCCCCATCTGGTTCAATCGCGGCAATGCCGGTGAAACGCCGCAGCCCGAATTGCCCAAGGATTCCAAGAACTGCGTCTTGCCCGCCGACGAGATGCGGGCCAAGCATATGCAGTTGCTTAACCAGTGGCGGGACGAGGTTATCCGTGAGGGGAAGCGGGAATTTTTTGAAATCGACGGCAAAAAGTTTCAGCGCAGTTTGCAGAACACCTGTCTGCGATGTCATACGAGTAAAAAGAAATTTTGTGATACCTGCCATACTTACTCATCAGTGAATCCATACTGTTGGGATTGTCACTTGGCACCGGTTGAGTAAGGTTTTGAAGGAGGAACTATACTGATGGATAAGAAAAGACGGGAATTCCTCAAGATTGCCGGTATTTCGACCCTTGCCGGATTGGGAGGGCAGGCTGTTGTCGGCAGGTTCGTCACCGGAGACACCCCGGTGACGGCCAGGGCGGAGGGCGGACACGGCCCCGCAAGCCATGGTGATGCTCACCAGGCCCAGGCCGGCGGGCATGCCGCGGGCCACGCTGAAAAACCCACCGGCAAACGCTACGGCATGGTCATCGACATGCGTGCCTTCCGCGCCAACCCGGGACTTGCCGAAAAATGCGTCAAGGCGTGCCACAGCGAACATAACGTTCCAAATTTTCCAAACAAGAAAGATGAGGTCAAGTGGATCTGGCTCACCGAGTATGACAAGGCGTTTACCGAGCACAGCTCCTATTACCGCAGCGCCGCGATTCGCCAGGACAAGGTGCCGGTTCTCTGCAACCACTGTGACAAGCCTCCCTGTGTCCGTGCCTGCCCCACCAAGGCTACCTTTAGAAACAAGGACGGCATTGTCATGATGGACTTTCATCGCTGCATCGGCTGCCGTTTCTGTATGGCGGCCTGCCCCTACGGATCCCGGAGTTTCAACTGGCGCGACCCCCGGCCCTTTATCAGCGAGACCGATCGGAATCCCAACTTTCCCACCCGCATGCGAGGCGTGGTGGAAAAATGCAATTTTTGCGCTGATCGATTGGCAATCGGTAAACAACCGGCCTGTGTCGAGGCTTGCGGCAGCACCGGAGCCCTGGTTTTCGGTGACCTGAATGATCCGGGTTCCGAGATTAGAAAGGTTCTGCAGACCGAGAATACCCTGCAGAGAAAGCCGTCACTGGGCACCTTACCTTCTGTCTTTTACATTGTTTAGAGGCTCGTCATGTTTGAAAAAGCATTAAAAGGAAACAAAGCTTACTGGATGTGGCTTTCCACCCTCGGGGTGTTCATGGCCATTGCCGCCCTCTGCTACGTGCGCCAGTTCAACTACGGTCTGGGGCTGACCGGGATGAGCCGGGATGTGTCGTGGGGTCTCTATATCTCCCAGTTTACCTTTCTGGTAGGTGTCGCCGCCGGAGGGGTTATGCTGGTGCTTCCCTATTATGTTCATAACTTCAAGGAATTCGGAAGAATAACCATTCTTGGAGAGTTTCTGGCCATTGCCGCCATCTGCATGTGCCTGATGTTTATCATCGCCGATCTGGGGCAGCCCATCCGGGCCTTGAACGTGTTGCTGCATCCGACTCCCCACTCCATGCTCTTTTGGGACATGATCGTCCTGAACGGTTATCTCTTTCTCAATATCCTCTGCGGCTGGGTCATTCTCACCGCCGAACGCAAGCAGGTGGCACCGCCCAAATGGATCTACTTTTTCGTCTACCTGTCGATTCCCTTTGCCATCTCCATTCATACCGTTACCGCTATGCTCTACTGCGGTCTGCCCGGAAGGCACTTCTGGCTGTCCGCCATTATCGCCCCCCGCTTCTTGGCATCGGCCTTTGCCGGCGGACCGGCGCTGATCATTATCTGTGCCCTGATTCTCAAACGGGTGGCCGGGTTTGACGCCGGGAAAAAGGCCATCGACAAGATCGTCACCATCGTTCTCTATGCGGCGATCATCAACGCCTTTTTCGTGGGACTGGAATTCTTCGTCGCCTATTACAGTCAGGTTCCCGGCCATATGCACACCCTTGATTACCTGTTCTTCGGACTTGAGCACCATGGTCACACCTATGACAATCTGGTGCCGTTTCTCTGGGGGTTCGTCATCTGTGTCATCATCGGCATTACCCTGCTGGCCGTGCCTTACAGCCGCCGGCAGAACGATCTGCTGCTGGGACTGGGCTGTGCCGTTCTTTTTATCGGCCTCTGGCTGGATAAGGGCATCGGTTTTGTGCTCGGTGGCTTTGTCCCCAATCCCCTGCATGAGATTACGGAATACTATCCAACCCTCAACGAGGTGATGATCACCATCGGCGTCTGGTGTACCGGTTTTTTTATCCTTACCGTGCTTTACAAGATCGCCGTTAGTGTCGAGCATGAAATCGAACATTGACTTTGGCTGAGTCAGTCTCCTCTTAACGGATCAAAGAGAAAAGCCTCCGGCCCTTTTGGGCCGGAGGCTTTTTATTTTTGCCCTTCCTTCCACGTCATTGACCGGCTTTCCGCGGTTTTTTCCAAGGAAAGAGCATGGGTACGCGGTCGCGGTATCTGCGGTATGGTTCACCGATTTCCTTGATGAGCTTTTTCTCTTCAAGCAGGGTTCCCGCCAGAAAATAGCCGGTGAGCAGCAGCTTTACCGGCAATGTCACCGTGGTCACCGAGCCCATGCCCCAGACAATGGCTATGCCGGCACTGTACCAGGGGTGCCGGAGATATGCCAGGATACCGTTTTCCCGAAACGGCAGGGAGCGTGGTTTCTCGCCGCGGCGGAAAGATCGCCATCCGCTGATTCCGAGAAAATGGTCCATGTCATAGCTTGTCTTTCCCCAAAAAAACAGAACGCAGGCATAACCGAGCAGAAGCAGTTGAATGATTTTCCAGGGACCCTGCCAGCTGAACAGGGTCCTGTACGGCAGGGAGTATTGAAAGACAAGGAGAGGAATCAGGGAGAGTGTACTGAAAAGCACGTAGCCGATCCGATAGAGGGAAAAATAGCGCCCCGTCAACCGGCGCAGCCGATCCAGCCACCAGTGGGAGATGAGCAGGCTATGGAGAAAACACCAGATGAGCCAGAGGAGGCAGAGGAGGATGATCGAAGCCGTCATGGTTTATCGGGGCAACGATATTCATCCCTTATTCGAGGAGAATGCACTTTTCCGGGCAGTAAGCGATTGCCTGCAGCACCTCGTCGTTGATCTGGGCATCTTCGTGCACCAGGTCAGCCTTGCCCGTGAGTTCATTGATGAGAAAGACATCGGGGCAGAGTTCCACGCAGGCGCCGCAGGCACTGCATTCATAACTGTCGATGGTAATGGAGGTTGCCATATTTTCTAAATGGTAGCGCCGGAGCCCGGAAGCCGCAATCCGTTTTCAGGATTTATTTAACGGTTGCGCATGCCCCCAGGGCGTCTTTTCTAAACGAGTGATCGGGCTTCACAGGATAGTCGCCATTGAAGCACCCCAGGCAGAAACAATTCCTGTCAAGACCGGTGGCCTCCACCAGTCCCTCGATGCTCAGGTAGGTGAGGGAATCGAGCCCGAGGTTGTCGCGGATTTCCGGAATGGAATGTTTTCCGGCGATGAGTTCGTCGGACGAGGGGAAATCGATGCCGTAGAAACAGGGATGACAGGTGGGAGGACAGCTCACCAGCATATGCACCTCTTTGGCGCCGGCGGCCCGCAAAGAGCGGGTCCGGCTGCGTCCGGTGGTGCCGCGGATAATCGAATCCTCGACGATGATGACCCGTTTCCCCTGCAGAAGCGAGCGCACCGGGTTGAGCTTGACCCGGACGTTGAAGTCCCGCATGGATTGGGTTGGCTGAATAAAGGTGCGGCCCACATAATGATTGCGGATCATGCCCATTTCCAGCGGAATGCCGGATGCCTGGGAATAGCCGATGGCGGCATAGTTGCCGGAATCGGGAAAGGGCATGACGAAATCGCCTTCAACCCGGGCCTCCCGGGCCAGGATTCTTCCCATCTGTTTGCGGGCGGTGTAAACATTGAAGCCGAAGACGTCGCTGTCGGGCCTGGCAAAATAGACATACTCGAAAATGCAGAAGCTTTTTCGCCGCGGTTCCCAGGGATAGAGGGATCTGGTGCCCTTGTCGGTAATGATGAGCACCTCGCCCGGTTCGATATCGCGGACATATTCCGCTTCCACCAGGTCCAGGGCACAGGTTTCGGAGGCTACGATATGGGCGCCGTTTTCCAGCCTGCCGAGACAAAGGGGTCTGAAACCGTTGGGATCCCGTACCGCAATCATGGTATCCTCGGTCATTAACAGCAGGGAATAGGCTCCTCTGATACAGGAAAACGACTCTTTGACCGCCTTTTCCATATCCAGGTCAGCGGTATGGGCAAGGAGATGAAGGACGATTTCACTGTCCATGGTCGTCTGAAAGATGGAGCCCTTGTCTTCCAGGCTTTTGCGGAGTTCCACCGAGTTGACCAGGTTGCCGTTATGGGCCACCGACAGGGTCAACCCCTTGTGTTTCACCATGAAAGGTTGGGAATTGATAATATCCGATTCGCCGGTGGTGGAATAGCGCACATGGCCAACAGCCATATGTCCGGCCAGTTTTTGGAGAATGGATTCGGTGAAGACTTCCGGAACAAGCCCCATTCCCTTGTGGATATGCACCTGATTACCGTCGGAGGTGATGATGCCGGCACTTTCCTGG
Organism: uncultured Desulfobulbia bacterium; assembly: GCA_964446115.1. Taxonomy (GTDB): domain Bacteria; phylum Desulfobacterota; class Desulfobulbia; order Desulfobulbales; family Desulfobulbaceae; genus CAYUNE01. Next base: position 83,259 of record CAYUNE010000043.1, on the reverse strand, counting down.
CCACGGTGCTGCAGGGCATAAAGGCCGAAATAGGCAAGCTTGGCGGCATCCGCATGGCCGTAGATCCCACAGACCCCGCATTCGTGGCTGGGGCGGCGATGGTCGAGGGGTTGATCAATTTGGTGGTTGCCGGAATCGTTCATCGTGATATCCACCTGTACATGAAATTCTCACCGGGCCGGCCTGGAGGCGGCTCTATCCGGTTCCCGCCCTGTGCGTTTTCCGGGTATGGATCTTTGGATAAAATAATGAAAGGCACAAAGAAGTCCTTCTCTGTGCCCGTTAAAAAAGTTGCCGTTGTTCCAGAATTTCATTAATACCAGGTACGCCTCTTTTTTCAACAAAACTTTTCCGAAGTCCTGCCGTATGTGGGATAAGCACATTTTCCCTTGCGCAGCCGGCCACGATTCCGGGTGTGCTTCCGGTAAAGGAGGAATAATGGATTCTTTCAGACTGACCAAGACAGTGAAGGCCGCCGGCTGAGCTGCAAAGATGGGCCCGGGGGACCTGGGCCGGATACTTTGCGGCCTTGACCTGCCCACGGATGAGAGGCTTATCGTCGGCAGCGAAACCAACGATGATGCGGGTGTCTACCGCCTCAATGACGAGACCGCCCTGATCCAGACCCTGGATTTTTTCACTCCCATTGTCGATGATCCCTTCCGGTTTGGACAGATTGCCGCTGCCAACGCTCTTAGCGATGTATACGCCATGGGGGGAAAGCCCCTGCTCTGCATGAATATCCTCGCCTGCCCGGTGAAGAAAATGTCGGAGAGAATTTTTCAGGATGTGATCGCCGGCGGCCTGGACAAGATCAGGGAGGCGGATGCGCTTCTTGTGGGCGGCCATTCCATTGAAGATGATGAGCTCAAGTATGGTCTTTCGGTGACCGGTATCGTGCATCCGGAACGGGTCCTGCTGAACCGGGGCGCCCGTCCTGGAGACATCCTGGTGCTGACCAAGCCCCTGGGAATCGGGATTGTGGCCACGGCGATCAAGGGAGGATTGGTTTCAGCGGAGGCGGAGGAGGAGCTCAGCGTGGTGATGGCCACCCTGAATCGCCAGGCGGCTGAAATCGCCGCTAAACTGACGCGGCAGGCAATCGTCGACGGCACAGAGCCGCCGATCCATGCCTGTACCGATATTACCGGTTTCGGTCTGATCGGCCATCTCCATGAGATGACATCGGCATCCGGGGTCGGGGCCCGCATCAGAGCGGCGGATCTTCCCCTGCTGCCCGGAACGGCTGAACTTGCCGGCATGGGCATTATCCCGGGCGGAGCCCATTCCAACCAGCAGTATTACGGCAGGCATCTGGAGTGTGCCGCAGACCCGGGAGAGCTGGAAATGGTCATCCATGATCCCCAGACGTCAGGCGGGCTGCTTTTCAGCCTGTCCCGGTCGGCTGTTCGTCCCCTGCTCTCCGGACTGAGCGAGGCGGGCTATGCCTTGCAGGCTGCGGCAATCGGCGAGATAGTCGATGCAAAGGCCGGTCGAATTATCATTGAGTAGATCCCGTCATCAGGGCGAGGATCAGCCGGGTAAGCGTGACCATATCCTCCAGGCGGATATGTTCCGCCGTTGAGTGGACCTTCTCCATTCCGGTGGCGACAATGGCGGTCTGCAGGTCGTAGCCGTTGAAGATATTGGCGTCGCTGCCGCCGCCGGCCACGGCAAAGGAGAGATCGAGGCCGGTTAGCGCCGCCGCCTCGCTGATTTCCCTGACCACCCTGTCCTGTCTGCTCAGACGCAGGTGGGGAAACTCCTCCTCAATATCGATGCGGACGCGGGGAAGGTCGGATTCCGCGGACAATTCGCGGCGGGCGGCATTGATGGTTGCGAGGAATTCTTCGCGGATTCTGGCCGTGTTCCGGGCGAGTTTTTCCGGGGAGTGGCTGCGCACCTCACCGACGATTTTGACCCGCTCCGCCACGATATTGCTGGCAATCCCCCCTTTGATTGTGCCGAAGTTGACCGTGGTCTCCCGGTCTATTCTGCCGTTTGGCAGCCGGGCCAGAGCCCTGGCCGCCAGCATGATGGCATTGATTCCCTCTTCGGGATTGAGACCGGCATGGGCGGCGGCCCCGGTGATGGTGACGGTGATCCGGTTGGCGGCAGGCGCACCGATAATCACCCTGTTTATGCCGCAGGAGTCAAGCGCGTATCCCATGCGGGCATTGATCAAGTCCGGATCCAGGGCCTTGGCACCAAGCAGGCCGATCTCCTCGCAGGTGGTGAAGATGAATTCCAATGGCCTGATCGTCCGGTTTTTTTCCCGGACGCAATGCATGGCCTCAATCAGTGCGGCAATGGCCGATTTGTCATCACTCCCGAGTATCGTGTCGCCTTGGCTGTGAAAGGTGTCTCCCCGGCGTAGAACCCGGATGCCGGCCACCGGTTCCACTGTATCCATGTGGGCGTTAAAGAAAATCGGCTCCCGCCGGGACCGGCCGTGAAAGCGGAAAATGAGGTTGCCGCAATCGGCCCCGGTGACGGCGGCGGAATCATCTTCGATGATTTCGTCGGCCCCCAGGTCGGCAAAGGTGCTCTTCAGATATTCGGCCACCCGAGCCTCATGGCGTGACGGGCTCTCGGTTTCACAGAGCTCTACGAAGATGCGGGCCAGTCGCCGGGAATTGATCTCCATGGCTGCTTATCCCTGCGGGTGTGATTCTTTTGCGGGAGATGGGCCGGAGCCGGTCCGCTTCAGGGTGGCCATGGCGGTCGCCACCATGGAGGAGACATCGGTGAGATTGGCCGGCAGGATCATGGTGTTGTTTTCCCGGGCCAGATTGCCGAAGGCATCGAGGTATTTTTTGGCCACTTCGAGGTTGGCCGCCTCCTTGCCCGCCGGTTGATCCAGGGCGCGGGCGACCCTGGCAATCCCCTCCGCCGTTGCCGCCGCAACCTTGAGAATCTCCTGGGCCTTTCCTTCGGCTTCGTTGATGCGTTTCATCTTTTCCCCTTCGGACAGGGCGATGGCTTCAGCCTTTTCTCCTTCGGCACGGTTGATCATGGCCTGACGGTGACCTTCGGAATGGGCGATCTCCGCCCGCTTTTCCCGCTCCGCCTTCATCTGTTTTTCCATGGCCTCAAGGACGGTACGGGGTGGATTGATATCCTTGATCTCGTAGCGCAACACTTTGATACCCCAGTTCTGCGCCGCTTCATCCAGGGCTTCCACCACCTGCTGGTTCAGGGTTTCGCGGGCTTCAAAGGTGTTATCCAGTTCGATCTTGCCGATGGCCGAGCGCAGACTGGTCTGGGCCAGCTGGGTGGCGGCGAAACGGTAATCCTCAATGCCGTAGGCCGACTGCCGGGAGTTGATCACCTGCAGGTAGAGAACACCGTCAACTTCCAGGGTGACGTTGTCCGAGGTGATACAGGTCTGGGCGGAAATGTCGATGGGCTCTTCCTTGAGATGCCGTTTGTAGGCGACCTTGTCGAGGAAGGGAATGAGGATGTGGAAGCCGGCGGTCAGGGTCGTGCGGTACTTGCCCAGTCGTTCGACGACATATTCGCTCCGTTGCGGAACCACCACTGCGGTCTTAATAAGAATAAAGACAATAAGAACAATGAGAATAACGATACCGACGATCGGTTCCATGTGAGCAGCTCCCTGTCAGGTTGAAATGTTAGTGGCGACGACCATCCCATCTTCACTGCATCTTTCCCGACCGCATGGATAGGCTGCTCCAGCGGGCGGGCAAGATTCAGTAAATCTGCGGCAGTCGCAAGCGATTACAGCTAAGAGGCACATCATAGCGCGGGGTTACCTGCCCTGTGATCGGTTACCCTCCTGGGGCAGGTGCGGGGCGATAGGCCCGATAGAATAAGGTATATGTTGGATGGCCCCTCCTTGTCAAGCGGCAATGCATGACCGCAACCGGGGCGGATAACCCTTTACAATATCCCCTGCAGCAGGTAAGATGGGTCCTACTTCGATATGCAAAAAATAATCCTGATTTTAAAAAATATATGGATTGCGAGGGGGAAATTTTGAGAAAGTACTGGAAATTTACAACGTTATTTTGGTTGTTTCTGTTGTCAAGTATTTTTTTGCAATCCGTTGCCCTTGCCGCCAAGGGGTCCAATGCCCCCATCCGCATTGAGGCGGACCGGATGATATCCCAGGAGCAGAAGAACTCGGTGCTCTTTGTCGGCAATGTGGATGCCCGTCAGGATGACGTGGTGATCAGGGCCGATGAGATGACGGTTTTCTACACGCCCAAGAAGCAGGAAGGCCGCAAGACAAAAGATGACGGGGAGCAGTCAACCCAAATTACAAAACTGGTCTGCAAGGGGAATGTGGAGATCACCCGGGGTGACTGGGTGGGAACCGGAAAACAGATGAACTACTTTGCCCGGGAACGCAAGGTGATTCTCACCGGAAATGCCAAGGCCTGGCAGGGTCAGAACTTTGTCACCGGCGAAACCATTACCTATTTTCTCGACGAGGGCCGCAGCACGGTGACCCAGAATCCCAAGGCCAAAAAACGCATCAAAGCTGTCCTCTATCCCGGTAAAGGTAAAAATAAAAAGAAGTGATGCCGATACATGTTCAGGGCCGGGCCTCTTTCCCCATGGCGGGAAGTCACCGATGGAGCGTTCCGGGACGATGAATGACAGGCGAAGAAGGCATGGCTGCTGAGAATTCACTTCTTGAAACCCGCGGTCTGGTTAAGCAGTACCGTCAGCGACGCGTTGTCGATGGAATCAGTCTCACGGTCAATACTTCCCAGGTTGTCGGACTTCTTGGGCCCAACGGCGCCGGCAAGACGACGACATTTTATTCCATCGTCGGTTTTATCCGCCCCAATGAAGGGACGATCCTGCTGGACGGTGAGGATATCACCGCCCTGCCCATTCATAAAAGGGCACTGCGGGGAATCACCTATCTGGCCCAGGAGCCGTCGGTTTTCAAAAAACTGACGGTGGTGGAAAATATCCGCATTGTGCTGGAACCCCTGGGATTGACGAAAAATGAAATCTCCAACCGCATTGACGAACTGATGGCCGAATTAAAGATAGAATACCTGGCCGACAACAAAGGGCATGCTCTCTCCGGTGGTGAGCGCCGGCGGGTGGAGATCATGAGGGCCCTGGCAACGCGGCCCAGATTTATTCTGTTGGATGAACCCTTTGCCGGAGTTGATCCCATGTCGGTGAATGATCTGCAGCAGATTATTTTCGAGCTCCGGAACAAGGGACTGGGGATTCTCATCTCCGATCACAATGTCCGTGAGACTTTGCAGGTTTGTGATTTCGCATACATAATGAACGGCGGCCAGGTACTGACAAGCGGAGCTGCCGACGATATTATCGAAAGCGAACTGGCCCGCAAGATGTATCTGGGCGAGCACTTTCAGATGTAATTTTATGGCTCTAGAACTCAAACTCCAGGTAAAGCTGGCCCAAAAGCTGGTGATGACTCCCCAGCTGAGGCAGGCCATCAAGCTGTTGCAGCTCAATCGTCTCGAGCTCACCGGGGCCTTGCAGGCTGAACTTGAGCAGAACCCCATGCTCGAGGAGGGCATCGAAGAGCTGGAGCAGCAGAAAAACAGCGAAGGTCTTGCCGAGGAACAGGAGAGGGGCAAGGCCGCCGGGGACGATACCGGCCAGGTGGTTGGGGACAAGCCCGATGGCCTGGCGGAGATTAACTGGTCCGACTATACCAATGCCTTTGACACGGATCTCTCCTTTGCCAAGGAAAAACCACCCGCCGATGCCCCGTCACAGTTTGACTTCATCTCCAGTAAACCCGGTCTGGATTCGTATCTCTACTGGCAGGTGTCCCATCTGGAACTCAGCGAGAAAGAGCGCGAGGGAGTGATGTTTATTATCGGCAATCTCGACCTGCACGGCTTTTTCAAGGCAGGGATCGGTGATGTCTGCGAAGAGATCGGCTGTAACGAGGAAGAGGCGGAAAGGCTGCTGAGCCTGGTCCAGAAACTTGATCCACCCGGAATCGCGGCGCGGGATATCCGTGAATCTCTCCTTTTGCAACTGGAACGGCTGGAACTTGCCGACTCTTTGCCGCAGCGGATCGTCAGGGATCATATGCCGCTTCTGGAATCGCGCAATTACGGAGCGTTAGCGAAAAAATTGGGTGTGGGAAGCGCCAAGATCCTCAAAGCGGTGGATGTGATTACCGGACTTACGCCCTATCCCGGCAATGAATTCAGCAACGAACAGATCAACTACATTGTTCCCGATGTTTACGTCCACAAGGTGGACGGCGATTTCGTCATCCAGTTGAACAACGAGGGCCTGCCCAATCTCTGTTTGTCCGCCGAATATAAGAAGATGCTCAAAAAAGGCGAAAAACTCAACGGTGACGCCAAGGGATACCTGAAAGAAAAGATGCGCAGTGCCGAGTGGTTTATCAAGAGCATAGAGCAACGGCAACGCACCATCTACAAGGTGATGGAAAGCCTGCTCAAATTCCAGAGGGATTTTTTCGAGCATGGGCCCGAGAAACTCAAGCCGCTGATCCTGCGGGATGTGGCCGAGGATATCGACATGCACGAATCCACGGTGAGCCGTGTTACCTCGAATAAATACGTCCACACCCCCCAGGGTATCTTTGAACTGAAGTATTTTTTTTCCACCGCGGTATCAACCGGCGGTGGTGATGCGGTCTCGGCAGAGAGCATCAAAACAAGAATCAGGCAGCTGATCCGCGATGAAGATCCCTACAAACCGCTCAGCGACAATGCCATTTCCAAACTGCTGGCCGCGCAGAATATAAAAGTTGCCAGGCGGACAATAGCCAAGTATCGTGACCAGATGAAAATTTTACCGGTCAAGCATCGACGCAAGCCCCGGCTTTAAGGGTGCCGGGCGGTGCCGAATTTGTATTCCACAGGATTTATGAGAGACAGACTCGATAAAAAGTCAATTCAGCTTGATCTAGCCGCCACCACCAAGGAGGCGGTATTAAAGGAGCTGGTGGACACCATTCATGGTCAATGCAGTGAAATTGATCATGAAACGCTCCTGCGGGTAATCAGCGAGAGAGAACGCATCGGCTCCACCGGAATCGGTGGCGGGGTGGCCATTCCCCACGGCAAGCTGAAACAACTCAAACAGGTGGTGCTGGCCTTTGGCAGGAGTCGTAAGGGGATCGGTTTCGATGCCATCGACAACCGTCCGGTTCACATCTTCATCATGATTCTGGCCCCGGAGAGCATGGCGGAAAATTATCTCAAGACTCTGGCGCGGGTGAGCCGGCTTCTGAAACAGAGTTCCACATACGCCGATTTTATGAAGGCAAAAAGCCCGGAAGAAGTGCTTGCCGTTTTCGAAACATCCTCCCGCTGAAAGGCCGCTTTCCGCGGTCAACTATCATATCGGATCTGTACCCCTCTCTTCGTCTTGCCGGCTTTTCCCGGGCAGCAGCGCGGCCTTGATGTCGGTATCGATCAGTTCGATGTTCAGCCCCATTTTGGCGAAAATAAAGGCGATATCGTTGTTGTCGAAGGCTTCGCCGGGCTGTGGCGGAACCAGGATCCGCAGGTCTAGATCCTCCAGGCGCTTGATCTCCCGCTGCATATCGTCACACTTGAAACAGAGGTGGTGAAGGCCGCCACCGCGCCGGGCAAACTGATAGATCGGCGATGAATCATCAACGGGTTCAATGAGTTTGATCAGGATCGAGTTTTTTTTCCGGAGAAAAACCACCTTGACCTTCTGGCGGCTGTTGACGACGATTTCGGTGAGCTGGGTATAGCCGAATATGGTGTGCCAATGGCTGATGGCGGCCGGGATATCCCTGACGACGATACCGATGTGATCGATTTTCATAGACTGATATGCTTTCTGATCAAGGGCCCGAAAAAATTTGCCGCCGGCAGTGGTAGTCGCTGCCATATCCGTTCAAAATTCTCGCGGAGAGATGAGGATTGCGCCCTGCTTTTCCGGACCTTCCGTTTGGCAATATAGAAGGTGTACCAGTCAAGGGGAATGGGACGGGCACCCCACTGATATTTGAACCGGTAGGTGCCTCCGTCGGGGCTTGATCTGCCGAAGTCGAAGAGCGAAAATCCCGAGTCGGCCGAGTATTTGAGAAAATTCCAGTAGAGCAGCATGTTCGGAGCCAGCCGGTTATACCTGCGCAGAGTCGAGGCCCACGGGATCGAAACGCGGTCTGTCATGGACAGAATAATTCCTCCGCCGATGCACTTGTTTTTGATCGTCACTATTCCGAGCCCGGCAGCATCACCGTAATACTCGAGTATTGCCTTGAACAGGCGGCGGGAATGTACCGGAGAGCCCAGGTCCCGCATGTTGCCGCTGAAGACCGAATAGTACTCGTTGATATTGTCGATGCTGCCCCAGTGAAACTGCAGACCGTTTTTGACGGATTTGCGGATCTGGCTGCGCAGTTTCGATTTGAATCCTCTCATCAACTCCTCTGAATCGGCCGGCAGGGCGAGAAACATTCTCACCTTGTTGTTCTCCTCGCGAACAGGAGTGGGGGTGTTGGAAGCCTCCGGCCATGGATATTCCCCCCGCAGTTGAATGGTGTCGACGCCGAGTTTTTCACCGATCCGTACAGCCGCCTCCAGCAGTGCGCGGCCCGATTGTTCGTCATTGCAGAGAATGCTCCCCACATCACAGTAAGGAAGGGCCGTCAACTCGTTGACCAGCCGGGAAAATTGCAGGTGGATCAGGGGGAGGACACCGGTTATTTGCCCCTCCTCTTGGGCCATGAGATAGTATCCTTTATGTCCGTAGGCCTTTTTGATCGCTTTTTTCCAGGCATAGAGATGATAGGGCCAGGCATCGGGATGGGAGGAGACATAGGCGTCCCAGTTCTGAATATCCTTTGCCTGTGCGATTGTCACCTTGAGCATGATTTCTCTTATTATTGGTTGAGGGAGAGGATTGCGGTTGATCTCTTCGTCGCCGCATGGATTGCGGTTATTGCAGCGATGTCTTGATCAGCAGTGGCCGGTGAGGGGTGCAAAGTCGAAATCATGGAGCAATTTTTGTAAGCGAAGAGATGTCTTGTCGAGATTTCTGTAGTGCCTGAAGCGTGACAGCAAACCGGCATTTTTCATCCGGGGTTGATCCGGATCGATTTCCCAGGGATGAAAGTAAAAGACAAACGGCTCCCGGTCCCGGGCATTGATTCTTCTAAGGGCCATGGCGGTGAACCAGTAGGGGAAGATCCGGAAGTACCCACCGCCTGCAACCGGAATTTTTCTAGTCCAGAGCAGCGAGGTCGAAATGGGGAATTCCACAAGATTGTGGTCCGGAAGTTGATACTGGAATCGAGGGGCACCGGGAATGCCGTACCGGTCGTGGACAATGGGAAAGATGCTGGAGTCATACTCAAAGCCCAGCTCTTCGAGAATATCGAACGCCCAGAGGGAGTGGCGAGTGATGGAATAGCTCGGGGCCCGATATCCCCTTATCCGCGTGCCGGTGATATCTTCCAGGATGTTTTTCGCCCTTTGCGTATCCTGTCTGAATTCTTCCGGTGTGAGGTTGTAGACAAGCCGGTGGTAGTAACTGTGGCAGCCTATTTCATGACCCAGGTCCTGGATCTCCCGGACCAGTTCGGGAAAGTGTTCCGCCACCCAGCCGAGAATGAAAAAAGTGGCCTTGACATTATTGTTGTCAAACAGCTCCAGAATGGTGCGTGTATTACGGACCACGCGGGGAGGAAATTTGTTCCAGTCGGCAATATCAACAATGTTATCAAATGCCGCCACGTGAAAGTAATCCTCCACATCGACGGTGAGAAAATTTTTCATCAACGTTGTTTTTTGATAATGCGGCAGGGGTTTCCAGCCACCAGGGAGTGGGGGGGGATTTTTTTTGCCACCACTGTTCCCGCCGAAATCTGGCAGTTCTTACCGATATCATCAAGGATTATGGATCCTTCCGCAATCCAGCTTAAAGAGCCGATCCTGACTGTGGTCAGATGGCCGGGTATTTTGTTCCAGCCCTCATCGGAATAGACATGCTGATATTTGCCGCTGGCGATACTGACGCGACTGCCCACAAGGATGTTGTTATCAAAATAGACACAGCCAAGCACACAATAAGCACCGATATTGACATAATTTCCCACCTTGGCGTCGCGATGGGCGAAGAAGGAGCCGAATTCGATGGAAACATTGTGGGAGCACTGTTTCAGAGTCCCCCGGTAATAGGCGACTCTCAGAAAGCTGCCCGCTTTTCCGGGAATAAGGCTGAGAAGTTGGGCAAGGGAGGCAAAGATGGATTCGGAATCAGACCATTTTTTTTCACACCAGGCAGCGAAAATCAGAGGGGCGACGATGACCAGGCAGATATCGGCGAGGTATTTTTTTAGCCGTTGATTCATGGACAGGTTCGGCTGTCAAAGGCGAGGAGAGATGAACATAGTTCATTAAATTACATATATATGTATCATAGCTGATTCAGAGACAGAAAGCAAAGGCTGATTGCCCGGTTTCCCGGAAAATAGGTGGCTATGGCCGGAAATAACTGTGGAGGATGGACAGCAGAGCGGAAATGAATTGCTGCTGCGTCTCCACGGCCTTTCCTGTCGCGTCGCCTTCGCCTGTTATTCGGATCAGGGCGCCGTCGGATCTTTTTCTGAAAAAGGAATCGAGCACCAGGTAAAATCTGTCCAGATATTCGTTGGCAACGATACGGCCCCGTCCCTGGTACCAGTAATGCATCAGTTGTTTACGGTCTCCTTTTCCCAGCAGCACCCGGTTAATCTTCACCGGGCTTCCGGCGGCAGGATCGGGAAAGTCGACTGTGGCGCCAGCGATGGTGTTCCAGCCGCTGCCGGGCATGCAGTGTTTTGGAGAGTGGATCATCGATCCCTGGGTCTGGGATTCGTAATAGCCGATATAGAGCCAGAGGGAGGAGCCTGTTCCGTTTTGATAGCGGCGCATGATGTAATGATCGACTCCGAGAACAGCGAGAGTGTCGTCATCAAAAAATCTGCTTTCTACCATCGTAAAGGAACCGATTTGCCGCGGTAATGAATCCAGATCTCTGGCCGGCTGCGTGGGTTTTACCCCCGACAAAAAGCCAAGGTAGAGGGTTACGGCAACGATGAGAGCGGCGGAGACGGCGAACTGTTTCATCGGGAGATTTTTTTCTGATTGTTTCAGCTTCCGCTCTGAGGCCGGGAGTCCGACAAGATTCAGTTGCCAGCGGATTTTCGGAATATCCCTGTGAGGAGAGACGAAATTCCCCAGAGGCAGGCAAAGGAGAGCAGGAAGATAAACCAGCCGGTGAATTCGTGCAGAAATCCCCTTGCCCAGATCATACTGTAGCTTGTCAGTATTCCGTTTACCGCAACCCGGATGGCATTGGCCATGACGGCAATGGGAAGGGCAGCCAGCACGAGAAGGAGGCGCGGCAATATTTCCCTGTGCATGAAAGTCGCCAGTAGAAAGGCCAGAGTGACGAGGGTCATGAGCGAGCGAATGCCGCTGCAGGCATCAACCACCTCCAGTACCATGTGCGGCAGATGGACGATATTCCCCTCCCGGAAAACCGGCATGCCGTAGAGGGTCAAAAAGAAGACGGCGATTTTGGTGGCAATGATTTTTAAGGGAAAGGCAACGGCATCGTAGAGAATATATGGTAACGGCAGGGAAAAAACGAGCAGAAAGACGGGAAGGCGCAGGATTGCCGCTGTTTCCCTGCCTTCGAGAAAGAGAATCAGTCCATAGATGACCGGAATAAGAGAAAAACGTTGTGTAAAAAATTCCCCCGCAACCGATCCCGCCACGAGAAGAGCAAGGCCGCCTGTCAGATAAAGCAGCCCCGTGTTGCACGGTTTTTTGGCAGCCCTTCCCAGCTCCTCCCTCCTCTGGTGCACAAGATAAAGGGAGATGAAGGGAATGAGAAGGCCGTGGGAATAATTGGCGTCGCTTATGAGAACCCGAATCCAATCCGGAAGGATCCGGCCATAGGGAATAAGCAACATCCCGGCGAGGATGAGCCATCGTCGCTTTTGAAGAAGTGACATATACCGAGGTCATGCGGCTGGGCGAAAATAACCGCTCAGCCGCGGTCTCAGATCCGGAGATGGAAGTCCGGCTCGCCGTTTAGGCGATTTCCAGTTCTTTTCTGGAGTATTCCACCATCTCCACGTCTTCCTCGGGTTCGATTTTTGCCAGGCCCTCCTCTCTGGTCATAACCTTTTCACGAACCATGTTGGCGATTTCCCAGACATATGGATGGAAATCGTATCGCTGCCGATGGACGTGATTGGCAAAGGCATTGAGAATGCAGTTCGATGAGTTGGGATCTGTATCATCGGGTTTTTCCCAGCCGAACTCCCGGTTTCTTCTGACCAGTTCTTCCTCGTCATAGGGCAGGAAGGCCAGGGGATGAACATTCCATGGGAATTTTTCCGGATGGGCAAACTGGGCTTCGGTAACAAAATAGGGGTTGACGGCATCGCCGGCAATGGCATGCAGGGGCTCGTAAATCGCCCGCTGGGTGCTTTTCATGAGCTGGGCATTGGTGCGCATGACCGAGGATTGAATCGGTGCCTGTCCCGGAGACCAGCCAAAGCCGATAAAAGGTATTTCTTTTTCAATGGCGGTGCGCAGCATTATTCCCTTCACCAGACCGATACAGGAAGTGCACACTGTACTGGCCCGCTCCAGGGTTTTAGTCGAATAGAGCTCCCTTTCCGCCGCCGCCCGGAAGATTTTCCGTAACATCTTGGGATCTGGGCGGATGGTCAAGAGATCAACCCCCAGGGCCGAGCAGACGTTCCGTATATTGACGGATGCCCGGGGCGAGATAAACGAGTTGTCAAAGACCAGGGCCAGGACCCGCAGGTTGTAGCGGTTTACGAAAATATCAAGCGTATAGGTGCTGTCCTTGCCGCCACTGTATGCCATGAGGACGTCATAGGTCGCGCTGTTACGGTGTTTTTCGATGAGCTGGAGAAATTTCTCCTCATATTTTTTCTGTTTTGCCTCGCTCGTCTTTTTCCCGCGGTATCGGCGGCAGTGGTTGCAAACACCCTCCTCGTCAAAGGTGATGCCTGGAAATGTTTCAGGAAGAATACAGCGTGTGCAGCGAATCATAATTTCCTCGCACTATTTTGAAGTCAACCGGTATATCAGTTAGCGCCATCCTGGGAAGAAACCAACCGATGTTCGATGGTTTCCGGCTACCTTCCAGAAGTTAGTTGGGTAACCGTAGATCGGCTTTCCGGATCTTGCCGGTTGCGGTTTTGGGCAAATTATCCATGATCTCGATTCTATGGGGGACCTTATAGGCCGGCAGCCGCTTACGACAATGTTTGATGATCTCTCTGGTGTTTATCTCCACGCCGTCCTGCAGGACAATACAGCCACGGATGGTTTCCCCCAGGAGCTCATCGGCATCGCCGACCACCGCTGCTTCGTGGATGGCCGGATGTTCCATGAGGACATCCTCGATCTCCTTGGGGCCGATCCGGTGGGAACCGCTTTTGATGATGTCGCTCTTACGGCTGACAATGTACAAATAGCCATCTTCGTCCTTCCGGGCCAGGTCCCCGGTCCAGAGCCCCTCGGGTCGCAAAACTTTGCGGGTTTCCTCTTCGCGGTTCCAATACCCCGACATAATGTTGTCGCCCCGGGCAACGATTTCGCCGATCTCTCCGGGTGCCACCTTTTTTCCCTCCTTATCAAGCAGCAGCAGCTCCACTCCGGGTATGGCCTTGCCGATGGATCCCGGTTTCGTTCCCAGGTCACCGGGAGAGAGATATGCCAGTCGTGCCGAGGCCTCTGTCTGGCCATACATGATAAATATTTCTGCCCCGGGAAAGACCTTTCCAAGTCGCCTGGCCAGTGCAGGAGACATGGCGGCGCCTGCCTGGGTCAGGTATCGCAGTTTCGGGAAGGAGTAGTTGTCGATGGCCGATCTGTTGAGCAAAATGGCAAAGGTGGACGGAACCCCTGAGAAACCGGTTACCTCGTACTCCACCATCTGATCGAGAATAACATTGGGATAGATGAAGTTCTGATTGACGACCAGGGATGCCCCGGCGGCCACATGGGTCAACAGGATACTGTTGCCGTAGGAGTAAAAGAAAGGCAAGACCGCCATGATTCTGTCACTGGCGGTAATGTGCAGATATTGGAGAATCGACTCGGTGTTGGCGATGAGGTTGGCATGCCTGAGCATGACCCCCTTGGGTTTACCGGTGGTTCCCGAAGTATAGATGATCTGGGCGAGATCGCAACAGGAGCGGTAGGGGGGTATTGTCTCCCCGCTGGGCGGCTCTCCAAGAAGGGTTGTCAGGTTTTCCCAGAGAATTTTTCCCTGCCTTGCCGGTGCGGCTCCGTCGGTGACGGCAACCGCCTTAACGGCTTGCAGGGAGGGGGCGATCCGCTTGATGTAAGGGAGAAATTTTTTTCCGGCAATTAAGAAATTAGCCCCACTGTCGTCCAGCGTGTAGAGCAGGCTGCGATCCGAAGTCTGGGTGTTCAGCCCCACCACGACTCCACCGGCCATCAGGATGCCGAAGTACCCGGCACTGTATTCCAGGGGATCATCCGTGAGAATGCCTACCCGGAAGCCGGCCGTCGGTTTGAACTGCAATATCCACTGGGCAATGGAGTGCGCAGCGCCTGCCAGGGTGTGGTAGTCGACACTTCTTCCCCCGAAAAAGAGAGCATCTTTATGGGGATGGCGTTGACTGGAGTTGATGAGGTAGTCTTGTAATAACACGTCGAATTATTTAAATTTCAGGCTAATTCGTGCTGTTTCCTGCCGACGAACTCGGCGATGAGATCGATGCTGTCGAGATTTTCAGGGATGAGTTCGTCGTCCTCGATGGTAATCTCGAAAGTTTCCTCTATCCATTCGACCAGCTCAAGGACACCGGTGGAGTCGATGATGCCCTTCTCAAGAAAGGAGGTGTCGTTTTCCAGGGCATCATCTTCGGCATCAAACAGGAAGTTTTCAAAAATAAAGCTACGGATGGTGTTTTGTAATTCAGACATAGTTCCCTCTTAATCTCTTGCCTTGTGTCTCTCCATGGAGGTATTTCTATTCGATCTCCCAAGGCGGCACCCCGCCTTTTTTTTCCAATTTTTTGATACCGAATGAAATTCCCTGTTGGAGACAGAAACCTATTAATTTGAAGTCGGTTTGAAAAAATGAAATTTTCCCCGGGATATTTCTCATCTGATTATTCCTATCGACGAGGAGGGGTGAAAGGTTTATGAAAAGCATTTCATTTTATCCGCCGGCGTGAAGTTCGCATGAATGGAGTTTTCCGGGCAGGGGCAGATTCCACGAAAGAACGACGGGGGCGATGCCAGGAAGTAACGGTGAAATTTTTCCGATAACCGGCCGAATCGACCGGCCGCTTAGGTGACGACAACCTTGGTGTTCGGGAGCCGATCAGGTAATTCAACCCTGAAATCCGCAATGAAACGGTGATGCAGGATCTGGGTTGAGAGTATACCCACCAAGGCCATGTTTTCCCTGAATCCCTGGCGCGCCTTTTTCCTGCATTTATTAACCAACTTTACCACAGCCTTGGGGTTAAACAAACCAACTTTGCGAATATTTTCCTCGGAGAGGTAGTAATCGACATAATCCGGTGTCCGGTCACCGAAAAAGCTGAGGATATCAGGAGCCATATAGGGTTGCTTTTTCCGGCTGCCGATGACCGGCGGCAGGATATCCTGCATCGCCTTTTTCAGGAGATATTTTTCGTTGAGTCCCTTCATGCGGGCCTTAAGGGGCAGTCTGGCGGCAAATTCCACAACCCGGTGATCGAGAAAGGGGTAACGTCCTTCGACGGAATGGGCCATGCCCATTCTGTCACCCTGGGAGGAGAGCAGGTAGTTGCCCAGCAGCAGCCTGGCCTCCAGGTACTGGGTGCGTGAGAAGTAATCCAGCCCCTGAAGCTGATCGCCGTAAAGGCCGGTGAGTTTGTCCATGACTCCATCCCGGGAGTTGCCGATGGATTCTTTCACCTCGCTACTGTAGAATTGCTTGAGGGCTGAGGTGGTTTTCCAGCGGGGAATGTGGCCAAAAAAGAGTTCATCGGCCGGAGACATATCGGTGGCGAAGAACTGTTTGGCAAATTCCGCCGAACGGGTCGGGGACAGGGCCAGATAGGGATAGAGTTTTTTAAGCAGTAGCGGACGACAGGAGGAGTCGGGCTGTTTTGCGATAAAGGCGCGGATTTTCGCCTCCTTGAAAATATCGTATCCCCCAAGGATCTCGTCTGAGCCTTCACCGGTGAGAACGACCTTGTAGCTGTGCTTTCTCACCAGGCCGGAGAGCAGGTAGAGAGGCGCCGGAGCCGTGCGCAGAATCGCGGTTTCAGTATGCCAGATGACATCCTGGAAAACATCTGAAATTGTCCGGTAGCTGCAGTCGACGGCATGGTGATCGGTGGTCAGATAGCGCACCATCTCGTTTTGCTGGTCCCGCTCGTCATAGACGTGATCGGCAAAGGTGACGGAAAAGGTTTTGAGGGGATTGTTGGTGTAATGATGAATCAGCGAGGTGATGGCCGAGGAATCAAGGCCGCCGCTCAGATAAGCGCCCACCGGTACATCGGCCCGTAATCTGAGCCGGACCGCATCGACGAGCAGCTCCCGGAGTTGGTCGGCCAGCTCTTCCTCTCCAACCCCAAATGAATGATCCTGCTGGAAGGGGATGTCCCAATACTGTTTTTGGGCTATCCTGCCGTTACGGTCGATACGGAGCCAGTGTCCCGGACCCAGCTGCTGGACGCCGGTAAAGAGCGTATCGTTGCCGACGGGTGACCAGCAGGAAAAGATCTCGTGCAGAACCTGGGGATCAATGTGCCGGACAATGGTGTTGTCACCGGAAAAAAGGGCCTTGATTTCGGAGGCGAAGAAAAAACAGCCCCGGTGAAGGGTATAGAACAGGGGACGGATACCGAGACGGTCACGAGCCAGAAACAACGACTGGGCGGTGGAATCGTAGATCGCAAAGGCGAATTGCCCGTTCAGATCCTCAACGCATTTTTCACCCTTTTCCTCGTAGAGATGGATGATTACCTCGGTATCCGATTCGCTGCGGAAGCGGTGCCCCCGATCAAGCAGCCAGGTCCGAAGTTCCGGATAGTTGAATATTTCACCGTTGAAAATGATCCAGATCGTCTTGTCTTCGTTGGCTATGGGCTGCCAGCCGCCTTCAAGATCGATGATACTGAGCCGGGCATGGGCAAGGCCGATTTTGTCGTCCTGGAAAAAACCATAGCCGTCAGGTCCCCGGTGTTCCAGGGAGTGGATCATTCTTTCCAGGGTGGACAGGTTGTTGGCGTTTTGGGCTTTTATATTGAAAAACCCTGCAATTCCACACATTTATTTTGCGATCGGTTGCTTGGTTGATCATGGAGCGTTTCCGCTGCAACACGGAATCCTGCAAGGAGAATCAAAGCACGTGCCATGCGGCCTTGTTCCCTGCAGGGAGGTCAGGTTGGTGCGGTGTCGGAGTCTAGAAACGGAACAGGTTTCTGGTAAAGCTCAGTTCAAGGAATATTCGGTGATCGTCGTAATCTTCTCCCACCAGGTCGGAGTCACTCTGCAGAAAGCGATAGCCCAGGCTCAGGGTGTAATAGCGCATGAATTCGTAGGAGAGGCTGATACCGAATTCGGTAAATTTTTCATGATAGTCAAAATCATCGTCAACCACGGTGGGAGAGGCCAGAGTGCCGCTGGTCGGCTCTTCCAGGCGTCTGTTGTCGCGGTATGAGGCGGTAAACTCGGTGGAAAATGCCTCGGTCCATTGATAATTCACAATGGTGCCGATGCGCCAGAAATCGGTGAGGCCCGCATCCGTTCCGCTGAAACTGTCCAGATCGTAGCCTTTTTCGGCATAAAGCGATGCCTCGCCATGTCCCCGGCTGAAGTCTCGCATGAGTTCCGCATAGATATTGTAGTCGCTTTCCCAGGAGCGGTCTTCCAGTTTGATCAGGGAGGGACCACCGGAAAGAGTCAGATGATAGTGTTCGTCAAAGTTATGTTCCCACCCCAGACGGAGGGCATGGATCTTGCTGTCTTCTTCATCGGGATTGTCGTAATCGGCCTGCAGATACCGGTAGCGGGCGATATAGCTATCCTGGGTTTGCGGTTGATAGTCCACCTCAGCGGCAAGTTCAACCTGGGTAAGGTCGTCCGATGCCGGTGTTGACTCGCCTTCGATCACCGGATTATCAACGGTTCCGACGATATAATGGGGTTCTAGTTCCGCCCGCCACTGACCGCTGAACCGATGCTCCAGCCTGAAGAAGTAGTCGTGCCGGTCATGCTCGGCATAGCCGGCGTTTTCGTCTTCATTTCTCAGGACATCGTAGGCATAGCCGATACCGAAGGAGGAGCCCTCGGCATAACGGTACTCCGTGCCAATGGCGATATCGTTGGTCCAGTACCTTCTGCGCCCCTGACTCTCCGTCAGGCCGCCCTCGTCCACAGGCCGGATTTCCCTGGATGCGGATCTCTCTTCCTCCACAGCCGAAGAGATCTCCTCGCGCCGTCTCAGGGGATCGTCGGACATGATATACTGTTCTTCCAGGGTCACCTGCCATTTGGGGGAGAGATCCTTGGTAGCCAGCAGGGTGAAGGTATGGTCCACATCGGTTTCGGAATCCAGGTCATCGTACACCAGGCCCGGCTCGTAGGTGAGCTCAACCTGATCGGTGGGACCGGTGGATATTAAGGTGATGCCCGGTGTGACCGTGATATCCCGGCGATCTCCACGGTTCTCGTCGCGATCGGGGGTATCATCCTCTCCAGCCGGAAGAGCATCGTAGGATCGTTCGCTGTAGTTGGTCGTGACCGATAATCTGCCGATGACGATATTGTCTCTGCACAGGCCGGTGCCGGGATGCAGGATCGGAAAAAGAAGGGAGCCCGCCACGATGCCGTAGATGAATCTTCCGTTTGTTTTCATTGCATTCTCCTGGCTTAATTGACGATGATGATATCACCGGCTTTGATGTAGATATTGTCTTCAAGGTTGTCGCCTTTGAGAAAGGCGGTATAATCGAATTTCATGGTGGTTTTTTTCTCCTTCTTTCCGGCCGCGCCGGTGAGATAGTTCCCCTGGCGCACAACGGTGATGTCCGATTTTTTCGCCCATTCGGTAAAGCCGCCGCTGCGTGCTATGGCCTGCACCAGGGTAATGGGAAAATCCAGGTGGAATATTCCCGGGGTGACCACCTGTCCCATCACTGTATATCGCCGACTGTTGCACTGTACCAGAACCGTGGTGACCGTCGGATTTTCATATATTGAGGAGTAGAGTTCTTTCAGGTAGTCGGCCAGCTGTAAAAGGGTCATTCCGGCGGCACGGACATCGCCGATGTGGAGCAGCGAGATCCGGCCATCCATCCGCACTTCCACCCCGTTGCCGGGACGGCGGATCACATCGCCGCCGCCTCCCGCCGCCTGCCCTTCGCCCCCCACGGCAGGGGACCGCCGGCTGTTCAATGCCGCGGAGGCGGCCATGTCGCCTTCGCCGTAAATACTGATACTGAGGATGTCGCCATGACCGATGACATACTCCTCCTCCTCGCCGGGCAGGACCTGCTCGCCCACCATTTCCCGTCGCAGTCGCTCTTTTTCCACTGAATCGACAACACCGTCCGCCGTGGATTGGGCGGCCTGTGCCAGATGAGAAAACAGCGTCACGATCAGGAACAGCGCCGGTATAATGAGATACTTTTTCATCCTTTTCCTCTTGATCCTGTTGGGTTGCACCCCTCGGGCGAATTTTTGAGTTTCAAATAGTATTATTGTATCATAGGGTAAATAAACCCCGCAATATTTACGATGAATAAAATCCGAACCTATAGTATCCTAAATCCGTGCTATAATCCAGACATTCAGCCCATTTTCCGATATTTCATCCGGCAGGCCCGGCCCCACCGTCATCCGGTCGGTGCTGCCCTTATGCCGTCCTTACCAAACGAGGTTGCTGTATGTTCCGATTTCGTCCCTTTCCGGAATCGTTTCTCCCGTTTTCTCTCCTCCTGCTCCTGATCATCACCGGTTGCTCCTCAAATCCTGAGATTGAAAAGCAGGATTATTTTCACAAGGCCATGGAGTATCTGAAGGCGGAAAATCTTGACGCGGCGATTATCGAATTGAAAAACGCCATCCAGCTTGATTCGAAATTCGCCGATGCCAGGTATCAGCTGGGCCTGCTTTATCTTAAACGGGGAGAGGGAAAAAAGGGTTTCAGCGAGCTGCAGAAGGTTGCCGATCTTGATCCCTCCAACCTGGATGCCAAGATCAAGACAGCGGAGTTTCTCCTCATCAGCAGGGACAAAGCAGGGGCCAGGCACCAGGTGGAGGACATTCTCGCCGTGGATCCCAATCATGTGGAAGGGCTGGCGCTGCTTGCAAACATCGAGTTGCTCGAAGGAAATCTCCAAGGAGCGGAAGAGGCCATTTCCAAGGCCCTGACCCTGGCTCCCGGCCTGGACCGGCTCCATTCCATTCAGGGGCGACTCTACCTCACTGAAAAAAAGATGGAAGAGGCTGAAAAGGCCTTCCGGCAGGCCATCAAGGCCAACCCTGACAAGATGGCCAATTATCAAATTCTGTTGCAGTTTTACCAGGCGGGCGGCCAAGATGAAAGGGCGGAAAAACTCATAGTCAGGATGATCGACAAGTTTACTGATACGCCGCTTCCCCATATCCTCCTCGCCTCGCTCTATCGTAAGCAGGGCAAGCTCCTGCAGGCGGAAAAACGGTTGGATACGGCTGTGCGGATATTTCCGGACAACTCCCGTCTGCATCTTATACTTGCAGATTTTTATCGTGATCTCGGCAAATTTACCAGGGCGGAGGAGGCCTATGCCGCCGCCATGGCCAAAGCGGAGAAGCCCGAGGATGTCAAGGCCCAGCTTGCCGACTTCTATTTTGAACAGAAAAAGTACAATCAGGCCCGGCAGGCCATGAATGAGCTGCTGGAAAAAAATCCCGATCACAGCGGCGGTCGGCTGATCGCCGCCAAATTTTTAATCCACGAGGGCCGGAACCGGGAGGCCTTAAGCGCCCTCGGCGGCCTGGAAAACAGCTATCCGCACTGGGGCGCTGTCTATTTCAACAAGGCCCTGGCCCACATGAACCTCGGCGAGGTGGAGCTTGCCCGCCAGGCCATATCCGAAGCCTTGCGCAAGGTCCCCTCCTCGTCGAAGTATCATACCCTTTTCGCTCTCCTGCACCTCAATGCGGGCGAGTTCGAAGAGGCCAAGGAGGAGGCATCCATTGCCCTGAAGCTCAATGCCAAAAATTTTCGGGCCGCTCTTTTACTCGGAAAGAGCGTTTTTGCGCTGAAGGATTATCCGACCGCGGTGCGGATGTATGAGGAGATGCGTACCCGACTGCCCGATAACGTCGAGGTGCTGTCCGGGCTTGGTATGGCCTACCTGGGACAGGGAGACAAGACCCGGGCGGAGGAGATTTTCAAGCAAATTCTGCAAAAAGATCCGGGCAACACGCCGGCTCTCAAGGCATTGCTCAGTCTGGCCGAAAGCCGGGGCGAGCCGCTGGAGAAACTCGTGGAGCGGACCAAGGCCCTGACGTCCAGAGTTCCGGATAATGACGGCCACCTGGTCCTGCTGGCGGAGCTTTTGCTCAGGCATGATGATCCCGAAGGAGCCCTGGCCGCCCTTGACAAGGCCCGCGACATCAATCCGCAGAATCCAAGGGCATATACCCTGAGCGCGCTTATTCTCAAGAAACAGGGGAAATTGGTCCGCGCCGCAGCCCAGTACCGCCTTCTCATCCGGAAACACCCCCGCTCCCTCAGGGCATATATGGGACTGGGATCGCTCCTGGAGCAGCAGGGTGATATGGAAGGCGCCAAAAAGGCCTATGCCGCCGCCCTGGAGATCAAGGATGATTTTGCCCCGGCCGCCAATAACCTGGCCTGGATTCTGGCCGGCGATAAAGATCCCGATCTGGACGAGGCTCTGCGACTGGCGCTGCTGGCCAAGCAGCGATTTCCCGACGAGGTTAATATAATCGATACACTGGGCTGGGTGCATTACCGGCGAAAGGCATACAGCCTGGCACGATTCGAATTTGATCAGGCAGTGGAGTTGCAGCCGAACAATCCCCAGTTCAGATACCACCTGGCCCTGGCCCTGATGGCAGAGGGTAAACGGGACCAGGCGCTTGCTGAGATCCGGGCGGCCCTTGAACTGACCGGCGCGGGCAAGGAGCGTGAGGAAATGCTGGCCCTGGTCCAGCAGTGGGAAAAGTAAATGGTGCTGCAAGCAGGAACGGACAGCTCATCTTCACCGAATCTGCGGCACCCAATTATTATTTTTTACATATATCGACTCCAATGACAAAAAGGCGGATTGTTTCCCGGGATGAACTGCACGGGCGTATTCAGGAGCTGGGCCGGCGGCTTTCCCGCGATTACCAGGGCAGACAGCTGGTGACTGTCGGCGTTCTCAATGGCGCCTTTATTTTTTTGGCCGATCTGGTCCGCGCCATCTCCATACCCCTTGAGATTGATTTCATTCGGGTGGCCAGCTATGATGATAACTCCTTTTCGTCCGGCTCAATCCGCCTCACAAAGGAGGTCGAACTGGATATCGACGGCAAGGATATACTCCTGGTGGAGGATATTGTCGATACCGGGCTGACCCTGGCCTGGCTTCAGGAGTATTTCAAAAGCCGACCGGTCGGCTCGGTACGCACCTGTGCCCTCATCGATAAACCTGAAAGGCGGGAGGTGGACGTGCCCATCGACTATGTCGGTTTCGCCGACAAGGAGGGATTTCTCATCGGATACGGGCTCGATTATGCCCAGCAGTATCGCCACCTGCCGGAAATTTTTTCCATTGAAGATTATACCGAAGAAGAGAAAAAGGGGGAAAAATGAGTAGTCGACGAAAAATAGCCGTTATCCTTTCCGGCTGCGGCCACCAGGATGGTGCCGAAATCCACGAGGCCACATTGACTCTCTGGGCGATTCACAGACATGGAGCCGATTTCCAATGCTTTGCGCCGGATATCATGCAGCATCATGTGCTCAATCATATCACCGGCGAGGAAATGGCGGAAAGCAGGAATGTACTGGTGGAGTCGGCTCGCATCGCCAGGGGCGATATCCGCGACCTGAAAGAGTGCAGGGCCTCGGAGTATGACGGCGTGATCCTGCCAGGCGGTTTCGGAGCGGCCAAAAATCTGTCCGATTACGCCTTCCGGGGCACGGCCTTAAGCGTCAACAACGATCTCCGGCGGATCCTGCGTGAGATGCGGGAACTGGGCAGGCCCATCGGGGCTTTGTGCATTGCGCCGGTCCTGCTGGCCGCGATTTTCGGAGACGTCGAGGTCACCATCGGTCAGGATCCCGCCACGGCGGCCCAGGTTGAAGAGATGGGGGCCCGGCATCGGGCCACCATGCAGGGGGAGGTTGTCGTGGACCGTGCCAACAGGATCGTGACCACTCCCTGTTATATGCTCGATTCGCGGGTTGATCAGATCGGCGAGGGCGTTGATCATCTGGTAAGGGAAATCCTCGGGCTCATGGAACAGGATCCGGCCTGACGGCCGGTGTCGCCGGTCCCGGGATTCTTCCCGCCGCCGGGAGCAGGGACGGTAATTCACTTCCTGGCGCCGGGATCGGCAGGGATTATTTGCCGATACAGAATCTGGAGAAAATGGTCTCCAGGACATCCTCGGTGGTGGTGATGCCGATGATATCCGCAAGGGAGTCCAGCGCGCCCTGCAGCTCAACGGCAATGAGATCGGCGGGCAGGCCGCTGTTTAATCCCTGCCGCAGACGGATGCAGGCCTCCAGGGTCTTTTCGAAAATGACCCGGTGGCGGGTATTGGGGGCGCAGGTCTTCCCGTCCCAGTGGCCGGCGTCGCCGGTGAGGCGGCTGTAAATTGCCTCCTGCAGTCTGTCGAGACCCATCTGTTTTGCCGCTGAGATAAAAAGTCGGCGCCGGTGGGGAAAGAGACGACGATAATCGTCTGTACCTTCTTTGCCGCCGATGTCGATTTTGTTTATGACCAGGAGCGGATCCCTGCTTTCAACCTGCTGATAGAGCTCATGATCGGCGGCGCTGAGCGGCCGGGAACCGTCGATCATGAGCAGCACCAGGTCGGCATCGGTCAGTTTGTTCCGGGCCCGACGGATTCCCAACTCCTCAATGGTGCCGGCGTCGTCCCGGATGCCGGCGGTATCGATCAGCCGGATGGGCACTCCCCTGATGGCGATATACTCTTCAATGGTATCCCGGGTCGTGCCGGGAACCGGGGTAACCAGGGCCCGCTCTTCCTTCAGCAGGGCATTGAGCAGGCTCGATTTACCCACATTCGGCCGTCCGGCTATGACCACCATCGCCCCCTCACGGAAAATCCTTCCCTGATCCGCTTGTTCGATCAGCTCCCTTAGAGGCTCTTCTACTTCCGATTTCAGCTTCCTGTCGAGCTGCTGGCGGTCCATGATTTCCACTTCATCATCGGGAAAGTCGATGGCCACCTCGATACCGGCGAGCATGGTGACGAGTGTCCGGCGGATTTCCTCCACCCGTCGCTGCAGTTCTCCCTCAAGCTGGGAAAGGGCCATGTGCAGACCGCTGCTGCTCTTGGCCCCGAGCAGGTCGACAACGGCCTCGGCCCGGGTGAGATCGATACGGCCGCCCAGAAAGGCCCGGAGGGTAAACTCGCCGGGGCGGGCCGGTCTGGCCCCCTGCTTGAGTACCTGGGCAAGAACGCCCTGCAGGGCCAGATGGCTGCCGTGGCAGTGAATCTCGACCACATCCTCGGTGGTATAGGTTTTCGGTGCCCGCATATGGACGGCAAGCACCTCATCGAGAACGGTTCCGTCATCCGCCCGAATGGTACCGTAGTAGAGGTGGTGACTGCGATAGGAGGTCCGGGGATTGCGGGGCTGGAAGAGAGCGCGCAGGATGGCTGGGGCCCGGGTGCCGCTGATGCGGACAATGCCGATGCCGCCGGTGCCGGGGGCGGTTGCGATGGCGGCGATGGTATCGTTGGTCTGGGGGCCGCTCATGAATGGGATCGGCTGTTTTCAACTACTGCTGATGTTGTCTACTGCTGGGAAGCGGTGCTGTTGTCGCTCTGACTTGCTGACTTTTTACCCTTTTTCCGGTGGGACGGCTTTTTCCCCTTTCCGGGTGGATAGATGAGTACCTTTTTGAAAAGGCCGCCGCCGACACTGCGGCTGCGAATATCCCTGTCGTTTTGCAGGGCCAGGTGAACGGCCCTTCTCTCGGAGGGATTGAGCGAGGCAATGGAGCGGGTTTTACCGTCCTCCTTGACCTGATCGGCATAATCCAGGGCCTGTTTTTTCAGGTCATCCAGCCGCTTCCGGCGAAAATCACCGGCATCCAGGGAGAGCATAATCCGGGTGGCCAGCCGTTTACCGGCCATTTTTCCCATGAGATACTGCAGGCTGTCCAGGGTCTTGCCGCCCGGACCGATAAGAACCTGTTCATGTTCGCCGCTGATGCTGCACTGTACTTTGTCACCCTCGGCGCTGATATCCACCTCACCCGGATATCCCATGAGGCTTAGAACCTGCACAAGATCCGCACGGATGGTATCAAGATTTTCTTCAGACAGTTCAACCGGCCTGCTTTTGGCGGATGCCGTTGCGCTTTCCCGGGAGGATGGGGCAGGGGAGGACGGTTTCGGCGCTGATCGGTCAGGGGTTTGCGGGGAGGGCTTTTTCTGGGGCGAAGGCGCCGGAGACCGCTTGTTTCCCGCATCCCCCTTGGTGTCCATGGTCTCTGTTTTCTTTGGTTCGCTTTTGAGAGAGACGCGGATGTGGGCTTTTTTCTTGCAAAGGCCGAAGATACCGGGGGAACCGGTTTCCAGAACCGAGACATCGAGGTTTTCCTGGGTGGTGGCCAGTTTTCTGCAGGCCTGCTTGAGAGCCTCTGGTACGCTTTCCCCGTAAAAATCACTGGTTGAAGCCATTTGTCGTCATTCCTGTAGTTTTATCGGGACCGTTTTTCGCCGGAGTTTATCTGGTCTGCCGGTTGATCAGCTGTTGCTGAAGAATTGAGAGAAGGTTGTTGATAAACCAGTAGAGCACCAGTCCCGATGCAAATTTGATGAACATAAAGGTGAAGACCACCGGCAGCATCATCATGATCTTCTGTTGAGTGGGATCGCCGGTGCTGGGAGTCATCTTCTGTTGTAAAAACATGGATCCGCCCATCAGCAGAGTAAGGACCGGGATTCCGCCCAGATAGGGAATGTCGATACCTATGGGTAAGCGGTCCGGCGCCGACAGATCGGTGATCCAGAGCATGAACGGGGCATGTCGCAGTTCGATCGCCTGCAGCAGCACCTTATACAGGGCGAAGAAAACAGGAATCTGAACCAGCATCGGCAGACAGCCCCCCACCGGATTGACCTTGTAGGTCTTGTAAAGGGTCATCATCTCCTGGTTCATCCTGGTGGGATCGTCCTTGTACTTTTCCTTGAGCTTGGCGATCTTTGGTTGCAGTTTCTGCATGTTTTTCATCGACTTCATGCCCTTCTGGGTGATGGGCCAGAAGAGCAGCTTGATGAAGATGGTTACCAGGATAATGGCGACACCGTAATTTTTAACGTATTTATACAGAAAGTTGAGGAGCCAGAGCGTTGGACGGGCCAGCATATCGAACCAGCCGAAGTTGACCGCCTTGGAGAGGTTGTGGTTCACGGCTTCGAGAATGGAGAGTTTTTTGGGGCCCAGGTACACCTTATAGGTGAATTTTTTTTCACCGCCCGCCGGCAGGACAGCCACCGGGTCTTCCAGGACGGTGATGACGCTCTTGCCGACGGCCTGGGCTTTGACCGTGCGGGAGGATTCGGTAAGCGGGATAACGGCACTGATGAAGTAGTTGTCTTCATAACCGGTCCACTGGATATCTCCCTGGAAGAGTTGCGGCCCCTCGGCAAGTTTTTTTGCCTTGATCTCCTTGACGCCCTCGTCGGCTGTGTAAAGAACCGGACCGCCGAACTGATAGCGGTTAAACGCCTTGGTCTGCGAAAAGGGTTGATTGGTCTGGTACAACGCCGGCGCAATCTCCATCGCCTGGGAGGAGGGGTTGTGCAGGGTATAGGTCATGTCGAATGAATATCCCTCCGCATCAAAGGTCATGGTGCGGATGATCCGGAGACCGTTGAGTTCGGCTTTCATAGTCACAGACTGTTTGCCGTCCTTTTGGGTCACTTCAAGGCTTTCCCGGTCCGGATCATAAAGCGGCAGGGGTGTGGAACTATGGGCAAAGGGGGTGAAGATGAGAGGCAGTTCATGGCTTTGACTGGTCTTGACCAACTGCATCAGATCGGCATCCGCCCTGTTTTCCCGGCGGTATTTTTTCAGCAGAAAGCTTTTGACCCCGCCTCCCCTTCCGGAAAAGACTGCGGAGTAGTAGGGAGTTTCGACGGCAACGTCTTTTGCCGGAAGGTCGTTTGCCGCTTCCTTAACGGTGCTGATAATGGGTTTTTCGGCAACGGTCTTTGGTGCGGCTGCCGTTGCGGGTGAGGAGGATTGCGTTGACCCGGGTGCGGAACGTTCCTCCCGGACGGTCTGTTCCACTGCCTGTTTCGGCTGGGGTTTCACAAAGAGGTACTGGTACCCGAAAAGGACGATGAAGGAGAGAACGACCGCCAGAAAGGCTCTGTATAAGTCCATTGCTGTCTTGTTTTTTCCTCTGCGTTGAAGCCCGCGACGCGGACGGGCGAGTTATGGAGCTATCATTTCGACATTTTTCGCGCAAAGAGCTTGCCGGGCAATAAATGAACGAAATTTCTCATTTAAGCGGATCGTGGCCGCATCCTCCCCATGGATGACAGCGAAGGAGACGGCCCGCGGCCAGTATCATTCCCCGGAAGGCTCCGTACCGTTGAACGGCCTGCAGGGCATAGCGGGAGCAGGTGGGAGTATATCGGCAGGAGGGCGGCAATAATGGTGAAATGAAATATCCGTATCCCTTGAGGAGCGCGATGCACACCCGCGCCGGCAGTGTGATCGCTTTGACTGGTTTCATGGCGCAAGTCCGTTACCTGGATGCCTGGGCGGCAGGCGTGATCCCGGCTACCGCTGCACGGAATTCATCGGGAGTGGAATAGGGGAAATCCGGACGGACGGTGATGACAATATCCGCTGACGGGGGAAAGAGAGAGCGATTGTTGCGGAATGTCTCTTTCACGATTCTCTTGATTCTGTTTCGCCTGACAGCACCCTTGAGTTTTCTGTGAATGCTGATACCTAGCCGGTTATACTGCACATCGTTTGCAACGAAAATCAGGGAAAATCCCCTTGTCCGCAGCCGTCGTCCCCGGCGATACACCTTTTCAAACTCCCGTCCTTTTTTCAGCAGATGGGAGCGGGGGAGGGCCCGGGAAGCTGCACTACTCACCTTATGCCGACAGTCGCTTGCGGCCCTTTGCCCGTCTGCTGTTGATGATGGCACGGCCGGCCCTGGTCCGCATGCGTTTGCGAAAACCATGGGTGCGTTTCCGTTTGATTTTGCTTGGTTGATATGTTCTCTTCATTTTTTCTTCCTAAATTTTCTTTCTAAAATTATCAAATTTTGTCATTGTCTTTCGGGACCGACGACCTTTTTTGGAATATTGTTTCCCGGAGGATCTCGCCGCTGGTCCGTCGCTTCCGGACTCCCCTTTTCGGAGTGGAAATCACTGATGCGTAAATCTTTCATATTAACCACAGGTTTGTGGGTCTGTCAAATTATTTCAACGTAATTTTGAGCCGGTACCATGAGACAGTATGACCAGATCGACTGGAACAGGATGTGGAGTCTGGCCCGGAAAAACAAGGGCTCCGGGAAAAAACGCAGTGCCGCTTCGTGGGATGCCCGGGCGGATTCCTTCCGGCAGCGGACTCATCGCTCCGTCTACATCGAAAAATTTTTGCACCTGCTGCAGCCGCAGCCCGGCTGGCGGGTTCTGGATATGGGTTGCGGGCCCGGAACCCTGGCCCTGCCCCTGGCAAAGGTTGTCCGCCGGGTGACCGCCGTTGACTTCTCCTCCCGCATGCTGGCCCTGCTGAGGGAGGAGGCTTCCCGGCGGAAGATTGGCAATATCTCTGCGGTTCAGGCTTCCTGGGAGGATGACTGGCGGAAGCGATCCATTACCGTCCACGATGTGGTCATTGCTTCGCGCTCCCTGTCGGTGGCTGATTTGCAGGCAGCTCTGGAAAAGGCGACAGCCTTTGCCGGCGAGCTTGTCGTCATCACCGACCGTGTCCGCCACGGACCGCTTGATCCCGATGCCTTCGCAGCCGTGGGCAGGCCCATGAAGCTGGGGCCCGACTACATCTATACCTTAAATCTGCTCTACCAGATGGGGATCGAGGCCCGGGTCGACTTCATCCGGCTGGATGAAACCCAAAGCTACGCATCCCTGGACAAGGCGGTGGAGGGATTTCTCTGGATGTTCCGGGAAGAGTTGAAGACACAGGAAAGGGAGGCCCTGGCCGCCTATGTCCGCTCCATTGCCCGGCGATCATCCCGGGGAGATTGGGAGATTCGGCGCCGCCGGCCGCCCGTCTGGGCCTATATTTCCTGGCAGCCGCGGGAATGAAGCGGCCGGAGGAATGCAATTGCAAAGAATTGTATTCAGGTCTATAATATTTTCCGTTTTCCGGATCCGGAGACAGTCGGCATCCGACTGTCGAGGCGAAAGATCAAGAACAGTGAAGAGTGGGCAATGCGGATAATGATTGTCGGCGCAGGCCAGGTGGGTCATTCCCTCTGCGAGAAATTTTCCGTCGAGGGCCAGGAGGTGATCCTGGTGGACCGCAACGAAAACGCCCTCAAGCAGATTGAACGCGAGCTCAACATCATGACCGTCTGCGGCAACGGTGCCTCCGCCAAGGTGCTGGCCGAGGCGGGCATTGCCAAGACCGATCTTTTCATTGCCGTTACCAACAGCGATGAGGTCAACCTGGTCGCCTGTTACATGTCCCGGCAGTATGAGGTGAAAACCAGGATCGCCCGGGTGCGCAGTGAAGATTTTCTCGCACCCAATCAATCCTTTGACGACGAGGCCCTGGGCATTGACCTGGCCATCAGCCCCAACTGGGCCATGGTCGAGGAGATTATCAAGCTCATTCACATCTCCGCTGCCTTCGATACCGCTGATTTTGCCGACGGCAAGGTGGCCCTGCTGGGCTACCATGTGCCCAAAGACTGTCGATTCATCGGCCTTTCACTCCAGGAGATGAAGCAGCGGCACGGCTCGCAGCATTATATCCTCACCACCATCATCCGCCGGGGAGAGACCATCATTCCCCATGGTGGCGACACCATCCAGGCAGGCGACAAGATCTATCTCATGATCCGCAAGGATGAACTCGATACCGTGGAGGAGCTCTTCGGCTTTTCCAGCAAGCCGCCGAAGCTGGTTTTCATTCTCGGCGGCGGTGATATCGGTTATCTCACCGCCCGGCATCTGGAGGAACTGGGAATAGAGGTCAAACTGGTTGAGAGGGATCCGGAGCGCTGTGAGTTTCTCTCGGAAAACCTGATCAAGACCATGGTGCTCAATGCCAACGGACTCGAGGCCCAGGCTTTGCTGGAAGAGGATATCGATCAGGCCGATCTGATTATCGCCGTCACCCGTTCCGACACCACCAATATCCTCGGCTCCCTGCTGGCAAAGCATCACGGGACCAAGCGCTGTATCACCAAAATCATCCACAGTGATTTCATTCCCCTGCTGGACAAACTGGGGATCGACGTCACTCTTTCGCCCCGCCAGGTTGCGGCGGACATGATTCTGCGTTATGTCCGCGGCGGCTCGACTATTTCCGTGGTCACCATTCTCGATACCGATGCCGAAGTGGTGGAACTGACGGTCACCGACCATCAGCGTTTCAGCAGCAAGGCTCTCAAGGATCTGCCGCTGCCCAAGGACGCGCTCATCGGCGCCATCGTCCGGGGTGAGGAGGTGATTATCCCCAGTGGTACCACGGAGATCCATCCCGGTGACCGCCTGATCATCTTTTTCGCCAAGGATGCCGCCCGGGAGGTCGAGGCGTTCTTTGCCAAAAGCGACCGCTGAAACCAGAGGCCATGCGACTCGGCGGTGTTCTCAATCTCCTCGGCAAACTGATTATCATCCTGTCGCTGGTTCTGCTCACCCCCATACCCTTTTCGCTTTACTATCACGACGGCATGGTGCAGTCCTTCGTGCTCTGCTCCTCTCTCGGCTTGCTGCTCGGCGGTCTGCTGGTGCTGATCTTTCTCCCCGAAAAGGAACTCGGCTACAAGGAGGGTTTCGCCATTGTCGTCTTCAGCTGGCTGGTGCTGGCCCTGCTCGGGGCCCTGCCCTTTTACCTGTCCGGATGCCTGAACAGTTTTATCGACTGCTTTTTCGAGTCCATGTCCGGATTCACCACCACCGGCTCAACCATTCTGAGCAAGATCGAGGTTTTGCCGCGCAGCGTGCTCTTCTGGAGGATGCTGACCCACTGGTTGGGAGGGATGGGGATCATTCTTCTCACCCTGGCCATCCTGCCCCTTCTCGGTATCGGCGGCATGCAGCTCTATCAGGCGGAAATGCCCGGACCTACCAAGGACAGGCTGGCCCCGCGCATCCAGGATACCGCACGGATTCTGTGGAGTGTTTATCTGCTTCTCACCGTGATCGAAACCATCCTGCTCATGCTGGGCGGACTGGATTTTTTCGATGCCGTCACCCATTCCTTCGCTACCCTGGCTACCGGAGGATTTTCCAATCATTCTGAGAGTATTGCTTATTTCAACTCGCTGTATGTGGAGTCCGTGATCGTGGTCTTCATGGTGCTTGCGGGTATGAACTTCGCTCTCCATTTCCACGCCCTGCGCGGCCGGCGCAAGGTCTACTGGAAAAGTGAGGAAGTGCGCTTTTATCTGAGCCTGATTTTGGGCACAACCGCGCTGATCGCCGCTGCCAACATGGTATCCGGCACCTACACCAATTTGGGCTCAAACCTGCGGGACACCCTGTTCCAGGTGGTCTCCATCATCACAACCACCGGCTTTGGAACAGCTGATTTCGACGGCTGGGTACCGGTGTGCGGCGTGATGCTGGTGGCTCTTATGTTCGTGGGCGGTTGTGCCGGTTCCACCGGCGGCGGAATCAAGGTGATCCGTTTCCTGCTCTTTTTTAAGTACGCCCGTCTGCAACTGCGCCAGCTCATTCATCCCCGCCAGGTACTCACTGTCAAGCTGGAAGAGGCCAAGGTGGCCAATGACGTTCTCATCGCCATTCTCGGCTACTTCGGCATCTATCTGGTCTTTTTCCTGGTTGCCAGCCTGCTGGTCACCGGCTGCGGGGTGGATATCGTCACCGGGCTCACCGCGGTGATCGCCACCCTGAACAATATCGGTCCCGGCCTGCATCTTGTCGGTCCCACGCAGAATTTCGGCCACCTGCCCGCGGCGGCCAAGCTGGTGCTCATCTTCTGCATGTTGGCCGGCCGTCTTGAACTCTACACGGTTGTCATTCTGCTCACTCCGGAGTACTGGCATTCCGGCCGTCGGCCCCGGCTGCGTTTTGCCCGCAGGAAGGAAAACCATGACTGAGTTTGATATTGCCGTTATCGGCGCCGGACATGCCGGCTGCGAAGCGGCCCTGGCCTGTGCCCGCATGGGCTGTCGCACGCTGGTTTGCGTCATCAACGTCGATACCATCGGCGCCATGTCATGCAATCCCGCCATCGGCGGGCTGGCCAAGGGCCATCTGGTGAAGGAGATCGACGCCCTGGGAGGCGAGATGGCCAGAAATATCGATGCCACCGGCATACAGTTCAGGCGACTCAACACCAGCAAGGGACCGGCGGTGCGATCCTCCCGGGCCCAGGCCGACCGGCTGCTCTATCGTCTGCGGATGAAAAAGGTGCTGGAAGAGCAGGAAAATCTCACCATCAAGCAGGTGGTTGTGGATGAAATTCTGGTGGAAAACGGGCGCGTCGTCGGCATCGGAACCTCCCTGGAGGAGAATATCCCGGTGCGGGCGGTGGTGGTGGCCACCGGTACCTTCCTGGACGGTCTCATCCATGTGGGCCTGAAAAATTTTCCTGCCGGCCGCATGGGAGATGTGCCATCCACCAGCCTGGCCCGCTGGTTCAGGGAAACGGGTTTTCGCACCGGCCGGATGAAGACCGGCACCGTGCCGCGGTTAGACAGCCGGACCATCGACTATGCCGGTCTTGAGGTGCAAAACAGCGACGATCCACCCGCCCTTTTTTCCTTTTCAAGTCCACCGCGTTTTCGCCGGCCCCAGCTTCCCTGTCACATCACCTATACAAATGTGCGGACCCACGGGATCATCCGTGAAGGCATCGACCGTTCGCCCCTTTACGCCGGAATCATCGACGGCGTCGGAGCGCGTTATTGTCCCTCCATCGAAGACAAGGTGATGCGTTTTCCCGACAAGCAACGGCATCAGATTTTTCTGGAACCCGAGGGCCTTGAGACGGTGGAGGTCTATCCCAACGGCATTCCCACCAGCCTTCCCCTGGATATTCAGATCCGTATGGTGCGTAGCATCGCCGGATTGGAGGAGGCGGTCATCATCCGGCCAGGATACGCCATTGAATACGATTATATCGACCCCCTGGAACTACACCCCAGCCTGGAAACAAAACGGTTGAGCGGGCTATTTCTCGCCGGCCAGATCAACGGCACTTCCGGTTACGAGGAGGCGGCGGCCCAGGGGCTCATGGCCGGAATCAACGCCGTTTTGCTGCTGCGGGGGGAAAAGCCTTTTATTCTTGACCGCTCCCAGGCATATATCGGTGTTCTCATCGACGACCTGGTGACCCGCGGTACCCGTGAGCCCTACCGCCTTTTTACCTCCCGGGCCGAATATCGTCTGCTGCTGCGGGAGGACAATGCGGATTTACGTCTGCGCGAATTCGGTTATCGGTTGGGGCTGGTGGACAGGGATACATGGCAGGACTTTCTTGCCAAGAAAACCGCCATTGCCGGGGCCGTCGACACCCTGGAAAGGGAACGGATCCCGCCGCGGCCGGCGGTGCAGGAATATCTTGGTCGGCTCGGCAGCGCCGCCCTCAAACAGACGGTGTCGGCGGCGGAGTTGCTGCGGCGTCCGGAAATCGGCCTTGAAGATATCAAGATCCTGCTGGAGCGGTTGGAAAGGCGGCTCCCCCTGGATGAACAGGCCGCTGCCTTCCGGGACGAGATCGTTCTACAGATAAAATATGCCGGTTATATCAGGCGGCAGGAAGAGCAGGTGCAGCGTTTCCGCAAGCTTGAAAAGGTCCTGTTGCCGGCCGATCTTGATTACCGTAAACTCTCGGGACTTTCCAACGAGGTGGTGGAAAAACTCTCGGCAGTGCGGCCGCGTTCCCTGGGGCAGGCCTCGCGAATTTCCGGTATCACGCCCGCGGCGGTTTCGGTGCTGCAGGTGCACCTGAAAAAGGCGGGAATGTTGTAAGCCATGCTTTCCTATCCGCAGATTGATCCGGTGGCCTTTACCCTCGGGCCCATCGCCGTCCGCTGGTACGGCATCATGTATATTCTCGGGTTTGGCGCCGCCTACGGCCTGGTCAGGTATCAGATCAGGCTCTTTGGTTATCGGCAACTGCAGGAGCATTTTGAAAATCTCAATCTGGTCCTGATCCTCGGGGTGATTATCGGCGGCAGGCTCGGCTATGTGCTTTTTTACAATCCCCTCTACTTTCTGCAGCATCCCCTGCAGATTTTCGCCACCTGGCAGGGAGGAATGTCGTTTCACGGCGGCTGTCTGGGGGTGATCCTCGGGGGGCTCTTCTACAGCCGCAAACATCAACTCGACTTCTGGAAGGCGGCGGATATCTATGTGGTCACCGTACCCATCGGCCTGGGGCTTGGCCGCATCGGCAACTTCATCAACAACGAGCTCCACGGTCGGGTCACCAGGGTTGCCTGGGGCATGGTTTTTCCAGGGGCGGGGCCGTTGCCTCGCCACCCTTCCCAGCTCTATGAGGCCCTGCTGGAAGGGTTGGTGCTTTTTGTCATTCTCTGGAGCTGTAAATCCATCCCATGGAAAAATCCCCGCCTGGACCACGGCACTCTCTTTGCCCTATTCCTGATCCTGTACGGCATATTCCGTTTTTTTGTCGAGTTTTTCCGCCAGCCAGACGCCCATATCGGCTATATCTGGGGATTTTTTACCCTTGGCCAGATTCTGTGTATGGCAATGATCGCCGCCGGATTACTGCTTTTCAAAATCAGGACAGGCAAGTAGGGCGCCGTAGCTGAATTTCAATCATCCTCCCTGCTGATCTCCGGCAAACGGATCCGGATATTTCGTAAGTGTCTTCAGGAAAGAGATACGTTATGCCGCCGGGTTGCGAATTCTGTGAGCGGTTACGTTTTCCCTGCGCCCAGTTCCAGGAGCAGCTGGACACGGCTGATCAGGGCGATGACCGCGGTGTCCACATGAAGGATGCGCGGTCCCAGGGAAAAGGGCAGGAAACCCAGCTCCCGGAAACGGTCACGCTCATAATCGATCCAGCCGCCCTCCGGTCCCACCGCCAGCACGGTTTTCTCACCTGTCCGGTTGGCAAGGGGTACGGGCGTGCCTCGTCGTTCTCCCGGATGGGCGAGAAGCCGGTGCCTGGCCCTCAGTTTTGACGCCACATCCTCGATAAAGGGTTTGAAGAGAGGATGGATAATTACTTGCGGCAGTCTCGTATCCATGGCCTGGCTTGCGCCTTCGATGAGCAGAGCGCGGATTTTTTCAGGTTGCAGGATCGAGGCCCTGAAAAACGACTTTTCCACCCGTCGGGAGTTGATGAGGTGGATGCGGTCCACTCCGAGTACGCTTGCCTGCTTGAGGATGCGCCGGAGCATGATGGGGCGGGGAAGGGCAAGGACGAGAATGATATCCGGAACCGGCGGCGTCTCTTTTTCCAGCTCTACCTGCAGCCGGACCCTGGTGGCGGAAAGATCCAGCAGGGTACCGGTTCCCCGCGGTCCGTCGAGCATGCCCAGACGAAGCCTGTCGCCGGGACGCAGTTTGAGGACCCGGATAATGTGTTGCGCCCGCCGGTCCGCAAGCTCCAGAATGGAGTCTCTCAGCTCACTTGCCGCAAACAGGAGCAGGTTCATGGTTTGTAATCCGGCTCGGCTTACGCCGAGATTGCAAGGGGTTAATCCGCCGGCCAGCGATCGTTGTGGACGAGTTTATCCAGTTCCAGCCGCGGCAGCCAGCCCACCTTTTCCAGTTCCGGCTTCTCGTGAAAGGCGGTGACATAACCGACGCAGAGGTAGGCAATGGGCATGATTTCATCGGGGATGTGCAGGGCGCTTCGCAAGGCTGAATGGTGGATGATACTGACCCAGCCGACCCCGAGGTTTTCCGCCCGGGCAGCCAGCCACAGGTTCTGCACGGCGCAGACCGAGCTGTAGAGGTCCATTTCCGGGTTGGCGGTGCGGCCGATCACCACCGGCCCGGTGCGCTGCCGGTCGCAGGTGACGCAGATGCCCAGCGGCGCCTCGGTAATTCCCTCCAGCTTGAGTGATTCATAGGTCTTGCGGCGGCTGCCGCTGAACAGGCGGGCCGCCTCTTCATGGGCCTGCCGGAATCCTTCCTTGATCTTCCGCTTGACGGCGGCGTCACGCACCACGATGAAATCCCAGGGCTGCATGAAGCCGACGCTGGGGGCATGGTGGGCGGCGGTGAGGATCCGGTGAAGGACATCGTCGGGAACCGGATCCGGTTTGAACTCGCCCCTGACGTCCCGGCGGTTGAAGATTACCTTGTAAAGAGCATCCCGTTCCCGGGCTGAAAAGTGCATGACATATATGTTTGTCCTGGAAGATTATAGGTAGATCGCAAAAATAACCAGGCTGGTGCGTCAGCACAAGGGGAAACTGAAAAATCATTTCCACATCAGGAGTTCTCGTCCTTGAGCAGCAGCTTGCTGATGATGTTGAGAACGGCCACTCTTTTTGCCCGTTGCTCTGCGGTGGGTTCCTCGACGACGGGTTCGGGGATGGTTTCGTCGCTTTCTTCATGGGCTTGCAAGGTGTCCGTAATCTCCGGGTCGGTGGTTTGCGGGACGTCGGGTATGGACGGCTCGATGGGAGATGAGGGCTGATCGACCTCGGCGGCCATGTTGGCGCTGTTTGGTTCGTATGACCAGGCTCCCCAGATCCCCCAGGGGGTGCCGGAGGCGATTTTGTTGAAATCGTGCCAGTGGACGCTGTTATCCCAGGTATCCAGGCTGGCATACTGCAGGGTCGGTTCACTGCGGTAGCCGATGACCGTGATGAAGTGGTCTGTAAAACCATCCGCCGTGGTATCCACCAGAAAGATCATGGGCCGGCCATGATCGATTTCATCGGTCAGGATGTTCCAGTCAAAGGCATGGTAACTGGTGACCATGTAATAATCCCGGTATTCAACTTCGTAATCGGGATTTCTGGAAGCGGTATAGGCTTGCAGGGCCGGGATGATCCGGGCGCTGCTGGTCCAGCCGTAGCGCAGATTGTCGGCGCTCCAAGAGGTGTGGAGGTAATCGGCGAGGGAGTCATCGGCATGGGCCAGCTCCGGCTGCTCGGAGAGATCTTCCTTGATGGAATTGGTTGTGGCGTCATAGGGAAGACTGTACTCATCGTAATGGTCTGCCGAGGCCATGGCCTGCCTGATGGTTTCATTTTCCACGACCGCGGAACCCGGAAAGAGATCGATCATGCCCCTGAGATCCCAGTAGCCCAGCAGCATGGCCAGGGCGGTGGGCGCGCAGCCGTGACGCCACCGGTAAGCCGGCACCCCCAGGACGGTTTCCTGGCCGCTCACCAGGGAATTTTCATCAAGAGAGGCGGCTGACCTTCTGGACTCGGCCGCAAAGGGCTGGGGGCCGCTGGTGCTGATCTGCGGTTCGGGAATGGTGGCCGGTACGGAGCCGCTTCCTCCGGTATCCATCTGTCCGGAGGCGGTCGGGGGTCTTTCCGAACACAGCGCATCATACCCCGTTTCGATGCGCAGGGAGTAACCGGTCTCATATCGGGGGGCAATGGCGGCGATCTCAGCCCCTTCGACGATCATAATGATATCGTCCTCATGGTTTTCCGCGGCAAGGGCAAGGGCATCCCGATATTCAGCATCGGAATCCACGCAGAATTCCCCTGCCGGGGAGGCTGAAGACCACAGTGTGAGCATGGCGCAGCTAAGCAGAAAAGTTGGGTGTACGAGGCGCATGGTATCATCCTTGATGGCAAGAGTTGATGGTGAAAATCCTTGCGCCCCGTAGTGCAGGCTTCTTGCCAGCCACGTTTTTTTCAGAAGTGATTCATGTAATATATTGTTTTTAAAGTAAAATTGGGTTTGACGGCCGGATCGGCGGTATGGAGATCAATGGAAGGTGATTACGGATAGGTAATCGGCCAGGGGAGGTGATTGCCGGTTTCTTAAGTAGAATTAAGATGTTATGAGGAAAAGCTATGGTGAAAGGCTGTATTTTGGATTACGCGATGGTAATTCGTGTTATGGTAATTTATTGAAATAATAAGAAAATCGCAACGGATCCCAGGGCTGGCAACCCGGCGGCGGCGCCAAGGGCGGAATGGAATGCTCAGCGGGGAGCGATGGCGGTCTTTGTCCGGTGAGCGGCCAGGGTGTCCCGGGCAATCATCCTGCCCAGTTCGATCATCTCGTAACCGCGGTGGAATTCGTAGAAGCCGCAGGCATCGGCAGGGATGTCAATTATAATATCAGGGGAGTATCCGGCCATTTTGCACTGGGTGAGAGCTCTTTGCATGGTGTCGATGGTCTTGCCCACAATGTCGAATAGCCCGAGCTCCATATCCCGGTTTCCGGTCTCCCGGTTACGGCCAAGTCCTGTTTTTTCGAAAAGCTCAAGAAAAATGGAGTGGAGGCGCCGCTGATTTTCCTTTTCCTGTTCCGGCAGGGCCACCTGATAGTTTGCGGTAGTGGCGCCGTCGAGTTTTACTGCGATGGTGAGATCGGTGATGTCGGCCAGAGTGGGGGCGATGGGCAGAGGATTGAGAACACCGCCGTCGATGAGGATTCTGTTTTTGTACGTAACCGGCGTAAATATGGTGGGAATGGCGATGGAGGCCCGCACCGCGTCCAGGAGTCTGCCCCGTTGCAGCCAGACCTCCTTCTGGTGAGTGATATCCGTTGCCACCGCGGTGAAGGCGAGGGGGAGCTCCTGGATGGTCACATTGCCCATCATCCCTTCAATCACCAGGAACACCTTGTTACCCTTGATGATTCCAGGCTTGCTGAAGGCAAAATCAAGCAGCTTTGCGACCTTCAGCCGGTCCAGGGTGAGGATCCAGTCACGATATTCGTCGAGGACGCCGCAGCAATAGAGGCCACCGATCAGGGCTCCCATGGAGGAGCCGACAATGGAACGGATTTCATAGCCGTGTTGTTCCAGGGTCTCGATGACGCCGATATGGGCATAGCCCCTGGCCCCGCCACTGCCCAGAACCAGGGAAACGGTTTTTTTTCCCGACATGACGGATTGTTCGCGGTTCCGGGCATGGGGAGCCGGAATAACAGGATCAGTTGATTTCGATTTTCTTTTTTTTGGTCTTCTCTGTCTTGGGGAGGCGTATTTCCAGCACACCATCCTGGAATGAGGCCTTTGCCCCGGCAGCGTCCACATTTTCAGGAAGAATGAAGTTGCGGCAGAAGGACCCGTATGTACGTTCCTGCCGGAAGTAATCTTCCTTCTTGATCTTTTTTTCCTTCTTCTTTTCGCCGGAGATGGTTAGACGATTGTCGGAAATATCGACGCTCAGGTCTTTTTTTCGCAGTCCGGGCACTTCGGCCTTGAACACCACCTCCTCTCCGTCCTCGAAAATATCGACCACCGGCGAAATCTCTTCAAAGGCGGATAAATCAGGCTGCGGCCAGAGGGGATGTTTCAGCAGCGAAAACGGATGGCGGTAAAAATCACCGAAGAAGCGGTCCATCTCGTCAAAAGGCGACAGCGTACCCGTTTTTTCCCGGCTGACGAGTTCTCCTTTTCCCTTTTCTTTTGACTTT
Source organism: uncultured Desulfobulbia bacterium (assembly GCA_964446115.1). Lineage (GTDB taxonomy): Bacteria > Desulfobacterota > Desulfobulbia > Desulfobulbales > Desulfobulbaceae > CAYUNE01. Next base: position 43,270 of record CAYUNE010000043.1, on the reverse strand, counting down.
GCCATACCACACCTCCTGTCTTTAGATCATGCCTGGTTGAAATACCGCGGTATGCATTAATCCCATACTGAAAAAATAAGAATCAACCGTTGCGATGTCAAGGGATGGTATCTGAAATTTTTTGTAATGATAAGGGGTTGCCGGCTTTTTCCTTTGTGCTCCCCTTGGAGAGGAGAAGGACTTGCCTATGGCTGGTTTGCCAATTTTGCCGGAGTGGTTACCGTATTGTCGTAGCAGGGTTTTTTTGTTTTCAACAAATCACTGAAGCAAGAGGAGACGATATGCAGACCATTCGGGTACAATGTCCCGCCTGCGGGACCACCAATCGCCTGCCGGTAACCAAGCAGCACCTCGGGCCCAAGTGTGGAAAATGCGGCGGCCGTCTTGATATCAGCGCCGTGGCCCGGCCGGTGGAGCTGGGTGATGCCGATTTCACCTCTTTTATCAACGGCGCCGGCCTGCCGGTTCTTGTGGATTTCTACTCCCCCACCTGCGGTCCCTGCCGAGCCATGGCGCCGGTTCTCGATACTCTGGCCGGGAAGTACGTGGGCCGGGTGATCGTTGCCAAACTCGACACCAGTATACACCGGACGACCGCGGCCCGGTATCGCATCCGCGGGGTTCCCACCTTGCTTTTTTTCAGCAACGGTCAGGTGGTGGATCAGGTGGTGGGAGCCGTGCCGCCCCAGGCGCTGGAAGAAAAGCTGCAGGCCCTGATCAGATAGACGGCGAAGCGGCAAGGAGGTAAGCAGTCACGGGTACCGCATCTTTGCTGAATCCTTCTTGCCGCCATCGGTGCGCCGGGCCGGTGCCGGGTTTACCTGAAGGGGTTGAAGGTGAGGACCGGACAGGGTGCTTTTTTGACAACCTGTTCGGCCACGCTGCCGAGCAACACCCTTTCCAGTCCCTTGACACCATGGGTGCCGATGACGATGAGGTCGGCCTTTTCCTCCTCGGCGAATGCGATGATCTCGTCAACCACATCTCCGGAGACGACCTGTCCGGAGCAGCCGCCTGCCAGTGATCCGTGATCCTCCAGCAGGTGAGCCATCTTTTCCTCGGCCTTTTCTTTCATCTCCTTAGAGATCCGGGTAAAGGAGGTGTGTACCATCAGCATGTCATAGCCGGAAAAGGTTTCGTTGACATGGAGAAAGGCGACATGGGCCTTAAGCTGTTCCGCCACGGAAACGGCGTAGGAAATCACCTTTTCGGTGGCGCTTGTAAAATCAATGGGGACGACGATTTTTTTTATGGTCTTCATATACACCTCCTTGGTTCTGGGAAACGGAATGACGATATTGACGGGCAATATCGCAGGACTTGCTCTCCGGATGGGAGGCCGGAGCACCATTATCCGGCAGATCTGTTTACCAAACTCAGTTGTCTGCCCCGTGCGGTAGTCAAGATATACATGGTCGGATCCGCGTCCGGCCGGCGGGACAGGTTTTCCATCCCGGTTCCCGGTGGAAGTCAGCACCGGAATGGTTTGGTTGTTTTGTGATGTCTGGTACTTATCTAAGAAAAAATATAAGCACTAATTTACGGGAAACAAGGGCGGAGCCGGCAGCCGCCGGCTCCGGAAGGGGGAGGGAATCAGGAAAGGGTGAAGTCCTTGCCGGCATACTGGATGTGCTCGGCACTGCGATGGACCGGGGCAATGGCATGGACACCGCCGCAGGCGGGGCATTGGCCCACATGGGTTTTCAGGGTAAAGGCGGTGCCGCAGCCCTGACAGGTGGTGTCGTAGCCGCCGCCGTCGATGGGCTGATCTCTGACAGCGCCATCGTGGGCATTGTAGACGAATTCAACAAGTTTGCGGCCGGTGGCGAACGGCCCTTCTCCCGGTGCGTGTTTGTGGTGCGGCGAACCGCATTTGGGACATCCTGACATGGATTAACTCCTTGGTAAATGGTGATTGGGTGATAACTGGAAAAATAACGTAATCTAAAAAAATATACAGGACAAAAAAACAGAATTCAAATCGGCGCACAGAAAAACAGATTTACACCGCGGCGGCAACAGAATTTCTTCCTCCATTGACATGTCGCCCCATATGCGATCTATTGTGTTGTTGAGAAGACAGATGAAGAAAGAGGAAACAACGGAATAACGGAGGGAATATGAAACTGAAAGGAACATGTGTGGTGATCGCCGCAATGGCGCTGGGGCTGCTGACGGCCGAGGTGCGGGCGGCAACGGTCTGGAATGTGTCTTTGTGGGGAAAACGGCGAGCCTTTACCGAACATGTGGAAAAACTGGCAGAGCTGGTGGAAAAAAAGACCAACGGCGATTTCAAACTCAAGATTTCCTATGGCGGCCTTTCCAAATCCAAGGAGAACCTGGATGGTATTTCCATCGGCGCCTTTGAGATGGCGCAGTTTTGCTCTTTTTATCACCGGGACAAAAATCCGACCATTACGGTGACGGAACTGCCCTTCAGTAAAGAGGTGTCGCTGAAGCGGGTTGCCGAAATCTACAAGAAGGTCAATGCCCATCCGGCGGTTGTCAAGGATCTGGCCCGCTGGAACGCCACCCTGCTGATGCCCACCCCGCTTCCCCAGTACAACATCGTCAGCAAGACCGAGCCGCTGAAAAAATTATCCGACTTCAAAGGAATGCGGGTGCGCGGTCCGGGCGGCATCATGGGAGTGCTCAGCAAGCTGGGGGCGGTGAAAACCGGAGTACCCTTTTCCGAGGTCCGCCAGTCCATGGATTCGGGGGTGATCGATGCCGCCACCTTTGCCCCCCATGCCCACCTGGCGACCAAAACTTATAAGGTGGCCAAATGGTATTCCACCAACCTGAACCTGGGATCGGCCAACTGTCCGGTGGTGGTCAATACCGACGCCCTCAATGGACTGAGCAAGGAAAATCGCGAGGCCCTGCTGGGATCAGTGGACGAGGCCCTGGAGTATTATGTGGACAATTACACCAACAACACCATCGGCCAGTATGAAAAGGCCGTGGCCCAGCAGGGGCTGACCCGCGTCTGTTTCACTCCGGAGCAGACCGTGGAGCTCAACAAACTGGCAAAGTCGGTGCGGGACGACTGGGTCAAAAAATATGCCGGCCAGTTTGATTCCAAGGGATTGTTCGAGTTTACCCAGGCGCTTTTCGCCCGGTAGAGCCGGCTTTTCCGGATCGGTTTTCCCATGGCCGGCGCACATACTGTCCGAGAAGACGGATCGGGCCTCAGCCGGATCGACAGGCTGTTCAACCGTTTTGAGTCAATGCTGACCCTCATCGGCGGCCTGGTGATTCTGCTGCTGGTTCTTTTGGCCACCGCCAATGTCCTTGGCCGCTGGCTGTTTTCCCGGCCGATCTCCGGATATATCGACTGGGTGGAACAGGCCATGGCCTTCATGGCCTTCCTGGGTATTTCCCATACCCAGCGGGAGGGAGGTCATATCCGCATGGATATCGTGGTGGGGCATATCCGGGGGCGGCTGCTCTGGCTGGTGGAGTTTTTCTCCACCCTACTGATCCTCGCTGTTACCCTGGTGCTTATCTACGGATCATGGCTCCACTTTTACCGGGCTTACAGCATAGGCGACTCATCCCTGGATATCAACCTGCCCACCTGGCCGGCCAAACTGGTGGTGCCGGCGGCTTTCACGGTCCTTGCCCTGCGGTTGCTGCTGCAGCTGTGGGGATATCTGCGGGCGATCGGGAAAGGGGGTGACTCGCCGGTTGCCGTTCCGCTGGTGGAGGATGCCGCGGCTGTTGCCGCTGCCGAGGCCGAGGCGGTGCTGGGAGACGAAATCGTCGCCGCAAAGGAGAACGAGCATGGGCCTGTTTGAGGCCATGGCCGCCATGGACCAGGTCTCCATCGGACTTTGGGTCACCGGTTTCATGATGGTCTGCGTACTGATCGGCGTTCGGGTGGCATTTGCCGCCGCCGCCGCCGGTTTTTTCGGCCTGCTGTGGATTTTTTCCGCCCGCCTGGGCTTTGCCAAGGGCTTTATGGTGGCGGTGAAAATGGCCGGCACCATTCCCCACTCGAAGATATCCACCCTGGCCCTGTCGCTGATTCCCACCTTTATTCTCATCGGTTTTCTGGCCTACCATGCCGGGCTGACAAGGGCCCTGTTTACGGCGGCCAAACGATGGGTGGGATGGCTTCCCGGCGGCATGGGAGTGGCCACTGTTTTTTCCGCTGCCGGATTTGCCGCGGTCTCCGGAGCCTCGGTGGCCACGGCCGCGGTCTTTGGCCGCATTGCCGTGCCGGAGATGTTGAAACTGGGGTATGACAAACGCTTTGCCGCCGGAGTGGTGGCGGCCAGCGGCACCCTGGCCTCGCTGATTCCACCCTCGGCAATATTGGTGATCTACGCCATCATCGTCGAACAGGATGTTGGGGCACTGCTCATGGCCGGTTTCCTGCCCGGAGCCTTTTCCGCTCTCATTTACGGCGGCCTGGTGATCATCCTGGCCAAGATCAGGAAAGGCTTTGGACCACCTGCCCGGAGCTACAGCTGGAGGGAACGGTTTGCCGTTCTGCCGGGATCGATGCCGATTTTTTTTGTGGTCGGCATTATCGTCGTCTGTATTTACGGCGGTGTGGGCACCCCCACCGAAGCCGGTTCTCTGGGGGCCTTCATCATTCTCTGCATGGCCCTGTACAAGGGAATGCGGCTCGGGGAACTCAAAAACGCCCTCATGGAGACCGGCAAGTTGACGGTGATGATTTTCACTATCATCTGGGGGGTGCTGCTCTATGTCCGTTTTCTGGGTTTTGCCGACCTGCCCTCCGCCTTTTCCGACTGGATCACCGGGCTGGACCAGAGCCCCATGATCACCCTGCTGCTGATCCTGGTGGCCTATGCCGTCCTCGGCATGTTTATGGACGCCATCGGCATGCTGCTTCTTACCCTGCCGGTGGTCTATCCGGCGGTCATTGCCTTAAACGGCGGCGATGCGGTGGCGGCGGCCGATTCCGCCTTCGGTATCTCTGGGGTGGGCTGTTCCATCTGGTTTGGCATCATTGTGGTCAAAATGGCGGAACTCTGTCTCATCACCCCGCCCATCGGTCTCAACTGTTTTGTGGTGGCCGGGGTGCGGCCCGAGTGTTCGGTGCAGGATGTCTTCCGCGGCGTGACCCCGTTTTTCGTTGCCGATATCCTCACCATCGCCGGCCTCATTGCCATGCCGCAGATCGTGCTCTGGCTACCGGCCCTGATGGGATACAGTTGAGCGTGACGACGCTCCCGTCCGGGAAATCCGTCTTTGCGCAGACGTCCGGCCCGGAAGACGGGAGAACCATAATTGCCGGAATGCGCCGGGCCGTTGAATGTTCGTATCCCTTATGAGGAGGAAATGCCATGCCAAGTCTGATTGTATGGAAAGAAAGGGAACTTGCCAAGATGCGCAGGGAAATGGATCGGCTTTTTGAGCGTCTCTGGGCCGATTTCACGGTTCCGGTCATGCCCTTTTCCCTGCAGCCCAGGTTTGAGATTTTTGAGAAAAACGACTCCCTGGTTGTCCAGGCCAGGCTATCCGGGATGAGACCCGAGGATATCGAGATATCGGTTTCCGATGATGAGCTGCTGGTAAAGGGCACCGGGCGGAGCGGCAATTTTTCCACACGACTTTCCCTGCCCTGCCGGGTGGATCCCGACGGGGTGCGGGCCACCTTCAGAAACGATGTCCTCCATGTGATCCTGCCGAAACGGAAAGAACGCAGGATTCGACATATCCATATTCAGACACGGTGAGAAAAAGGGGGAGCGCCATGGCAAATGCAGACCGACATCCTGGTTTGAAGGCCGAGGAGTTACGCTGGCGGCAGGATCCCGCCGCCTTTTCATTTACCACCACCGACGATCTTGAGCCCCTGGATGAGATCATCGGTCAGGACAGGGGAGTGGAGGCTTTTCGGTTCGGCATGGGCATGAACAAGCCGGGCTATAACATCCTGGTCACCGGCCGTCCCCGTTCCGGACGGATGGACGTGGTGAAGAAGCTGCTCAAAGAGATATCCCACGAAAACAAGCCCCCGGACGAGTTCTGTTATGTCAATAACTTCAAGAATCCTGAGGCTCCCATTCTTCTGCGGTTCAAGGCCGGAGAGGGCAGCCGTTTTCAACAGGATGTACATGATTTCATCGAGACCTTGAGAAACGAGATCCCGCAGCTCTTTGAGAGCCAGGACTTCATCTCCCGCAAAAAGGAGATCATGGAGGCCTACGAGAAACGCAGCCGTGATTTTTTCGAGGGTCTCAATCAGAAGGTCAAGAAGCAGGGATTTGCCCTGGTAACGATCAAGGCGGGGCAATTTGAACGGCCGGAACTCATGCCCATTGTCGATGACGAGCCCATGCCCATCCATAACCTGGAGGAGATGGTTAAGAAGCATCGCTTCCCGGAAAAGGAGTATGAGGAGATCCGTGCAAAGTTCGAGGAACTGAAAAAGGAAATCGAACAGATGTTTTTCGAGGTTCGCAACCTGCAAAAGGAACTGCGGGAGAAGGTGCAGGAGGTGGATCGGCGCATGTTTGCCGCAACCGCCGCCGAATACGCCGCGCCTCTGCTTGTGCGATATCCGAACGAAACGGTGCGGAAATATCTGGAGGCGGTGCAGAAAAATCTGGCGGACAACCTGAGCATTTTCTTTCCCGGCGCCGAAGGCGCCCCCGGTCTTGCCGGACTCAAGTTTCTGCAGCAGGGAGGGGATCCCTTTCTGCCGTACAGGGTCAACCTGTTGGTGGACAACTCCGAGCAGAAGAGTCCGCCGGTGATCATCGAATCCTATCCCACCTATCGCAATCTCTTCGGCTCCATCGAGCGGGTGGTAGACAGCCGCGGCATCTGGCGCACCGATTTCACCAAGATCAAGGTTGGTTCCTTTCTCAAGGCCAACGGCGGCTATCTTGTCCTCAATCTGCCGGACACGCTCATGGAACCCGGGGTCTGGCCGGCGCTCAAGCGGGCGCTGCGCACCAAGAAAATGGAGATCCAGACCTTTGATCCCACCTACTGGTTCACGGCCACCGGTATCAAGCCGGAGCCCATCGAGATCGATGTCAAGGTGGTGATTCTGGCTGATTCACTGCTCTATGGCCTGCTGCTCCATTATGATGAGGATGTGCCGAAGATTTTCAAGGTGCGTGCCGATTTCGACCATGTGATGAATCGGACCGGGGACTCCATCCGCCGCTTTTGCGAGTTTATCCGAGCCGTCACCCGGCGGGAGGAGCTGCGACCCTTTGATCCGGGCGGAGTGGCGGCCCTCCTGGAACAGGTGGTGCGCATGAGCGGCCGTAAGGAGAAGCTCTCCACCAGTTTTCCGCTGATTACCGATCTCATCCGCGAGGCGGACTACTGGGCGGCCCGGGAGGATGCCGGGGTCATCGGGGAAAAGCATGTGGACAAGGCGATCCGCGCCCGCATTCACCGCTCCAATCTCATTGAGGAGAAGATCCAGGAGATGATTGATCGCCGTTCCATCATGATAGATACCCGGGGATCGGTGGTTGGCCAGATCAACGGTCTCTCCGTCTATACCATTGGTGATTACAGTTTCGGCCGGCCCTCGCGGATCACCGCCACGACCTCCATGGGCAAGGCCGGGATCATCAATATCGAACGGGAGGTGAAACTGGCCGGTCCCATCCACAACAAGGGCGTACTCATCCTCAGCGGCTACCTGCGCCGAAAATTCGCCCAGGACAAACCGCTGACCATGAGCGCCAGCCTGGCCTTTGAGCAATCCTATTCCGGTGTCGAGGGTGACAGCGCCTCGTCGGCGGAGATCTACGCCATTCTCTCCAGCCTGTCCGGAGTGGGGATCAAACAGAATTTCGCGGTGACCGGCTCGGTTAATCAGAAGGGGGAGATCCAGCCCATCGGCGGGGTCAACGCCAAGATCGAGGGTTTTTATGACTGTTGCCGAAGCCTCGGTCTCACCGGCGATCAGGGTGTGCTCATTCCCCGCGCCAATGTGGATGATCTGATGCTGCGCAAGGATGTGGTCGCGGCAGTGGCGGAGAAGAAGTTCCAGGTTCATGCCGTCAGCACCATTGACGAGGGAATTGAGATTCTCACCGGCATGACGGCCGGCGAGCGCGGAGAGGACGGAGCCTATCCCCAGGGAACCATCAACTATCTGGTCGACGAGAAGCTGAAAAAGATGGCTGAGGGATTGCGCAATTTCGGCAAAGACAGGAAAAACTCCGATGACGTATGACCCCGCGCCGACTCCTCTTCCCGCCCCTGCTGATTCCCATTCTCTTTTTCGGTCTGGCCATCCTGATCGGCAGCCGCCTGCTGGTGTTGCCGCTTTGCCTGGCCGGCGGCGAGGTTCTGAGCTGGACCGACGCGCTTTTTACCGCTGCTTCGGCCACCTGCGTGACCGGGCTCACCGTGGTGGATACGGGTACGGTCTTTTCGCCCTTTGGCAAGGGGGTTATTGTGGTGCTGATCCAGGTCGGCGGCCTGGGCATCATGTCCCTTACCTCGCTTGCCATGTACCTGTTCCGGCAGCGGGTTTCGCTTACCGATAGAATCGCGGTGGGACAGAATCTCCTGCAGGACGCCCGTTTCCATCTGGGTCGTTTTCTCCTGCAGATCGTCGGGTACACCCTGGGGCTGGAGCTGGTGGGCGCCGTGCTGCTCTTTATCTGCACCGGCGGGGAAATGCGCTTTCCGGCAGCGCTGTTTCACAGTATATCGGCATTTTGCAATGCCGGGTTTTCCCTCTACGGCGATAGCCTTTCCCGCTGGGTGGACGACGTCGCCTTTAACCTGGTGATGATGGGACTGATTATCCTCGGCGGCATCGGTTTTTTTGTGATGACCGATGTAAGCCGATGGCTGACCATCCGCATCAAAACCCGGGGAAAACCTCCCCGTCCCCTGCTGGGCTGGTATTCCAGTGTAGTGCTGCGGACAACTTTCTTCCTGGTGGTGGTCGGCGCCCTGGCAATTTTTTGTGCCGAATGGGTGGTTCGCCGCCATGACCAGTCCCTGCAGACTGCTCTGCTGGCCAGTTTTTTCCAGTCCGTTACCTGCAGAACGGCCGGCTTCAACACAGTGCCCATCGGTGAACTGACCAACGTGACCCTGCTCTTGATGATGATGCTGATGTTCATCGGTGCCGCACCCGGATCCTGCGGGGGCGGTATCAAGGTGACGACCTATCGGGTGCTGACGGCATTTTTGCGGGCGGAGCTGCGGAACAGGGATCAGGCGGTGATCGGCCGGATGGCCGCCAGCCGTGAGGCGGTGCGCCGGGCCCTTTCCCTCTTTGCCTTTTCCGTCTTTATTATCGTCACTGCGATTCTCGTGCTCAGTATCAGCGAGACCGGCGCGCTGGCTCATACCCAGGCGCGGGGCAGGTTTCTGGAAATCGCCTTCGAGGTGGTATCAGCCTTCGGCACGGCCGGAATTTCCATGGGGCTGACGCCGCAGCTCTCGCTTTTCGGGAAATATGTTATCATTGTTCTGATGTTTATCGGCCGCCTCGGACCATTGATCTTCGTCGGGGCCCTGCACACCCTGCAGCGGCGCGAGGCCTTTTCACGGCCTGATTCCGACCTGCTTATCGGCTAGGAAGAGACGGGATTTGGGGATGTCCGTGATCGGTTGCAAACGGTGGAGAGAGAAGAATCCCCTGGGAAACGACACTTGCGGAGGGTAAGACATGAAACAGGAAATAGCGGTGATCGGGCTGGGCAAATTCGGCCTCTATTTTGCCTCCACCCTCGTTGACCTGGGACATACGGTGATCGGGATCGATAACCGACAGTCCCGGGTGCAGCTGGCCGGGGACAGTCTCAATCAGGCGTATCGGGCAGATGCCACCAACAAGGAGGCCCTGGAGCAGATAGGCCTGGCCGAGGTTTCCCTGGTGCTGATCAGCGTCGGAGATTCCATTGCCGCCTCCTCCATGATCGCCATGTATGCCAAGGAAATGGAGATACCCCAGGTCTGGGTCAAGGCGGCCAGTCCCGATCACCAGCGTCTTCTCTATCGCCTGGGGGTGGATGAGGTGATTATCCCCGAACAGATGGCGGCCGTACAGCTGGCTTCCAAGGTGGCGATTCCCGGTTTTCTGCAATATGCTACCTTTGATCCGGAAATTTCCTTCCAGGAGCTGACCATCGACCGCTGGTCCGGGAAAAGTTTGCGGCAGCTGGAGCTCACCAGGAGACATCACATCCAGGTCATTGCCGTAAAGAGAATCGATTCGGAGACCTACGAGTATACCCCGGATCCGGATTATGTCTTCCAGGAAGGAGATAAAATCATTATCCTGCGCAACACCAACACCCCGGATCGTCTGCGGCCGTAGACTCCACCCCTGCAGCGGCCGCTGTCAGGCCTCTGCTGATTTTACTTTCATTTCTCACTATTTCTGGTATAAATCCCAACAAATTTTTAGGGTGCCGTTCAATGGTGACGGCACCCCGTACCGGATTCCAACCTCTACGTGCAGCCCCATGCCGCCCATTGTCAGTTTCATCGGTTATCACGATTCGGGCAAGACCACTCTGGCCTCGCAGGTGGTGGCCCATCTGAAAAGACGGGGTTACCGGCTGGCGGTGATTAAATCCACCAAAGAAACGGGCCTGGAATTTGATGAACCCGACACCGACACCCATATCCACCGGCAGGCCGGGGCCGATGCCGTTACCCTGGTCGCCCCTGATCAGGTGGTCATGTTCGCCGACCCCTCTCCCCTGGAACTTGTCGATCTTGCGGAACGGTTTTATCCGGACATGGATATCGTCATTGCCGAGGGGTTCAAAGATGCCCGCGATATTGCCAAAATCGAGGTCTGCTCCGGCAGCGGCCCCCGGCTGCTCAACCGGGTACAGGGGGTTATCGCCCAGGTCGACGATATTTCCGGAAACAGAGAAGTCCGGGTATTTGACCGGAATCGGAGCAGCCAGATCGCCGATTTCATAGAAAAGCGCTTTCTGCAGGACGGGCCGGAAATCCGCGCTGTCGACGGCATGTAAATGCGGTGCCTGTGATCGGTTACGTTCTGCCACGGATTTTCGCCATGGGAACGTTGATTATGCATCGGGTCTGCACGCTATGAAAGGCGCCGTCACTCTCAGCCGCCCAGCGGCACTGTTTGTCACCCTCTGTTTTTTTCTCCTCGCCGCCTACCTGGTGGCGCTCGCCCTCTCCGGGAGTTATCGGCTGGAAGTTACCGCTGCCGCGGAGCATACCGATTACTGGCAGCTGTTTTTTTCCGCTGGTGGACGGCCCCGGTTCCATGCCGGCCGGACATCAAGCATTGAAAAGCTGACTGCTGGAGAAAAGGCAACGCTTTTGTTTGCAAACCGGAATTATCCGGTCACCTGGCTGCGCATCGATACCGGCGGCAAACCCGGAACAGTGCGGTTATACTCACTGGTAATCAAGCGCAGATTTGCGGATGATATCGTTTTTTCCGCGGAAGAAATTTTTGAACGATTCGCACCTGGGCATGACGGGGTGACCATGTTTCGCGGCCACGGTTTCACTGGTGTGGTTTCCACGCGGGAAGACCCCTATATCGTCAGCAGGACACCGGTTTCCACGCCCAGTTATCTCCATCCCTTTCTTCTGCCGGTTTTTTTCATTTCGCTCTTTTTCTTCCGTTTTCTGCTCCATTTTGACCTGCGGCGGGCAAGGAACTGGTTATGTGTGGAGCGGCCATCTGTTTCCCACCGTCCGATGATCGGGACCCTGGACGGTCTGCGGGCGGCTGCGGCTCTGATGATCATTGCCGATCACACCTGGGCGCGGTTCCGCGGTGTCGGTGCCAGCGGCGTGCTGATTTTTTTTGTACTCAGCGGTTTTCTGTTGGCCCGCCCCTTTGTGGATTCCCCGGAAAGGATACGGCAGAGCGGTTTTCTGATCGAGTATGGTAAGCGCCGTCTGCTGCGGATCCTGCCCATGTATTACTTTTACATATTTCTGGTGTACGTGATGTCGCTGCACCTCTGCGACGCCATCCTTCATGCCTTTTTCCTTCTGGGAAACGGTCACCTGTGGGCCGTGCCCCAGGAAATGGCCTACTATCTCATTTTTCCGGCAATTGTCCTGATCAATCTGCTCCTCGGCAAGGGACGGCCCGGCCGCATTCTTCCCCTGTTGCTGGGGCTGGTTGTTCTCAGCGACTGTTTTCTGGGTCGGGACATCTTTTTTCTCCGGGGTATGGATCACCAGCGGCTGCCCTTTTACCTTGGGGTTTTTCTCAGCGGCTGCTGTGTCTCCTATCTCTATTTCGGCTGGTATATCAAAAAAGACCCGGCGGCCGGGACAACAAGACGTTGGCCCAGCTGGATCTGGACCGGGGCCGGCTGCGCTGTTTTAGCTCTTTTTCTCTTTCTCTCAAACGGCTACCTCATGGGCAACGGCAGAGTTTTTTCCCAGCAGTTCTACGGCCTTTACGGCGCTGCGGCCGCATTATTGCTTTTTGCGCTTATTGCCGATGACACCTCTGCCCTGGGGCGCTTTTTCTCGCATTCCTTGTTCCGGAGTATCGGCGTCATCAGTTACAGCCTCTATCTGTTACATCCCCTTGTTCTCAACGTCATTGTGGCTATCAACGGCTATTTTCTCGGTGTCGATCCACCGGGATGGCTGCTCTTTTGCGCCACGGTTGTTCTCAGTATACCGGTCGCCACAGCGACATACAGATATATTGAAGCGCCTTTTCTGACCCTGAGCAGATCGTCCATCTACCGGCCGGCAAATTTTCATCGGGAAGAACTCACCGGTTGACAAGAATCAAATCTTGTACTTTAAATGGACGGTTAACGCTTTAACCGGTCAAAATTCTTCCAACATGGAAACGGAAGAATTTAGGCCGGGATGACAAAAACGATCCCCACCATTCGGAGAGCCTGTGGCACCATCGACCGAAACGAAACTTCCCCTGGCCCGCATGGGCTTTATCAGTCTCATCGCTCTGACGACCCTGTTCTATGAACTGGCCCTGATCAGGATTCTTGATGTCCTGTGGTATCCCCACTTTTCATATATGGTTATTACCCTGGCCCTGCTCGGTTTCGGCATTTCAGGAGTGGTCACCTCGATTATCTCCGATCGGCGGGAGTTCGGAGATTTAACTTTTCGTGTTCTTACCTTGCTGCTGGCTGTCAGTTACGCAGCTGTTTTTTTCCTGCTCAACAGATTCCATGTCGATTTCAGGGAATTTCCCAGCGTTCTCTATCTCGGCGCTAAGGTGTTGCTGGTTTTTTCCGGCCTTATCGTACCGTTTTTCGTCAGCGGGCTGATCCTGTCGCTTCTGTTTACCAGGCATGCAGATCGTTTTGGTAAACTTTACTTTTGGGATCTGGTGGGGGCTTCGGTGGGGTGTGTGCTGGTGCCTCTTCTCATCCCATTGTACGGCGGTCCGGGCCTTCTCTTCATGGCCTCGGCCTTTTCCCTGTTGGCTCTGGCTCTCATCAGTGGCCGGAAGGTGGTCTCCGCCGCAACCCTGATCGTTGCCCTGGCAACCGCCGTTTTCCAGCTTGTTGTCTACGACGGCGATACCTTCCTGGAGATCACGCCGCATATGGATAAGCGGGGATTTCGTTCCCTGCAGGGAGGGAGGCTATTGACCCGCTGGGATCCCATTTCCCGGATCGACCTGATTCAATACCGCAAAGAGTATATCTGGATTGCCTATGACGGCGGTACCCAGACAAGCTATTTCTATAATTTTGACGGCGATTATCAGAAGCTTCGCGATTCGCTGCCGGCCAAGGCCAGGTCCCAGTTCTGGGACAGGTTTGTCTTTGCCTCCCACTGGTTGAAAGAGGGGAGTTCGCCGCGTGTCCTGATTATCGGAGCTGCCGGAGGCCAGGAGACCAAGGCGGCGGTGGCTTTTGGGGCGTCGTCGGTGGATGCCATCGAAATGGTGGGAGCCGTGATCCGGCTCGGCAAGGAGAAGTATGCCGTCGAGCCTTACGACAACCCCAAAGTTCATGCGGTACGGGGCGAAGGCCGGAGCTTTCTGCGGGCCGGTGACAAGAAATATGACATTATCCAGATGATGTCCAATCATACATCATCCAGTGTCGCCTCCGGAGCCGGTGCCGTCTCGCCCAACTACCTCCAGACCGTGGATGCCTACCGGGAATACTTCTCACATCTGACCTCAAACGGGGTATTGCATATCAACCATCACGTCTATCCCAAGATGGTACTCACGGCTGCGCGGGCCTGGCGGGAGATGGGACGGGACCATTTTGAAAGGCACGTGCTGCTCTATTACGCACCCCAGTGGTACAACCTTCCCCTGCTGCTGATCAAAATGCAGCCCTGGAGCGAAGAGGAGGTGAATCGGGTCCACAGTCTCATGCACAAGGGCTTCACCCGGGTGCACAACCCCCTGGCGCCGGAAGAATCCGGACTTGATCCCGCCTTTTTCACCGGTAGCCTGCCCCCGGAGCTGGCCGCGTCCATTCCCTACCGCATGAATGTACCCACGGATGACAGGCCGTTTTTCAATCATCTCCGGAAACGGTTCGCGCCGGTTTCCAGAAGCGAGCCCTACGTGGAGACGTCGATTACCAAGCTGCTGAATGACTCCATCAGGCACGGCCTGCCCATGGATGTGATTCATCTCATTGTCAGCGCCGGGGCGGCCCTGTTGATCGCCGTTGTCTGTTTGTTCGGGCCGCTGCTCTTTTCACGGGTCGGTCGCGCGCCGTGGAGCGGCAAGGCCTCCTTTGTCAGCTATTTTGCCTGCCTGGGGGCCGGTTTCATCGCCATTGAGCTTGTTTTTATCCAGTTTTTTCATAAGTTGGTGGGATTCCCCCTTTATACCTATGCCTCGGTTGTCTTTGCCTTTCTGGTTTCCGCGGGTGTTGGCTCCTATGTGACCGATACAACGGCTCTACATGGAAAAAGGTTTTTCAGGTCACTGCCCTTTGTCGTCATTCCCGCTTACGGCCTGGCATTGCTGTTTCTCAAGGATCCCCTGCTGAACTATTTTCTCCAGTGGCCCACCGTGGTCAGAATGGCGGCGGCGGTCCTGTTGATCTCCCCCCTTGGTTTTTCCCTAGGCATGCCCTTTGCCCTTGGTATTGCCGGTTCCTTTGATAAGGGCAAGGGAGCGGTTGGATGGGCCTGGGCCGTCAACGGACTCTTTACGGTTCTGGGGAGCGTTTTTTCCATCCTGCTGGCCATTTATATCGGTTTCACGGCAACACTGTTTATCGCCTTTGCCCTCTATATTCTGGCTGGTTTTCTGCTGCCTCGCTTTTCTTCTCATTAAGCCAGAAGGGCAATGGGTATCCTTTTTACCTCGGCACAGGTTTGCATACGAGTTGACAATCCTACCTCCTCAGGATAGTTTGATCCGGAGTGAGGAAGTCTTTATATCAAACTGATCAAACGAGGAAATTTTCATGAGAAAAGTTCAGGTGTGGAAGCTGCTTCTGCTCTTTGTCTTTGTTTTCTGTGCGGTGTCGGCTGCCGGAGCCTTTGAGTGGAGCAAGATTATTGATGACGGTGATGAGGGATATTCGGAAACGAGCCCCTATGGTGCCTGGAGATCATGGTCGTTTCCCGGCGCTGTCAATGGTGACTGGCGCTATCTCAGCGGCCTGTATGAACTTCCCGGCGGACCGGTGCCAAGGAGAGGTAAGGCCTATTGGAAGACCACCGTTCCGGTCAGTGGTTCCTATGAAGTTGCCGTGCATTTTTTCCATACTGAAAACAGGACCAATGATGCCGATTACTTTATCGAGGATGGCAACGGTCGCACCCATCACTTTGTGCTGAACCAGCGGAGCCTGCCTACGGGCTGGTATGTGCTGGGTACCTTTGAGTGGAAAAAAAACCAGGTGTCCACTGTGATTCTCGACGGCACCGATGATGATCAGTCGGACGAGGCAGATGCCGTCCGCTGGATATTGAAAGAGGAAAGCACGGAATCCGTTGTTCCGGCAAACTCTCTCTTGCTGGGCAAGTGAGAGTTTGCCTTTGATAACGCCTCGGGATTGATAACCAAGGGGTTGATGTTTTGATATAATCGACCGCAGTAGCCCGTGAGCGCCAGCACCATTTCGGGCATGCGAAGACAAAATCATGGACGAGGAATACCATTCGGTTTTTCCGGAGAGTGCCGATATTGAGACGTGCTCCGCTGATTATGCCACCCGCTTTTCCGGGGCAACGGGGCAGTATCTGCTCTCGGTTCAGAGTCGCATCATCCTCGACATGCTGAGCCGCGACGAAGGCGGTAAGCTGCTTTCCGTGGGAGGAGCCCATGGGCAGCTGATCGCACCGCTGGTTGAGCAGGGTTTCGATGTCACGGTGACCGGCAGTCATGATATCTGCCATGAACGCTTGAGGAGGAGGGTCAAGGGGCTTGCCGTCAGCTATCGGACCTGCGACTGCCTCCACCTGCCCTTTGATGACGGCACCTATGATGTGGTTCTTGCCATCCGGCTGTTGACCCATGTAGTCCATTGGCAGCAGCTGATAGCGGAAATGTGTCGGGTCGCCAGAAAGTTTGTTATTTTTGACTATCCGGATCGCAGGAGCAGTAATATCCTCTATTGTCTTTTGTTTCCTTTGAAAAAGGCCCTTGAGGGGAATACCCGGCCCTTTCTGTTGTTCAGCCGTGCTCAGTTGTCGAGGGAATTGGAGAAAAACGGTTATAGTGCCCCCGAGTTCCGGGCGCAATTTTTTCTCCCCATGGTTATCCACCGGAAGTTGGCCAGCCCCCGCATTTCCAATATTCTGGAGGCGGGCGCCCGGGTAACGGGTTTGACGACCCTTTTCGGTTCCCCGATTATTCTGAAGAGCAGGAAAAGGGAAATTTCCACGAATCTTGAACAGTCGCTTTTAAGCCGCCGTTGTCTACCGGGAATGAATCAGGAAAGATGCTAGAACAACAATGGCCCTGCTGATCCGCTGGAAATTCCCTCTGTTTCTTGCTTTTCTGCTCTCCTTTCTGTATCTGGCACTTTTTGAGAACAGGGCCTTTGTGGAGGTGGAGATTCAGGTGCCCAAGAAGACCTGGTTCAATATCTATTGGGCCGGGGAGGGAAAAGGGTACAGCCGGATGAAACGGGCCCGGGTGCGGGTTTTTCCCGGCCGGGAAAAATACCGTTTTTTTTTGGCCGATCTGCGCAAGGTCCACAGGCTTCGCATTGATCCCCATAAATTCAGGGGAGAGGTGCTGATCAAAAAACTCTGCATCCGCCAGAATGGTTTCCTGCCCCTCTGTTTTGAACATGAGGGCGAATTTTCCCGTCTTCGGCCGATTTTTCATATCGGTGGCATCCGCTGGGGGCCGCAGGGTCTGCAGATCAGGTCCACGGGAAATGACCCCCAGCTTGAACTGCAGGTGCAGCTTTCAGCAGCCGAAAAGGGGCGGGCAGTGATATCGGCCCGGATTGCCGTTATCTTTGCAGCTGTTTTTTTCTTTTTTTTCTGCACCCATGGATATCGTGAAGATGAGCGCTTCATTCCGCTTTTTTTTCTTGTCGCTCTTCTTCTGGTTGTTGTCATGGCTGCTGTCAGCAAGGAGAATGTGCATCCGGACGAATATGTCCATCTCGATGCCGCCCGCTATTACAAAACCAACTGGCTGCCGCCGGCGGTTGACGATCCGGCAATCCGTCATACCTACAGTGTCTATGGGGTGTCGCGTCTCAATAACCGGGAAATTTCCTATCTCTTTGCCGGCAAGCTCGCCCGTCTGCTGGATCCTCTGCACCTGAAGGATTATCTGAGTCTTCGCCTGTTCAACGTCTGCCTGCTTGCAGGCGTACTTCTCTTTGTGATGCGAAACCGGCCGGCCGCGCTCATTGCGGCTCCTCTGCTGATATCGCCGCAGCTCTGGTATGTCTTCAGTTACTGTAATTCCGATGCATTGGCACTGGTGGTCGCCTTTGCCGCCGGCTGTCAGGCAGCCCTGCCGGGGTCCATGCTCAACACCTATCTCAATGGCGGGACAAAGAACCGGGCCGGGGTGGTGCTGTTTTTGGGTTTTCTCTGTGCCTTGTTGTTTCAGCTGAAAAAAAACTATTATTTTTTTATTCTGTTTCTGTTTTGTTATCTGTTCTGGCGCCTTTTTTTTCTGGTGGAAAGGCAAAAGAGAGGTGACTGGCTGAAGCGTTTTGCCGTTGTGCTGCTCGTGGGTGCCGCGGGTGCCGGTTTTAATGTGGCCTGTGATTACAGTGTCAACGGCTTTGACAAGGCGGAGAAAATTATTGAGATGCGCGAAAAGCTGGCTGAGCCGATCTACAAGCCGTCAACACCTCTGGAAAAGAAACATACCTTTTTGTACCGCCGGGCCCGGGGTATTTCCCTGGCCCATATCATCCATATCGACCGCTGGTTTGAAAAGACCTTCCGCAGCGGTTTCGGCCTCTATGGCTATTTTACCGTCGCGGCGGTGGACTCCTACTATCACTGCGTTCGCTGGCTGGGGATCGGCTTTCTCCTCTTCCTGATCGGGGCCGTGGTCCTCCGCGGCGGCCCGGCCGGAAACCTGCTGCTTGTCCTCTGCCTTGCCTGTTCCGCCGCCCTGATCGGTGCCTCGCTCTACCATTCATGGACCGCTGATTTCCAGACCCAGGGGCGTTATATCTTTCCGATTATCCCCATGTTCTGTATCGTGCTCCATCATTTCCGTCGGTTGATGCAGGATGCCGTCTATCGCCTGTTTGTCAGCGTCATGTTTCTGCTGTCGCTTTACTCCTTTATCTTTGTTGCCCTGATGCGCATACCCAAGCCGGCATGAAAAAGAAAAAGGTCTTGCTCATCTCGCCGCAGCCGTTTTTCCAGTGGCGCGGTTCGCCCATCCGGGTGGGATTCAATGCTATGGCCCTGGTGGAGGCCGGCTATGAGGTTGATCTGCTGACCCTGCCCATCGGCGAAAGACGTGAGATCGAGGGGGTCAGGATCATCCGGGTTGCCAATCCCCTACGCCTGAACAATATTCCCATCGGTCCCTCGCTGCCCAAGCTCTTTTTCGACCTGCTTATCCTGCTTAAGGGCATTACCCTGATCAGGCAGGGAGAATATGAGGTGATTCACGGCATTGAAGAGGCCGGTATGATTGCGGTGATTCTGAGCCGGCTGGCCGGCTGCCGCGCCGTATTCGAAAAGCATTCCGATCCCTTTTCCTATAAAAAGGGGTTTGTGAAAAATTGTCTGCTGCGGCTTTATGCCGGCGTGGAAAAGGCCACGGTGAAGAGGGTCAAGGCGGTGATCGGTACCGGGCCAGGCCTGGTCAAGCAGGTTGAGGACATGGGATACAGGGTTCCGGCCTACCATATTTTTGACATTCCATCTTCCCTTGTGGATCCCCGGCCTGACAATATTGCCCGGATCAGGGATGAGTTGCGGCAGCAAGAGGATGAGGTGCTCATCACCTTTGTCGGTTCATTCGCCGTTTATCAGGGGGTGGATCTCCTCTTTGCCGCTGTGCCCCGGGTGCTGGGCGTCTGTCCCCGGGCCCGTTTTATCATCATCGGCGGCAGCGGGGAGGAGATCGACCAGCGACGCCGGGTTTTACGGGAACAGGGCAGTCTTGGGGGAGTAAGCTTCCTGGGCAAGATAGCGCCGGATATTCTGCCCGACTATCTTGCCGCGGCCGACATTCTGCTCTCGCCCCGCATCAGCGGCGTCAATACTCCCCTGAAGCTGCTTGACTATCTCAAGGCCGGCCGGGCAATCGTGGCCACTGATGTGGAGGCCAACCGCCTGATTCTCAATGAAGAAACGGCATCTTTGGCCGCCCCGGATGCCCCTGCTCTTGCCGCGGCGATCACCGCCCTGGTCGATGATTCCGGGCGGCGCCGGGAGATGGGAAAAAGGGGCAGGGAGTTATATGAGACAAAGTACAACTTTACCCAATACTGCCGGCGGCTTGCCGCCTGCTATCGATATGTGACGGCCGAGACCCCGTCCGCAGACGACAACGGTGCGAATTCCCGAAAGAGTGATCATGCAACTGGCCATTGATACCCATCTCCATATCTACCCCTGCTACGACCTGCGGGCTCTGCTCACCTCGTTGCGGCAAAACCTGGCCGCCTCCTGTCCGGATGCCGTGTGCATGGCCATGCTGGCCGAACGGCATGACTGCCGTTTTTTTCGCACGCTTGCCGCCGGTACCGCTGCCCTGCCGGAACCGGCCACAGCCACGGTAATTGGTGATCAGGTGGTGAAGATCCGCGAATCCGGTCACCCGGACCTCTTTCTCTTTGCCGGCCGGCAGGTTATCACTGCGGAACGCATTGAGATACTGGCTCTGACCACGGACGATGATATTGCCGACGGCCTGCCGGCAGCGGATGTGGTCACCATGATCGGCGAGCGGGGCGGTATCCCGGTGATCAGCTGGGCACCGGGCAAGTGGTTTTTTTCGCGGGGCAGGGTGGTGGAACAACTGCTTGCACAGTTTGCTCCCGGAGCCCTGCTGCTGGGAGATACGACCCTGCGGCCGCGTATCTGGCCGATGCCGCGGCTCATGCGGCAGGGACTGGAAAGGGGATTTGGTCTTGTAGCCGGTTCTGATCCACTGCCCTTTGCCGGGGAGGAACGGCTGGCCGGTGGATACGGTATAGCCCTCAGTGCTGATCTTGATCTTGATGATCCCCTGGACTCGCTCCGATCCCTGCTGAGTCGTTCCGGTCTCAGGCCGACCCTGGTGGGAAGGCGGGGCAAGACCGTTGCCACCCTGCGCCGTCTTGTCCGGAACAGTCGTGCCGGGAAAAAGCAAGGGGAAAAGGGACAGCGGTGATTTCCGGTTGCATATTCTGCTGCCCCATGGTTTGATTATTGATTCCTGATGATGATAATTATTTTTGTTGAAACGGAAGCTATATGAGTGATTCACTGTGTCAAATCCCACCGGGAACCCCGGTACTTGTCACCGGAGCCACCGGTTTTACCGGGATTGTTCTCACCAGAAAACTGGTGGCAGCCGGCCTCAAGGTCAGTGCCGTTGCCAGGCACAGCTCCGACCTCTCACCCCTGGAGCGACTCGATATCACCTGGTTTCGGGGAGATGTCTTTGACGAAAAGGTCATGAAACAGGCCCTGAAGGGTCAGCAATATGTTTTCCACGTGGCAGCGGCTTTCAGAGATGCCAAGAGTACGGAAAAGGATTACTGGAACGTCCATGTCAAAAGCACCCAGATCATTGCCAACGAGATTTTTGGCAATCCGGATTTTCAGCGCTACATCCACATATCCACCATCGGGGTTCATGGCCATATCGAAAATCCGCCGGCCACCGAGGAGTATCCCTTCGGCCCCGGCGACGGCTATCAGCGCACCAAGCTTGAAGCCGAACAGTGGCTGAACAGCTTTGCCGCGGAGAACAAGATTCCCTATACCATTATCCGGCCGGCGGCCATTTACGGTCCCGGAGACCGGCGGCTGCTCAAGCTTTTCAAGATGGCCTTGAGTTCCTATTTCCCGCTTCTGGGCAAGGGAAAGTGTCTCTATCACCTTGTCCACGTGGATGATCTGACCAACACCTTTCTCATTGCCGCCACCCATCCGGCAGCGCTTGGCGAGACCTTTATCAGCGGCGCGGATGAGCCCATCGGCATCGCCGATATGGCCAGGACCGTGGCCGACCATTTCGGCAAAAGGGTGAAGGTGATCCGGCTGCCCATCGGCCCTTTTTTTCTGGCGGCCGATATCTGCGAAGCCATTTGCAAGCCCCTGAAAATCGAACCGCCCATCTACCGGCGCCGGGTTGCCTTCTACTCGAAGGATCGCCATTTCGATGTCAGTAAGCTGAAAAATGTCCTGGGGTACAGGCCGAAGCACGGAAACCGGCAGGGAATTATTGATACGGCCGTCTGGTATGTGAAGCAGGGCTGGCTTGAAGTGTAATCCATGGAACGGGAGACAGGGAAGCAGATGAAGACCATTACCGTACTGGGGAATAATTCCGGACGCAACGCCGGAGATAATGCCATACTCGGCAACCTGCTCGATGACTTTGCGCTGGTGCGTTCGGATCTCTTTTTTCAGATACCCACATTGAACACCCGGGTAATCAACAAGTTTTTCGGCCATCATCCCATCCGGCCCATGGGCCTGATGCCGTGGAATCTGGCCCTGAAAAACCTGGGCTGGCCCCTGTACCGGTCAATGACCCGCACGGATCTGATCCTGATTACCGATAACATCCTCTTTGACCGCAAATTCAACAATCCCCTGGTCAACAACCTCAAATCCATAGCGCTTTTTTCAGCTGCCAGTAAAAAAAGGGGTATTCCCATTATCATGTATAACTGCAGCATCGGCCCCATTGACCACGAGGTGGGACGGCAGGCGCTGCAGAAGGTGCTGGACTGCTGCCCGCTGGTCATCACCAGGGACCGGCAGACAAAGGAGTTGATCGAGAATCTCAAGCTGCGTTCTCCTGAGATTGTCATTCATGCCGACTGCGCCCTCAACACCCAACTGCCGTCCGAGTCACGTCTCAGGGAGATTATCGACCGGGAAGACCTGTTCAAGGGACCAAAGGGGACCATCGGTCTCAATGTCAACTCCTATATCGATAACTGGAGCCAGACCGGTTCTTTTGACCGGCGGGAGTTTTGCAACATCATCGCCAAAACCGCAGACCGGTTGATCGAGGAGCTGGATGTCGATATCCTCTTTACCGTGACCCAGATTATGGATATGAAGATCACCAGGGAGTGCGAACAGTTGGTCAAACGGAAGGATCGGGTGAGGATTGTGGGGAACAAGGATTATACCTATGAAGAACTTGCCGGTCTGCTCAGTAAGGTTGACGTGCATGCCGGTCTGCGGACTCACACCCTGATCTTCTGTGCCGCTGTGGGCACGCCCATGATCAGTATCAATGCCTATCCCAAAAGTGCGGGTTTTCTGAGAACCGTGGGCATGGGTGACTGGACCATTGATTTCGACGCCCTGTCCGTTGAAAACCTTGTCGGACTGATGCGCCGCGCCTGGGATGCCCGGCAGCGGCTCCGCGCCGAAATGGAGCCCATTGTGGCCGAGGAAAAGAAAAAGGCCCGGGACAGCGTTCGGCTGGTGACGAATATTCTCGATGGATCATAGACCGGCAACGGAAATATTGCTCAATTTTATCCCGCCCAGCGGCCGTTTCAGGAACCGGTTTTCATAAAAGCAAAGACGGCCATATCCGTACATGCCCCCTCAGCCCCAGGAGAAAAAGAGGCGCCTTGTCCTCATGGTCAAGGCGGTTATTTCCGTTGCCTTTTTCATGGTGTTGATTTCCTTTGTGCAGGCCAACGAGCTGCTGCACTATCTCCGGCGGATCAACTGGTTTTATTTTTCCCTCTCCCTTCTCCTGGGACCGCTCCTGCTGCTGGCCAGCTGCTGGAAATGGAGTGTAATCTTAGGAATTCATGACCGGAAAACAGCGTTTGTTTCCCTGGCCAGGATTTACTTTATCGGATATTTTTTTTCCAATCTCCTTCCCTCCACCGTGGGGGGGGACGTGGCCCGCTCGCTGTATGCGGGGAAGCTGATCGCGGATCAGCCGTTTTCCGCGGTCAGTGTTTTCATCGAACGGGTCTCGGGTCTTTTTCTGCTGCTTGTCCTGGTGGTGGTTGCCCCGCTCATGAGACCCTCGCTTTACCACAATCCCTTTGTTTTTGTCCCGGCCTGCTGCGCCTTTTTTCTTTTGGGCCTTTTTTTCTGGCTCGGAAAGGTGCGGGACCCCCTTGCCCTGCCCGGGCGGATTATGCGGCGATTTTTTTCCGGCCTGTACCGATTGGCGGGAAAGAGTTCCCACTCCTGGTTCCGGCGCGGCATCCTCTTTCTGCAACGATTGCAGGCAAGGATTTTTGATAAGCTCTCCGCATTCCATGGCGAACTGAAAACCGCCCTGGTCACCATCCGTCACAACCAGCGGCTTTTTATCACCATTGTGGCCCTCACTATCCTCTTTTACTTTCTGACCTGGCTCAACGTCTATATCGCCTTCCGGGCCTTTGGAATCAAACGGAGTCTTTGGGAGATCAGCGCCCTGGTACCCACCATCATGGTTGTCGGCCAGTTGCCGGTTACCCTGCTGGGTAACCTGGGGTTTTTTGAATCAGTCTATGTCTTTTACTTTCTCCTTATCGGTATCCCTCCGGAAGGCTCCCTGGCCATGGGTCTACTGATGCGGTTGAAAATGTTGCTGCTCGGATGTATCGGTTTTCTCGTGTATCTGTCATATAAACAAGGAGATGCCGGAGAGGACGATCCGTTTTTCTTCAAATCGCCATGAGCCGGAACTGTTTTGCGCCATGAAAAGCGGGGGAATCCAGAGGAGGCTGCAGGGGAACGGGGCATTGAGCAGATATCGCCGGATGGTGACCGGTGAAAGCGGTCTGCCGACCTTTTGTTTCTTTGAATTGGCGACAACTCTGCTGCAGCCGTTGCCGGGTTCCCGGGGGAGGAGGCTGCGCCGTATTTTTCTGTCCCCGTTTTTCGGCCATCTCGGCAAAGGGGTGTGGCTTGAGCCGGATATCACCTTCCGGCGTCCCGCCCAGATCAGTATCGGCAATGGAGTGCGGATCGGCCGGGGCGTCACCTTTGATGTGAAAGGCGAAAGCGGGTACATCAAGATCGGGGACGGGGTTCATATCGGCAGCAATACCATTCTCAGTTGCCCGGGCGGCACCATGGTTATCGGCAGGGGATGCCGTATCGGTCAACGGTGTCGTCTTGGTTCCCTGCAGGGATTGTCCCTGGGCGCGGAGTGTACCCTGGGAGACAGTGTCTGTGTCGTCGGCGCCGGTCACGGCTATGATCGCTGTGATGAACCCATCATCGGACAGCCCCTGACGTGCAGGGGAAAGACCATTCTCGGCGATCGGGTCGATATCGGGGCCGAAGCAACCTTGCTGGACGGGGTATGCCTGGGCGACGGGGTGAGGGTGGAAGCCGGCTCCCTGGTCAACAAAAACATTGAGAAAGGTGTCAATGTGGCCGGAATTCCGGCTGTTCCCCGCTAAAGTGTTTGACAGGGGAGAGCAGGGCTGGTAAAAGACGCAGGCATTCTGCCGAAAGGGGAAAAGTTATTGCTCACAGGCTCCGAATCTGCAGAACCAGAGGGCGATGACAATCTTGGGGCAAGATATACCATTGGGTGACAAACCCGGTGATCGGTTACACAAAAAGTATGAAAAGGAGAGAGAATGACTGTATCGAACAAGAGATCTGTACTTACATCAATGCGGCTTTATTTTATTCTGATGGTGCTGGCGGCTGCCGCGGCAATGACGGCGGGTTGTGACTGGTTTGACGATGATGACTGTCCCTCCGCCGGAGGAGCGGGAACCCAGACAAGCAACACGACACCCACCCCCGCCCCTGCGGCGGACCCACCTCCCCAGCCCCAGCCGGATCCAAAGAGTACGGATTCCAAGTCCTACCCCTCCCTCGCCGGTACGGGTATTGTCTGGAAGCCGGTCTCCGAGGGAAATCATATGCTGGTAGTGTTGACGCCGACCAGTTACGGTAATCCCGGTGCGGTTGTCCTGGATACCAACAACAAGGCGATCGAGGCGGGCCGTTACGTCGGCCATACCAACGGTAACCGGGCCACTTACCGCTTCACCAGGCCGGGAGGGGCATTCCCGGCGCCATGTCGCCTGCAGATCGGCAGCTCAATTTTTACCGTGGCTCATCCGGGGAGCCGATATAATTAGAGTTGTGAGCCATCACTTTGGTTGGCGGCAGCAAAAGCCCTTCTCTGATCCAGAGAGGGGCTTTTCTCTTGGCAGGTTGAGGATATTGTTCGCCTTTGCCACTGGTTGGCCCCGGAGCAGGAAAATTTGGAGGAAGATCCCATGAGGTTGATATTCTCTCTTGTCTGTGGGATGTTGGTGCTGTGTTCTTTTCCGTCCGGCTATGGAGCACCGTTGCTGAAGGTCTCGAGCGCGATGTTTGCAGATGAGGGTTTTCACGAAGAAAAGTACACCTTTTCTCCCTATGAGAAAATTTATATCGTGCTCGATTTTCATGATATTTCACCGGGGAAGTACAATATGACCGCTGACTGGATTACTCCCTGGGGGAAAATGGAAAGGCAGACTCCCTATGTCTTTGCCCTGGAGCGTTCTGCGGCCAGTCACCGGGTTTTTTTCTGGTTGAAGCTCAAGCGACGGGGACGGCTGAAACAGATACTTCGCGGCTCGGATTTCAAGGAAGAGTTTTTCGGTGAGTGGACGGTGCAGATCTATGTCAACGGCCGCAAGGTGGCAACCAGAAAGTTCCGGGTCGTGTAAATGCGGCGTCTGTACTCTTTCCTGCGTTGGTGTCCCGGCCTGACGGGGCTCTACCTGCGCCAGAAATTTTATCCGCGTCTTTTTGCCCGGTGCGGCCGCCGGGTCCTCTTCGGGCGATTTGTCGATTTTCGCTTTCCCCGGCGGATATGTATCGGCGACCATGCGGTGATCCATGACAATGTTTTCCTTGATGCCGGCAGGGCCCGAACCTCGGCGCCGGTGATTACCATCGCTGATCACGTCTTTGTGGGAGCGGGAACAGGTCTGCATGCGGGCAGCGGCGGTATCAGCATCGGTTCCGGCAGCAGCCTGGGCAGTTTCTGCGCCATTATCGGGGGGGCGGCTATGGTTGAGATCGGCGCCGATGTGCTGCTGGCCGCTTACTGTCGGGTGGGGCCTGCCGCGGAGGAAGAGGGTGTATCGGAAGAGCAGGCGGGAAGCAGGGGGCCGACGGTGATCGGCCCGGGTGGCTGGCTCGGGGTTCGCAGCCATGTTCTGCCCGGGGCGAGAATCGGCGAAGGATCTGTTGTCGGCGCCCACGCCCGGGTCTGCGCTGATCTTCCGGACTATGTTGTTGCCGTGGGCCGGCCGGCCCGGGTTATCCGCCATCGCCGATCCCATAAAGGTTAATCTTCATCTATTTTCGCCGGTTATGAGTTTTCACGAGCTTGCCGCCCGGGTCATTGCCAGCGGCTTGTGCACCCGCTGCGGTCTCTGCGCCGGAGTCTGTCCGGTGCGGGTCATTGTACTTGACGGGGAAAATTATCCGATACTTCGGGGTGACTGCACAGAGTGCGGCCTCTGCGTCAGGTGTTGTCCCGGGGCCGAGGTTGACTTTCCCGGCCTGTGGGAGCAAATATTTCACTGCGAACATGATGCCGATACTTTACACGGCCATGTTGAGAATCGGTTTGTTGCCCATGCCCGGTCTGATTCGGTGCGGACGGCGGGGACCTCCGGCGGGGTGGTTTCGGCGCTATTGATCCATCTGCTGGAAAAAAACCGTATTGACGGCGCCGTGGTTGCCGCATTTGACCCGGATAATCCCTGCCGTATGAAAGGGGTGCTGGCCACCACGCCGGAGGAGATTCAGCGGGGTGCGGGTTCGAAATATTGCCTGACCTCTTCTCTGGAAGCCCTGCAGCTCATCCGCAGAAGAAGGGGAAGGTATGCGGTGGTGGGCCTGCCCTGCCAGGTACAGGGATTGCGGAAGATGGCCGTGGCGGACCCCTCTCTCGGCAGAAAGATTCACTGTATTTTCGGGCTCTACTGTCATTGCAATATGGAACCGCGGGTTCTCCTCGATGTGGTGCGGACCTGTAACATTGATCCGGAAGAGGTGGCGCGATTCGATTTTCGGGGGGGCGGCTGGCCGGGCGGATTCCATGTCCGATTAAAAGACGGTCGATCCATTCCCTTACACACCACCCACTACACCACCATCCTCAATATTCTCTTCAAGATATACGGCGCCAGGCGCTGTTACCTCTGCATTGACGCCCTTTCCGAATACGCTGATCTGAGTTTCGGTGATTTCTGGGCCCATGATTACAGCGACGATCTTGCCCGTCACACCCGCTGCACCCTGGTGTCGCAGCGGACCGCCAAGGGACTGCGGATCTTACGCCGGGCGGAAGAAGAGGGAGCGGTGGTGCTCCACGCCCTGTCGCCTGAACGTGATTCCAAGAGAATCGCCGGTATGGTACGTGGGAAAAAAAATCGCAGCTGGATCCGCATCGCCAGGCGGCGGAAAAGGGGAGAGCCCCATCCCCGTTACCATCTTCCACCCCCGGCGCCATCTTCGAAGGCGCGCCGGGGTGAACTTCTCCTGCGGCTGTTTTTTTGCTGCCGTCGCCCCTGGACCCGGAAGCTGATCTTGAAGTTTCTCTTTTCCCGGCTGGGGAGCGCCTATGAGAAGGTTAATCTCTTCCGCAAAAAGATCTTCTGCAACTACCATGGCAACTGACGGCGGCCGCTGGAAGAAGGGCGGCTGGCACATTGTTTCAGTTCTTGTATCGGTCGCTGTCTTCTCTCTGGTTTTCTCCTATCTGTTTTCCAGGATATCCTTTGTCGAGGTGATCGGCACCTTACAGGGGATTTCGCTGAAATACGGCTTCTTTTTTCTGCTCTTTTCACTGCTTGCGAGCCTGTGCCGGACCTGGCGCTATCACCTGACCCTTGCGGCAGGCGGGCACGCACTTTCCTCCACCCCGCTTTTTCTCATTACCCTGGTGCGGAATCAGTTTGCCGATCTGCTGCCGGCCAGGCTGGGAACAGTGATCTACATCTATCTGGTCAGGCGGCTCGGAGTCCCGGTTCCTGCAGCCACCGCCAGTTTCGCCCTCTGTTTTGTCTTCGATATCTTCGCCCTTGCCCTTTTTTTGCTCGTTGCGGCGGTGACGATTCACTCCGGTATCGTGTCGCCGCTCATGCTCATCGGCGGCGGGATGGTGCTTGGAGTGGCGAGTGCACTTTTGCTTTTCGGTTTGCCGGCTATCCTGTCCCTTGCGGCAGGAGCGGTGCAACGGTTGCGATCCCTGCCGTCATCGCTGCGGGAAAGGATTAATGAGATGCTCTCATCCCTGGGAGGGGATATCCGCCTGGCGCTCCGGCGGCGGATCTTCTGGAAGATCTTTTGGCTTTCCATGGTGTTGCGGCTGTATAAATATCTGTCACTATACGCCCTGTTCCTGGCCCTTGTTCTGCCCATGGGATTTTCCGCCCTCTCATTTCCCTTTCCTCAGGTGTTCCTGGGTATCTGCAGTGCCGAATTCGCCGCCAGCCTGCCGATCTCGGGAATTGCCGGTTTCGGTGCCTATGAGGGGGCCTGGTCTCTGGTCTTTCAGCTCCTGGGGTATGATGAAAAGATAGCCGCCCTCACCTCCATTTCCCATCATCTCATCACCCAGGTATACGGTTACCTGCTTGGCACCATTGCCCTTGTTCTCCTGTTGCTGCCCCTGATGAAGAAATATAAACGATCATTGCACGGGGACGGCGAGAACGGTAGAAAGGGGAGATTTTTCCTATGGCTGGCTGTTATTTTTTTCATTCCCACGGCAGGATTTATGCTGGTTCTGCCGCCCCGGGCTTTTTTTCAAAAGGCCGTTGTTCGGGAGGAACCATTGGCCGCGTCGGCACGCACCGGGGAGCATGCGGTTTCAGGAGAAACCATGGCACTGCCGCCGGGCCGGCTCGTCTATCAATGTGGCGATGGAATCCATGTCCTGGAGTTGAGGGAACGACGGTCGCGTCGCATAACCCGGGCCGGCACCTATCCCCGCTGGTCTCCGGATGGCCGGAAGGTCGCCTTCTTGCGGGGCCGGGCGGTGATGATCATGGATGCTGACGGCGATCATCAGGAGCGGTTGGCCCTGGCGCATAGCCCCGGGGCTCTCTGTTTTCACCCGGACGGCAACCATGTCCTCTTCACCGATGGAAACAGGGTGTGTCAGGTGGACATCGAGAGCAAGGCGGTGCGCGTCATCCTGACGGGTGAGAAATTCCTCGAGCTGGACATGGCTGCGGATGGCAAACTTCTCGTGGCCACGGTCAAGGCCGGGATGGGATATATGGTGAAGTTGTATCATCTTGATTCGGGGCGGCAGCAAACCGTTGCCCGGGGCTGTTCGGCCAGTCTTTCGCCCCGGGGCAGGCTGATCACCGTCAACGGTCGTGGCCACAGATATCTCAGCCTCTATGACAGCCATACCCTGCAGCTGACAGCCAGGGTGAAGGCGCCTCCGGACGAGACCTTCGACAACCAGTTCTGGTCCAACCATGATGACTGGCTGGTGAGTACCTCGGAACGGGGTGGACATGATATCTTTCTCCACCGGGTCTCCAGTGACCGGAGCGTGAGAGTGACAACCAGGGGCAACTGTGACCGGGGAGATCTTTTTTTATGGTAACCTGTGGATTTTTTTTTGCTTGTCTGCTGAATTGGTATTAAGAATACCAGCCAGTAGTGCTGTTTTCCCGGTGGGGTAGCCACTCACGGATGCCGTAGATGCTAGAATTTCATGGTTTCGCCGGTGGTTTTGCAGGCGGAGGGAACCGGAAATATGCAGATGCGGTATCTGTGAGTGCTTACCGGTGAGGCGAAAACGGCATCCGAACCGACATGAAGAGAAAGCCATGGAGAAACGGATGAAGCAACGATCGGGAGCGCATGTTTCCAGGCGAGGGAAGGGACTGCTGGCGGCAATGCTTGTCATTGCCATGGGTTTTCCTCCGGCTGTTGTTGCCGGCGGCAGTGGAGATGTTCCGGTGATCAGGGACATCAAGAAAAAGGAGATGGGAACCGACAAGGAGGGCGATGACAGCGAAGTTTCCATCGGCGAAAGCAAGGAGACCCCCTCCTCCAAACCACCGGAATTGCCAACGGCTGAGACAGAACAGAAAGGTGAGGAATCAGCACCGTGGAGCAGAAAAGAAATATTGACGGCGGTCGGTGCCGGTGCCGCGGGAGCCGCTGCTCTGGCTCTGGCCCTTGGTGGCGGCGGCGGAAGCTCTTCACCCCCCCCGCCACCGCCGGAACCCTTTAACGGGCCGGATATCTCGGGGCAATGGGTCGGAGAAATCAATCTGGTCGCCTATGGTCCGGAGGCGGTGAGTGCTACGATTATCCAGCACGGCAAACAGGTACAGATCAGAACAACAACCACGCTGCCATACGGCCGCTACTTTGTGGGCACCATAGATGAAGACGGTGCCATGCTGGTCTATGATCAGGAAACCGGAGAGGATTGGTCAACATTTCAGGGGAATGCCACCTCACAGTCAGTGAGACTTTATGACTGGGTCATCGAGGTCGGTAAACTGGACAAACTCAAACTCCATCGCTGAGTCGTTTTCCGGCTTTTGCTTTCACTATAGCCATGTACAGGTCCTCTTCATCGCCCGGTTCCGCATTTTTCTGGCTGCTGGGTTGTCTTTTCTTCTTTCTGGTGCAGCCCGCCTGTCTCGGCACTGATCTGCCGCTCATTGTCATTGACCATGAAGGGGTTGATTTTTTCACCACCGGTTATCCTCTGCTGCTCACGGTACGCATAGAGAATGCGCTGGGCATGACCCGGAGCCGCTGTTATTTCCGTTATGACCCGGCAGATCAGTTTGTCTTTGTCGAAACGGTGCCCGGGAGCAATGGCTCATATTCCTGTGTGCTGCCTCCGGCGGGTGAAGATGTCTCTTCGCTTGAATACTTTTTTCTTGTTGTTTCCGGAAATTCCAGAGTAATCCGCACGCGGACCTATTCGGCTGTCGGCACAGGGGAGGTTGCGTCCATCCCTCATTCCCTGGGCCTATCCGGAAAAGAGATAACGGTGTTTTATGAATCAGAGCAAATGCCTCCGTTTCAGCGAAGATTGGCTTCGGAAGCAAGGATTGATATGGTTGCGGCCCGGCCGGCCGACCGTTATGCGTCTTACGTCGGCGTCTATAGCGACAATCAGCATGGGAAAATCCCGCTGGAAGAGGGGTATTTCGGCGGATACTTCTACGATGACGCCGGGGGAATCTCCTATCCCGTCAAGGGACTTCCATTTTTTCCCGGTTTTGCAGAAAACGGGGAAGAGGAGGGGATGAACGGGGTTCGCCGTCCCCGGGAACTGAATGTTGTGGGACCCGATATCAGCGGCGATGACTGGAGCGGCGTTTTCTATACGACGGGATTTAACAACGGTGAACGGTTGACCGCAAAAATTATTGTTACCCCGTGGACATCGACCTATTCCAAAGTCGATATTATTACGTCAAAAACGGGCCTGGGTCATTCCTTTACCACCGGCTGGATGGATTACCGCGGCAATATGCTGATATACGATGATTACGATGGTGAGGACTGGTCAACTCATTGGGGGCCCGCAACCGCGACCCGGGTGCGGATTCTTGACTTTGTGTATCCGCCGACAGCAGATGATCCGAATCCGCCGAAAAACGTCATAGATCTGCAACGGGAGAAACCGCCCGAACCCGAGCCTGAACCGGAGCCGGAGCCGGAAAAACCCCACTTTGATTTTCTCCAGGCGGTGTACATGCTGATCATGTAGAATCCCGCTTCCGATGATGGGCCCTGGTCAGCGGCCCGTCCGGCCGCAACTGCCCAGGAGCAGGCATCCGACTTTGGCACATATATGTATCTGAGATGCTGCTGTTCCCTCAGAAGCCGATGCGAACAATGGCCCCCATGGTCAGGGTATCGGCATCAATGTCATCCCTGACTGCATCGATATCCCAGGTCTCAAAACGGTAGTTGAGGTTGAAATCCACGAAGATCTGCGGCAGGAGTTCCAGAACATAGCCGGCGCGCAGCAGGTAATAGAGGTTGCCCAGCTCCCCATCCGCCCAGTCGATTCCCAGGCCGACTCCCCCATAGAGCGCCGCCCCCAGCAGCAGGAAAGCCTGTGGGGAATAAATGGTTTCTCCTGCGCCCGCATGTTTTTCATCGGCAATCTCCAGATCGAGTTCCACCTGGAGGAGATCGGAGAGCCGATTCCGATAGGAGAGATACCAGGCCAGGCCGCTTTCGTCGATGTTATTGACGTCAACATCATCGAGCGTGGTCCAGTAATGGGCTCCCACTCCGATTTGCTGGTTGCGGGCGGTAGCCGCTGATGGGATGACGAGCAGAGCCGTGAGGCAGATGATGAGAACCGACCATACGTTTTTCATACATTTTCTCCGGTTGGGGTTTGTCTCTGTATGACCGGTTGTTATTGTATTCCGAATTTATGTGAAAATCACCTCTTTTGACATGGAGATCAGCCGTAACGGCGGGAGGGGTCCGGAATGAAGTACTCTTCCGTATCGCCGCTGTTTAGGACAATCTGCAGGTGAAGCGCGTCAGGATAGCCGCTGCCGGGGCGTGCGAAGCGGAAGAGGGGCCTGCCGTCTTCATAGGTGCCATAGGAATCCCCGTGTTCCAGGACGTGGCCGTTTTTATCCAGTAGGTTGATTTCCCTTGCATCTCCGGCCATGGAAGAGGGGAGCAGGACGGCCAGGTGGCCGTCGCGTTCGGAAACCGGTTTGAAGACAAAGCCGGCGGGATAGTTTGTTGTGCCGCCACCACCGGATGCCGAGCCCTCTGATACGGCGGAGGTATCTGCTTCCAGATCAAGCGAAAGTCTGCCGGCATCCTCTCCCGCCTCGAAAGCCTCGATTTTTGCCCTGGCCGATTCGATGGCGGAATCCACCTGCATGACGGCTATGGTGGGATCAAGGGCCGAGCCTCTTCCGTCATAGAGGACGTCGAGATTATCATCCAGCTGTGCTGCCTTAAATGCCTCGGCGTGAATTTTTTCCGCCTCCTCCATGCTCAATGCGCCGGTTTCGGCAAGGGATTTCAGGGCGGCACGCGCCGTTTCCTCTTCTGCGGGAGCCCCGCCGGCATGCTGGATTTTTTCCTTTTCCAGCAGTTCCCTGTATCTCTCCTGGATTGCGCTTCCCTTCAGATCACTGAGACGCTCGCCGATAAGGGCGGCAAAAAGCTGTTCTTCGTTGACCTGGTCCTGGCTGTCTGTATTAAGGTAACTGTTGAGAATAGCATCAAAAGATGAGTTGGTGATGGTGTTATCCGCAGGGGCGGCCGGAGTCTGGTTTGCGATGGCCACCGGAGGGTTTTGAGTGGTTGAGAGTGGATATACCATTGCTGCTCCTTCGTGGACTGAGGTGAAATCGAATTGACCGGATATCTCTTCATCGGTCCACGAGGAAAAGGACTTTAGCAGTTTATCAAAAAAAGTTATCGGCCGGGGAAGCAGCCCTTTATATGATCTCTTCAGGCCTCATGCGGAGGAAGAACGGAGCCGGGAGTTCCGGCGGCTCCGTGATTCCTGGGCCAAATGACGGTTCGAAGGCAAGGCGGCCCACCGTTATACGAACTCGGGAGCAAAAAAAATCGCGCTGCCGGCGGAATCGTTGCGGGGAGGTTATCTTGGGCCGCAATCTCCGCTACAGTCGCGGTTGATATATCCCGGAGGACAAGGCCGGTTATGGGTATAATCCCAGTGTGTACAATCGATCCGGCGTGGAGGAGGGGCCACCGGCCGCTGACCGGCACAACGTCTGGGGCCCCGGCATATCTTGTATCTGCCGTTTGAAGCGTCGTCGCAGAGAGTTTCGAACGCATAACCCGGCTGACATGTCCCCATCCGTGAGTTGAGCCCTAAAATTTGGCACGGGGCTCCCTGGGCCGGATTGTAGTTTGGCAGGATCTGCCAAGCCCCGGGGCAGTCATCTCCATGGGCGGAAACAGTGAGGAAAAAGAAGAGAAGCAGGCCAAGCAACGGGACAGGTGTTCCTTTTTTCATAGTGCCTCCTGTAAGCTGATAGACGAAGATTTACGTATACCGACAAAATATCGTATTGCCTCCCCCGGGTCAAATGTAATCGTTGCCTGTTGCCCTGTGCGCCATATCTGTATGATATTCTTCGGTCGTATCCATGAAAGAATGGTTGACTTTCTTCTTCTTCACCATAAAGTTGGTAGATGCCAGATTGTCCCGTCCGGAAAAACAAAATTCTTGCAATGCGTGCCTCGTCCCTTTTTTTTACCCTGATCCTCGCCTTGACCGGTCTGTTCCTGGTGTCCCTTTACCATGGTTTCTCCGGAAATTACCAGCTGGAGGGGAAATTGGCTGCCACCTGCACCTTTACCCGTGAACTGGGGATCACCGACCTGGCCCTGTTCACCGAGGCCAGGTATACCAGACATCCCAGCCAGGCCGACCTGCACGCCGCCTTTCAGGATCATCCCCTGGCCCTGGAGCATTTCCCCACCGGGTCACTGGTGCCGGTGCCAAATCGTCTGCGACAATGAAACGTATTTTACGGACACAACAATACCTGATCGATTATACCCTCTCTTCCCTTGGGCGACGACGGGGGAAGAATTTTGGTCTTTTGCTGGTCTATACCCTCATTGTCTTTTTTCTGGCATCTGTCATGCTCTTTGCCCAGTCCCTCAAGCGGGAGGCGGAAATTATCCTGCGCAATGCTCCGGAGATCGTCCTGCAGCGGCTGACAGCCGGGCGCCATGGATTGATTCCCGGAACATATCTGCAAAAACTTGATCCGCTGCCGGGGGTTGCCGAAAAAAGGGGGCGGCTTTGGGGGTATTATTATGATCCGGCAATCAAGGCGAATTACACCCTGATGGTACCCGGAGCTGATCCGCCTGCCTGTGGAAAAATCCGGGTCGGTGCCACCCTGGCAAGGGTCAGGGGGCTGCAGCCGGGTTTTTTCCTGAACCTCCGCTCGGCTGACGGCGGAATTTTTTCTCTGCAGGTGGCTGAGGTGTTGGCAGCGCAATCCGAACTGGTCAGTGCTGATCTTATACTCCTCTGCGAGGCGGATTTCCGTTCTTTTTTTCATATTCCCGACGGGATGTATACCGATCTGATTTTGCGGGTGAGAAACCCCAGCGAGATTGTCAATGTCGCCCGCAAACTCACAGTGTTGTTGCCCGATACCCGCCCCATACTCCGGGATGAAATCCTCCGCACCTATGACGCGATTTTCAACTGGCGGCAGGGGATGGTTTTGGTATTGATGACCGGTTCGGTGCTTGCCTTCGTCATCTTTGCCTGGGATAAGGCCTCCGGGCTTTCCGCCGCTGAGCGCCGCGAGATCGGCATTCTCAAGGCAGTTGGCTGGGAAACCGCCGATATTTTACGGATGAAGTTCTGGGAAGGAGCCATTGTCTCCCTTACCTCCTTCTTTCTCGGCTATCTACTGGCTTATGTACACATCTTTTATACCTCGGCCATGCTCTTTGCTCCGGTGCTCAAGGGCTGGGCTGTTCTTTATCCCCACTTCCGCCCCATCCCCCAGGTGGATGGTTTTCAGGTGGCCACCCTGTTTTTCTTCACCGTCTTTCCCTATACCGTGGCCACGATAATCCCCAGTTGGCGCGCCGCCATCACCGATCCGGACATGGTGATGAGATAACGGGAGAGAAAGTGATTGAGCTGATTGACGTTACAAAGATTTTCAATCAGGGAGCCGTGAACGAATTCCGGGCGGTGCGCGGTGTCAGTCTCAGGCTGGCCACCGGTCGGGTCACCTGCCTGCAGGGGCCCAGCGGTTCCGGCAAGACCACGCTGCTCTCCATCATCGGCTGTTTGTCCCGGCCCACATCCGGCCGTATTCTTGTCAACGGTGAGCGTATCTCCGGTTTGCCGGAACGTTTTCTTGCCGAGGTCAGGCGCCGGACCTTTGGTTTTGTCTTCCAGCGTTTTAACCTGATCAAGGGATTGACTGTGCTGGAAAATGTTGTCCTGCCTGCCTATCCGGCGGGATTGCCGTACAAAACCCTGATTGATGCCGGAGAGAGACTGCTGCGGCAGTTTGACCTGATCAGCAAAAAGAGGCTGCGGGTCGAATTCCTTTCAGGCGGCGAAGCCCAGAGAGTGGCCATCTGCCGGGCCCTGATCAACAATCCCGCCATCCTGATTGCCGATGAGCCCACTGCCAACCTGGATTCTCATCTCTCTGCCGAACTGATGGTATTGATCGCCGGGTTGCAACGGGCCGGCAAGACCATTCTCATCTCCAGCCATGATCCCCTGGTGGTTGAATCATCGGTGGTCGATCGGGTAATCACCATGCGGGACGGTACCATAGTCGAATAGGCACCCAGGCCGATGCTGCTCAATCCCGCTCTCGTCGCTCTCCTCTTCGTCTCCCTCACCGGTAGCGGCATGGTGCTGCTGGCCGCCGGTTTTGCCCTGCAGGTTCTCCGTTGCTGGGATATCGCCAGCGGTCATGAACGCCAACTGCGTCTTGAACGTCGAACCTATCTGATATCCACTTTGCTGGTCTTCTGTTTTGCCGCCGAGGTGGTGGCCTTGCTGCTCTTTATCATGACTGCCGAATCCATGTCCGGCCAGTTTGTCGGTGCCATGTGCGCCACCGGTGTGCTGAATGTCAACGGCTTTGGCTGGCCGGAACTCTTTGCCAGGATACTCATCTTCTTTGCCGGTACCACCTGGCTTGTGATCAATCATCTGGACAACCAGGCCCCCGACTATCCCCTTATCAGGGTGAAATATCTGCTGCTGCTGGCCCTGGTCCCCCTGTTTCTCACTGAAACGTTCTTGCTTTTTCTTTACTTTCTCGGCCTT
Source organism: uncultured Desulfobulbia bacterium (assembly GCA_964446115.1). GTDB lineage: Bacteria > Desulfobacterota > Desulfobulbia > Desulfobulbales > Desulfobulbaceae > CAYUNE01. The sequence goes on along the minus strand of CAYUNE010000043.1, from coordinate 5,940 downwards.
GATCCGGATATTATAACCTCCTGTTGCGGCTCCCTGTTCACCGCTGCAGCCCAGGGAGTGGCAGCGGAAGTATCCGCATTTGATCCCCGGCTGGCGCTGCAGCTCTTTGCCCTCTCCGGAGTTCTGGTTGTCACCGCAGGCATTATCCAGCAGTTTCGCGGCCGTGGCGGCGTATTTTTCGCCTTTCTTGCAACCGGTGCCTTTGCCATGGCCTTGGTGGCGATCATTTCGGTGGTCAGCCTCTATATCTACGAGATGCCTCATCATCACTGCCCATTTTGTATCCTTAAGGCGGGTTACTCATATATCGGATATTTCCTCTATATACCGCTATTTATTGCAACAGCGGCCGCTCTTGGCGCCGGGGCCGTTTCCCTTTGCAGCCGGTTTGATACCCTGCGGCCCGGGGCGCCCCGCCGGGTGAAAGGGCTTGTTCGGCTTTCCCTGGCGATGTTTCTTTTGTTTTACGGCTTGGTTGGGATGGTGATATTCAGGTCTCACCTGGTTTTGCCGTAGGATTTTTCCTCGGACGGATAGCGTGGGTAGCCGGCCGCTGGTCTCGTAACCTGTCGGTATAATATGCTTCTTGGTCGTACGTACTCACGGGGACGGGTCCGGTTGCCGGGCAATGGAGGCGGGGGCTCGCTGCAGACGCGGCGGTTTTCCGCTTGACAGGCGGGTTGGCACTGACTACTTGTGTGCATATGCCAGCTTCGTGGCGGCAGATAAGAGAGTATGTATTTAATTTTTTTTACAATTTTATATATTTTTGGAGGAAGAACAATGCGTGATCATCTTTACAGGGCTGAGACGGAGAAGAGCCCGGCGGCTTTTGCCGCTGATTTGAAAGCTGTTTTGGAAAAGAACGGTTTTATCATCGGTAATGAGGCGGCCATGGACATGAAGAAGACCTTTTCCGAGCACGGAGCTGAGGTGGGGGCTGATTTTGATCTGCACATGATCCAAGTCTGCAAGCCGTCAAAGTCGGCCAAGAGTCTGAGCGCCAATCCCGAGCGGTCCATTCTGATGCCCAAGTTCATCATGGCCTTTTCGCGGGATGGCAAGACGCAGATCCGTTATCATCATTACAGCGAGGAGACCATTGGCGAAACAGTTGACGATCCGGTCTATCCCGCTTCATTGGCCCAGACTTACAGGAAGATCATTGCCATGATCGAGGAAACTCTGAAAAAATAAAGGACACCGACATGTGGAAATTACTGATCTCGATCAACAAGAAACTGATTATTGCCATTCCGGTGCTCATGGTTGCCGGTTTTGCCTTCGGCTCAGTGGCAGATCCCGGTTTTGTCAAGAAGTTGAAAAGTCTCATCATGCCAATGACCTTTCTCATGGTCTACCCCATGATGGTGACGCTCAATATTAAACATCTCCAGGAAGGTATCAAGAATGTCCGGCTGCAGGTGCTGACCCAGGCGATCAACTTTGCGGTGATTCCCTTTGTAGCCTTTGGTCTGGGACGGATTTTTTTCCCGGAACAACCTTATATGGCCCTGGGACTTCTTCTTGCCTCCTTGCTGCCCACCTCCGGAATGACCATCTCCTGGACCGGTTTTGCCAAGGGCAACATGGGCGCCGCAATTAATATGACGGTCATAGGCCTGACCGTGGGTTCCCTGGTGACGCCTTTTTACGTCATGGCTCTTCTGGGAGCCAAGGTTGACGTCAATGTGATCATGGTGATCAAACAGATTGTACTCATTGTCTTTGTTCCCATGGTGCTGGGGTATATCACCCGCCAGTCCCTGTTGAAACGCTATGGCATGCCGGAGTTCAAAAAACGGGTTGCCCCCCGCTTTCCGGCCATGTCCACCGTGGGGGTGTTGGGTATTGTTTTTGTGGCCATGGCGCTCAAGGCCAAGACCATTCTTTCCAACCCCGCTATTCTCGGGTATATTTTTATCCCCCTGCTGATTATCTATATCTTTAATTTTTTGCTGTCCACTGTTCTGGGAAAGCTGCTGTTTAAGCGGGGAGATGCCATTGCCCTGGTGTATGGTACGGTAATGCGTAACCTTTCCATCGCCCTTGCCATTGCCATTAATGCCTTTGGCGAAGCGGGCGCCAACGCTGCCCTGGTTATTGCCCTGTCCTATATTATTCAGGTGCAATCCGCGGCGTGGTATGTCAAATTTACCGACAGGATTTTCGGACCGCCCCAGAATGAAAAGTAACGATCGGGAGTTTCGCGGAACTGTTGCAGAAAAAGGCTCCTACCCCCCATGACATATACCGGGCACTCCCGCAGACCAACTGCGGCCTGTGCCTGGTGCCCTCCTGCCTTGCCTTTGCTGCTGCGGTGGTGAAGGGGAGAAAAAGGCCGGGTGACTGTCCGCATTTGAGCGCCGAGGAGATCGGGCGGATGAATGCAGGCCTGTCCCGGAACGACAACGGCGAGCCGGAGCAGGCGGAATTTTTATATAAACTGGAACGGAAAATGGCCACCCTGGATCTGGCCCGGGTGGCTGACCGGGTAGGCGCCGTCCATCAAGGAGACCGTCTGACCATATGTTCCCTGGGCAAGGATTTTCACTTTGACCGGCAAGGAAGGATGGTCTCCGAATGTCATAACATATCCTGGGTTCGCGCACCACTGCTCGCTTACATCACCCATGATACTCACCAGGGCATCACCGGCAACTGGGAGCTGTTCCGTGAAATACCCGGCGGAATAGACTGGCAGGCCCTTTTTACAAGCCGTTGCGAGCTGCCGTTGAAAAGCCTGGCAGACACCCATCCCGACCTGCTTACGGATATCGTTGAGTTGTTCACCGGTCGCACAACCACGGAATTCCAGGCAGATATCGCCCTCATCCTCCACCCTCTCCCCCATTTCCCCCTTCTCATCACCTACCAGTATGCCGACGATGATCTTGATTCCAGCCTCACCATCTATTTCGACGAATGCTGCAAGACCAACCTGCATATCAAGTCAATCTTCACCCTTTGCCACGGCCTGATTCTGATGTTCGATAAAATTGCCAGGCTGCATAGGGGCTGATACCCTCCCTCCCAACTTACATTGACGTAGAGGGTCTGGTTTTGAACAGATAAAGTATTCTTAGACTATTATTCACCTTCTTAGATGCCAGAGTCTTAAAATATTTCTCAAATGCTATTTCAAATCCATCCTGAGTATAGCTGGGAAATATATCCTCGCGTGTGGATAGCAGGCGTTTCACCTGTGAGTCTTCCTTAGGAACCCATTCTATGATAAGCCAGCGGCAAAGCCCGGCAAAAAATTTGGCTACTCTATCAAGGGGCACATTGTTTGAAATGGCAAGATGGTGGACCAAAGCCAGAGCCATCAAGGTGTCACAAGGTCCCCGGGAACGAAGTGATTCGCGTTCGGAGTTATCCCAGCCAATATCAGGTGAAGGATTATTCAGGTCAAGCAACAAAGGCAATATTTTCTCTTCCTTGTTCTTTTTTACGAAACGATAGCTTTTCTCGATAGCTACAGGATCATAGTCAAAAGATACGGTTTCCTTGCCCAACTCACTTGCAATTCTACTGAAAGTCCCGTCGTTGGCTCCAAGGTCCCAAACGATATTGGGGGCACTCATTTCAAGGAAGGAAGTCACTATTTCCTTTTTATTTTCATGGGCCTGCTGCGTATAATTCGTATCAGAGTAATAATCACCCCATTCTGTATTCTGTGATTTCCATTTGATTGATTGTACAGTTGTTTGAAGACCGTCGATAAATCCTTTCAGTGCTAGCTTGGTGAATTTGATTTTTTTTGGTTTTGTATTCCGGTCAGCATAATGCTTCTTGCTTCTTGCATGCAAGAATATGTGGGGAAAAAACCTGAGATTCAACCGTGCTCTAAATGGCAAAATCTTAGCCGTCAGCTCAAGAGGAATACCATCTATATTGGTCCTTAATAATTTATTCATAAGAGGATCAACATGTTGCATCAGCGCTAATGGTGTAAGAAAATGCTCACAAAACTGCCTATAAGCGATCCAGGGTTGATTCTCCTGGTATGATTCGAAGGAAAGGGTGTCGATGAATATGGGACGTCCTTTCATAAATTGCACATTGTAGTTGCTTGCATCTTTCAACAACATTCCAAATTCAAGAGATAACTTGAGTATTTCAAGAGTCAGCAGGGCCGCATCCTTCAATTGGCTGAAGCTCCATTCGTAAGGATATGAGATAAAGGGAATTTTTTTGGGTCGAATGATAGTGTAAGCATCTTCTGTACTCTTAAGAGAAAGATCAACGGATTGATGTGGAACAAGAAGTCCTGATTCCACAAGCCTGTCATACAACCCAGACTGGACAAGCATTTCAAAATCTTTCCGATATCGGTTGTTGACCTGTCGATAAAGTACGCCCTCTTTAAAAAAGAGGAAACCACTTGGATCCCTGAAGGAACCGGGAACGATTCCTTTATTCATTCTTGTCGTCATTTTCTGTCTTTCTTCCCCGAAAAAATGTCATAATTTTTTGCCAGTATTGCTTAAGAACGTAAAAGCCAGCGGCAAAAGCTCCAAGCAATATTTGAATCATGTAACTTCCGGTTCCTGGGTCCAGGTACGCATAAGCATTTTGTACAATAATAAGGCTAAAGAAAACAGCTAAAACAGCAGTAAATCTCTTCATTTTTTTCTCCTTGGATATCCTCTGAATTCATCCTTCTTAAACTGTTTAAATTCAATCTTTTCCAATTTCAAAATGGAATTTCTTTTGATCGCAAAGCGAACCATAGCATCAGTCCATCCGTCAGGGCCTTTTTTATCGAAATAATAATAAAATTTGTCTCTTTCAGTTTGGAACGCCTCGGAGTTCAATAGAGAATTACCGGTAATATGTGCTGGAAGATTTATGCCAACCATATCAGCGATAGTAGGAGCAATATCGAGCAAAGAACTATCGAATTCACTTCTCTTAAAAGCTGCGGTATCAGACCATCCCCTTGGCTTGACGAGTAGTAGAGAACGAGCCCTCGCCCGGCTCCATCTTTCTGAAAACGGTCCTGCACTTTCTATGCTGATCAGCATCCCTTTCTCTACTTCAAAACGGGCACCATGATCGGAGCTGATAATGATGATTGAGTCAGTGAATCTATGAAATTTTTTAAGAGCTTCAATAAATCTTGTAATAAGTAAATTTGCACATTTTGACTGTTCTAGAGGACTAGTTGGTTCAAGATTCTCGGAAAAATGACATTTATCGTCAAAGATATAGGGAAAATGCGGAATAAGGAGGTAAATAAATGTAAATCTACCGTTTGCTGCAAGTTCCTTTTCCTTTCGAAGATAGTTATAAAAACCGTAATAAGAGCTGATGTTAGCATTCCGAGGTAGAGCGTTGCGTTCTTTTATTTGAGTTATACGATTTTTGCCTAGAATTTTTTTGGCAACAAATTCAGGCATAGTACTATAAATCCATAGATCATTAAAAGCGGCCTGGGTGGAGTTAGAAGGGATAAAATATTCGAGTTTTTCCTCATGCTCAGTAATTTGGTCGAAAAGACTCATATCATTATGAGCTCTTAAATCATCCCTTACGTAAGCATGCAAAGAATATCCTTTCCTTTTAAGCCAGTAAAGAAGGGATTTTTCGGAATTAAGCCCTTCGTCCTTGTATTGTCTAAGAGGCTTGTCAAATTTATACTCTACACCTGAAAAAATTGATGGGATACTCATTCCGGTACGGCCGTAAAGGGCGGTGTTATTTGGAAAATAGATAAAACCGTTAAGATTATTTTGTAATTGACTATCCAGGGCTACATCAAACATATCAGACTGATACTCGTCTAGTAAAAGATAATATATATTTGGCAGAGATTCAGCTTCGCCCTTTCGGGAAGTTTCCGGATTGTTTAAGACACCTACTTTGGCTTTGGACAAGAAAAATTCTGTTTTTGATAAATAAGAATATCCCTCAAAAAATAAAAATAAAATTCCA
>CAYUNE010000042.1:0-108198 GCA_964446115.1 uncultured Desulfobulbia bacterium | reverse complement strand
GCCGGCCAGGTTTTCCACGCCGCCGAAGTAGTTGATAATGTGGAGCATATCAGACATGGACTGGGTGGGATGGTCGATATCGCACTGCAGGTTGACCAGGGTGGGCCGCTGCTCGAGCACGCCCTCCTCGAAACCGGCCTGCACCGACTCGGCCACATGGCGCATGTAGGTATTGCCCTTGCCGATGTACATATCATCACGGATGCCGATCACCTCCGCCATGAACGAGATCATGTTGGCGGTTTCCCGCACGGTTTCGCCATGGGCGATCTGCGACTTGCCCTCGTCCAGGTCCTGCACGGTCAGGCCGAGCAGATTGCAGGCGCCGGCAAAGGAAAAACGGGTCCGGGTGGAGTTGTCCCGAAACAGGGAGACAGCCAGGCCGGAATCAAAGATCCGGCTGGAGATGTTCCGCTTGCGCATGTTGCCCAGGATTTCGGCCACCGTGAAAACGGCGGCGAGCTCGTCTGCGGATTTTTCCCAGGTGAGGAGGAAATCATCCAGGTACATGTTCCGATAATCGAGCCCGGCCAGATGTTCCAGCAGCCGTTCGCTTCCGTGTCTGTCCATTTTCCTCCTCCCTTGCATGGCCGGGTTTGAAATTCAGGTGTCGGTTTAATTGCTGCAATAGACGTCAGGCAGGGCCGCGTACAGGGCCGCGCAGCGCACCAGATCCGCCTTCCAGGTCCGCTCGTTGGGCGCGTGCGCCTGGGCCTCCCTGCCCGGCCCGAACCCCACGGTGGGGATGCCGAACATCCCGGTGATGGCCACGCCGTTGGTGGAAAAGGTCCATTTGCCGATGCGCGGCTCCTCTCCGAAAAGCAGGCCATAAGCCCGGGCAGTCGCCTGCACCGCGGGATGATCTTCCGGCACCACCCAGGAGGGAAAATAACAGTCCGTGGGATAGACCAGGCCGGTGTAGGAAGGCGTGTCATAGGTGTACATGGTCACCTTGGCCTTTGCCGCCCGGGCCGCGGGCAGCTCGGCGATCTGGGCGATGGCAAGCTCGGCATCCTCGCCGGCGGTGAGGCGCCGGTCAACGGAAATGGCGCAGCCGTCGGCCACGGCGCACCGCGAAGGCGAGGTATAAAAGATCTCAGAGACGGTGAGCGACCCCTTGCCAAGAAACTCGTCATCCTTGAGCCGGGTATGCAGCTCCTCCAGCTCACCGAGAATCCTGCCCATCCTGAAGATGGCATTCTCACCCCGCTCCGGCGCCGAACCGTGGGCGGAGACCCCCTCCACCTCGACCCGGATCTCCATGCGGCCCCGCTGGCCCCGGTAGATGCCGCCGTCGGTTGGCTCGGTGGAAACGACAAACTCCGGCCTGATCCCCTGCTCCCGGACCAGGTACTGCCAGCAGAGGCCGTCACAATCCTCTTCCTGGACCGTGCCGGCCATGACCACGGTGCAGTCCCGGGCCAATCCCAGCTCTTTTATTATCCTGCCCCCATAGACCATGGCGGCCAGGCCGCCCTCCTGGTCCGAGGCGCCCCGGCCGCCGATGCATTCGTCATCCTCGAAACCGGCATAGGGATCGAACTCCCAGTTGGCGGCAACCCCCACCCCCACGGTATCCACGTGACCGTCAAAGGCGATCAGGCGGGGACCGGAACCGATATAGCCTAGGATGTTGCCCATGGGATCGATCTCGACGCGGTCGAACCCCACCCTTTCCATCTCCTCCCTGATGCGGAGCACCACCTTTTCCTCCCGGCAGCTCTCGCTGGGAATGGCTATCATATCGCGGAGAAAGCTGGTCATTTCGGCCTCATAGGACCTGGCAAGTTCGAGTATCCCGGCAAAGTTCACTGTGGTCATGGAAAGTTCTCCGGCTGAGAGACACGGTTGGGCGCCACCCTCCGGCAGGGCGGCGTTCCGAAAAAATTTTTACAGAAAGTATAATTGGATGTCAATCCTCTTTTTCAGCCGGAAGAGATGCAACTCTTGAAGAGACAAACAAAACAGAGACAGAGGCGCGAAAACGCCGCTTGATTTTTCGTAAAAATTTACGGCGGCTGATTACAGTTGGCTGCCCGCTGGGTAGTTACAGAAAAAGGCCCGGCCGGGAATGGTCCGGCCGGGCCTTTTCGGTTCCCCGAATTGTCAGGGGAAATGTCTCTACCAGTTCTCGCCAAGCAGCTCAAAATGGGCCTTGGCATGGTCGCAGGCCGGGCATTTTTCCGGGGCGTTGCCGCCCTGGTGCAGGTAGCCGCAGTTGCGACAGCGCCAGGTAACCTCTTCATCACGGGCAAACACCCTGCCCGATTCGATGTTTTCCCTGAGTTCCCTGTACTGTTTTTCATGCTGTTTTTCGGCCACGGCAATGGCTTCAAAAATAACCGCTATGGTATTGTATCCCTCTTCCCGTGCCGTTTTGGCAAATTCCGGATACATGACCGTATGCTCGTAATTTTCACCGCCGGCAGCCTCGGCCAGATTTTCCGCGGTGGTCCCGATCACACCGGCCGGGAAGCTCCCGCTGATCTCCACCTCACCACCCTCGAGCAGCTTGAAAAGGCGTTTGGCATGTTCCTTTTCCTGGTTGGCCGTCTCTTCAAAAATATGGGCGATCTGGACATAGCCCTCCTTCTTTGCCTGGGAGGCGAAATAGGTATAACGATTTCGGGCCTGCGATTCACCGCAGAAAGCGGTGAGAATATTCTTTTCGGTTTGACTTCCCTTCAATGCAGCCATGAATTATCCTCCTGTGTTAAAGTATTTGATTAAAGAAATTATGGGATATCGGCGGATCTTCGCCACTTATACAAACAGGTCCTCGTCAAAGGCCTGCTCAACCTTCCACTCCTTCCAGACCTTGCCGACCAGGGCCGGACCGGGCTTGAGCGTCTGCTTGCCGGGCCGCCAGCCGGACGGAGTGGCCTCGGCGCCTCCGGATTTTGCCTGTTTCCGAAGAAAAAAATATAACCCTCACTCCTTGTCCAAACAGTCCCGGCAGACGCCATGCACCACCACATTCTTGTCTCTGACCTTTCCGAGTTCCCGGAGCTCCTCCGGGACACCCATATGATCAAAAGAATGCCAGGTAAAATCGATAAGCCGGCCGCACTCATCGCAGAAAAAATGATGGTGCGGTTCAATGACAGCCTCGAAGCGGGCCTGGCTGCTCATGGTTTCCACCCTTCTCACCAACCCCAGCTCCTCAAAGGTGGCCAGGGTTCGGTAAATGGTATCCTGGGAAAGGGTGGGCATCACGGCAGTGAGCAGTCCAAACAGTCTTTCCGCGGAGGGATGTTCCTTCGAGGCAAGCAGAGCCCGGTATATCTCGAGGCGCTGGTGGGTAAGCTTCAACCCATGAGCCCGGCATGTCACCTGAAAATGCTCAAGCAACCTGTCTTTTTCCTTCACGTGACTCCTAATAGGAATTATTCTTATCTCGGATAAAATATCATTTCTCCACCCAAGTCAAGTAAAAAATGGTTTTATCCTCCTTAATCAGGCCACCAATCTGTCCGAACGATGGGGTCCACCTCGCTTTGTCCGCTATAGCCTATCTTTGCCGGTGGAAAAACTTCAGCGGGTCATTGGCCTCAACTTTCCTTTTTCTGTTGTGCCGACGGAGCCGGCAGCCTATGATGGAGGTAATTCGGAAAAATATCCCATCATGGAGCAGGCCAGGCTCTTTACCCTCTCTGAAGGGGTGCTGCAGGCCTGGGGCAAACTCCTCGACCTCCACGGTGTGGAGGAAGAATACCACGTCCGCGCCAGGCAGACCGATCTTGCCGCCCTGATCAAAGAAAGCGACAGAGTCGTCTCCTTGTAAGGAGTGTCCGGCGGAAAACCGGCACCGGGATGTTTTCGGGAAAGTTACACACCAAAAAAATAAATCTGTCTCCTTTTTTCACGGATCAATGACGGGTATTTCGGAAAAGGAACGAATCTTCGAGAATCTGAAAAAGGTAGCCGATGCGATTCACGCCCTGTTCGGCGCCAACTGCGAAGTGGTGATTCATGACCTGGCTGATCCGCGGAAATCGCTTATCTACATGCAGGGCAACGTCACCGGCAGAAAGATCGGCGCCCCGGCCACCGATCTTCTGGTGCAGCTTGTTCAGGAAGATGGCGGCGAGGACGACCATCGCCACAATTACAAGTCGGTCACCGCGGACGGACGCTGTCTGAAATCGGCAACCACCATCCTCCGCGACTCCGGCGGCCGACCTGTGGCCGCCTTCTGCATCAACCTGGACACCACCCACTACTTCAACGCCATCCAGGCACTGCTCCCCTTCATCCACGATCTGGAAACCGGCAAATACCCCAGCAAGGAAACCTTTGCCGATTCGCCCGCCGACACCATCCGCACCCTCTTTGTCCGCGCTGTGGAGGAAATCGGCAAACAGCCCGGGGCCATGTCCATCGAGGAGAAAACCCGCTTTATCCGCATCATGAAAAAAAGCGGCGTCTTTCAGTTCAAGGGCGCGGTGGAACAGGTGGCGACCCTCATGGACGTAACCAAGTGTACAGTCTATAATTACTTGAAAAAAATAGCATAGACCGGGAATGAACGTTGCCGTTGCCGGAATCATCCTTGCCGCGGGCAGGAGCAGGCGCATGGGCGCGGACAAGCTGCTGCTGCCCCTTGACGGCAGCCCCATCCTCCAGCATGTCATCCATGCCGCAACCGCTTCCCGGTTGCGCCCCCTGGTGCTGGTTATGAACCGGGACAATCCGGATCTTGCCCGCCGGATCAACCCCGGCCGCTGCCGGGTTGTCCGTGTCGCCGAAGGTGGATACAGCGCTTCTCTGCAGGCGGGCCTGACAGCCGCTGCCGCTGCCGGTGATATTGCCGGGGCCATGTTCATCCTCGGCGACCAGCCACTGGTGCGCACCGCTACCATGGAGAGGCTGATCACCGCCTTTGCGGCGGAACCGCATCGCTGGGTGGCCCCTGTTTTCAGGGGCCAACGCGGAAATCCGGTGATCACCCCGGCCGCCTGGTTTCAAAGCATTTTCGCCCTGCGCGGCGACACCGGGCCCCGCCGCCACCTGACCGACCCTGATGCTCAACTGAAACCGGTGCGGGTGGAAGATGAAGGAGTGGTGTTCGATATCGATTCCCCGGAAGATTATGCCCGGCTCACCGGTGTCCGGCTGCATGATACCCCGGGTAACCGTCCCGGCCGTGCCGCCGCTAATCGCGACTCCAGCGGATACGGATGGTCTTCTCGCCGTCACCGTAGGTGAAGGAGAGTCGGCCCTGATAGGCATGGGCCAGGGCATTGCCCAGACGGCGGGCAATGTGAATGCCGGTGGTGGTGATCACGGTCCCGTCCTCCTGCTCGGTGACGGCCATGATCCGCTCCAGGGGATGTTCCGCCTTTTCCACCTTCTCCTCGTTGCCGAGAAGGCCGAGAATCTCCCGCCGGTGAGCAGGAAAAAAAGCGCCGCTGATTTCAAGGAAACCGGCGGGATACTTCTCCGCAATCCGCCTGCAGGCAGGGCAGACAACACCGTTTCTTTCCGGAGGCGGCTCTTTCCAGGTCCATCGTCCCCCGGTAAAAAGGGCGCCGCATTCCGTGCAGACGGTTCCCTCCGGCCACTTTTTCTCCTCCCGGTAGGTGTCATGTTCCCTTTCAACGATCAGCCTGTCACGTCGTCCATACTGTCCCTTGTCCATTTTTTCCTCCTGTTCGCTGTTACCGATACCTGCCACAGAGAAAAAATTTTGAATCCGGAAAAAAAGATCTTATTGTCTATACTATAGGCATGATACCGATTTTTTCCAGAACAGGGGGGGACCATGAAAGAGGCGATGCTGTACAGTCCGGGAAAGGGAAATCGACTCGTCTGCGAACTCTGCGCGCATCACTGCCGCATCGGCCCCGGGAAAAGGGGGATCTGCGGTGTGCGGGAAAACCGGGACGGCACTCTCTTCTCCCTTGTCTACGGCAAGTTGATTGCCGAACATGTCGATCCCATCGAAAAAAAGCCCCTCTTCCACTTTCTGCCCGCCGGCCGCGCCTATTCCATCTCCACGGTGGGATGCAATTTCAGTTGCCGCCACTGCCAGAACTTCGACATCTCCCAGTATCCCCATGCCCATGGGGGTGAGATCGCCGGGCGGGAAAAAACAGCCGAAGCCGTGGTGGAGGATACCCTTCGCAGCGGCTGCGCCTGCGTCTGCTACACCTATGTTGAGCCCACCATTTTTTTCGAGTTCGCCCTTGACTGCGCCCGGATCGCCCACCGGCGGGGGCTGAAAAACGTCTTTGTCAGCAACGGCTACATGACCGCGGCTGCGACCCGGATGCTTGCCGGATTGCTGGACGGCATCAACATCGACATCAAATCGTTCAGCGACGACTTTTACAAAAAGGTGTGCAAGGCGCGGCTGCAGCCGGTGCTTGATACGGTCGCCCTCATGTACCAACTGGGCATCTGGGTGGAGGTCACCACCCTGGTTATCCCGGGTCTCAACGACAGCAGCGGCGAGCTTCTGGATATCGCCCGTTTCATCAAATCGATCTCAGCGGATATCCCCTGGCACGTCACCGCCTTCCGTCCCACCTACAAGATGCTGGACCGACCGGCGACTCCCGCCTCCCTGCTGCGCAAGGCACGCGATATCGGCCTTGCCGAGGGACTTCATTACGTCTATGAGGGCAACATTCCCGGTGAAGGCGGCGAGAACACCTACTGCCCCGGATGCGGAGCAGAACTCATCAGCCGCTATGGCTTCAACATCCGGCAAAACAGCATTGCCGGCACCAGTTGTCCCGACTGCGGCCGGGAGATCGCCGGCGTCTGGAGTTGAGATGGTGGAACGGATCATCACCAGCGAAAACAGCCCCATCAAACTGTGGCTGCGGGAAATGGACGACGGCGCCCTGCAGCAGGCAAAAAATATCGCCAACCTCCCTTTCATCCACAGTCATGTCGCCATCATGCCCGATGCCCACATGGGCTACGGCATGCCCATCGGCGGGGTCATGGCCACCCGGGGCGTGGTGATTCCCAATGCAGTGGGAGTGGATATCGGCTGCGGCATGTGCGCCCTGAGGACCTCGCTCACCTCGCTGGACAGCGACCGGCTCAAGGCGGTCATGAAGTTGATCAGGAAGAGCATCCCCCTTGGATTCCAGCATCATAAAAAACCGCAGGACAGCAGCCTGATGCCCCTGCCGGAAAACATCATATCCCTGGAAGAGCTGCCCGTGGTCCGGCGGGAGTACGCAAACGCCCTCACCCAGCTCGGCACCCTGGGCGGCGGCAACCACTTCATCGAGATCCAGCGGGGCAGCGACGGTTTTCTCTGGATCATGATCCATTCCGGCAGCAGGAATATCGGCTATCGGGTGGCGGAGCATTACAACCGGCTGGCCGTCTCCCTGGCCGGAAAATATGGTCAGACCGTCCCGGCAAAACAGCAACTTGCCTCTCTGCCGTGCGACAGTCCGGAAGGCAGGCGGTATCTGCGGGAGATGGAGTTTTGCGTGGACTTTGCCCTGGCCAATCGCCGGCTGATGATGGAGCGGGTCAAGGCGGCGCTGGAAGAGGTGGCCGGTCCGGTCCGGTTCGACAACTTCGTCAACATCGCCCACAACTACGCCCGGCTGGAGCACCATTTCCAGCGGGACGTCATGGTGCACCGCAAGGGAGCCACCAGCGCCCGCAGCGGCGAAATCGGCATCATCCCCGGCTGCCAGGGCATGCCCAGCTATCTGGTGCGGGGCAAGGGCAATCCGGAGAGCTTCACCTCCTGTTCCCACGGAGCCGGCAGAAAGATGGGCCGCCGGCAGGCCCGCAAACGGCTGGATCTGAAAAGAGAGAGACAACGGCTGGAGGAGCAGGGAATCCTCCACGCCGTGCGCGGTAAACGCGACCTGGACGAGGCGCCCGGCGCCTACAAGGATATCGACCGGGTGATTGAGGATCAGCTCGACCTGGTGGAGGTGATCGTCACCCTGCATCCTTTGGCCGTGATCAAGGGCTGAAGCCGGACAACCGCTCACGCTTTCTCCGGTGATTGGCCGGGTTCGATCAACAGATCGACAATCAGCGGCCGATGGTCCGAGGCCGTGATCGCCGCCTGGGAATCGGGCACCCGCACCGCCAGCACCCTGAGGCCTCCGTCGATGAAGAGATGGTCGATGCGGGCCAGCGGATAGCGGCCGGAAAAGGTCGATTTCGGTGTATGGCCCGGCAGTTCCTGCTGGGCGTCACGGAAGCGCCGCCGCAGCCGACGGCAGACCGGCCAGAACGGCAGGGCATTGAAATCTCCGCAGAGAATCACCGGTCCCCGGCAGCGGTCATGGCCAAGCCAGTGCGGCCCCAGCAGGGCATCGGCCTGGAGAAAGCGCTCCTTCGGCCGCAAACCCAGATGGGTAGTGATAAAGTGCACTGTTGCCTCCCCAACGGTTACCTCGCACCAGATCGCCCCCCTGGGCTCCCTCTCCGCTTTTCCATCCAGCCCGGGCAGGGCATCGGCCTTTACCAGCCGCATGGGCGGCCGCGAGAGCACCGCGTTGCCGTACAGCCCGGTTTCCAGGCAGAGGGTGGGCTGAAAATGAAATTCCATCTCCAGGCAACGGGCGATCACCCGGGCCTGGTCCACCCCGCCGGTACGGCGCCTGCCAACATCCAGCTCCTGCAGGGCAACGATATCCGGCCCCTCTCCTCCGATCACCCGGGCGATGCGTTCCGGCGACAGCTTGCCGTCCAGCCCGATGCAAGAGTGGACATTATAGGTCATGACCCGCAGCCTCCGGCCGCCCTGTAGCCGTTTCCCGTCCTCTGTCGCCGCATAGCGGCTCAACAAGGTACGCGGCCGCTTGAGGTGTTTGAAAACCGCGTTCCTGATATCAAGGGGCCGCAGGCGGGATTTTCCGGATTTGTCTTTCTGCTCCGAAAAATCGGAATTCTCCGCCTTTCCCGCGGGAAAGATATCGGCCGGGGCCAGGACAAAGGCCCGGGTCTCTTCGCCGCCGGGTCCGGCGTGGGAACCGCTCTCAATGGGAAAGGTCATGGGAGGTCTGTCCGGACGCCATCCGGAGATGATGAAATCTCCGGCATTGTGATGGTGACAGAGGGTGATCAGATCCTCGGTCACCTCGTCGAGAAAGGGATGATCCGCTCCAAAAATCCGCCGCCGATCCGCAGGCAGCATAAACTCGCCCGCAGCGGTCCAGGCCCGCGCCCGGTCCACGCCTTCGGGAATCAGCACCAGGGGAATGGCGGCCTCCTGCACCAGGGCGGCCGCCAGACGCCGCCGTTTTGCGGGATCGGCAGCCAGGGCCTTTGACCGGCGGCTGTCCAGATAGACCAGACCCAGGGGGCCCATGGCCGTCACCGTCACCTCGTTTTCCGGATCCGGGGACGGCAGGGGACCGACCCCGAAAAATCGCTGCATGATGCGGCCGCCGAGCAGATTGATCCGCCGGAACTGGATTCCCTGCAGACCGTTGGCAACAGCCGCCGTCTCCTCCGACCGGGGCGCCAGGACCGCGCTCACCGCCTCCTGGATGGAACGACCGCAGAGTTCCGGATAGGAAAGGGTCTCCTCCTGACCGTGATCGGAGTAGATCCAGAGATCATAGTGCCGCCGCTTGGAACGCTGGGTGGCCCGCCAGATCCTCGCTATGGCGTCATCAATGCCCTTGAGTGCCCAGTGGGCGAACCTGGAGCCGGGACCGCGGCGATGCGCCTGCTCATCATAACCGATGAAGTTGAGATGGATGATGGGCAGGCCGCGGGCCACGTCGATTTTGGTGCCGATGGTGACCAGTTCCCGCAGCAGGATGCAGATAAACACCCGGGTGGGCACGAATTTCAATTCCTTGACGAGGTTGCGGCCGTCGATGATACCCCGGATACAATCGGTGAGGGCGATGATGAATTCCAGTACCAGCAGAACCGCGGTGCGCATGAGGCTGTAGAGGTTCGAGATCAGCAGCAACGGCAGGGCCAGGGGACGGGCGGAACGGAGAATATCACCCCAGCCCAGGGATGAGGGACAGAAATGGGACTCGTCGGCACCGCCGGTGAAAATATCGCTGTAGGCGCTGCCGCCTGCCAGCAGGGAGATGCCCTTTTCGGTGAGGGCGCGTTCCACGTCGGCGGCGGCCGCCGGCTCGAACATGCGCATGATCTGGCCGGAGCGGAGGTTCCTGAAACTGAAAGCGGGTACCGCATTGCGTATGCCGTAGAAGAGTTCCGCCTGGACCGCCGGGGTACTGGAGGGCATGCCGGAGTAGAGGGGATGCAGCCGGTAGTTCTGTCGCTCCAGCAGACCGGCGATAAAGGGCAGACGACCCGCCCGCAGCGCCCGGTTGAACTGGGTGTGGGATAGACCGTCGATCTGGATGAGAACAAGACCGGGCCGGGAACCGGTCTTCCGGGAGGTGTCCAGGTGCAGCAGCCGGATGGACCACTCGCTGCGGCTGAAAAAAACACGGATCTTCCGGAAGAAAACAGAGAGCCGGGTGAGCATGGATTCCCCTCCCCCTCCGGTCAGTCGGCGGGTATGAGGACGGAGCCGGCGGCCCGGGCAATGGTCCTGACCACATCCCATTCCCCCTTGATGGCCCGCAGCAGCCTGCCGAACTGCTGATATTCCCTTTCCTGTTCCTTGAAGTCCTGCTTTTCCAGCTGCTCATAGATATCCAGGGCCCTGCGGGCGCAGTTGGCCAGGGAAAACTTCTCCGCCGTGGCCGCAGCACCCCGCCTGAGCCGTTGCAACTCCTTTTCGCCGCAGTCGGCGATCGCCGCCAGGGCAGCGACAAAATCATCCCCGGAATCCCCGGCAAGCAGCCTGCCGTTGATTCCATCGGCCACCACCTCGCGCACGCCCGGAGCATCCAGGGCCACCACCGGCACCCCGGCGGCCATGGCCTCGGTGAGCACCATGCCCTGGGTCTCGCTTTCGGAGGCAAAGGCAAACAGATCCATGGCGCGGTAGGCCCCGGCCAGCAGGGGCTGATCGAGTACCCCCACATGGTGGAGGCGGTCGCCCACCCCGTGGCGGGCAAAGATGCCGGTCACCGGTCCGAGGGAGGGGCCGCTGCCCACCAGGAGAAAATGAACCCGGGGCCGGTTTTGCATAAAACGGGCCACCGAACGGGCGAGGAATTCCAGGTTTTTCTCCGGCGCCAACCGGCCCAGATGCCCCACCACAAACGCATCCACCGGGATATCCAGGGCCAGGCGCATTCCCCGGCCGCTGCTCCGGCGAAAGTCCGCCAACCGCACCCCGGTGGGAACAACGTCAACGGGTGTTGTCACCCCCCGTTCCAGGAGAATTTCCCTGATGCTTTCACTGGGCGCGATCACCCGGTTGCAGAGGTTGGCATAGCTGGTGGCCAGGCTGACGGCGAATTTCTTCATGGTCTCGGAGTCACCGGGCACGTAATGGGTGTACTGCTCATACATGGTGTGATGGGTGAAGACCAGCGGCAGGTTGTGGGTGATGGCCAGCCGCATGGCGGTGGACCCAAGCAGAAAGGGGTGGTGGGAGTGGATGATGTCGGGCCGGAACCGCTCCACGGCCGTGCCCAGGAAACCGGGCACCGGCAGCACCACGGAAAAATCACTGCCGTTGAACCGCTGGATGGCGGGGATTCGCACCACATCCCGCTCCTCTTCCGGCATACCCTCGAAGACCGGCGCCACAATCAGCACCCGGTGTCCCTGCCGGCGATACTCGGCGGTGAACCGTTCCACCGAACGCGCCACTCCGCCCACATGGGGCGTGAATGTGTTGGTCAACATCATGATTTTCATGCACGGCCTCCCTTGGTAAACTCTGGATCAACGACCAGGCTGCCCCGGTCGCCGCCGACAACCTCGTCCCTGCCGCCCAGCCGTATGGTCAGCGGCGGCTGTTCCTGGTGCCACTCTCCCTGCCAGCCTACCCTCCATTTCCCTGCACCCGCCTCCGGAGCAATACAGACGGTGATCCGGCCAAAACCGGTGGGGGCCGGACCAAAGGAGATTTCCCGGTTTTGCCGCATGGCCTGCCGCAGCCAGGCAGGGGGAATGCCGGCGGCCAGGATAAGCCCCTTTCCCTCCTCGCGGACAAAACAGTGGCGCATCATCATGATCCACTCGGCAGCGGCCCAGACGTGCTGACCATCGCCCATACAGCCCCCCAGGGTGCGGGGATGAATGGCCTCGGGCCACTGACCGGTGGGTCCGGCCAGGGCGGCCACGGTCTTCACAAGCCGCCACCAGCGCGGGTCTCCGGCACGCAGCAACACCTGGGCCACATGCAGGGTGAGATAGGCATTGATGCCCGAGTGGATCATATCCTGAAAAAAGCCGCCGGAGAGAAAGCAGTTTTCCAGGAGAAACTCCACCGTATCCAGCAGACGCGGATCATGGGGGCGGAAAAGTTGCAGGGGGTATCCCGCCGCCAGCGAGCCGACGGCCCCGGCATCCAGTCGCCGGTATGGCGAGGCGGGCATGGCCGCACGGTCAACGCGGGCCGCGACCCTGTGAAGAACGGCATCGACAACCGCGCCAAACTCCACCGCCTCCCGCCGAAACCTCGCGGCGGCGCCGTTATTCCCGCTCATCTCCAGCAGCCCGGCTGCGGCCTGCAGACCGGCGATGGACCAGAAGTCATCCCAGAAATAGAAGTCATTGGGTCCCAGATGCTCGGCGGAAAATCCCGAAGGCATGAGGCCCCCGTGCAGCTCGCCGCCCCCGCCTTTCAGCCGTTTGTCGCAGATCCAGCGGGCGCCACGGAGAATGGCGGGCAGCCATTCCTCCTTGGGAGGCTGACCGGTGAGACGGCAGAAACGGTGCATGATCCAGAGGACCTCGCCGTTGGCATCCCACTCCCCTTCCTGGGAATGAAAGTATCCCGCCTTCTGACGGGCCGGGAACAGGTCGATGGCTCTTTCCGCCCGCTCCGGAAAGCCGCTGCAGAGAAGGGCGTTGATGATAAAGGCCGCATCCCTGAACCAGAAGCGCTTATAGGTGTAGGGGCCGGGATAGACATCGCCGGGGGAGTGCAGAATCAGGGAGTGCTGAGCCGCATCAAAGAGAAAGAGCAGCCGGTTGTCCGGTATCTCCAGTCTGCAGCGGTTGCTCATGGCCCGGGACCAGGAAGGTCTGGCGACGGCCGGTTTTTTTTCTTCCAGCCCCACCCGGATCTCCAGCCGGCGGCGACGCCCGGGATCCAGCTCAAAAAGCGCGGCAGCGGTTGCCATACCCACCCGGCAGTCGATCGCCGGCCGTTCCCGGGGAAGGGGGGAGGAGGTGAGCTGCAAAAATACGTCACCGTCGCGGTAGCGGGAAAGGAGATGATGGTCCACCGGCGCGTTGAAGGAGACCCGGGAGTGGCCGTCAATCAGCCATCGACAACGCTCCTGCCCCAGCGCAATACTCCGGATAAAACTGACCCCTTCCGGGTTGTAGGGCCGCAGGGCAATCACCAGCCATGCCGCCGTATCGCTGCGTCCATCCACCCGCAGCCGGCAGCAGGCCCGGCCGCCTTCATCCTCCACCCACGCCCGCATGGTCAGGGCCAGGCCCCTGTCCCGGATCATGGTGGTGACGCTCACCCCCTGGTCAAGGCCCAGCAGCTGACGCCGGTTCCGGCGGGAGGAGCGCGACGGCAGCAGGGTGCGGCCGTCGCCGGTGACGATCCAGCAGTCCAGGGACCAGCCGTCGAGAAAGGGCGTCAACAGGCCGCGGGGGCCGATAATGGGCAGCTCTTCGCAGTCGGGAATACCGATTGCCGTCCAGTTGCGGTGGGTGAGGTTGATGTGGGTGAGCGAAAAGGCCCGGGGAATGAAGGCATCGTCCCGGGGATCAAACTGTTTTTCCACCCAAAAGGGCCAGACCCAGTCCAGGTTGTGCTGGATGACCCTGCTGTTGATGAGGCCCCGGGCATGGAGAACCACCCCGGCCCGCAGCAACTCCACGGGTTCGTTGATTTCGGAGGGCTGGGCGAAGTGGTGCAACCGTCCCAGCAGGGCGATGGGGTCCAGGAATCCGTGGGCCCGGGCCGCGTAGCTGACGATGAATTTCCAGGGAAGCCACCGCAGCCATTTCATGGACGGCCCTCCGCTTCTTCCCCGGCTTCGGAAAGAGCATCAAGGCGGATCCGGGCCAGGCGACCCAGGTGGACGACGCCAATCACCGTTGCCGCAAATCCCAGGCCGTAACCGGCCCAGGCCAGGGGCGACCGGACGTTCTCCCCGGCCAGCAGGCTGTTCAGATCGGCGGCCAGGGAACCGAGGTAGACATTGGTGAGGGTGATGGGAATAATGCCGATGACGGTGCCCAGGGTGTAGTCCCGCAGGGAAAAACGGCCAAGACCGAAGAGGTAGTTGGAGAGCTTGAATGGAAAAAAGGGGATCATGCGGCTCAGCAGCACCACCTGCAGGCCGCGGCCCCGGAATTCCCGGTGCAGGGCGGCCAGTTTGGGGTGCCCGGCAAGATAGCGGTTCAGCCGATCGCTGAACAGATAGCGGCCGGCTGTAAAGGCAATGACGCCGCCCAGGGTTGTGGCGATGATGACGTAGAGAGTCCCGGGAACCAGGCCGAAGAGAAATCCGGCCCCCAGGGTGAAGACAACCCCGGGCAGCAGCAACACCACAATGGCCGTATCCATGAGAATAAAAAAAACAGGACCCCATGGGCCCAGCCGCGCCAGCCAGTCAAAGACCTGTTCCACATAGCGACGGCCATCCAGGAAGTAGAGAAGGGCAAGCACCAGCGCCACCAGCAGCGTGCTTGCGGCAATCATACCGGCGACGGACCAGGCCGCTCCCCTTGCCCGCGATTTCACGCTTCACCCTCGTGCCGCGGATGCGTCTTCTCATCAACCGCCGTCCGGAAGCGCCGTCCCCTGACCGGATAACAATACCAGTTGCAGACAATGGGATCGGGTTTCATGGTCACACCTCCTTGCCCGGTAATTTGTCCAAGGGAGTGAACTATTCATTATTACATTGTTTTCAAACAAAATAAGCATCGGAGGGCCGCCAGTCAACGCAGAGGGGAAAAGAGCGTCCATCCGGCAGGAACGGGCCGCTTCCAGGTTGACAGGGAAGACGCTGCGGTTATAGTATTCCGCTTGAAGAAATACCCCACCGGCAACCACGGATACCCGGAAGCCATGACCATATCCCCAATCCATCTGCGGGCAAGGGAGCATTGCCCATGATTCCGTCCGCAGCGGCCGCGGCCGCTTTACCTCCCGCCGTTTTGCAGGACGCCGGAACCATTTCCTGGTTCATGCTGCTGGTCGGACTTTTCGGCGGCCTTGCCTTTTTCCTCTACGGCATGGAAAAGATGAGCCGTGCCATGAAGAAAACCGCGGGCAACCGCATGCGCTCCATCCTTGCCACCCTGACCAAAAACCGCTTCATCGCACTGCTGGTGGGCGCCTTTGTCACCATGGTGATCCAGTCTTCCAGCGCCACCACGGTCATGCTGGTGAGTTTTGTCCAGGCGGAGCTGATGAGCTTTACCCAGTCCCTGGGTGTCATCCTGGGT
The DNA here is from genome assembly GCA_964446115.1 of uncultured Desulfobulbia bacterium. Classification (GTDB taxonomy): domain Bacteria; phylum Desulfobacterota; class Desulfobulbia; order Desulfobulbales; family Desulfobulbaceae; genus CAYUNE01. The sequence continues at coordinate 92,727 of CAYUNE010000042.1, read as the reverse complement.
GCCAACATCGGCACCACCATCACCGCCCAGATGGTGGCCTTCAAACTGACCGACTATGCCCTGCTGATGATAATCGCCGGCTTTACTCTGCGGCTCATGGGCCGCAGCGACCGGGCCCGATCCGTCGGTGATATTCTCTTTGGCTTCGGCATCCTCTTCTACGGCATGAAGCTCATGAGCGATGCCATGACGCCGCTGCGGGCCCATCCGGGTTTTGTGCAGATGATGGAAGGGCTGGAAAATCCCGTCCCGGGCATCCTGGCAGGGGCGATCTTCACCGCCCTGGTGCAGAGTTCCAGCGCCTCCACCGGCGTGGTTATCGTCCTGGCCCAGCAGGGCCTGATCAGCCTCGAAGCCGGGATTCCGGTGATTCTCGGCGCCAATATCGGCACCTGCATCACCGCCGCCCTGGCCAGCATCGGCACCGCCCGGGAGGCAAAGAGGGTTGCCCTGGCCCATGTACTCTTCAACATCGGCGGGGTGCTGCTCTTTTTCTTCTGGATACCCCAGTTCGCTCATCTCGTCCGGATCGTTGCCGCTTTTTCCGGCTCCGGCACGGCGCGGCAGGTGGCCAACGCCCATACCCTGTTCAACATCACCACCGGGCTTTTCTTTCTTCCCCTGACCTCGGTCTTCGCCTCCCTGATCCGTTTTCTGCTGCCCGACAGGCGCAAGGCCGGACATCTGGACCCCATCACCTGGCACCTGGACGACGCCATCATCTCCACCCCGGCCATCGCCCTGCAGCTCGCCGGTGCGGAAATCGCAAGAATGGCGAAGATCCTGGCCCGTATGCACCGGGCCGCCATGGTTCCCTTTCTCTCCGACGGGCCGCACCGGGACCACATCTTTCCCCAGGATCTCACCCTGTTGCAGGGGATCGAGATGCGGGAAAAAAAGATCAATTTTCTGGAGGAAAGGATCAGAAAATACCTCCTGGACATCAGCCGCCAGGAACTCACCGCCACCCAGGTGGACGAGGTGAGCGGCCTCATCGCCATGCTCGACTCCATGGAACGCATCGGTGACGTCATCACCAGGCAGATCGTTCCGCTTATCGGCAAAAAAAGACGGCTTGGGGTTGATTTTTCGCCCGAGGGCAAGGAGGAACTCATCCGCTATCATAAAAAGGTGGGCAAACAGCTCGACCGCATCCAGGAGATGATGACCCGCATGGACCTCTCCCTGGCCCGCAAGGTGAGGAAAAAAAAGGCCCGCTATGCCGACTTCGACTCCCGCCTGCGTCGCCATCATCTCAAACGCATGCTGGCCATGAAAGAGGCATCCGTGGAAACGCATACCATTCATATGGAGCTGATGGACGCCCTCAACCAGATCAACATCTACTCGGCGGAAATAGCGAAGATCATGCTCAAGAACGGCCACAGCGCCCGGGACAACGGCGACCAGGCATCCCCCAAGGAGAGAGACGGCGCGGGATCCCGCCGGACAACGGCGACGGACGGCGACAATGGGAGTTGAAATCGAGAGGAAATTTCTCCTCCGGGGCGAGCAGTGGCGCCACCTTGCCGCAGGCGTTTTCTATCGCCAGGGCTATCTCAGCACCCAACGGCAACACACCGTGCGGGTGCGAACCGCCGGCAAGCGCGGTTTTCTGACCATCAAGGGAAGCGCCACCGGCCTGATCCGGCCGGAGTTTGAATATGAGATTCCCCTGGAGGATGCCGTGGTCCTCCTGGATACCCTCTGCGAAAAACCGCTCATCGAGAAAAAACGCTACCGGGTCGAGTATGGCGGCTTTACCTGGGAAATTGATGAATTTTTTGGTGAAAACAGCGGATTAGTTGTTGCCGAGATCGAGCTTGCCGACGAGGATCAGCAGTTTGCCGTCCCTCCCTGGATCGGCAGGGAGGTCACCGGCGATCCCCGTTACTTCAACTCCAGCCTCATTCACCACCCATACAGCCGCTGGTGAGGGGTGACGAACAGCACCTTTGCCGGCAGTATCGGGGCAATTCCGCCGGATCTTCCCATGCCGCCGCAAGGATAGCGGCAGGCCGGTGAATTAGCTATACTCGCGGGTTTTGTGAAAGACGATCTCCGGATGGAGTTCGCTTATGTGGTTGAGTCGCCACTGCCCGTCCACCAGAAGGGCGAGACGACCCTCGGCATCAATGGCCAGGTTGCTCCGGTTCGCCGCTTCAAATTGCTGCAACCCGGCTGGATCATCGCAGCTGATCCAGCGTGCCAGGGCGTAGTTGACCACCTCGTAATCGGCGTCAACACCATACTCGGCCTTGAGCCGTGCCATGGTCACTTCGAACTGCAGCACTCCCACGGCACCGAGGATATAGTCACTGCCCATGAGCGGCCGGAAAAGCTGCACCGCCCCCTCCTCGGACATCTGCAACAAGCCCTTGTGCAACTGCTTGCTCTTGAGCGGATTTTTCAGAAGCACCCGGCGAAAATGTTCCGGCGCAAAACTGGGGATACCGGTAAATTTGAGGGGTTCACGATCGGTGAAGGTGTCGCCGATCTTAATGGTGCCATGGTTGTGGATTCCTATTATGTCGCCGGGATAGGCCTCATCCACGTTGGAGCGGTTCCGGGCCATGAACACGGTGGCGTTGCTGAGGTTCAACTCCTTGTTGAGCCGGTGGTGCCTCACCTTCATTCCCCGGATAAACTTTCCCGAGCAGATGCGGAAAAAGGCGATGCGATCACGATGAGCCGGATCCATGTTGGCCTGAATCTTAAAGGTGAAGCCGGAAAACCCCTCCTCCTCGGGTTTCACAACCCTGGTGGTCGCCCGCCGGGGACCGGGCGGCGGCGAGAGTTCCACGAAGTTGTCGAGCAGTTCGCGCACTCCGAAGTTGTTGATGGCACTGCCGAAAAAAACCGGGGTCTGGGCCGCGGTGATATAGTGTTCATATTCAAAGGGATTGGCCGCGCCTTCAAGCAGCTCCACATCTTCCCGCAGGCGCAGGGCATCATCCCGGCCCAGCAGTTCATCCAGCAACGGATCATCCAGGTCCCGGAGCACCACCCGCTCCCGGGGACGCCGGTCCAGGCTCGGAGTAAAGAGATTGAGCTCCTTGCGATGCAGATCATAGACGCCCTTGAATCCCTTGCCCATACCGATGGGCCAGGAGAGCGGCGCGCATTCAATCTGCAGCTTGTCCTCGATATCGGCGAGGATATCCAGGGGATCCATGCCGTCGCGGTCCAGCTTGTTGATGAAGGTGATGATGGGGGTGTTGCGCATGCGGCACACCTCCATGAGTTTGGTTGTCTGGGTCTCCACACCCTTGGCCGAGTCAATGACCATGAGGGCGGAATCCACCGCGGTGAGTACCCGGTAGGTGTCTTCGGAAAAATCCTGATGGCCGGGCGTGTCCAGCAGGTTGATTTCAAAGTCCCGATAGTTGAACTTCATCACCGAGGTGGTCACCGAAATGCCGCGCTCCCGCTCAATGGACATCCAGTCGCTGGTGGCATGAGCAGCGGTTTTGCGCGACTTGACCGCCCCGGCCAACTGGATGGCGCCGCCGAAAAGCAAAAGTTTTTCGGTCAGCGTCGTCTTGCCCGCATCCGGATGGCTGATAATACCGAAGGTGCGGCGTCTCCGGATTTCCTTGATGAGTGTACTGCTCACGGTTTCACCCCTTTTCCGGACCGGGCCCACGCTGAACATGGTGCTTTATCGCCTTCGACCCGAAGCGCAACCGCCCTAACGCCCGGATCATCCCCGGCTCCGCGCGGTTGAATCCAACCAAAATCTTTACTAAGGTATCTTTTCATCCGACCTTCTCTCCCACGTGCAGCGGAAAACGACCTTGCGAACTTCCCTGAAAGTACTCCTGCTTCATGGCGCCTGCGGCCTGCTGGTGCTGCTCTATATCAATACTTTCCAGCTCTGGGCCTGGCTGGTGGCACGACTGGGCGAAACCGCCCACCGGATTCCGGGGGTGGTCGTCGCCCTTTCCCTGGCGGCGATCTTCGGCTCTCTGTTTCGCAGATACCGCAACCAGGCGATCCACCTGCCGCTTTTCCAGGCGGGTGTCGCCGCCTGCCTGCTTGCCGCCCTGCTGCCTGATCCTGAAATTCCCATCAAGCGTATCCACGTACCGGAATACCTGCTGCTTTCACTCTTGGTGCGCTATACCCTCTCGCTGCGGACCCGGGGGCCTTCCCTGCTCTGGTTCACGGCGCTGGTCACCGCGCTGTACGGCATCCATGACGAGGTGATCCAGGGCCTGCATCCGTTACGGACATACGGCCTCACCGACATGAGCGTCAACGCCATATCCAGCCTGGGCGGCAGCTTTCTGGGAGAGTCGGTGGGACTCTTCAAAAGGGGGGACGGGGCCGCGACTCCGGAGTCACTGCCGGCCGGCTTTCGCTCCCGGCTCATCCGTAACGGCGTCCTTCTGGCGGCGGCCGTCCTGTGGATGGTTATCCCCCTGGCGGGATACAAGGGCAGTCAAAACATCCCCTGGCAGGGTGTGATACCGCTGATCGCCCTTCTCTTTTTCTGCGGAGGCGGCGACTGCATCACCGCAGCACCCGTTCACATGCGGCACGGAATGCGGTCCGTGGGCCTGCTCGCCCTGCTGCTGGTCATCTATCCGTTTCTGGTCAACCTGACACCCATCACCTTTTTCTAACCGCCGGGCATGGCCGCCGACGTTTCTACTTCTTGTCCGAGAGAAAGCGGATCTGGTTGTCCCCCGGCTTCATATCCGGGACCGGCCTGATCTTGATGGCGGCCTGATGCCGTGACTCCAGCTCGGAGAGCTCCATCCTCTTTTTGTTGAGCAGATAGGATGCGATCTCCAGGGGCAGGGAACACTCCACCTCCTTGATCTTTTTGCGGCTGATGCCGGTCTGGATCCGGCGCATGTAATAGAGCGCCAGGGTTTCCACCGAACGAACCATCCCGCGTCCGCGGCAATGCTCGCACATGCGGTAACTCCCCTTTTCAATGGGGGCTCCCATCTTCTGGCGGGCGATCTGCATGAGACCGAAACGGGAGATGCGGCTGATGTCGATCTTGGCCTTGTCCCGCTTGACGCTGGCCTTGACCATCTTCTCCACCTCACGGATATGCCGTTTATTGCGCATATCGATGAAATCCACCACAATCAACCCGCCGAGGTCGCGAAGACGCAGCTGCCGGGCCAGTTCCGCCGCCGCCTCCATATTGGCCTGGAAAATGGTCTTTTCAAAGTCGCGATCCTTGGAGGTGCGGCCGGAGTTGACATCAATGGCCACCAGGGCCTCGGTGGGATTGATGACTATGGAACCGCCCGAGGGAAGCCGGACCTGGGGCTGATAGATCGACTCGATCTGTTCTTCAATGTTGTAGTAGTTGAAAATGGGCCGCGGCCCCCGATGCAGCTTGATTTTGACCTTGCGCTGCTTGGCGGGCAGGAGCGAGACGAACTCCTGGACCTGGTCGAAGGACTGCTGGGTATCAACTTGAATTTCCTGAATTTCCGGCGTAAAGTAGTCGCGCAGGAAACGGGTAACCACATCCTGATCTTCGTGGATGAGGGCCGGGGCCTTGGTCTCCTGTCCCTTTTTCTTGATCTTGCGCCACAGCTTGAGCAGATAGCGCAGATCCTTCTGCAGGGCGGTCTTGGTGATCTGGTGGCTGGCGGTTCGCAGGATATAGCCGATACCCTCGGGTATGCTGAAGCTGGACATGATATCCCGCAGATTACGCCGCGCCTCTTCGCCGCTGATCTTCCGGGAGATTCCGGCGCTGTCGCTGCCTGGCATGAGAACCAGATAACGGCCCGGCAGGGAGAGATAGGTGGTCATGTTGGCTCCCTTGTTGCCGGTAACCTCCTTGACCACCTGGACCAGCACCTCCTGACCCTTGGCCATGACCTTCTCGATGCGCAGCTTGCGCCAGCGGTGCTGGGCAATATACTCCCGGCTTTGATCGTCGATATCCTCCCGGAAATACTCGGGATGAATATCACTGAAGGAGAGAAATCCGTTGCGGTCGGTGCCGATCTCCACAAAGGCGGCCTGCAGGGTGGGCTCAATGGAGGTGATGATACCCTTGTAGATGTTGTTCTTGGTGCGGCGGCGTACCACCGTGGTGACGTGAAAGGACTCCAGCTTGCCGTCCTCGATCTGGGCGATGCGACACTCTTCCGGCTCTTCGGCATTGATGAGCAATTTGATCAGGGGCGGCTTCTCCTTGCCCTTCTCCGGCTCAGCTGCTGCATCCCGCGCCTTTTTTTCCGGCTTTTTTTCCGGCTTTGCCGATTTTGCCGCCTTTGCAGCCTGTTCGGAACCGATAGCCGCCCTGCTCTCCTTTTTGCCTTCGCCCTTGCCGCTGCCGCTTTTCCGTCCGGCCCCGTCGCCTTTCTTCTTTTTGCCGGACGCTCCTTGAGTTTTTCTGCCGGAGGGGCCTCTTTTGCGTTTTTTCTCCGGCCTGGCGGCCTCCCCGTTCTCCGGCGGTTTGCTCTCCGGCTGCCTGTTATCAGCCTTTTTTACCGCCGTATCCTCCGCTTCCGGCGACTCGGGGGAACCATTCTTCTTTTCAGGTCCGCGCCCGGTCCCGGCTTCGTCGCTCCTGCGGTCGCCTTTGTCCACCGCTTTCTTCAGCCGGGAAGATCCGGATTTCTCGCTTGCGGCAGCCTCCTGAGCAGTGGTGCCGGCACTGTTTTTCACTTCCCGTTGCTTGTTTTCCGGTCCGTCCGCCGTTTCAGTCTTCAGCTTCTGCTTTTTGGCGGCAGAGATTTCGGCCTGCAGGGCAACGGTGCTTTTCCACCAGGCACCGGTTGTCACCTTGGCAACCGGCTTCTGTTTTTTCCGTGGGGTTTTCTTGTTTTTTTCCGACATAAATTCCTTTCATTTCCTTCCAAAAACGGGCGATACAACCGGACATCAGGCCAGACGATAGAATTGCCTGTCCCCGTGTCGCTCCTTTTTGATCTGTTTTGTTTTCATCAACTCTTCGATGATTCCCTCCAGCCCGTCCTTTGCTTCCGGACCCAGAGTCTTACGGATATCCCCCCGGGTGCAGGGACGCCGTTTCAGCATGGTGAGAATCTCATCCCGGATGAATCCGTCGTCTCGTGGGGGGACTTCCGTGCTCCCCCGCATCTTCCCGTCATCTTCGTCCTTCACGTCGGCGATCACCTCCACCGGCGGACACCCCTGTCCCTCCAGCAAGGCGGCCAGCTCTTCCAACCGGTTTTTCGAAACCGGCCGCGCATGGGCAAGAAGCGGTGGACGCACAACGGTGTTGAGCTGCACCCGTTCCACCTTCATGCGACTGATTACCGCGGCCAGCGCTTTCATCTCCGCCGCCGTATCGTTGATACCCGCGGCAATGAGAACCTCAAGCCAGAGGCGGCCGGAAAACTCCCGGGAAAAGAGCACCAGACCTTCCACCGATTCCTGCAGATTAAAGCATCCGGCAGGCCGGTTCAGCTTTCTGACGCTGGCCGGAACCACCGTATCCAGTGAAGGGATGACGATATCGACCGCGGCCAGATCCCGCCGCACCTCGGGGAGATGAAAGGTGGTGCCGTTGGTCAGCACCACCACCGGTTTCCCGGTGCGTTTCCCGAGGTGATCAATGATACGGCCGATACCCAGGTGGAGGGTGGGTTCCCCACCGGCGGTGATGGTGAACACATCCACACGGTCGCAACGCTCCCGGGACTCCAGGTAGGCGTCGATTTCCGCGATAATATCCGCGGTGGGCACATATTCCAGGCGACGGCAGGTAAGTTTGGTTGTGGGACCTACTTCACAGTAAATACAATCGAAATTACATATCTTTCCGGGAAGAAGATCAATACCGAGGGAACGTCCCAGGCGTCTGGAATTGACGGGACCAAAGAGAAAATTCATAGAACGGGCTCTCCGCAGGTACCATGATCAGCAGAGAGAATACTGACAGTACACAGATTTGGATTGCAAAATTAGACTTAAATCCCATAATGTTAGACGGGATGGACTCGAAGAATATTCATCTGTTTTCAATGGCATAAGAAAGTAAAACAATTACCGAGCATTATCAAGGTAAATGTTGTACTTTTATCTTGACACATTTTTCCCGTAAGCGTACATTTTATTGCCTGATACGAGACTTTTTCACCGATTCTCTCGCGTCTGTAGCTCCTGACGACCATACCGCCCGATGATGCCGGCTCATGCCGGAGAAACAGGTGGGGGCGGGTTCAACCGTTTGTTCAAAGGAGAGACAGCGATATCCAAGAAACAGGAGCAGACAGTGGAACATCCCGGACGTCTTTCCCCTCTTTCCCGTATCATTTTTCCCCTTTTCATCGCTGTTTTTGCCACGATTCCTGTTTTGGTGAGCGGCCAGGCCCGGGCTGCCGCCCTCTCGGCCGAGGAATGGGAGATTACCGCCGACAAGGTCACCCGCTTCGAGGATCCCCTGAGCATCATCGCCGAGGGAAATGTGGTTCTGGAAAAAATCAGAAAGACCACCCGGATCAAGAAGAAAAAAACCTCCACCTCCGGATGGAACGAAATTCTGGAGGAGAGCGAAAAAATTCCCGCCGCAGCCGGAGCCGAGGAAACAGTAACCGAATCCAGAACAATGACCACCATCATGGCCGACTGGATCGCCTATGACATGGATCTGGCCACGGTCAAGGCCCGCGGCAACCTTCGCATCAAAATCGGCCCGGACGAGCTGACCGCGGACGAGGGCAAAATCGACCTTCAGCGCGAAACAGGGACATTCAAAAATGCCGTCATCATCAGGCAGTACAAACAGATGCACCTCGAAGGACGGGTCATAGAGAAAATCGGAGACCTCACCTACCATATCGAGGATGGCTGGCTCATCACCTGCAAGCTCAAGGATAACGAGACCCCGCCCTGGAGTTTCAACAGTGTGGACACCAAGATTACCGACGGGGGCTACGCCTTCCTCAAGCATGCCACCTTTCGCATCAAAAACGTACCGGTTCTGTACACGCCGCTGATGATTCTGCCGGCCAAACGCAGCCGCCAGACTGGCTTTCTGCTGCCGGAGCTCTCCCTTTCCGACCGTGACGGCTTCGGCGTCAACCTGCCCTTTTTCGTCAACCTCTCGCCCAGCGCCGATCTCACCTTCTACCCGGCCTATCATGCCAACCGCGGCTTCATGCCCGGCGTCGAATTCCGCTACATGCTTAATGAACGCGACAAGGGCAATTTCATGGCAACCTATCTCAACGACGATCTCTCCGATCCATCCGAGGTGGAATACTATGCCGACGGCAAGTATACCCACACCAACAGGGATCGCTACTGGATCCGCGGCAAGGCGGACCAGGAATTCGGCACCGGCTGGATTTCCCGGCTGGATATCGATATCGTCTCCGACCGTGACTACCTTACCGAATTTTCCTCGGGAATCACCGGATTTACCACCGGGAACAAGCGCTTTCTCCGCATCTTCGGCCGCAGTCTGCAAAACAGCAAGGAAGATCAGCGTCTCAACAGTTTCAATATACTCAAGTCCTGGCAGGGCATCTCCCTGCAGGGGGGCCTGCTGGCGGTCAACGATGTCCGTGCCGAAAAGAGGTTCCTGGTTCCCGATCCGGGCTCCACCGATCCCGACCATCCGGGATACAGCGAGAATCCATCACCCCTCTGGAAGATGCCGTCGCTCTCCTTCACCGGCCTGATGCCCATTGCAGATACCGGAATGGATTTCTCCTGGAATGCCGACTATGTCAACTACTGGCGCGAAGACGGCATCGGCGGCCACCGCCTTGATATCCATCCCAGGGTGAGCACCAGTATTCCAGTGGGTCCCTATCTGGAGGCGACCGCCGGCGGCGGTATCCGGGCAACCTCCTACCTGGTCAGGGAATATGGCGCCGCTTCCTGGGACGGCAACGACACGGAAAACCGATTGCTCTTTGATTTCAACACCGAACTGGGCACCACCCTGATGAGGGATTTTTCCGTCAATATCGCCGAGGGAACCGGGATCACCCACACCCTGCGCCCCTTCATCGCCTATGATTTCATCCCCGATGTGGACCAGGACGACCTGCCCTCCTTCGATTCGGTGGACCGGATCGGTGAACGCAATGCCATCACCTACGGGGTCAACAACTTCTTTCGCCTCACCGGAATCAACAAGAACAAATTCAGGGAACGCGATTATCTGACGCTGAAGATTCAACAAAGTTATGATCTGCGCAGCGAAAAAAGCGATGAGCCGTTCCTGCCCATCAACTTCAGGCTCTGGTATTCTCCGCTCACCAACCTGCGCTTTGTCTATAAAACCGATCTCGACGTCTATGACGACGGCTTCATCTCCCACAGTGTCGAGGCTGATTACCGCAACAGCCGGGGTGATTTCCTCTCCCTGGACTATCGCAACGACGACGCCGGCAATCTCCAGTCCATCAAGGCCAAGGCCCGGGTGCAACTTTTGCCCACCGTCTCCGCCGGCTACAGCATTGAGCGCTCTCTGGAACATGACAAGACCATCGAGGAATATATCAGTCTCATCTATCAGCCATCCTGCTGGTCCGCCGAGCTCTCCTCGCACTACACTCCGGGCAACCGCAATGTGATGCTGATCTTCAGGCTTGCCAATATCGGCGATCCCCTCAATATTCACCTGCCGGGATTCTGATTTCCGCATTCCCCGGAAAATCGTGCTCGCATGCCCCCCATCGACGTTTTCAATGGTGATGCCGACGGAATCTGCGCTCTCCATCAACTGCGGATGCATACCCCCGCAGCCGATGCCCGCCTGGTCTCCGGCGTCAAGCGGGATATCAAGCTGCTGGATCGGCTAGGCGATACCGGAAACAGCCATATCACGGTGCTAGATATCTCGCTGGACCGTAATCGTGAGGCGCTTGTCCGGCTGCTTGCCGATAACAACCGCATCTTTTATGCCGATCACCATTATGCCGGAGATATCCCCCGCTCGCCGCTGCTTGAGGCCCATATTGATCCGGATCCGCTGATCTGCACCTCACTGATCATCGACAGGCTGCTGGGGGGGAAATACCGCGACTGGGCCATAGCCGCCGCCTTCGGCGACAATCTGCACCAAAGCGCCATGGCCGCGGCCGGGAAAGCAAACCTGCCGCCGGAAACCGTCGATTCCCTGCGGGAGCTGGGAACCTTACTCAATTACAACGGCTACGGCGTCCAGGTGGATGATCTGCATTTTTCACCGGTCGCCCTGTACCGCGAGGTGCACCGCTTTCATCGGGCCATGGATTTTTTCACTCACAGTCCCGTGCTTGCAGAACTGCGCAGCGGCTACGAGGACGATATGCAGCGGGCGGCCGGACAAAAGGCGGTTTTTGAAAACAACAGCGGCCGCATCTTCCGATTGCCGGCCGCGCCATGGGCCCGACGGGTAAGCGGCGTGTTCAGCAACAAACTCGCCAGGGAAAAACCTGCCCTGGCCCATGCCCTGGTAGTGGAAAACAGTGACCGGAGCCTGCGCATCAGCGTCCGCGCGCCCCTTGACAACCGCCGGGGGGCGGACGAACTCTGCCGTCGTTTCCCCGACGGCGGCGGCAGGGCGGCGGCAGCCGGCATCAATTCTCTGCCACCTGAAATGTATGATGAATTTGTTCGGGAATTCACCGCCACTTTCTCCCGGCCCCGACCGGTTGCAAAATAATCGGGCTCCTCGTCATATTGTCGGAATTTGATCCATCATAATAAAATCCACACAATATGATGAGAAGCCGATTTATCTGCTGGCAGCACCGATTTAGAACCTGCTAAAATCCTCTTGAAACGACGAAGTGCCGATTTTCTGATCCGTCCACAAGAATCCATTTCAAATGAAACATTTTGATACAGGAACAATTATTGTCATAACCGTTACCTTTGCCCTGTTTGCACTCGCATTGTTTTTCAAAGGAATTACACATGACCTTTTGCTGGAAGCAGGCGTTTTTTTAGTTTCTGTCAAACTCATCATCATGGCCTATAAAAATGATGTGATGTCCACCAAACTCATCCAGGAGTTACAAGAAATCAAGGGCCTTCTCAAAAACCATAACGACAGCTAATATGGGCAAAAACCGTTATCCCGTCGCTTACAACTTCAATATCGTGTGAAACCCCCTCTTACAATCGATTCCGTCATGCTTTCTTTCTTGTATACATTCCTTTCTCTCTTTTTTCTCCTGCTCCCCTTCACTGCGCCGGCAGCGGAAAAAACTGCGGCCGAGCAGGTCACCGACGGGCAGCAAATCGACCTTACCCATCCCCGTTACCGCAAACTGTACCGCGAGCTGGAGGAAAAACACCATTTCAGCGCGGCTGAACTGCAAGACCTTTTTGCAGGGGTCACCATCAAGCGGCGCGTCCTTGAACTCATGGATCGCCCGTGGGAAGCCAAACCCTATTATCAATACGCCCCTCTGTTCCTCACTGCCGCAAATATCGAAACAGGAAAAAAGAAACTGGCACAATACCGGGAGCTGCTGGACAGAATTGAACAATCCCTGGGGGTTGACCGGGAGATCATCATAGCCATCTGGGGAATCGAATCACGCTACGGTGTCAGCCAGGGCAAATTCAATGTCTTCCAGGTGCTCAACACCCTCTTTGCCGCCTATCCGCGTCGCAGCCAATTCTTCCGCAAACAGCTCATCCACCTGCTCCTGCTCTGCAGGGAGAACAACGTTGACCCCCATTCGATCTACGGTTCCTATGCCGGCGCCTTTGGCCAACCGCAATTCATTCCTTCCAGCTTCCGGGAGTATGCCGTCAGTTTCGATGGAGACAAGAAACGTGACGTCTGGAATTCCGTTCCCGATATCCTGGCCAGTATCGCCAACTACCTGCGCCGTTATCACTGGCAGCTGGATGCAACGGTCTATGCCGAACTGGGTGACAGACTCGTTGATGAACGCCTCACCGCCGTACTCAAGAAAGGTCGTAAGGGCCGGATATCACGGCAACTGGTACAGGATATCCTGAAAAAGCCGCTGCCGCCGTCACCTGAAAACCGCAAACTCTCCATCGTGGCGCTGAAACTGGATCCGAAAAAGGGGGGCGGGGTTCGCTACATCGCGGGATATCCCAACTTCCAGGCCATCACCGCCTGGAATCACTCCAACCACTATGCCATGGCCGTCGCCGAGCTGGCCGAAGCTTTTCTCAAATAGGCCGGGTCGCTCCCTTTGCCGGGCCGGCCGCTCCCCCGAGATGTCCCTGAAACCGTTTTTCACTCTTTTCCTGCTGCTGACCCTGCTGGTCACCGGTTGTTCCCGGGACCCGCTCTCCCCGGTGCCGGCCCTCCTCACCCCAGGGCTGGAAGACGATCTGGATCTGGACAGCCTCAAAGAGGCGGTGGCACGAAGTCTCAGTTACCTGGAGAAACAGCCGCCATCTGCAACCGTCACCTCCGGCGCTTCCCCGATCACCGGACAGATTCTCCGGGAAACCCTGCTTGCCTTTCAGCGCCTTCTGGACACCGACCCCTCTCCCGCAGAGCTCGCCCACCAGGTGCGCCGACAATTCCGTCTCTACCGGGCCCGGGGGGTCGGCGGCTTCAATCCTTTCCGAAAGATGCTGGTTACCGGCTATTATGAACCGCTCTTTGATGGAAGTCTCACGCGGCAACCACCCTTTCTCCATCCCCTTTACACCATCCCTTCCGATCTGGTAATCCGTTCCGAATCCAGCGATGAAAACGATGGAAAAATCGGAAATATCGGCAGGTTCGACAAAACAGGCAGGTTCGTCCCTTACTGGAATCGGCGGGAAATCGAGACCCAAGGCAGATGCAGCGGCGCCGAGCTGGTCTGGTTGCGGGATCCACTGGACTGTTTTTTCCTGCAGGTTCAGGGTTCCGGACGCATCCGCCTGCGGGACGGCTCCATCCGCGGTGTCCATTACCGAATATCCAACGGCCTCCCCTATAGCAGCATCGGCAAATACATGGTTGAAACCGGTCGCATATCGCTGCAGGAGGCTAGCCTGCAGACCATTCGCCGATACATCGTCCGGCATCCCGATGAACGCAACGAGATTCTTCATCACAACGAGAAGTTCGTCTTCTTCCACTGGAGCGAGGCGCCGGGGGCGGTGGGTAATCTGGGAGAAGTCCTGACTCCGGGCCGGTCGGTGGCCGCCGATCAGAGTGTATTTCCCGCCGGCGGCCTGGGATTTCTCATCACCCGGCAGCCACGGGTGGACAGAGAGGGTCGCATCACCGGCCGGCAGCCCGTGCAACGCTTTGTCCTCATCCAGGACAAGGGTTCCGCCATCACCGGAGCCGGCCGCATCGATCTTTTCCAGGGTAATGATGCCGGTGCCGAACAGCGGGCCGGTGCCATGAAGGAAGCGGGGAAATTTTACCTGTTGGTGAAAAAAAATGAAACAACAAGAGGATAGACATTGGCGACAGACCGCGGCGGTCTTTCATGAACGAGCGGATGAATATGATTCCTGGTATGACGACAGCCTGCTCTTTGAAATTGAACTGGCCGCCCTGCGAGCCGCCCGGGGGAATTGCACCGGGCCCGGAGTGGAAGTGGGAAGCGGACCGGGTAGATTCGCCGCCGCTCTCGGCATAGAGACCGGCATTGATCCGGCCGGGGCGCCGCTGCTCAAGGCCGCCGGCCGGGGGGTGAGACCGGTCATGGCCCTGGGGGAAAATCTGCCGCTGGCGGACAACAGTATCGGCACCATCTACCTGATTCTCACCCTCTGCTTCACGGCAGATCCCGAAGCCGTGGTACGGGAGTGTTTCCGGGTGCTGCGGCCCCATGGCACCCTTATTCTCGGTATCATTCCTGCCGATTCCGTCTGGGGCAAGCTGCTCACGGCCAAGGGGAAGGCCGGGCACCCCTATTACCGCTTTGCCCGTCTGCTCACCGTCGAAGCGGCAACCTCTCTGCTGAACAAAAGCGGCTTTTCCACGGCAGGCGGCTGGTCGACACTTTACCAGCAACCAAATGATCTAAAAAACCGGGAAAAACCGCGACCCGGCCTTGACGAAAAGTCGGGCTTTAGTGTAATAGTAGCGGAAAAATTTTACCAATCACGCCCAGCGGGTCATATTGACCGGAAGAACGCATCTTCAGACGATAAACCGCAGTGCTGAAAACCCGTTCGGGATTGCCGCAAATCTGCCAGAAACCAAAAATAGCATGAAGCCATCGGGAATCATTACCCTGACCACGGATTTCGGCCTCCAGGATGAGTATGTCGGTGTCATGAAAGGTGTCATCCTCAGCCGATTTCCCCAGGCAACCATCATTGATCTGACCCACAACATCCAGCCCCATGATATCCGGGATGCCTCCATTATCATCGAATCCGCCTACGGCTACTTCCCGGCGGGAACCGTTCACCTGGTGGTGGTGGACCCGGGAGTGGGCAGCGGCAGGAATATCCTGGCGGTGGAGAGTGACGATCACTTTTTCATCGCCCCGGACAACGGCACCCTCAGCACCATTCTCGCCGGTGACAGGGCACACCGCGTCCATCACGTCACCAATCTCGATCTCTTTACCGACCGCATAAGCTCCACCTTTCACGGTCGTGACATCATGACTCCCATTGCCGCAGCCCTGGCCGACGGTATGGATATCTCCTTTGTGGGACCGGCGATTTCGGTGGAGGACAGCGTCAAGATGGCCCAGCCCGGAGTCGAGGTGAGCGGCGACGGTCGCCAGCTCATCGGCGAGGTAATCCACGTGGATCATTTCGGAAATATACGCACCTCCATTTCCCGTAACGCCCTGCTCTCTCACCTGCAATCCCGGGAGCCGTCCATCACCATCGGCGATTACACCATCTATGAAATCAGCAATTCATACAGTGAGCAGGACCAGGGGCAGGCCGTCGCCCTCTTTGACAGCCGCGACTATCTCGAAATCGCCGTCAACCGCGGAAATGCCGCCAAACTGCTCGCCTGCCGGGTGGGAGATCGGGTAACGGTGCAGCAACGCCGCACCTCTCTGTAAAAAAATAGCCCCGACAAAAGGCGGCAGAGCCTAGAGCTGCTCCTCTTCAACCAGACAGGCCTCCTCCGGACAGACAGCTTCACAGGTACGGCAGCCATGGCACTCGTCGGTATGTTCGGGCACTGCCCTGCCTTCCACTATTTCGTACACCTCGCCCGGACAGCTTTCGGCACATTCTCCGCAACCGTTGCACTTTTCGCCATCAACGGTAATTTTCCACATATTCTCCGGTTCCCTTTTTATGATTCCTGAACGAGGCGGATGTCGAAAGCCTCGGGCCGATTATCGTGGGAGACATCCTCGACGATGCGGAACTCGAAGATCCGCGCGGTGTCCAGAAAATAGTGATCCGAATCCAGGAGTGATTTGGAGCAGTGAAAAAAGACGGTTTCATGGGAAAGGACGCCCTGGTCCAGTTGATAGTAGCGGAAAAATCCGAAACCGCGATCCGCATTGTAGTTGATCACCGTTCCCCGCTGCCAGACGCCCTCATCGTCTCCCTGGATGGGCAGCAGGCCGGGTACGAGGAAGCCGGAAAGATAGGAGTCAGCCACCTCCTTGAGCTCATTGCTGACGTTGTGAAAGCCGATCACCTCGACCCGGCATCCCATGTTCTGCAGGGCGATCACCAGGCGGATAAAGTCGCCGTCGCCGGTGAGCAGGATAATGCGGTCCAGATTTCTGGCCTGCAGCAGGGCATCGATGGCCAGATCCATATCGGCGTTGGCCTTGGTGGTGACATTACCCTCATCATCGCGGAACCGTTTGACATATTTCTTGATGATTTTAAAGCCGCACTGGCGCAGGATGTCATGATAGGAGTAGACTTTCTGCCGATATTCGGCATCCCGTTTGGTGCGGTCGCGGTCTTCGGCCAGATAACTGTTGGCCCGCAACAATACGGAGCCTTCCCGGTTGGCCAGCTCCACCAGCACATCGTAACGCATGCCATAACCGCCGCTCATCTTGATGTTCTCGGCATCGACATATATTCCCGTCTTCAACATATAAGATCCGCCTGTCTCGCTCTCATTCCCATTCAATGGTGCTGGGTGGTTTGGAGGAGATATCGTAGACGACCCGGTTGACCCCCCTCACCTCGTTGATAATCCGGCTGGAGATCCTTCCCAGCAGCTCATAGGGCAGTTTCGACCAGTCCGCGGTCATGGCGTCGCGGCTGTCCACGGCCCGCAGGGCAATCACGTTGTCATAGGTGCGGCCATCCCCCATGACACCCACGGTCTGGATGGGCAACAGCACGGCAAACGACTGCCATACCTTGCGGTACCAGCCCGAGTTCTTCATCTCCTCAAGAACGATAACGTCCGCCCGGCGAAGAACCCGCAACCGTTCCGCCGTCACCTCGCCCATGATTCTGATTCCCAGCCCCGGACCGGGAAAGGGCTGCCGGAAAACGGCTTCCTCGGGTAACCCCAGCTCCAGACCAAGCTCACGCACCTCATCCTTGAACAGTTCACGCAGGGGTTCAATCAGGTCAAGCTGCATGCGTTCGGGCAGACCGCCGACATTATGATGGGACTTGATGGGAGCCTTGCCGCGGAAGACCACGGATTCGATCACGTCCGGGTAGAGCGTTCCCTGGGCCAGGTATTGCACATCGCCAAGCTTCCGGGCCTCTTCCTCAAAGATCCTGATAAAGCCTATCCCGATGCGCTTTCTCTTCTCCTCGGGATCGATGACGCCCTGCAAACGATCCAGAAAATAGTCGGAGGCATCGACATCGATGAGGTTCAGTTCGGTCTTTTCCCTGAAAAAGTTGAGAATCCCCTCGGTCTCTCCGGTACGCATAAGGCCGTTGTTCACGTAGATACAGGTGAGCTGGTCGCCAATGGCCCGGTGGACCAGAGCAGCGGTCACCGAAGAGTCGACCCCGCCGGAAAGGGCGCAGATCACCTGATCCCGTCCCACCTTTTCACGGATGGTTTGCACCGTGGTATCGATGAAGGAGTGCATGGTCCAGGTGGGCCGGCAGCCGCAGATGCCGAAAACAAAGTTGCGCAGCACATCGACGCCGATGAGCGTATGGGCGACTTCAGGGTGGAACTGAACAGCGACAAAGGATTTCCGCTCATGTCGCAGGGCGGCGAAGGGAGAATGTTCACTGGTGGCGGTGGCGATGAATCCGGGAGCTGTCTTTTCTATCCTGTCGCCGTGGCTCATCCACACCTGGTAAGCGGTTTCATCAGCGGCCAGACCGGCAAAGAGCCCCTTGCGATCGACGATATGGAGATCGGCCTTGCCGAATTCCCGTTTATCGGCCCGGGCGACCCGTCCCCCCAGTTGATGCATCATCAGCTGGGCTCCATAGCAGATCCCCAGAATCGGGATGCCGAGATCATAGATACCGGCATCGCTCACCGGCGCGTCTTCGTCATAGACACTGGCCGGGCCGCCGGACATAACGATGCCTGCGGGTTTCATCTCCCGCAGGCGGGAAAGATCGATGGTATAGGGATGGATCTCGCTGTAGACCTTCTGTTCGCGGATGCGACGGGCAATGAGCTGGGTGGTCTGGGAGCCGAAATCAAGAATGACGATTTTCTCGGTATGAATATCCATGGGGTTCGTCTCCGTGTCGGGTTGGGTTGACGACCGATACGCGGTGTTGACCGGAAGTGAAAACTACAGGCTTTCCGTTCGGTAGTTGGGCGCCTCTCTTGTGATGATGACATCGTGTACATGGGACTCGCGCAGACCGGCCGGGGAAATGCGGACAAAGCGGGCCTTGGCGTGCAGTTCTCCAATGGTTGCCGCACCGATATAGCCCATGCTGGAACGGAGGCCACCCAGAAGCTGGAAGATGATTTCCGCGAGCTGTCCCCGATAGGGCACCTTGCCCTCGATGCCCTCGGGAACCAGCTTGGAACTGGTGTTTTCCTGGAAATAGCGATCACCGCTGCCCTTCTTCATGGCACCGATGGAACCCATGCCGCGATAGCCCTTGTACTTGCGGCCCTGATAGAGAAAGGTCTCGCCCGGAGTCTCGTCGGTTCCGGCAAACAGGGAACCGATCATCACCGTATCCGCTCCGATACCGATGGCCTTGGCGATATCTCCTGAGAACTTGATGCCGCCGTCGGCAATCACCGGAATGGAATATCGGGCCGCCATGCGGCAGCAGTCGCGCAGTGCGGTGAGCTGTGGCACGCCGACCCCGGCAACGATGCGGGTTGTGCAGATGGAACCCGGTCCCACCCCCACCTTGATGGCCCCGGCCCCTGCCTTGATCAGGGCCTCGGTGCCCTCGGCCGTGGCAACATTACCGGCAATGACCGGCAGATCCGGGAAGGCGGCCTTGACCTCGCGCAGGCTGTTGATGACGCCGGCGGAGTGGCCGTGGGCGGAATCAAGGACCACGACATCGACACCGGCCGTGACCAGGGCCTCGGTGCGTTTCATCATATCCCCGCCGACGCCGATGGCGGCCCCGACCAGGAGCCTGCCCATGGAATCCTTGGCTGCCAGGGGATATTTTTTTATCTTTTCAATATCCTTGATGGTGATCAGTCCCTTGAGGTTGCCCTCGTCGTCAACCACCAGCAACTTTTCGATACGATGTTCGTGCAGGAGCGCCTTGGAGTGTTCCAGGTCGATACCCACCGGGGCGGTGACCAGGTTCTTGCTGGTCATCACATCCCGGACCCGCAACTCATCGTCGGAAACAAAACGCAGATCGCGGTTGGTGACGATCCCCACCAGTTTTTCCTCCCGCAGAACCGGCAGCCCCGAGATCTTGAAGTGCTTCATAATCGCCTGCACCTCGGCAACGCTCATATCCTCGGTGACGGTTTCCGGATCTACGATCATACCGGATTCGGACTTCTTCACCCGTTCAACCTCACGCGCCTGCATGGCCACGCTCATATTTTTGTGAATGATACCGATGGCCCCTTCCTGGGCCATGGTAATTGCGGTACGATGCTCGGTGACCGAATCCATAGCCGCGCTGACCAGCGGCGCATTGAGGGTGATGGAATCGGTAAGCCGGGTGACCAGGGAGGCCTCGGAGGGCAATACTTCCGAAGCAGCCGGCACCAGAAGAACGTCGTCAAAGGTATATGCCGGGGGAATATCATCGGAAAACATGAAATCACCTCTCAGGATTTGATGAAAACCTCACCGGACCGCCAAATCGGGGCCGGTGATCATGGCGCGGAGAATCCGACCAGCCACAGGAGTTGCCGGCCGATGACGTATCGTGCTTTAATGGTAACCAATCACAGGGTATGTAATCATGCGGTATATCATACTTCCTAACTGTAATTGGTCATGATGATCCGGACGGCATTGAAGGATGCCGCAGCGTATCATCTTCACGGAAAAAAGAAAACTTCGAATCCCCGGGGAAGAACGGTTGGCCGAAACCGGAGGCATGCTCCTGAACCGGCACGCATCCTGCAACCTTTTCTTGCGGTCACAGAAACATTTCCGCTATATTTTCATGGATTTTGCTGCCAATTCATGCTCTAGTCGTTTTTTTTAAAACCTCCATCGGGACACCAGGCAAAGTATGGCAAAGAGAAAAAAAATCCAGAAAACGGCAAAACCCCTGTTTCTGTCCATCAATCCGGAAAATCCCGAGCCGCGTAAGATCGGGCAGGCGGTGGAAATTCTGAGAAACGGCGGCGTGGTCTGCTATCCCACCGATACCATGTACGGTATCGGCTGCGACATCTATAATTCCAGGGCGGTCAAACGGGTCTATCAGATAAAAAAAAGGCCGAAGCACAAGCCCTTTTCCTTCATGTGCTCAGACCTGAAAAATATCGCCCGTTACAGCCATGTTTCCAATATCGCCTACCGGCTGATGAAAAAGAACCTTCCCGGCGCCTATACCTTTGTGCTGCCCGGCACCAAGCTGGTTCCGAAAATCATGCTGACACGGC
Source organism: uncultured Desulfobulbia bacterium (assembly GCA_964446115.1). Lineage (GTDB taxonomy): Bacteria > Desulfobacterota > Desulfobulbia > Desulfobulbales > Desulfobulbaceae > CAYUNE01. Next base: position 71,900 of record CAYUNE010000042.1, on the reverse strand, counting down.
AGAAGACCGTGGGAATAAGGGTGCCGGATAATCCCATCTGTCTGGCACTGGTCAAGGCCCTGGGCAATCCCATCCTCAACACCAGTGCCACCACCGATACCGGAGACCATGCCCCCCTCAGTGAAGCCTATGAGGTGGAGGAACTGTACGGCAGGCAACTGGACCTGATTATTGACGGCGAAACAGTCTATCCGGATCCTTCCACGGTCATTTCGCTGATCGGCGATTATCCGGAAATTCTCCGGGAGGGAAAGGGCGACACCACTCCCTTTCTCTGATCCCCCGGTCCCCCTGGCCGGCCACATCTCCATGCGGTTCCGCTGTCGGATTTATGATTGCGGCATGCTCCGCCCCAAGCGGCCCCCGGCCGGTCACGGACCGTTTATTTGGCGATGAGCGCTTCCTTGAGAGATTTACTCATGGTGAAGTGCAGGGCCTTGCGGGCCGGAATATTCATCACCTTTCCGGTTTTCGGATTTTTGGTGGTTCGCGGTTTGCGGTCCCGGATGGAAAAACTGCCGAATCCCCTGATCTCCACCCGACGCCCGGCCGCCAGGGCGCCGGCCATCTCCTCGAGGATCGTATCCACGGCAAGGGCGATATCCTGCTTGTAATAATGGCCATCCAGACGCTTTGATATCTCATTGACGAGGTCACGTTTCAGCATTAGTCATCCACCTTTTTCTCGTGTGCGGCGCTGTTGCCCTGGCCGTCTGCAGCTGCCTTCAGCAGGTCGCCGAAGGTAGACGGCTTGGCGGCTTTCTTCTGTTCAGCCTTTTCGGCCGATCCCTGCTCTTCCCGATCTTCATCCAGTGCCTTGACGGAAAGCCCGATCTTACGGTCTCCGGCGGAGACATTGATGATCATCGCCTTCAGCGTATCACCAACCTTGAACATGCCCACCGGAGTCTGAATTTTCTCCTGACTGATCTCCGAAACGTGGACAAGCCCCTCGATTCCCTCCTCCAACTGAACAAAAACACCGAAATCGGTGACGTTGGTTATGGTCCCCTCGACCACGGAACCGGTGGGATAGTTGGTCTTCGCCGCCTGCCAGGGATCCGGTTGCAGCTGTTTGACGCCAAGGGAGAAACGTTCGTTCTCCTTGTCGATCTTGAGAACAACGGCCTGGATGGTCTCACCCTTGGAAAACTTCTCCGAGGGATGTTTGATTCTCTCCGTCCATGAGAGGTCGGAGACGTGAATGAGGCCGTCGATGCCCTCTTCAATACCGATAAATATACCGAAGTCGGTAATGTTTTTGATCTTGCCTTCAATGATCGACCCGATGGGATAACTCTCTTCCACCAGATCCCACGGGTTGGGCTGCAGCTGCTTCATGCCGAGGGAGATCCGCTTGGTTTCCGGCTCGACCTTGAGCACCTGCACCTCGATCCGGTCACCGACGGTGACAAGTTTGGAGGGATGCCGCGGCTTTTTGGACCAGCTCATCTCGGAGATGTGCACCAGCCCCTCGACACCCTCTTCCAGCTCGACAAAGACACCGTAATCGGTGATACTGACCACCTTGCCGGACACCTTTTCGCCCACCGGATAATTTTCCGGCACCGACTCCCAGGGATCCGCTTTCAGTTGCTTGACGCCGAGGGAGACCCGGTCGTTTTCACGGTCATACTTGAGAATCTTCACCTCGATCTCGTCCCCTACCTTGTAGAGCTTGGAGGGATGGGAAACCCGTCCCCAGGAAAGATCGGTGATGTGACAGAGGCCGTCCATGCCGCCCAGATCGACGAACAGGCCGTAATCGGTGATATTGGTAACCGCTCCCTTGACCACCTGGCCTTCCTGGAGGGTTTCCCGCATCTTGGCTCTGAGTTCGGCCCGGGCCTCCTCAAGGATCGCCCGCCGCGAAATGACCACGTTGTTGCGCTTGCGGTTGAATTTCAAAATCTTGAACTCAAACGTCTGCCCTATCAGGCTGTCGAGATCCTTGACCGGTCGCAGATCGATCTGCGAATAGGGCAGAAAAGCGGCCACTCCCAGATTGACCGACATGCCGCCCTTGACCCGGGTTTCAATCCGGCCCTCAATGGTTCCATCTTCCTCCTGGACCCTGGCAATTTTTTCCCAGACTTTAATGGCAATCACCTTTTCACGGGAAAGCTGGAGGCCGCCGTCCTCGATTCTCCTGACGATATACACCTCGAAGGTGTCGCCGATGTTGATGCCGTTTTCCTGATCTTCGGGGCTGAATTCGGAAATCGGAATATAACTCTCGGCCTTATCGCCGATATCCACAAGCACGTAATCCTTGTTGACACCGACGACCGTGCCGACGGCGACATCTCCTACCTTGTAGACCTTGCTGGCTTCCTCCTGCTCAAAAAGTTCGGCAAAACTCAGATCTTCACTTTCTTTACCCGTCTGCATGGGCTGGCTTCCATTTTCTGTCATGGGTTTGTGTTCCTTACGGCTCCGGTCGGCCTGCAACCGGCCACTTTCTATCTATGGTTAATCATACGCTTTTCCCGCTCAACGCCGGGACCTGAACGAGAAAGCACCTTAAATTATTAAGTGTTACCAGAATCAGATTGGAAAGACAACATTTTCCTCAGCAAAAAACTATTTTCTGCCGTGAACACCAAGCTCTTCCATGATGGGGGCAAACAGCTCTTCATAGGCGGGTATTGCCTTGCGCATCACCAGGCCGAACTGGTCGAAATCTCGGTCGTTGACCGTCAGATTCGCACTGTATGCCAGGGCCTGCAAATCATAGAGGGTATGAAGTTCCGGTCCCAGGAGGATATAGAAGATATATCGCCGCCGGGACATGGGCATGCGCCGCATGGCCTGGTGGAATCCGTTATCCCTGAGCCCCTTGCCCGCAAACCTGCTGTGCAGGACGATACAGGCGAAATTGATAAAATTCAGTTTTTCCAGGGCATCCTCGACACCCGCAGAAGAAAACACCCGGTAGCCCATCTGTTCCAGAACCCGCACCAGGTTCTGCCGGTGCGGCGGTGAGGGATGGAGGATGAGGGCCATGGGCACTTCCTCCATCTTTTCCTCCTCGGTAAAGGAGTCATCGTTGATCCAGTCCGTATCCGGGGGCGCCGGCGGTTTGACGGCCGCTTTTCCATCTTGCCCGTCCGGGTCGGTTTTCAGGGCACTGCTATCGATCTTGCCATTGCGATCAAGGGCCATGCGCCGGCGGCAATGCCGGCAGGTCAGGGTAAGTTTCTTGCCCGGCGGCAAAGCGCCAAGCGCTTTACGGATTTTTTCGGTCTGCTTGCCGGTCAGAACAACTTCCTCGCGGCAGTGGGGACAGTTCATTTGCATATCGTGCTCTCTGTTCTTTTCTCGGATAGCGGGACCATATCCCGACACGGTCGATTACCGGGTGTCTCTCCGCACTTTTCAGAAAAAATCCGGCTCTTCGCTTTCCCGGTCCATGGACAACTCGTCGATATCGGAGGTTCTTTCACCCCGCGCCGCCTTGACGGCGTCAAGACCGCGGTTGATTTCGCTGCGGTGGGAGGCATAGGCAACAGCCGATTTTTCCGTGATCAACCCCTGTTCAAAAAGCTGCAGCAAATGCTGATCAAAGGTCCTCATATCGTAGGCCGTACCGGACTTCAGCACCTGGTAGAAGGTTCGTTCCTCAGTTTCACCGTCGAGAATCAACGCCTTGACCTGGAGATTGGTGCAGAGGATCTCCATGGCAGCCACCCTGCCGCCACCGATTTTGGGAAGCAGCCGCTGACTGACGATCCAGCGGATCGAGTCCACCAGCCGGCTGCGGATATGCGGTTGTTCCTCGATCTCGAACATACCGAGGATACGGTTGATCGTCTGGCCGGCGTCAATGGTGTGCAGGGTGCTGAAGACCAGATGTCCGGTCTCGGCGGCGGTGAGAACGGTTTCCATGGTCTCGCGGTCGCGGATCTCGCCCACCAGGATGACCTTGGGTGCCTGGCGCAGGGCGGCCCGCAACCCGCTAGCAAATTCAGCAAAGTCGTTACCCAGTTCCCTCTGGTTAAAGGTGGCCTTTTTGTGCGGATGAATATACTCGATGGGATCTTCCAGGGTGACGATATGGACGGATTTTTCCCTGTTGATTTCGTTGAGGATGGCCGCCATGCTGGTGGTCTTTCCCGACCCGGTGGCCCCGGTGAAAAGGATGAGGCCGTTTGCCTCATCGGCCATTCTGCTAAAGGCCGCGGGAAAGCCGTAATCGGAAATGGTGGGAATTTCGGTCTCGAGTTTCCTGAGCACCGTGGAATAGTGGCCTTTCTGCTGAAAGATATTCACCCGAAAACGGGCCTCGTCGCCCAGGGTGTAGGAGAGGTCACAGGATCCCTTGACAGCCAGATCGCGGAGCAGGCGGGGGTTGGAACCGATGAGGTTCAGGGCGAACACTTCGGTCTGAAACGGTGTGAGCTCGGTAACCGGCGGCTCCACCTCCACCGGAACCAGCACGCCGTCGCTTTCAACCTGTAAAGGTTTGCCCGCGGTAATATTGAGATCGGACACCCGGCGGCGGGATCTCAGCATTGCAGTAATCCAGTAATCCACTTCCTGTTGTCGCATATTCGCACCTGTCTGTCTTGGGAATGTCTTTTCCTTTTTTCCCGCTTACTGGAAAAAGTACAAGAAAAAAATCGATTTTTTCATAATATGTAGTATGTCATCACTCACGCCGGTTTGTCAAACGATCAAACCGGTACTCAAGAAGAAAAATATATTGATTCCAGGATATTGACGCAATCACTTTCCGTGAGAGCAACCCTGTCGAATCTCAAAGTCAAGGAGGTACCATGACCATAGCATTACGCAGCGCGACAACCACCCAAGGCAGACGCATGGCCGGCGCCCGGGCGCTCTGGCGGGCCAACGGAATGCGGGAAGAGATGATCGGCCGTCCGGTCATCGCCGTTGTCAACTCGTTTACCCAGTTCGTTCCCGGCCATGTCCATCTGCACGATATCGGCCAACGGGTTAAAAAACTCATTGAGGCCCACGGCTGTTTTGCCGCCGAATTCAACACCATCGCCATTGATGACGGCATTGCCATGGGCCATGACGGCATGCTCTACTCCCTGCCGTCCCGGGAGTTGATCGCCGACAGCGTCGAATACATGTGCAACGCCCACAAGGTGGATGCCATGGTCTGTATCTCCAACTGTGATAAAATCACTCCGGGCATGCTGATGGCGGCCATGCGGCTCAACATCCCCTCCGTCTTTGTTTCAGGAGGCCCCATGGAGGCGGGAATAACCGGCGGCAAGACCTATGATCTCGTCGATGCCATGGTCCTTGCCGGGGATGAAAACGTAAGCGACGAGGAGATCGATGCCATCGAACGCTGCGCCTGTCCCACCTGTGGCTCCTGTTCGGGAATGTTCACCGCCAACTCCATGAACTGCCTGAACGAGGCCCTGGGATTGGCCCTGCCCGGCAACGGGACGGTGGTGGCCACCCACGCCAACAGACTTCTGCTCTTTGAACAGGCAGCCTCCAGAATAGTCGAGATGACCACGGCCTGGTATGAGAAAGAAGATGAAACGGTGCTGCCCCGGGGTATTGCCACCAAAGCGGCCTTTGAAAACGCCATGGCCCTGGATATCGCCATGGGCGGCTCCACCAACACCGTCCTGCACCTGCTGGCCGTTGCCAATGAGGCCGGTGTCGATTTCACCATGGATGACATCGATCGCCTTTCCAGAAAAATTCCCAACCTCTGCAAGGTGGCGCCCAGCTCCGATTACCATGTGGAGGATGTCAACCGCGCCGGCGGCATCCTCGGTATTCTCGGCGAACTGGATCGTGGCGGCCTGATCGACACCTCGGTTGCCCGGGTGGACGGTTTGACCCTGTCCCAGGCCCTGGACCAATTCGACATTGCTCGGGATACGGCAACCAAGGCGGCTCGCGACCTCTTTTTAAGCGCTCCGAGCCGTAACGGCAGGAACCTGGAGCTGGGTACGCGGACAACCATGTATGAGGAACCGGATCTGGATCGTGCCCGGGGCTGCATCCGGGATATCGACCACTGTTATAATCGCGACGGCGGCCTGGCCGTCCTGTACGGCAACATCGCGGAAAACGGCTGTATCGTCAAAACCGCCGGGGTGGATGCCGACATCTTCCGCTTTTCCGGCCGGGCCCGGGTCTTTCACTCCCAGGAAGACGCCTGTACGGGAATTCTCGATGGCACGGTCAAGGCCGGAGACGTGGTCTGCATTCTCTATGAAGGACCCAAGGGCGGACCCGGAATGCAGGAAATGCTCTACCCCACTTCCTACCTTAAATCCCGGCATCTGGGAAAGGAGTGCGCCCTGATCACCGATGGGCGCTTTTCCGGCGGCACCTCCGGATTGTCCATCGGTCATGTCTCTCCGGAAGCGGCCGGTGGCGGCGCCATTGCCCTGCTGCGGGACGGAGATCGCATCGATATCGACATCCCGGCCAGATCCATTGAGGTCAGATTGAGCGGAGGTGAACTAGAAAAACGGCGACGCCTGGAAGAAAAACGCGGCCCGGAGGCTTTCACTCCGGACCGCGCAAGGGAGATACCTGCGACTCTGCGGGCCTACGCCCACTTTGCCGCCTCGGCCGACAAGGGTGCCATCAGGATACTGCCCGATGCAACTCCTTAAGTGGAACAGTAAAGAAGAGGAGGTGGGCGGGGAACGGCGAATTTCAGGTCTTCTTCTTCCGCGAGTGCCGCTCCCTGCCCTGGAGATGTTTTTTATTCCTTGAGCAGATCTATTTCCACGCGACGATTCATATACCGGTTCTCCGGCGTGGTATCCGGCACCAGCAGGTTGGTCTCGCCGAAATAGAGCAGATAGAGCCTTTCCTCGGGAATGTTGCAGTGGGTCATAAGGTAATTCTTTACCACATAGGCCCGGAACCGGGAAACGCTCATGTTGAGGTCAAAACTGCCGGCGGAATCCGCATATCCGGAAATCTTGAAAATCGCGTTTTTCATCGCCGGATGCTGCATGACCTTGCACACCTCGCTATCAAGAATCTGCTTGGCCTCATCGGTGAGCATGGAGGAATCGGCGGCAAAATGAACCATGAAATGGGTCTTCAGCCTGTTATCGGGAATCACCGGTTCATCGCTGCCGCTCTCCGCCGGGGTGGTGATCGTCTCCGCCTTTTTCTCCTTGCCTTCGGGAAGCTTGGAGAGGTCGGTTTTGCAGATCACCGGGCCGGTACTCTTCCTGTCTTTCTCCGAGACAAATTCGGACTTGGCCAGAATCGCCGCTGTCTTTTCCTCCTCATCCAACTCTCCGCTCTCCTGCGGTTGCGCGCTGCCGTCCTCGGCTATTTCCGCAAGATCGGAAAGATCGATACGGGTAATTGATGGGATTTCCTGCTCCGGCAGGATTGCGGGAACCTCGGATTCGGTCTTCACCTCCTTCTCCGCGACCTCGGCCACCGTCTCCGGCCTCTCAGGGGCTTTGCTGGAGCCGGCCAGCCGACGGATTTCCTCCAGCTGTTTCTTGGCCCAGCTGTTCTTGGGATCAATCACCAAACCCTTTTCATATGCCTTGATCGCCTCGTCGAGTTGTCCCTTGATGAGGTAGACATCACCCATACCAAAGTAAGGTTTGGCATAGTGCTGGTTCAACTCCGCTGCCTTCTTATACAGTTCCAGGGCCTTGTCGAACTGCTGACGCCGGTCGAAGTTATAGGCGTAGTAATAGGCGATAACCGGATCGTCTGGACAGATACTGACAGCCACATCGAGATAGTTCTTTCTCTCGATCAGGCCTTTGAGCTTGCCGAGATCATTTCTCACCGTCTGGCAGTCCCGGGCGGCATGCACCAGCGGCGTGCCAAGCCCGAAAAATCCCAGCAGGATGAGGCATGCTGTTGTCTTTCGCATTGATCGTCTCATGAGAGTTTCTCCCTTGTTGATATTGATTCCGTTTTTCCCAGTGGTCTCATCCTACAGTACCTGGTAATCGACATCTTCAGGTTCGCTGAGGATATGGGTGATGAAAAGTCCCATGAAGGGCAGGGTGAGGATAAAGCCGCCGAAGGTGATGAAGAAAATCCAGATACCTCTGCGCCTGGCACGCTGCAGCGCCTCTTCCAGGGACACATAAACCACCGACGCCGATACGGTTTCATCCAGATTCCAGCCATAACCCTGATCCTGTCCATACACCTCGACCTGGAAACGCGGGGCATCGTCCGGATTGCCGTGACACTGCAGGCAGGACTTGCGCTCGACTTTGACCGGCGAGGCAACATAGACAAATTCTTCCTCGTTCTTGGTTATAATGCCATCGAGTTTTTTCAATTCGGCATCGGATCGGAATTCACTGATGATCTGCAGCTCATCGGTGTCGGCCCGATCCTCTTCGTTGAGGGGATTCAAAGTGGCCTGATGATAGCGGTAACCGGGCTCCTCTTCGGTGACCAGCTTCCAGGTTTCCCGATCAATCATGAAACCGAGCATGAGCTCGGGGAAAAAGCGGTTTTTGCACTCCATGAGCTCAATAACCGCAGGTTTCTGATGTTTTAAGAAAAAATGGCGTGAGGCCTCGGTGTACTGCAACAGGGCGGCTGCCTTACTCTTGGCGTCGACGATGGCCTGCTGTTTGATGAAAAAATATCCTGCTCCACTGATCAACAACGCCACAATCAATAAAATGATGATGAGACCGATTGATCCAAGTAAGTCTCTGATTCGTGAACTGTTTCCCATGTTAGCCTCCTCTCTATCAACAGATATATTCTCTTCCGGGACTCCTCACGGAAAAACGCGGATTCATCCCCGTGAAAAGCCTGTAAGCCCAAGCAGCATGCATTGCTTTCCTGTCCGTGCTTACTGCAAAGGATATGCCTGCACCGAAAACATGATGTAACACTCTGTTTTTTCAACAGAAAATGACATCAATTTCCATGTGCGACGACAAGGTCGCATCATATTTCCGGATAACAGGAGAGGCCCCCTCTGTTTTTCCGCCAAACATGAAAATAACGAAAAACCGGCAACGCCGGAAAAAGAGAGACGCAACTACAAGGGATTCGGCTCAAAAGCGGGAAAACATGAGCGATGGGAGAAAAAAAAGCGGCACCAAGGTGGTGCCCCGGAAATGGGGATAGCTAAAAGGAAGGGGATGGAAAAGGGTTCAATCCTCAAGATCGGGTTCAAAAAAAAGCCAGAGCACCTGGGGAAACTCCTTCCGGAAAGCCCTTTCGCACTCGTTAATTGCCAGAATCATGGCCTGTTCCGAGCCGGCGGGGGCCATGGCCGCCTTGACCGCCACCATGACATCGGCACCGAGCTGCAGGGTCAGCAGGTTGTAAACATGGTGGATCTCGGAACGATGCTCCAGAAAATCGAGCATCCGCTTTCTTGTATCCGGAGCCACCCCCTGGCCGATGAGCAGGGACTTCACCTCGACCCCCACCATCACGGCGATCAACACCAGCAGCACCCCGATGACGATACTGCCAAGGGCATCATAAAAGGGATTGCCGGTAATCATACTGACGATCACCGCCGACAGGGCAAAGCAGAGGCCGAGAATCGCAGCCATGTCTTCACCGAAAACCACCAGCAGCTCACTCTGCCTGGTCTCCCGGAACCAGCGAACAAGCCCCCTGCCCCGCCTGACCTTGTTGATTTCCCGCAGGCATCCCCAAAGGGAAACGCCTTCGGCGCCAATGGAAAAAACGAGCACCGCAACGGCCACAAGGGGATAGCTGAGTTCATGGGGATGGCTGATCTTGTGAAACCCCTCGTAGATGGAAAAAAGCCCGCCCATGCTGAAGAGGATGAGCGCCACGATAAAGGACCAGAAGTAGATCGCCTTGCCCGTGCCCAACGGAAAATCAGGAGACGGCGGTCCCTTGGCGTGTTTGAGTCCAAGCAGCAGCAGCAGTTGGTTGCCGCTGTCGGCAAAGGAGTGGATGGCCTCGGCGGTCATTGACCCGGAGCCGGTGAAAAGTGCGGCCGCCAGCTTGGCCAGGGCAATGGCGACATTGGCTCCCAGGGCGAAAAGAATACTTTTTACGGTATCAGCTCCATGCGACATGTTGGCTTCCTCGACACAGCTTTACTCTTCTCTTCCGCAGTTATGAATTGTGCAGCCGGTGGACCAATCAGGCAGAGATAGCGGATTGATCAATCCATCCCGCCCTGACCGCCGCCCCCAGAAGAGCGGTTTTAGGATTGACAATGATATGGAGGGGGATTGCCGACAGCAGATCCGCATAGACACCGCGGCAGAAGATGTCCATGAACCGGGCCCCATCAAACAGCGGCACTATCCGCGGCATGATGCCGCCGCCGATGAAAATGCCGCCCACGGCCAGGATCTTGAGGGCGAGATTGGCTGCCTCGGCGGCCAGAATATCGAGAAAAAGCTCCACCACGGCCCCGGCAAGTTCATAATGCGGAGAGCGTGACTCTCCATATTTCAAGGCGGCGCTGATGATGTGCGGAACCGCCGAATCAGCCTGTGCCAACTCATTGTCGAGCCTTTCGGCGTCATAGGCTCCGCCCGCCCTGAGAAAACCGTAGAGCTCCGGCAGGGCCCGGCCCGAACAGACCAGTTCGCAACTGACGTGTTCATACTGCTGACGCATATACCGCCAGAGCGCCACCTGCTGCTCGTTGCGGGGGGCAAACGAGGCATGTCCACCCTCGGAAGCATGGGCCCGGATGCCATCGTTCCTGCTGGTCAGAAAGGCCTCTCCCAGACCGGTGCCGGGAGCGATGACGCCGATATTCCCCCCCGGCTGCGAACGGCCGGTATTGATCGTCAACAGCTCGTCTTCCTCAAGAACCGTGGTTCCCAGGGCCGTGGCCGCCAGGTCGTTGATCAGCTCCACCCGGGAAAAACCGAATTCCGCCTTCAGCTGACGGACATCGACAACCCAGTCCCGATTGGTCATTGCCACCCGGCCGTCGGTTACCGGGCCGGCAATGCCGAAACAACAGCTTGCCGGTGTTTCAGCAAGGCGCGCCAGAAAATCGGCCACTATTTCCCCAAGGGAAGCAAACTCGGCGTTGCGGTATTTTTTCTCAAGAAGCGCGGAAAGGCGCTGTCCGGCCATCGGATAGACGGCCAGATTGGTCTTGGTCGCCCCGATATCACCGGCAAGGATGATCTTTTCGCTCTCTGTTCCGTCCCTGTTCACCGTTATCCGTCGGCAAGTTGATCAAAACGCTGCCAGAAATCGGGAAAGGATTTGGCAACACATCCGGGATCGCCGATCTCCACACCACCCACCCGCAGGCCGGCCACCGCAAAGCTCATGGCAATGCGGTGATCATCATAGGTATGGATACGGGCGCCATGCAGGCCCGTTCCACCTGCCCGACCATGGATGATCATGCGATCCTCCTCCTCTTCAACATGGGCCCCCAGCTTCCGCAGTTCGGATACCACGGCCGCCAGCCGGTCACACTCCTTGATACGGAGATGGGCGATATTTTCGATGACCGAGGTGCCCTCGGCAAAGGCGGCAACCACCGCCAGGGTGGGGGCGACATCGGGCATATTGCCCATATCCGCGGTAACGGCGGTCAGTTTCTCCGGTCCCCGGACGGTAATGCCGCCGCCGCTTTGCACCACCCGGCAGCCCATTCTGGCCAGCAAAGGCACCAAGAGCGCATCACCTTGCAGGGAGGGAACCGGAACATTGGTCACCGTCACCCGGCCGCCGGTAACAGCGGCGGCCGCCCAGAAATAGGAAGCACTGGAGGCATCTCCTTCTATCCGGTAGGTGGATGCGCGGTAGCGTCCCCGGGGGATCCGGAAAAAATCGAGCTGCGGCGAGGCTTCCACCCGGATCCCGAAATCGGCCATCACCGCCAGGGTCATCTCCACATAAGGTCTGGAAAACACCCGCCCCTCAACGACAAGTTCCGCCGGTTGACGGGCATAAGGCGCTACCAGGAGCAAGGAGGAGAGATACTGGCTGGACTTTCCCTCCGGCAAAACCGTTCTGCCGCCGGCAAGACCAGCCGCTTCGATATCAAGGGGGGGGCAGCCGGTATTGTTGCGGCTTTTCACCCTGACATCCCAGCCCCGCAGGGCAACGAGCAGGGGCTCGATGGGGCGCTGCTCCATGCGACGATCACCGGTTATGGCAACTCCCCCGGAGGCGAGCGCGGCAACCGAGGTGAGGAAACGGGTGGCCGTGCCGTTATTGCCGAGATAGAGCGGTTCCCCGGGCGCCTTCACGCAGCCGCCCTTGCCCCGCACTTCCCATACCCCTTTATTCTGATCCACATCCATGCCCATGGCCGCAAGCGCACCAATTGTGTAGCGGGTGTCATCACTGGCCAGGGGTCCTTGCAGGCGGGAGACACCATCCGCCAGAGCGGCGGCAATGAGGGCACGCTGGGTAATGCTCTTTGATCCGGGAACCTGGATCCGCGCATCCACAGCAGCAACGGGTCGTACAGTACGCATTTCTTCGCTTTTCATGGGAGAATCCATCCTGGAACCAAGCTTCACGCCGGCAGGGCCCCGACCAGGGCCCGGCGCATCTCCTGAACCGGAGCCTCTTTGCCGGTCCAGAGCTCAAACTGCGCCACCCCCTGATAAAGCAGCATCTGCAGACCATCGATGGTGCGGCAACCGGCAGCGGCGGCCTCCCTGAGTAATCGGGTCTGCCGGGGCGCATAAACGATATCCATCACCACCGGAAAATTGCCGACCGCTAAAGGGGGCACCGGGGTCTTGTCGTCGCCGGGCTCCATGCCGACGGAGGTGGCGTTCACCAGGGCATCGGCGGCAACGTCGCCGATTTTCTCCGGAGTGGTGTAGTCGCAATGCAGGCTGCGGGCAAGGGCGGCGGCCCTATCTTTGGTACGGTTGACCAGAATCACCTCGGCCCCGGCCTCGCGGAGACCAAACCCAATGGCCCGCGCCGCTCCGCCGGCACCGATGACCAGAATCCGGCTGCCTGCCAGCCTGATTTCTTCCTCCAGGGCGCGGTTGGCTCCCAGCCAGTCCGTATTCAGGCCGTGGATGCCACCCTTTTTATCCATCACCAGGGTATTGACGGCGCCGATCTTTGCAGCCGGCGGCTCAACACTGTCGATGAGGTCCAGCACCTTCCGCTTATGCGGAATCGTCACACTGACACCCCGAAAACCAAGGGCCCGCAGACCGATGATGGCCGCCTTAAGGTCGGTTACCGGCAGGGGAACGTACACCTTGTTGAGTCCCAGAGATCTGAACCCGGCATTGTGGATCGCCGGACTGAGGGAATGGGCCACCGGATGGCCGACTATGCCGTAAAGCTCGGTTTTACCGTTAATCATCCCTGCTCCGCGTCCCGGTATTCGTCATATGGATGTTTCTCCGCTTAAGCGCCGGGGCCTGGGTTCAGGACAGCCTGGGCAGGAGATCCCTGATTTCGGCAACGGTCAGCTGTCCGGGGGCGGTTGCCTGTTCCCGGTCTAAAGCCGCATAGGTCATATATCCTCCCAGCAGCAGCGTTATCACCCGGCTGATCCTGCCGATTTCACCCATGCAGAAGGCGCTGAGGGGAAAACCGAGCTCAGCGGCCTCGCATTGCAGGTTAAGAACCCGCAGAACATCGAGATGATCATGGGCCATGGTGACGATCTTACCGATGTGGGCGCCGCTTTCCCACTGCCAGTTGAGGATCTCGGAAAGCCTGGCGGCAGAGGGAGTCTGCTGAAAATCATGGTAGGAGATGATCATCCGGGTGGTGGAATTCTCCATCTCTTCCAGCAGCCGGTCCCTCAGCGCCGCATTGGCGTCGAGTTCGATATCGACGTAGGCCACCTGCAGCCGAATGGCCTCAAGCAGCACCTCCATGCGCTTTGCCTCCGGTCCCCTGAAAGCGCCCCCTTCCCAGTCGGGGCGATGGGTGAACAGCAACGGAGCGGACAAACGCGACAGGAGCGGAGCGACCTGGGGATCCTGCATGGCATCAAGGCGGATCTCGACGATATCCACCTCGCCAAGTACAGGCCTGACCGCCCGCAGCACCCCGTCCACATCAGGGGCAGCAACGGAAACACAGATTTTTCCCTGATCCGGCCGTTTCTTTCCCGTCATCTCCTGATCGATCATTTCAGTAAACCATGCCGACGTTTCACATCATCCGGAACCAGACGCAGGGCCAGAGTCGTTACCAGGACAGCCACCCCAAGATCATCCATCACGCCCAGCACCGGTATCCACTCGGGAAGGAAATCGACGGGGACAAGGACATAGAACGCCGCACCAATGAGAAGGGCCTTGGCCGTCTTCGGGGTCCGGGGATCCCGGAAGAGCCGGAAAAGCCTCTTTGCCAGGGTGATCAATCTGAAGAAGTGGATGGTTTTTCCACCGGAAGCGGGGATGTTCACATTTGCAGTCCACCGATGATATTCTCAACGGAATCTTCCTTCTCCTCCTCCAGGTAGTCGATGATACCATCTATGATATCTTCCGAGGCGGCCGGATTGGTGAAGTTGGCCGTTCCCACCTGGATGGCCCTTGCCCCGGCAAGCAAAAACTCGATGGCGTCTTCGGCTGTGGAGATCCCACCGATACCGATAACCGGGATGGATATGGCGGCGGCCACCTGCCAGACCATACGCAGGGCCACCGGCTTGATCGCCGGACCGGAAAGCCCTCCCACCACATTGGCCAGCCGCGGTTTCCGCGTGGCAATATCAATTCCCATACCCAACAGTGTATTGATGAGGGAGACGGCATCCGCTCCCGCCTCTTCAACTGCACGGGCAATTTCGGTGACATCGGTGACATTGGGGGTGAGCTTGACGATCACCGGCAGATCCGTACTGTTGGTCACCGCAGCGGTTACCGCAGCGGCCGATTCGGGGATGATACCGAAGGCCACACCGCCGTTTTTCACATTGGGGCAGGAGATATTCACCTCCAGCGCGTCGATACCCCGATGTCCGCTCAACCGCTCGGCCAGTTCCGCATATTCCTCCACGCTGTCACCCAGGATATTGACAATGACCCGGGTATCGAGCTCCCGCAGAAAGGGGAGCTTGCCCTTCAAAAACCGTTCAACACCGACGTTCTGCAGGCCGATTGAATTCAGCATGCCGCTGGGGGTTTCGGCGATCCTTGGGGGCGGATTTCCGGCTCGGGGTTCCAGGGAAATGCCCTTGACAATAACGCCTCCCAATCGCTTGAGATCGACATACTGGGCAAACTCCGTGGCGTATCCAAAGGTCCCGGAAGCGGTCAGTACCGGATTGGCGAATCGCAACTCACCGATCTTTACCTGTAAATTCATTATACAGCACTAATTTTATGTCTGATGAATCCGCTTCCGGTGAACCCGCAGACAACGCATTATACGGTCCAGGCAAGTTTATCCGTCGTAAAGACAGGGCCGTCCTTGCATACTTGCGCATATGAACCGTCGGATTTGAGGATGGTGCAGCCGAGACAGGCCCCGACACCACAGGCCATGATCGTCTCGACCGAAACTTCGCAGGTGATATTTTTTTGGCGGCACTTCTCGGCAACAACTCCCATCATCGGATAGGGACCACAGGAGTAGACACGGACGATACCGGGCCCAATCCCATCGAAAAGATCGGTGACCAGTCCGTGGTGTCCCATGCTGCCGTCGTCGGTTGCCGTTTCTACCCTGTAGCCGAGCCGGATAAAATCATCGGCAATCGGTTTCACTTCACTCTGATCGCGAGCTCCCAGCAGGACAATATCCCGATCGGGACGGCGTCCGTTAAGTCGCAGATATTTGGCCAGAAAAAAAAGGGGCGCTCCCCCCATACCGCCGGCCACGAAACAGACAGGTCCGTCATCGGAAACCGTAAACCCCCTTCCCAGGGGACCGAACACCCGTATCCGGTCACCGACTTCAAGGTCGGCCAGGATGGATGTTCCCCGCCCCACAATTTTGAACAACAGTTGAAAAGTGGTGGCGGATTCCGTGTTGTGAACGGAAAACGGCCGCGGCAGCAGCGGGTCGTTGCCCTGTTCCACCCGGACCATGACAAACTGTCCCGGTCTGGCGGCGGCGGCAATCGCCGGTGAATGTACCGTGAACCGAAAGACCTCGGGGGTAAGGGTTTCGACGCGGATGATTTCCGCTTTTTTCTGGAAGTCGTTCATGGAAGCCTATACAATAGATGAAGACGAATTTTAAAGCATCAAAGTCAACCTGTAAACAATTAAATGCTCCTTTCAGGGCCGGCGCCAATTCTCCTCTATGTTCTCGCATTCTCCCTAGGGGCTTGCATCGGCAGCTTTTTGAACGTGGTCATCCTGCGGCTGCCCAACGACAACGAGTCCATCATTTTTCCGCCCTCAAACTGTCCTGCCTGCCGGCAGCCGATCCGCTGGTATGACAATATTCCCCTGCTTAGCTATCTCGTCTGGTTGCGTGGCCGTTGTCGTTCCTGCGGCAATTCCATCTCCATCCAGTATCCCATCGTTGAACTCTGTATGGGCCTGCTGAGCCTGGCCCTGCTGAACAAATTCGGCCCATCTCCTGAATTCTGTTACTATTTCATCTTCACCGCAGCCCTCCTGGTCATCATCTTCATCGACATCCATCACCAGATCATCCCCGATCTCATCAGCCTGCCGGGAATCGTGTTGGGTTTTCTCGGCTCGTTTATCACCGCAATCCCCACCTGGCAGCAATCGGGCCTCGGAATCCTTCTGGGAGGAGGCATACTCTACGGCATAGCCCTGGGATATTTCTTGCTGACCAGGCGGGAGGGAATGGGCGGAGGGGATATCAAACTGCTGGCGATGATCGGCGCCTTTCTCGGCTGGCAGAGCCTGCTCTTTGTCCTCTTCGCCAGCTCGGTGATCGGGAGTATCGTCGGAATCGGGGCGATGATCAGACAGAAGAAAGGCGGAAAAACAAAAATACCCTACGGCCCCTTCCTCTCCCTCGCCGCCCTGCTGTTTCTCTTCTTCCGGGAGCGTATCCTTGCCCTCTGGCAGCTGTATCTGACCGGCACCATCTGAAGACGGGCGGGGATGGTCGACCGTTACCGGGAGGCGGCGGGTATTTGCACTTCTCCGTTGCCGTCCTGCCGCAGGCCGACGACAACGATTCCTGCCTCGTCGGCGGCCTGGACCATGGCATGTCTGTCAAAGACGAGCGACTGACCGGCCTCCACAGCCAGGAGTACGCCGCCGGATTCAGCCAGGGTGGATATGGTGCCCTCCCCGGTGGCCGGCAGATCGAAACGGAAATCCTGCTGGGGTTTTCTGACCTTGACCACCACGGCGCCGCCGCCTGCCAGTTGCCCCCCCCGGCGGATAGCGGCATCAGTGCCCTCTATCGCCTCAACCGCCAGAACGCTGCGATCACGCACCACTACGCATTGACCTATATCCAGCCTGCCGATTTCCTTGGCGATTTTCCAGCCGAAACGAATGTCGTCCCATTGGGACGGGGAGGGATGTTTTCTGGTAAGCACTCCTTCGGGGAAGAGCAGGTGTCGAAGAAATTCCGTTGATTCAAGTACGTGGATACCCTCCTGCTCCAGAACCCCGGCCACGGCCCGCAAAATGGCATCATCCTGGTGAATGTCGATCTTGTTCCACAGGCTCAGTCCCTTGAAATCGGGCAGCACATCGCGAAAAATCCGGGTCTTGGTGATGGTGCCCAGAAAAACCGTTTCCCGCACCTTTTCCCGGCGAAAATATTTGATAATTTTCCCAAGCTGGCCAAGTCTCACCCAGTACAGCACATCAACATGATGCGCCAGTTCCGGAGCGGTCTCGCCCCTGGTGGCGATGGCCACCACCCGCCGTCCCTGTTTCCGGGCGGCCCCGGCAAAGAGGATCGGAAACTGACCGCCGCCGGCAACGATACCAACAGGCCTGGGTGCCATGAATCCAGCTATTCCTCCGCCGTACGTTTGACCACGCCCCGTTTGCTCTTGCGGAAAAACTCCACCAGGTACGCAACCTCCGGACAATCTGGAATCTCCCGCATGGTTTTGGCCAGGGCATCCTTGAGCAACAGGTTCGGCGATCTAAAGATGATCTTGAAGGCCCGATCCAACTTGGCGAGGGTTTCACGGTCAACGCCGGTGCGGCGCAGGCCGATCTTGTTGATGCCGGCGATCCGCATCCGGTTACGGGTGCCGGTGAGAATAACGTAAGGGGGAATATCCAGATTGATTCCCGATAATCCGCCAACATAGGAATGGCGGCCGACCCGGCAGAACTGGTGAACCGCCACCAGCCCCCCCAGGGTGGCATGCCTGCCCACCTGCACATGTCCGGCCAGGGTTGCCGCATTGGCGAGGATGACATTGTCTTCCAGGACGCAGTCATGGGCAATATGGGCATAGGCCATGAGCAGGTTGTTGTTGCCGATAACCGTCCGATAATTGCCGTTGGCCGTGCCGCGGTTGATGGAGACATACTCGCGAATGGTATTGTTATCGCCGATAATCAGTTCGGTGGGTTCCCCCCGGTAGTGAATGTCCTGGGGAGGTGAACCGATGGTGCAGAATGAGCCGATATCATTACCGCATCCGATTGTTGTCGGCCCGGAAATACAGGTATGGGGAGCAACACGACTATCGGCGCCCAGGGTGACGTTTGCCTCAATAACCGCATACGGACCGATTTCCACCGATTCATGAATATCAGCCCCGGGATCGACAACAGCGGTTGCGTGAATTGTCATGGTTACATTTCCTTGAAGATGGCGGCGGGCAGCCGGGTAGCGGCACCGCGCAGGTTTGGATGAAATTCCACCCGGAGGAAGAAACTTCATCGTTTGCCGGCAGCCGCGACCAAGGCTCCGGCCAAGGTGCTCAGCCGAAGGTGGCCAGCAGCTCCGCCTCGGCCGCCAGCGTCTTGCCCACATGGGCTCTGGCCGCCATTTTAATGAGTTTGCTCTTTTGTTTCAGTAATTCCAGCTCAAAGATAAGCTGATCGCCGGGCACCACCATGCGCCTGAACCTGGCCTTGTCGATACCGGCGAAATAGGCGAGTTTTCCCTCGGCCAGATCCGGTCTGCTTTTACAGGCCAGAACGATACCGGCCTGGGCCATGCCCTCGAGAATCAGAACGCCGGGCATCACCGGCTCACCGGGAAAGTGCCCCTGGAAAAAGGGCTCGTTGATGGTGACGTTTTTCAGCGCCCTGATATTTCTGCCCGGAACAAAGTCCAGAATGCGATCAATGAGAATAAACGGATAACGATGCGGCAGCAGCCGTAAAACCTCTTTGATGAAAATGAGGGACTCCTTTGTTTCCATGTCACCGCTCATGGTATCAACACCTCCACTTCATAAATAGTTGCCCGGCCGGCGCCCACTGCGAACAAAACGCCGTTAACTCTCTTTCTCCCCGAGACGACCGGCCAGCATCTCCACTTTTTTCTTCAGTTGCCGCAAATCCTTCAGCATCTGCGGCAACCGTGAAAAGACCGCCGAGGCCCGCCCCCATACCTTGATGTCCACGGCCGGAATGCCACCGACCACGGCTCCTTTCTTGAGATTGGTGTGCACGCCGCTTTTGCCGGCGGCCATGGAGCCGTCACCCAGATGCAGATGACCGGTGACCCCGGTCTGGGCCCCGAGGACAACATTTCTACCCAGCGTCGTGCTGCCGGCGATTCCGGCCATTGCCACCAGCAGTGAATTCTCCCCCACCACCACATTGTGAGCTATCTGGACAAGATTATCTATCTTGACGCCCCTCTTGATCCGGGTTTCGCCAAAGGCAGCCCGGTCAATGCAAACATTGGCGCCGATCTCCACATCATCGTCGATGCGGACAATCCCCACCTGGGGGCGTTTAATGTGGTTACCCTCGCCATCGGCGGCATAGCCGTAGCCGTCACTGCCGATAACGGTTCCGCTGTGCACGATTACCCGCCTGCCCAGCAGGCAGCCATCGGCCAGCGTCACATTGGCATGGAGAAAACAATCATCGCCGATGACCACATCATCGCCGATGACCACGCCGGGTTTCAGGGTTACGCGCTTGCCGATCACCACCCTATCACCCACGGCCACCAGCGGGCCGATGGTAACCTCATCGGCAATCCTGCACTCCCGGCCGATATGAGCCGCAGGATGTATTCCCGCAGCCTCAAAGGGTTTTTCCAGAAAAAAAAGATGGATGATCGCCGAGGCCAGGTAGGGATCCCCCACCCTGATACAGGGCCTGTCATCACTCTCAAAGCCGGCGGGAACGATAAAGGCTCCGGCCCGGCACCCGGCCATGCGCAGTGCGGATTTTTTGTCGGTGACAAAGGTGATCTCTTCTTCACCGGCCAGATCCATACCGTTTAATCCGGAGATGATGCGACCGTCATCGCCGATGACCTCGCCGTTGACCAGGCGGGCGAGCTCCTGCAGGGATACAGCTTTCATATTTCTCTTCTTTGGTGACGGACAAAGTTTCCGGCGAGGGTGGACCGCGGCCCCGAAACCATGTACTTTTTTTGGAAATCCGTTTACTTTAGCCCATCCGGCATCAGTCGTAAAGAAAAACAGAGCGGCGCATCTCGGTAAACTCCTCAAGGCCCTGCTGCCAGGAGCGTTCCAACTCCATAATCGGCTCACCGGCTGCAAGCCGGCGGCGCAGGTCCCCATCACCAATGATCAGATCCAGCGGCAGGCGCTCATATTCATATTCATAGGGTGGCGATTTGTAGGCGAAATCATCGGGATAGAGAGAGAGGACTGCCTGCAGCAGAGTCAGGGTGGTACGATACGGCATAAAGTGGAGCGGCTCTTCCACGTGCAGCTGAAATCCGTTGCAGAGTCGTCCCGCCCATTTGCCGGCCGTGGGTTCAAAGACAAGGGGACGCAGGGCGCAGCCGGGAAGGTTTGTCATGTCCACGGCTTCACGCAATTGCCGACAATGGAGAAACGGCGCGCCGAAGAGTTCGAAGGGCATGGTCGTTCCCCTGCCTTCGGAAATATTGGTCCCCTCCCAGATCACCTGACCGGGATAGACAAGGGCTGTTACCGGCGTGACCATGTTGGGGGAGGGAAAGACCCAGGGAAAACCGGTATCGGCAAAGAGCATGCGGCGTTTCCAGCCAACGAGCGGAACCACTTCGAGATCCACATCAATGCCGAAGTGGTTCTTCAGCAGCAGGGCGAGCTCGCCGATGGTCAGCCCGTGACGCATGGGCAGAGGATAGAGCCCCACAAAGGAAAAACAGGACGGGCGGAGGATATTGCCCTCCGTTATCAGACCACCGAGGGGATTGGGCCGGTCAAGGACGATGACTTTTTTCCCGGCAGCGGCTGCAGCTTCCAGACAGTAGGCAAGGGTATAGAGGAAGGTGTAGACCCGGGTTCCCACATCAGAAAGATCGACGATGAGAACGTCGAAGAGCTCGAACATCTCCGGGTCAGGCCGTCGTTTTTCAGCATAGAGGGAAAAAATGGGCAGGCCGCTGAACGGATCGCGCATGTGATCCGATTCCACCATGTTATCCTGCTTTTCACTGAAAAAACCATGCTGGGGTGAAAAAAGACAGGTGAGCCCGCCGGGGAAAACCCCTTCGATGAGATCGCGGCTGTGGTGAAAACGGCGGTTGGTGGAGGCCTGATTGCACAGCAGGGCCAGTTTGGCGCCTTTAAGCGCGGCAGGGGGCTCCGCAACAAAATTTTCAATACCGACTGAGATCACCTCGATAGCCTACGGCCGTCTCCCGGAAACGAGACCCAGGTCCCGGGATTCCAATGTAAACCGGACGAATCCCTATTCCACGGTGACGCTTTTGGCAAGGTTACGCGGCTGATCCACATCGCATCCCCGCCGTACGGCAATCTCGTAGGCCAGGAGCTGGGCCGGGATCGTATAGAGAATGGGGTTGAGTTCCTCAAACACCTCAGGCAGCAGCAGAACATCGTCTGAGAGGTTGCCCAGGCGTTCATCGCCCTCGGTTCCGATCAGCACCAGCCGACCCTGTCGGGCCCTGATTTCCTCGACATTGGAAACGGTTTTCAGGTAAACGGAATCCTTGGGCACCAGAGCCATGATGGGCATGTCCTTGTCGATGAGGGCGATGGGGCCATGTTTCAGTTCACCGGCGGCATAGCCTTCGGCATGGATATAGGAAATTTCCTTCAACTTCAAGGCGCCTTCCAGGGCGATGGGATAGTTGAGTCCACGGCCGACAAAGAGAAAATCCCGGCTGTCGTAATACTCCTCAATGAGGTTTCTGATCTTGTCCTGCAGAAAGGGAAGCTGAGTCTCTATCACCCCGGCAATATCGATCAGGGCCTGGCCCATGGTTCCCAGCTGTTTGTTGTCAAGGGTGCCGCGCTGCTTGCCCAGGTAGAGGGTCATCAAAAAAAGCGCGGTGAGCTGACTGATAAAGGCCTTGGTGGAGGCAACGCCGATCTCCGGACCGGCGTGGGTATAGATGGTTCCATCCGCCTCCCGGGTCATGGTGGAGCCCACGACGTTACAGATGGTGAGTACCCGTGAACCCATCTTGGCGGCCCGTCTGATGCCGGCCAGGGTATCGGCGGTCTCCCCTGACTGGGAAATGGATACGGTGAGTACCCGATCGTTGAGCAGGAGGTTGCGGTACCGGAATTCCGAGGCTATATCCACCTCCACCGGAATACCAACCCATTTTTCCAACCAGTATTTGGCCACCAGGGCGGCATGCCAGGAGGTCCCGCAGGCAACCAGGGCAATCCGCTCGATTTCGTTGATCTGTTTCCCGGTGAGATTAATCTCCGGCAATTCGATCTCGCCGGTGTCCGGGATGATGCGGCCGCTGATGGTATTGGTGACGGCCTGGGGCTGTTCGAAGATCTCCTTGAGCATGAAGTGCTTGTACCCCGCCTTTTCAGCCATGGCGGCGTTCCAGTTGATCGTGCAGATCTTTTTCTCGATTTCCGTATCATCCTCAAGACAGATGAGCCGATGGCTGCCCGGACGGAGCACGGCCATTTCCCTGTCGTCGAGAAAGATGACATCGCGGGTGTAGGAGAGCAGGGCAGGGATATCCGAGGCAATGAAAGAGGCGTCGCTGCCGATACCCAGTACCAGCGGACTCTGATTACGGGCAGCCACGAGGGTCCGGGGATCCTTTGCCCATAAAACCCCGATGGCGTAGGAGCCCTCCACCCGGCTCAGTGCTTTTTTCACGGCTGCAACCAGGTCATCCTCCAGATACTCCTCAATGAGATGGGCCAGCACCTCGGTATCGGTTTCCGACTTGAAAATATGATTTTTCCCCTGCAGTTCTTCCTTGAGGGCACCGTAATTTTCAATGATACCGTTATGCACCACCACCAGTTCGCCGCTGCAGTCGGAATGCGGATGGGCGTTGGCCTCGGTGGGGGCCCCGTGCGTTGCCCAGCGCGTATGTCCGATCCCGCAGTTGCTGTTGACCCCGATTTCGGCATCCACCATTTCCTCCAGATTGCTGAGCTTCCCCTCGCAACGATGCTTGACGAGTTTGCCGTCAAACTGGTAGACGATTCCTGCCGAGTCATATCCCCGGTACTCCAGCCGTTTCAATCCCTCAAGAATAATAGGCACCACCCGACGATTTCCTGTATAGCCGACAATTCCGCACATGAAATAATCTCCTCCGGTATAAGGTAAGAAGGCCCCTGGACCTTACTGTAAGCAGCTGATAACTCGAATTTTTCGTTTCCTGTTCTTTTTTATCCTATCATAACGCCATATGAAACTGAAATTGAAAATGGTCCTGCCGATGACGGGCGCCTCTCTTTAAATTGATATATTGCTGGTGTCCGGCAGAAAAGTATGATTGAATCATCCCTGGATCCCGGACAAACCGGAAACCCTCTTTTATTCCGTTGACCCTCCCGGGACCGTACGCGCAAAGGGGATGACGAACCTGACCACAATATGCAACAGAGAAAGTAATGGACGAACGAACACGACTCAAAGAACT
The DNA here is from genome assembly GCA_964446115.1 of uncultured Desulfobulbia bacterium. Taxonomy (GTDB): domain Bacteria; phylum Desulfobacterota; class Desulfobulbia; order Desulfobulbales; family Desulfobulbaceae; genus CAYUNE01. The sequence continues at coordinate 48,047 of CAYUNE010000042.1, read as the reverse complement.
GCTGCTGGAAAAATCATATCGCCGGGGCTCCTTTACCCTCACCTCCGGCAAGACCTCCGACTTTTATGTGGACGGCAAACAGACGACCCTGTCGGCGGAAGGTGCCTACCTCTGCGGTCGCCTGCTCCTCCGGCTCATAGAAGAAGAGGCGGAGCCGATTCTTGCGGTGGGCGGCATGACCCTTGGTGCGGATCCCCTGGTTACCGCCGTTTCCCTGGTCAGCTATCTCGAAAACAGGCCGATCCCCGCCTTTATCGTTCGCAAGGAGGCAAAGGGCCACGGCACCGGCAACTTCATCGAAGGCAAAAACAATATCCCCACAGGTGCCCGTGTTGCCCTGGTGGAAGACGTGGTGACCACCGGCGGCACGCTTCTCAAGGTCATCGAGCGGGTGGAAGGGGAGGGTTTTTCCGTGGGTCTGGTGGCAACTGTTGTCGACCGCCAGGAGGGTGGCGCCGACCTTCTTGCCGAGCACGGTTATCCCTTACAGGCAATCTTTACCCGGGCGCAACTGCTCGCCTAAGGGATCCGCTGCGCCATGAAATGCGAAGAGTGTGGAAAGAAGCTCAAGGTTGTCCGCCGATGTCGGCAGGTGCGGATGCGATGCGAGGGGTGTAAACGGGAATTCCGGATCCATGAAATCGCCCACCGGCTTGACGAGACCACCGAAGAACTGCTGGCAAGGTATACCACCATTATATATGACTGACCGCTGCGGCCATTGCATTTCCGTTTACAGGGTCCGTTGCCGCCGGCTGCCCCATGCTTCAAAACACCATTGGCCAACACTGATTTGACTCCGCCTCCGGCTGATACTATTATATACAATAGATAACAGCGGCAGCGCCGGGTCACACACGATATCGCAGCCCAAGGGCCGGACCTGCATGATCTGCTCCGGGCCCGGCGACAATTCACCTGATTCCAACGGTCTCGCAGACGATATGGCTACAGTACGATCCTTTGTCAATTCCAACCAGATGGCGACCATCACCTGTCCAACCTGTGGCCGAACCGGTACCAAGCTCGTTGACAGATATCGCAACAAAAAGCATATCCACAAGATCCGATGCCGTCGCTGCAGCAATATTTTCACCGTCTCCCTGGACTTCCGCCGCCACTACCGAAAGTCGGTGGATCTGATGGGCTACTACGTCATGATTCCCCCTGAGTCGGAAGGCGGAGTTACCCACATCAAGAACATCTCCCAAAGCGGCGTGGGCTTCACGGTCTCCGGCATTCACTCCATCAGGGAAAACCAGAACCTCAAAATTCATCTGCAACTCGACGATAAAAAACGAACCAAACTGCAGAAACAGGTTGAGGTGAAACGGGTGGATTCAAACTTTATCGGCTGCGAGTTTCTCAATCCGGCTGGTATGGACAAATCGCTCGGCTTTTTTCTGATGCGCTGAGACAAACCCTGCCTCTCAGCATTACCTCTTTCCCAGCTCCACCACCACACCCGGCCCGTCCTGACGGGCAAGGGAAATTTCCGGAAGCCGCCGCTGCGGATCAAGCCCGTTTCGCACGGCCCTGAAAGCCAGCTCCGGCGCGTTGTTGGTATCGCTTAAATGCGCCAGCACCACATGGGCCAGCCGGTCTCCCTGCAGGTCACGGATCAACCGGGCCGTATCCGGATTGGCCAGGTGACCCTGGCCGGATCCCACCCTCTGCTTGAGCGGCAAGGGATAGGGGCCGTCCCGCAGCATCTGCGGGTCATGATTGGCTTCAAGCACCAGGCCGTGGCAGCGACCGAGATGGTGACGCATGAGCTGCGTCACCTTGCCGGTATCCGTGCAGTAGCCGAAAACCGAACTGCCGTCGCTGATGGTAAATCCCACCGGATCGGCGGTATCATGGGAAATGGCAAAGGGGTGAATGGCAAGTTTGCCGACGGCAAATCCCTCTCCCGTGGTGAACTCGCGGTATGCAGCCAGTTTTCTCACCCGGGAAGAAGCAGCCTCATGGGTGGCACCGTTGGCATAGACGGGCAGTCCACAGCGACGGGACATGATACCGACCCCGCTGACATGATCATTATGCTCGTGGGTGACCAGTATTGCGCTCAACTGCTCGGGTCGACGGCCGATCTTATTGAGGCGTCGGGTAATTTCCACCCCTGAAAAACCGGCATCTATGAGCAGAGTCGTTCCGCCGCACTCAACCAGGGTGGAGTTGCCGCCACTGCCGCTGCCGAGTACGCAAAATCGCATCACGGTCGAAACCGGAAAAATCAGAGTTTGGGAGGGGGAACGGAACCCATGCCGGTATGACCGAAGCCGCCGTCCTGACGCCCGGTCTGATCCAGGATATCTACTTCCCGCAGCCGGGCCCGGTAGACCGGGGCGAGGACAAGCTGGGCGATACGATCGCCCCGGTTGATGGTGAATGGACGAACACCCAGATTGATCAGACCGATCTTGATTTCCCCCCGATAGTCGGCATCTATGGTGCCGGGCGCATTCACCACGGTTATCCCGTGCCGGATGGCAAGGCCGCTTCTGGGACGAACCTGAATCTCGAATCCGGCGGGCAGGGCAATGGCGAATCCCGTGGGAATCATGGTGATATCGCCGGGGGAAAGTACCAGGGGATCGGTTATCGCGGCGGCCACATCCATCCCCGCGGCCAGCTCGGACTGATAGGCGGGCAAGGCCAAGTCTTCATGGTCCTCGATGAGCCACCGGAAAAAAACCGTCTCGGTTTGGATCATTTTTCATCCGCAAGTGCGGCCTTGCGACTGAGCCGGATGCGGCCGCGGCCATCGATATCAATCACCTTGACCTTGACCCTCTGGCCCTCCTTGAGAATATCCGTCACCCGGTTGACCCGGTGGGCGGCGAGTTCGGAAATATGCACCATGCCGTCGGTTCCAGGCAGAATCTCAACGAATGCCCCGTAATCCTTGATGGATTTAACCAGACCGTTATACACCTTGCCCACCTCGGCCTGGGCGGTTATCTCCTTGATCCTTTCGATCAACTGATCCCCGCTCTCGCTGTTGAGGGTAAAGACCTTGACCAGGCCGGAGTCGTCGACCTCGATCTTGGCGTCATATTCGGCACTCATCTCCTTGATGATCTTGCCGCCGGGGCCGATGATATCGCGGATCTTGTCCGGATGGATCTGAACGGAGAGATATCTGGGGGCATGATCGGCGATCTGCTGCCGCGGTTCACCCAGGGCCTCCTCCATCTTGTCGAGAATATGCAGGCGACCATCACGGGCCTGTGCCAGGGCCCTGTCGAGAATTTCCCGACTGACCCCTTCGATCTTGATATCCATCTGCAGGGCGGTAATCCCCTCACGGGTACCCACCACCTTGAAATCCATATCGCCCAGATGGTCTTCATCGCCCAGGATATCGGTGAGCACGACGACATTCTCACCCTCCTTGATGAGTCCCATGGCCACACCGGAAACCGGAGCCGACACCGGAACCCCGGCATCCATCAGGGCCAGGCTGGCACCGCAGACCGTGGCCATGGAGGAGGAACCGTTGGATTCAAGGACTTCGGAAACCACCCGAATAACATAGGGAAACTCCTCGCTGTCCGGCAAGACCGCCTCGATACCCCGGCGGGCCAGGGTGCCGTGGCCGATATCCCGGCGGCTCGGTCCACGCAGGAACCGTACCTCGCCGACACAGAAAGGGGGAAAGTTGTAATGCAGCATGAACCGACGCCCCACATCACCGGCCAACCCTTCAAGATGCTGTTCATCGCGGTCACTCCCCAGGGTCCCGGTGACAATGGCCTGGGTCTCGCCGCGGGTGAAAAGAGCCGAACCGTGGGCGCAGGGGAGACAGCCCACCTCGCAGCTCACCGGACGGACCTCTTCAAACGAACGGCCATCGACACGCGTACCCTCGTTGACAATACGGTGCCGCATCACCTTTTTCCTGTAATCGCTCAGCAGGTCGGCGACCTCGGTTTCGCTCTCGTACAACTCTTCGTCCACTTCTGCCAGCACAGCATCCGCCAGCCGGCTGTAGGCCCGATTCCGCTCCATCTTGTCGGCGGTGGTCACCACCTCCTCCATACCGGCTGCGGCCAGCTCTTCCACCCGCGAACGCAGTTCTTCGTTGATCTCGGGGGGAGTGATCACTCTCTTGGGGCGACCGACACTCTCCTGCAGTTCCTCCTGCATGTCGATCAACGGCTGCATGCCCTGGTGGGCGAAAAACAGTCCGTCCAGGACCTCGGCTTCACTGAGCTTATCCGCCCGACCTTCCACCATAACAATGGCGTTGCGGGTGCCGGCGACCACGATGTCCAGCCGGGACTCTTCCAGCTGGGCGCGGGTGGGGTTTAGGATATACTCGCCGTCCACCAAGCCAAGCCTCACTCCGGCCACCGGTCCGTGGTGGGGAATATCGGAAATCGCCAGGGCCGCGGAGGCACCGGTTAAGGCGAGCACGTCGGGGTCAAAATCCTTGTCCGAGGACAATACGGTACCGATGATCTGGGTCTCGTACATGTAACCCTTGGGAAAAAGCGGGCGCAAGGGGCGGTCGATCAGGCGGCAGGTCAACACCTCCTTTTCACTGGGACGACCGATCTCCCTTCTGAAATAACTACCCGGGATCCTGCCCACGGCATAGAACCTCTCCTGATACTCGATTGTCAGGGGCAGGAACCCCATGTTCTTCGGCTTGTTCTCCGCCACCGCGGTGACCAGCACCATGGTATCGCCGCAGCGAACCACCACGGAGCCGCCGGCCTGTCTTGCCATTTTTCCTGTCTCGATCGTCAGCGCCTTGCCGCCGATATCGACTTCTACTTTTTTATACATATCTACTCCTGGTCCCGCCCGGCGGGTCTCATAAGGGGAAAATTCGCCATGTCAAGGCGAACAGCATGGGAAAAACACGGATGAGCGGTTCGAATGATTGCGGGACGGCAGCCATGAAGAACATGAAAGTTATGATGAAAGCGTCGGGTTCACAGCCTTCACGCACTTCATGGATCTATCCATATCCGATTTATTGCCCGCACCACACTCCCGAAAACGGGGTGGAAGAGGACATGGATCAATCCCCTCCCTTTCGGCCGTTGCCGTGTTCCGGATTATTTTCTGATACCGAGTTCCTTGATGATGGCCCGGTAACGGTTGATGTCTTTTTTCTTCAGATAGCCGAGAAGGCTACGACGCTGTCCGACCAGCTTCAGCAGGCCGCGTCTGGAATGATGATCCTTTTTATGGACCTTGAAATGCTCCGTCAGATAGGTAATTCTGTTTGAGAGCAGGGCGATTTGAACCTCGGAAGACCCGGTATCGTCGGGATGAAGCTTGAACTTCTCGATGATCGCCTGTTTCTGTTCAGCACTCTGTGCCACAACACACCTCCATTTCCTGTTTCCTATTACTCAAAGAGACACATTGATATCGTTTTGGAAGAATACCTTCCATTTTACTCCTGCGGTAAAAACATTCAACCTAAATCCTGCCGCAGATAGTGCGGCGAAAACCACGCGACCGCTGCAGTGCGGAGAAGAACGGCAGACCCTGATAACCGGCGCATCCGCGGCAGCCGTTCTCAGATCCCACGGTTCAGCATCTCTTCCACTGTGGCCGCGGGAATCAGAGCCTCCCGCAGCTCCCCTGCTCCAAGCTCATGGAGTCTGTCACCGGCCACACTTCCCTCCACGGAAAAATGACCGCTTTGCAGGCGTCGCAGGGCGGCCAGGTGGGCGCCGCAGCCCAAAGCCCGGCCGATATCGGCCGCCAGGGTACGGATATAGGTTCCCCGTCCGCAGGCGACCTCAATGCGCAACCGCCGACGTCGTCGCTCATGGGCGATGAGCTTGATACTGTGGATCTCTATTTCCCGGGGCTCTTTTCGCACTTTCATCCCGCGCCGGGCATAATAATAGAGCGGCTTGCCCTTGTGCTTCAGCGCCGAATAGGAGGGTGGAAGCTGCAACTGCCTGCCGGTGAACCTCCGCAGGCACTCGTCAATCTCCCCAGGCTCCAGATCGCCGACCGGCCGGGTCGCGGTGATTCCGCCCTCGGGATCCTGGGTATCGGTCTCCACCCCCAGCTGCAGAACGGCCGCGTACTTTTTGTCGCCATCCATCAGGGCCTCGGACAGCCTGGTGGCCCGCCGGCCGACACAGATGACAAGCAGACCGGTGGCAAAGGGATCCAGGGTGCCGGCATGCCCGACTTTCCTGATGCCGAGAATCCGCCTGACCTGTCTGACCATGGCAAAGGATGTCGGGCCCCGGGGCTTGTCCAGCAGCAGCACCCCGGCAGAGGCGGATTCCTCAACCTTTGATGTCGTCACTTCCCGTGCCAAGTTCTTTCTTGAGGACCGGCAGGAGAGCGGCGCGCAGGGCTTCCACGCTACCCCGTTTGCGGAAACCGGCCGCATTGCGGTGACCGCCACCGCCGAACTGAGCGGCAATGGCCGCCACATCGCAACCGCCTTTGGCGCGCATACTCACGGAAACCCGGCCGTCTTCGATCTCCTTGAGAAAAACGGCGACCTCGACCGAGCTGATGGACCGGGGAAAGTTGATAAAATTCTCCGTTTCATCGGGGGTGGTGCCGGTTTTTTCATACATGATACGGCTGACCTCGATGAAGGCGATGCGGCCATTATCCCGAATCTCCAATGTTGACAACACCTGGTCCAGGAGACGCAGGCGACCGGGAGTGTAGTTATCAAAAACCTTCGTCGCCACCTCCTGGGGCCGGACTCCCAGCTGGACAAGCCGACCGGCGACCGCAAAGGTATGGGCCGAGGTGGTTTCATATCTGAAAGATCCCGTATCCGTCAAGATGGCGGTATAGAGGCAGAAAGCTGCCTGCTGCGAAAGGGTGACACCCAATATTTCCGCCAGATCGAACACCATTTCACCGGTGGAGGAACGCTGCGGCTCGATCCAGGAAATATCGCCGAAGCCGTCGTTGCTTTGATGATGATCGATCACCAGAAGGGGAGATATCTTCGCAAGGTCGTCAGCCGCATCACCCAGACGGGCTGAATCACCGCAATCAAGAGCGACAACAGCGGTCTCCTCGGGGGCGACGGCGGCAAACTCTTTAAGGGCGCGCAGCTCCGTATGAATTTTCTCCCCACCCGGCAAAAACCGGTAGAGTGAGGGAAGGGATTTTTCCAAAAAACAAAACACCTCTTTTCCCATGGATTCCAGGATATCTGCCAGAGCAAGAAGCGACCCGAGGGCGTCTCCATCCGGGTTGACATGGGTGGCGAGAATCACATTTCGTTTCCCGGCGAGTGTTGCGGCAATGGCCCCGGCTGCTGCAGCCGGGGTTGCGGGCCCTGTTTCTTCCCTCAATATTCCCCTCCCCGCTCCTGCCTTCAGGCAGTATCCTCCCGGGCGATCCGGGCAAACAACATTTCCAGACGATCCCTCTCCCGGGCATCCGTATCGATCCTCAGGACAAGTTCCGGTGTATATCTCAGATTCAGGCTGCGGGCAAGACAGCTGCGAAAAAATCCCCTGGCCTTCTTCAACCCCTTTTCCACGTCTCCGCGACCGCTGCCGCCGACGATATCAAAGTAAATATTGGCAAGCTTCAGGTCCGCACTCATAACCACCGCGGAAATACGGACGTCACGCAGCCGGGGATCTCTCACCTTTTGCAGCAGTACCAGAGTGAGTTCATTCTTGATCGCCTCCGCGACCCTGCGAGGTCGGGCACTGGGGGCCCTGGTCAGCCCCGGTATCGTGAAATCGTAGCCTTTCTCCATACCGCTTCAATCATGGGTGAAAATTTGCCGTTGCCGGGGAATGTCCAACGGCGCACGGCCGTCCTTGCTCAGAGGGTTGCGGCCACCTGGTCAAGCTGAAAGGCCTCCAGCTGATCGCCTATTTTGATATCATTGAAGTTTTCCACTCCGATACCACATTCGAATCCGGTCAACACCTCCTTGACGTCATCCTTGAAACGCCGCAGGGACGCAACCTTGCCGGTATAGACGACCACACCGTCCCGCAGCACCCGGACGCCGGCATTACGTTCGACTTTCCCATCGATAACGAAACACCCGGCAATGACGCCGACCTTGGGCACGCTGAAGGTTTCCCGGACCTCGGCCCTGCCGATGACCCGTTCCTCGAAAACAGGATCAAGCATGCCGACCATGGCCTTTTCAATATCTTCCAGGGCATGATAAATGACATCATAGGAGCGAATATCGACCCGCTCCTGTTCGGCGAGATCCTTGACCTTGACGCTGGGCCTGACATTAAATCCGATGATGATCGCTCCGGATGCGGCGGCCAGATGCACGTCGTTTTCGGTGATGGTGCCGGTTCCGTCGTGGAGTACCCGAACCTTGATCTCATCGGTACTCAGTTTCTCAGCGGCCTGGGAAAAGGCCTCGAGGGTTCCCTGAACATCGGCCCGCAGCACGATCCGCAGTTCCTTGATTTCCTTTTCTGCGATCTTTTCAAAGAGGTTGTCCAGCGACACCTTGGATGCGGCGGCCAGTTCCGACTCACGGATCTTCAGCTGCCGCGATGCGCTGACGTTTTTGGCCATTTTTTCATCCGGTACAACGATGAACTCATCTCCGGCCAGGGGTACACCGGTAAGCCCCTGAACCTCGACCGGCATAGCGGGCCCCGCTTCCTTGACCAGCTGACCCTTGTCGTTGGTCAGAGATCGAACCTTTCCGTAGTACTGACCGGCGACAAAATAGTCACCGGGACGCAATGTTCCCTCCTGGACCAGAACCGTTGCCACCGGACCTCTGCCCTTGTGGAGCAGGGCTTCGACGACCCGACCCTGAGCCCGCCGGCTGGGATCGGCTTCCAGCTCCAGCATTTCCGCCAGAAGCTGCACATTTTCCAGAAGTTCGTTGATACCGATGTCCATCTTGGCGGAGGTGTTGCAAAAAATCGTATCCCCTCCCCAGGCCTCAGGGATGAGACCATACTCGCCCAGCTCACGCATGACCCGGTCAGGTTCGGCATTATCCTTGTCTATCTTGTTCACCGCAACCACAATGGGCACCTCGGCCGCCTGGGCATGTCTGATCGCCTCCCTGGTCTGGTCCATGACGCCGTCGTCGGCGGCCACCACTAAAATGACGATATCGGTTATTTTCGCACCCCGGGACCGCATTTCCGTAAAGGCCGCATGGCCGGGTGTGTCGAGAAAGACGATATCGCCGGAAGGGGCCTGGACATAATAAGCGCCGATATGCTGGGTGATTCCACCGGCCTCGCCCTTGGCAACATCGGTCTTGCGGATGGCATCGAGGATGGAGGTCTTGCCGTGATCCACATGGCCCATGACCGTGACCACCGGCGGCCGCGGCACCTTCTTGCCGCCCTTTTCATCCTTCTGCAGCTGGATAACCTCCAGCTCCTCGGTCATCCCCTGCTCCACATCAAAACCGAAATCAGCGGCAACCAACGTTGCCGTATCCACATCCAGGGACTGGTTGAGAGTGGCCATAACACCGAGCCCCATGAGCTTGGCGATCACCTCGTTTGCCTTGACGCCCATGCGTTTGGCCAGATCGCCGACGCTGATAACGTCAAATACCTTGATCCGTTTCTTGATCGCCTTGGTCTCGGCAACAGGGGTCTGGGCAGCGCGTTCATGTTTCTGCTGTTCCCGCCCCTTTCTGGGTTTCTTTCGTCGACCCGGACGGAAATAGGTTTCAACTCCACGGGAGAAGGGATCCCGATCCAGTCCCCTGCGGCCGCCGCGGCCCGCCTTTCTGCCGCGACCGGCGCTGTCATCCCCCTGCATGGAGACAAAACGTTTTCCCTTTTTCTTGCCCGGTTTGCCCACAGCGGGCAAAGGTTGCCTGCCCGGCATCTGGGGAACGGTTTTGCGACCACCGGCCGCCACGCCCTTGCCCTTCTTTTTCCGCGTCCGGACCGGTTCCTCCACCGGCAGTTTGATGGCGGCTCTCTTAATGACCCTGGCCAAGCCCTTACGGGTTTCCGCTTTGGCGGGCCGCTCCTTCTCGGTTGTTTCCCCGGCCGGAATTTCTTCCGCCTCCCCGGGGGACACCTTCCCGACCTCCTCCACCACTTCCGGAACCCCGGTCTTCTCCTCCAGCGGCTCCTCGGCGGCGGCGACAACGGGTTTTTCCTCCCGGGGCGGGGAAACCGACTCGTCTGCAGTAACGACCGGCTCCTGCTCAGGGACCTGGTCATGTTCTTCCGGAGGAGGTTCCGGTTTGCGGCGTCGCCGGATGGTTTTGACCCGCCTTCTGGTCACGGTGGACTTTTTCCGCCCCTCCAGCCGATCACCCAACGGCGCAGGTCCCATGTTACCCAGTACCTTTTTCCGGATATCATTGGCCATATCCTCGTCCACCGTCGAACTATACCCCTTGACCGGATAGCCGAGGGCGATCAGTTTGTCAGCCAGTTCCTTGCTCTTGACACCGGCCTCTTTCGCCAGTTCATATATCCTGACCTTACTCATTAATTTTTCCTGCTCAATGTTGTCGCGTTACGTACATAATAACCAATCGGCGCCTGTCCTGAAACCGAAATTTCAGCGACAGATCCCGACTATAAGGGCTGATCAAGAACGGGGCTCCCGGAAATCTCCTCGGCTTCATCCGACTCCTCGGACTCAGGGGATGATTCGGAATCAAGGATACCGGCCGCTTTGATCAATCCGGCCGCCTTCTCCTCATCCATGTCGACAAGCTCCATGAGTTTTTCAGGTTCCAGACCCGCCAACTGCTCGGCCGAGGCAATTCCGGCATCGAAAAGCCTGTCGGCAAGCGGTTCGTCGATTCCTTCAACCGAAAGCAGCGTGAGATATCCCTCATCCTGAAGATTGGCGTAGCGTTTCTCGCTCTTGACATCTATACGCCAGCCAAGAAGCCTGGAGGCGAGACGGACATTCTGCCCCTGTCTGCCGATGGCCAACGACAACTGATCATCGGGTACCACCACCAGCAGCAGCCTGTTTTCCTCGTCAACGATCACCAGGGTAACCTCGGCTGGAGCCAAGGCATTGTAGACATACTTGGCCGGGTCGGGACTCCAGGGAACGATATCAATACGTTCCCCCTGCAGCTCCTGAACAACATTTTGCACCCGTGACCCTTTCATTCCCACACAGGCGCCAACCGGATCGACGTCGGATTCCGTCGACGAAACAGCTATTTTTGCGCGGAAACCGGGATCACGGCTGGCCCCCAGAATACGAACGATACCTTCGGCGACCTCCGGAACTTCCATCTCAAACAATTTGATCAGAAACTCGTTGCAGGTGCGGCTGAGCACCAGCTGCGAATCACGTCCGTCCTGCCGCACCTCCTGCAAATAGGCCCTGATACGGTCGCCCTGCTTGAAGGAACGCTTGGGAATCTGTCCGGACCGGGGGATGACGGCATCGGTGCGCCCCAGGTTAACAATCATCTTGCCGCGCTCGAAACGCTGTACAATGCCATTGACAATCTCGCCCTGACGATCCTTGTAGAGATCATAAATAACCTGGCGCTCGGCATCCTGCATGCGATGGATAATCACCTGTTTGGCTGACTGGGCGGCAATCCTGCCGAGATCCGCCAGGTTTTCCATTTTTTCACCAAGATCGTCACCGATTTCAATCTCGGGATCAAGTTCCCGCGCCTCCTTGAAGCCGATCTCCGTCTGCTCATCCTCAACTTTTTCAACCACCTGGCGAAACTGGTAGATTTCCACTTCACCGACATTTTCATCGTAATGCACTTCAATATCCCGACGACTGCCATATTTCTTTTTCACCGCTGATCCCACTGCTTCTTCAATGGCATCGATTAACAGAGACTTGTCGATTCCCTTATCCCGACTTATCTGGTCGATGATCCGCTTCAGGTCAGTAAACATGGCTTTACTCCATTCGGTGCTGTCACCGTCTTCTTTCTCTTTTTCCGGATTTCCCGGCAGTAATGCCTCCGGGCCGGACCGCCGGCCCCGTCTCCTCAAAGACAAGTCGTGCCTTGGCAATATTCTCAAACTGTACCGTCATCTCTGGACCCTGTGTTGATCTGATCATCACCAGATCATCTTCCACCCTTTCAATGGTCCCGCGCACAACTTTTGACGAATCCACTGCCTCCTTCAATGTAACCTTTACCGCCCTCCCGCAAAAGCGCTGATAATCTTCTTTTTTATATAAGGGCCGGTCAAGCCCGGGCGATGAGACCTCCAGATGATAGGCATGCTCGATGCAGTCTTCCACGTCGAGAAATGTTCCCAATTCGCGGCTGATCAGGGCGCAATCGTCCACTGTAATCCCGTCTTCGCCGTCAATGAAGACACGCAATACCCAGCCGTGCGATTCCCGTCGAAACTGCACGTCAACCAGTTCCAGTCCCGCCTCGGCGGCCAGGCCGCCGGCGTATTCGCGGATATGATCTATAACCCTGTCTGGTAACATCGATCCGTTCAGCCCGAGTAACGCTTGAATGTGAATATCATTTTCCCGGCAAAGGGAAAATCCCTCGCTCCGGAAACAAAAAAAAGCGGGCAAAGGCCCACTTTTCACCTCGCACCGGCCATGTCCGGTGCTTTCCCTCCCTGATGATCACCAGACCGGCTGCTTCCGGTGGTGCCAACGGAAGGTTCATGCCCCGTACCGATAGTGGAGCGGGCAACGGGGTTCGAACCCGCGACCCCAAGCTTGGGAAGCTTGTGCTCTGCCAACTGAGCTACACCCGCCCTGTCTTCAATACCGATACCGTACCTGGTGTCTGCCCGGCCCATGGACCCGGGATATCGATGCGACATCTCCGGGCCGGGCCGCGTCCTCCGATGGCAGGGGCGGATGAAACCCCCTGGAGAAGGCAGGCACGCCCTGAACAGAGCAAATCTGATTGGTGCAGAAAAATTTGCTTATTCAGGTACTAAAAAACAAAGTTTATTACCTAACAACATATTTGTCAAGCACCATGACAAAACCCTTGGGTTGTCAAAAAACGCGGGCCGTCATCGCCGCTGCTCTGCATTCCGTTGTCTCTCTCTACCCGCACCCCACAACAAATTGTCAAGCCCCTTGCCCCATCAACCATTCCTGTGATAGATATGGCTGCATGGAACAAATTTTCCCCATTCTCATTCTCCTGCTCCTGGGAATTGTTCTCAGAAATTTTCCCGCTTTTCCAGCGGATACCGACAAGGCTCTGAACCTTTTCGTCATCCATATTTCCCTGCCCGCTCTTATCCTCCTCCGGGTTCCGCAGCTCACCTTCAACATTGCCGTTCTGGTGCCCGTTATCATGGCATGGGCGGCATGCCTCTTCTCCGCCCTTTTTGTCCTGCTGGCCGCTCGCACCCTCTCCTGGTCACGGGAGACGACCGGCGCCCTGCTGCTCATCGTTCCCCTGGGCAATACCTCGTTTCTCGGCATTCCCATGGTCAGAGCATTTTTCGGCCCGGGTCTCATTTCCCATGCTCTTCTGTATGATCAATTCGGCTCCTTTCTCGCCCTTTCCACCTATGGTTCACTTATTCTCTCCCGCTATGGCCATGGAGGGAAGAACACACTTTCCGGCCTCCTCAAAAAGATATTTTTCTTTCCGCCGTTTCTGGCCCTGATCACCGCCCTGTTCCTTGGCGGAAACCACTATCCCCGATGGCTGACATCGTTGCTGACCCAGGCGGCCTCCTCCCTGGTTCCCGTGGTCATGGTGGCCATAGGATTCCAGATGCGCCTGCTGCTGCCCCGCGCGGATCTCCTGCCGTTCGCCGTGGGTCTTGCCACGAGAATGCTCGTTGTGCCCCTGCTCTTTTTCTTCTTCTGCCAGACCATCGGACTCCATGGTCCGGCCGTGAGGGTATCCATCTTCGAAACCGCCATGCCGCCGATGGTAACCGCCGGCGCCATGGCCTCGGTTGCCGGCCTGAAGCCCCGGCTCGCCGCTGCCATGGTGGGTGGCGGTATCTTTCTTGCGTTCGTCACCTTGCCATTCATTTATCAACTGATACAGTAGGAAAACATTATGACCAGTCAAACTTCAACGATCCTCTCCGACACCGCCAACAATCGTCAACCAAGACCCGATCTGTCTTCTCTCTTTCAAAAAGGGGGCGCCGTCCCCCTGACCAAAGCCTGCTCTATCCACGAATTTCTTGCGTCGCTTCCGGGTTTTACAGAGAGTTACATTGCCCAGAGGATACAGACGATATTCCATAACGGCAAGGCAGTGGATGATATAGACTCAACCATCCTGCATGATGGGGACGTGCTCGCACTTTCCGCAGCCATGCCGGGATTGGCCGGTGCAATTTTCAGAAAAGGCGGCCGCCATGCGGCCCTGCGCGGTCGCTCTGACGAGGTTCAGGAAAAAATAGAGATGGATTCCGGTTCTGTCACATTGAAACTCTTCAACATGATCGCCACGGAACGCGGCCCGGAACTGCTTTCGGCGGGAAAAATAGAAACCTTAAAACCCTGATGGGTAACGCAGCTCAAACAAAATTTATGCCGTAAAAATCCCTTCTTGGAATTTCTGCGACAGGAAAAAAAAGACCAGATGACCGAAACAAGCGGCCATCTGGTCAAAAAAAAGCAATTTTCACTTGTTGTCAAAGATTACCGCGCGCACAACGGGGAAATCACCGCTCATCTCGGTGGTCACGTCAACTGAAACCTTTTTGCCCAAGGACATTGCCGTGAGAACGGTAGCCATCATCCGATCGGTACCATTGGCACTTAAGGCTACCCAGTGATCGGCGTTGCCGGGACTGGAAGCTCCATTGAGATCCACACAGTTAAGTAATTGAATAGCAACAACGTCGCCTGCCGGACCGATCTGAGCCGGTGTACAGGTGTTCCAGCCGGCCAAAGAAACACCCGCCATCATCATAAGAGATGCTGCGGCTACTCCGATAACTCCTAACACTTTTTTCATTTTCATACTATCTCCTGTTTCTGGTTTTCTTGTTTTTTACCTTCCGTTTATTACCCGGCCTCATCACCAGGTTAAACAAACACCCTTACATATTCAATTTCTGTATTACCTCCCTTTACTTCATTATCTTCATTAAATCATAATATTTTCTCCGTGACAAGCTTTTTTCAGGCCGGGGAAAAAGCCGGACTCGTTTTCAAAATATTTCCGTAATACTCCCGTTTTTTCAGAAGCATGGAGTCCTAACTCATTTCATCAACCTATCATACATGGCCTGGGACCTGGCCAGTCCCGACATAGAGGAACTTTCCCCTGTATTCGCCGCGGAATGTGTCGAGGTTGTCTCCCGCTTCAGGAGCCCGCTCTTCCGGGATTTTTCATAGACGGCCTGAACTACGGCAAGCTCAGACATGGAGGAAGTCGTTTCAGCGGCCGGCCCCTCCGTTTCGGTGGTAACCGCCATGCGTGGAAGCGGCTCCGGCTCACCTTCACTCCCTTTTTCGGCTTTCGGACCGGCTGCCGCCCCGGGCGCGACTCTCCGGAACGGTGTCGCTTGACGCTTTCCGGCAGGATTTCCCTGTCCTGGTTTTGCCTTTGTCTCTATGATATCAATGATCAATTCCTTTTTGGCATCATCCCGGATGATAAAATAGTTCAGTCCGGCCAAGAGCCTTTTGATGCCTTTTTCCAGCGGGTACTTGTCGAGTTCGATGGTTACCGGTCTGACAACCCTGTTTTTAAGTATTATCTTATATTCGGTCTGTCCGTCGATATCCTTTACCACTTCCTCAAGGGGGGTGTCATATGAACTGACCGTAATCGATTCCTCTTCAATACTAGAGCCTGCTGAAATCGAAGACGTCACAACTAATCCAAGAAAAACAAACATAATAACGTATCGATTTTGCATCAGGAGCCTCTGTTTATTGTTCGCCTGCAGACCGGAATACCCTTTTCAGGAGATACTACACAGGACACAATAACATTTTCTATTTATTATATTTATAATTTTACAGCACAATCCCGGCAAGGTCAAAATGATCAACGTGACGGGGCCTTTCTCAACAGGAGGAAAAGCGGACTCATACTCTTTTTCCCGGTGGTGGATCCCGGTGCCGGTCCGTTGCCGGAAGGGACGGAATAACTTCTGTTACGCCCGCTCCGCCAAAGGATGACGGCATCACGCGTGCCGGGCAGATCGTACACCGCCAATCCCGCATATACGGTTTGCACGGCCAGTTCCATTTCCCCATCCCCGTCGATGTCGGCAATCGTCGGTGCCGCCAGGGCACCGTTCCACTTGCGCCGGCTTGACAACGGCGGCGGCAGAGACACCTCATGGAGGACGGTTCCCCGGCAGTCGAGGAGATGAAGCTTGCCGAGTCGTACGGGTTCGGCATCACTGTTCTGCACCCAGGAGGTGAAAATGACCTCGGCGCAACCGTCGTGATCCAGGTCGGCGACAACCGGCTCCGAGGCAAAACGGTAGAATCCCTCCTGGGAATTATAAACCGGGTAAGGCCAGTTGTGGTGTTCCTGTTTGTCGAGCCAGAAGGCGTGAACCTTGCCGTCATAGGCGGGAAAAATAATTTCCTTTTCACCATCTGCATCCAGATCGGCCACCGCGGGATTGGGCTGGCAGTTTTCAATCACCGAGTAATCCTCACTGATGGGAGCACCCGTGTCCACCGGAGGATTCTGCCAGTTCCACCGTTCGCTGGTGAAACGGCTGCGATCCGGGTGAAAAATATAGACTCCCGTATATCTGCTGGGCGGGTAGCCGCTGTGGCAATCGTAGACATTGCCGGTAACGACCACTTCATTGCCTCCGTCTCCATCAACATCGGTAATGACGGCAGCACCGTTGGCAAAGTTGGTGCGATAACTCTCAATCCTCTCCCCGGAGCAGGAACCCCAGCCCCGCAGTTCCGGAACCATGCTCTCCCAGATGCCCACGGCGCCCCATTTTTTTCCACCATACATGGCATGGGTCGGTACACCTTCACCATTGGGATTATAGGCGCAAATATAGTGAACATCCGAGGGAATAACCAGCTCAACTTCCCTGTCGCCGTCGAGATCGCCAACCGCGACATTGTCATTGAACACCCCGAAAGCGAACCCGGAATCATTGCTCAACTGCGGCCAGCCGGGGCGCAGGTTGCCCCGGTGGTCATAGATCCAGGTATTGGTGCGGGAAGAGACAGCACCGCTGACAATGATTTCCCGGGTACCGTCTCCGTCCAGATCATGAACCACCAGCCCGCGCAACTCCCTGTCCGTGGGATGCCGGGGCCAGCCGGGCAAAAAATAGCCGTTGTGATCATAGACCGAAACATAACCGTGATTATGAGCGGTGACGATGTTTGGCCGGCCATCATGGTTCACATCGGTCACCACCACTCCCGGCCAGGTCCTTCCCACGTTCCCGGCACCGGGTTCACTGCGATCATGACCGGAGGCAACCCGCCATTTGAGCTCCCCGGTTTCACCGTCAACGACCACCAGGGAATAGGCCGAACCCACAATCTCCATCCGGCCGTCACCATCCAGATCAGCCACCGCCGGGGATGAATACCACCCTTTCTCGCACCAGGAGGAAAAACAGCCACCGTTATCCCACTTAAGAATCGGCGCAGCGACAAAACCCCATGCCGCACCGCCACTTGATACCAATGCCAGAAAGCAAGACAATGCCGACAACCGTTTCATGATTCCTCACCGGAGTAGAAGATACGAGCCCTGCAGCGCAGTCGAGGTCGTGGTCGGCTGCGGGTCTGGATCAGGATCTGGATCAGAAGTGCCGCCGTCCCACCCGGCAATGCGGGCGAGAATCCACCACATGGCATAGGCCTTGCGGTTGGCGGTGATGTACTGCGTATTGTGCCCCTCGCCGGTGGTGACATTCCCGTATGGCGAAATCTTGTTCCTGTACCAGTGAACACCCTCCTCATGGCTGTCCTGCCAGGATTGATAAAACTTACCACCTGTGGGGGAATTGCCATCATCGCCGGCATCATCCCAGGCATGTCCCGCCATGTCGTGGCTATCGATACTGTAATAATCCAGACAGTAGAAACCATTCCGGCGGCAGTAATCGACAATCAGCTCAGCCTGATTTTTCGGATTTCCGTCGCCAATGTTGTTGTTATAATTGGCATGACCGGTCATGAAGATAAAGGTAACCGGCGTCTTGCGGGCTCCGGAGAGGACTTTGGATCCGTCGGGGCCATATTCCTCGATGAGCTTGCGCATGTTGGGCAGATAATTTCCCTCAACATCATGACCGGCAATATTGCACCAGGACCACATAACCACGTTGATGTCCTGATTATCCTCATGATCCAGATAGTTCCTGGTCAGCTGGAGAAAGGCTGTCTCGTTGACGCTGAGATCCGAAGCAGAGGGCACATTGTTGTTGTATGGATACTTGTTGATCGCGTAGTCGTGGAAGTCGAGCTTGCCGTTTCCCGCTTGGGCCCATCCCTCGTTTTGGATACCAAACAGCACATCATCGCCGTTCTTGTACTCCTGCAGCCCATACATACCGTGGGCGACCTGGGTTCCGTGCGAGGTGTGCTGGTAGGCGATATGCAGGGTCTGACGCGCCTTGTCGATGTACTCCTGTGGAATGGCCCGCAGTACGGATTCCTTGGCGACCTCGTGACCGGCGACAACCTCCCCGGCCATCAGCCGCTGGGTGCTGAAAAACATCGGTATCATCAAAAGGTAAATCAGTAAGTGTCTCATATTACCCCCTTTTATTCTTTATCGGATGCAAAACGGGATCTATTCATATCCCTTGTCGTCATTATATGCAATTAACCTGCCAAACAAAATATTTTTCTTATCCCTCTCCCATCCGCAGCTATGGCCTGCCGGGATATTGTATTCTATGCCTGCTTGTTACAGGGGGCATAGGTCCATGGGAAATAATTTTCTCCCCGCCGGAGAAGAAAAATAGGGGGGAAGAAGAGAAAGGCCTTCTGTTGGCAAAAGGGAAATGACTGTCTCATTTCAGACACGTTTACAAGACGAGGAATCTCACCGACACTCTATCTGAGTAAAGACAAGGCGGGCTTAGGAGCGGTCACCGGGTAAAATCGGAGACCCGACCCCTTTCCCCGACAGCATACCGCACGCCAGCCGTGCGGTCCGATCCGCAGCCCCCGGCCGGCCGAGCCGACCTTTGACCACACAGAGCTGACGACGCATCTTGCGCCTGACCCTGTCGTCTGAGAGAAACGTGGCAATCAGGGTGGCGATATTTTCCGCGGTAACCTCATCCTGAATGAGCTCCGGGACAACCTGCCGCCCGGCAACCAGGTTGACCAGGGTCATGTGGGGCAAACTGATGAGCAGGCGGCCAAGCCGATAGGTGCGCGGTGAAATCCGATAGGCGGCAACCATGGGGATACCGAGAATGGCAAGTTCCAGGGTTACCGTGCCCGAAGCGGCAACAACGGCGTCGCAGGCAGCCATCATATCATAGCGGCTTTCGGAAACGACCCGGACATCCAGGGTATTGCCACACTCGCCCAGGCCGCTTTCCTCCAGCATGGTCATGGAAACGGTGGAGGCCCGGGGCAGCAGAAATACAAACCGGTGAGAAGATCGGGATGACAGCTGGACGGCCGCCTCAAGGAAAACCGGCAGCAGAGAACTGATCTCCTTGCGACGACTGCCGGGCAGCAGACCGATAACCCTGGATCCCGGGGGAACCGACAGCTTTTTGAGATAGGTTTTGGTATCAACACTGGTGGTTACCATATCCATCAGCGGGTGGCCCACAAAATCCACCTCAATGCCCCGCCGGCCGTAGAAATCCTTTTCAAAGGGCAGAATCACGGCAATACGATCGGCAATGGCGGCAATTTTGGCGGCCCGGCCGCTTCGCCAGGCCCAGACCTGGGGGCTGATGTAATAGAGAATGGGGATGCCCAGCCGTTTGGCCGTCTTGCCGAGCAGCAGGTTGAAGTCGGGATAATCGATGAGGACAAGCAGAGAGGGGGGGCTTTTTCTGAGTCTCTCAACCAGGATCCTCCTGGCCTTCAATATATCACCAAGATGACTGAAGACCTCGGTAATACCCACAACGGCGATCCTGGCGGCATCAAACAATATCTCCACGCCTGCGGCGGCCAGCTCGGATCCACCCATACCGCAGAAGTCCAGACCCGGATTCCGGGCCCGCATGGCCCGAACCAGGCCGGCACCATGCATGTCGCCGGAGGCCTCTCCGGCGACCACCATGACCGTTTTTTTCTCTTTCGCCGTTACCACCGGATGATGCTCCCGATGGCCGAAACCATGCTAGGCGTCGAGTATATGCCGGACGGCCGCACGGTTTTCCTCGATCTGATCAATGACCTGGAGGGCGACATCCAATGCCCGCCTTCCCTCCTCTCCTGCCACCCGGGGCCGGGTTCTCTGCCTGACGTTAGTAACAAAATCAAGCAGTTCAAGCTCAAGGACATCCTGTTCAACAAAGCTGTTTTTCCTCACCTCGGGCTGCGGAAAGCCATCAGTCGTCAACTCCTTTTTCAGGGAAATGGACATGATCTCCTTTTTGGCGAAATCCACCGACAGATAGGTACCGGGTTGAAAGATGCGCATGCGGCGGATGTTATCCATGGAGATCCGACTGACCGTGATATTGGCGGTGCAGCCGTTTTCAAAAATGAGTCTGGCGTTGGCGATATCCGTGGACGACGTCACCACCGGGGTGCCGATGGTGTGGATATACTTAAGCGGAGAGTCGACAATGGTGAGAATGATATCGATATCGTGAATCATCAGGTCCAGCACCACATCAACGTCCACACCGCGATTTTTGAAGACGCTGATACGTTGGGCTTCGATGAACAGGGGATGGGTGAGCAACGGTTCCAGGGCCATGACCACCGGATTGAACCGTTCCAGCTGACCCACCTGGAGTATGCACTCCTGTTGGGCGGCCCGCCGGATGAGTTCATCCGCCTGCGCCAGAGTGGTGGTGATCGGTTTCTCCACCAGGACATCAACACCGGCATCCAGACAGGCAAGGGCCACCTCATGGTGTGAAGAAGTGGGCACCACAATGCTCGCCGCCTCAACCTGCGGGAGAAGTTCCCGATAATCTCCATAGGGCCGGGTGTTGTAGCGGGAGGCGATCCGCCGGGCCTGGGTTTCGTCGATATCAACGACACCGACCAGTTCAACATCTTCCATGGCCGCATATTTCTGGGCATGAAATTTCCCCAGATAACCCACTCCGATGACGGCCACCTTCAGCTTATCCATAAGCGTGCCTCTCCCTCTTCATACCAACTGCATTGATTAACCGGTGCCGAGCCTGTCTCCGCACCGCTGAAACGACCTTCAGATTCCCAGATAGGCCTTCTGCACTTCTGCATTGGCAAACAGTTTTTCGGCCTTGTCATGCAGAGTTATCCTTCCGTTTTCCAGGACATAACCACGAGAGGCGATTTTAAGCGCCAGGTTGGCATTTTGCTCAACGAGAAAAATTGCCGTATTCTGCTCACGGTTGATTTTGTCTATGATTTCAAAAATCTGTTTTGTCACCAGGGGAGCAAGTCCCATGGAAGGCTCATCAAGCAGGAGCAGCTGTGGCCGGGCCATCAGCGCCCTGGAAATGGCCAGCATCTGCTGCTCGCCGCCGGACAGGGTCCCGCCTTGCTGGTGCCGCCGTTCCGCCAAAATGGGAAAAAGGGTGAAAATATACTCCAGATCCCCTTTGATCTCCCGTTTATCCCGCCGCAGAAAGGCGCCCATATCCAGATTCTCCATCACGGTCAGGGCGGGAAAGATATGCCTGCCCTCCGGTACCTGGCTGATACCCAGAGCAACGATCCTGTCCGGCGAGAGATGTTGTATGGGCTTTCCCTTCAGAAGGATCTCACCGGATGCGGGAGGCAGGATACCGCTTATGGACATGAGAGTGGTACTCTTGCCGGCACCGTTGGCACCGATCAGACAGACGATCTCACCATCATCGATATGGAGGCTCACCTGGTGCAGAGCCTGGATATTGCCATAAAATGTGTTGATACGACGAAGTTCAAGCATCCGCATCCTCCCCGAGATAGGCCTTGATCACCGCTGGATCGGCACGCACCTCCTCCGGGCTGCCCTCGGCGATTTTTCTACCGTAATCCATGACAAAGATCCGATCGGAAAGACTCATCACCAGTTTCATGTCATGCTCGATGAGCAGAATGGAAAGCCCATCATCACGTATGCGGACGATGAGCTCGTCCAGCTCTTTGGTTTCCTGGGGATTCATGCCGGCCGCCGGTTCATCCAGCAGCAGCAGAAGCGGTTCAGTGGCCAGGGCCCGGGCAATCTCCAACCGTCGCTGGGCCCCGTAAGGGAGATTTTTTGCAAACTCCTGAAAGGCATCGGCAAGTCCGATCTTGCGGAGAATGGCATAGGATTCCTCGACAATATTCTTTTCCTCGCGCCGGGTACGGGGATCACGCAAAACAGCCCCCAGTACTCCGGCACGGGTGCGGCAATGCCTGCCGATCATGACATTTTCCAGCACCGTCATGTTGGGAAAAAGACGGATGTTCTGGAAGGTCCGGGCAAGACCGGCTTCGGTAACCCGGTTGGGTTTAAGACCATTGAGCCGTTTTGTCGTTTTCCCCGGCGGCGTCAACAACAGGTCGCCGCTGCTGGGTCGGTATATACCGGTGAGACAGTTGAAAAAAGTTGTTTTTCCGGCACCATTGGGACCTATAAGGGCGACAATTTCCCCCTGGTTGACAAAGAGGTCGAGACTGTCCAGGGCACGGACACCGCCGAAGTCCATGGTCAGATCTCTCACTTCAAGGATGGGAGTGCTCATACGGCTGAATCCGGTTCACTTTCCAAATGATATGTCCGACGGATATTACTGACGATTCCCTGGGGACGGAAGACCATCATCACCACCAGGACCGCGCCGAAAACCAGCATGCGATAATCGGAAAAGGCCCGCATGTATTCGGGCAGCAGCAGGAGTACGAGCGCGCCGATGACGACACCGACAATGGAACCCATGCCGCCGAGGACCACGATACAGAGGATGATGGCCGATTCCAGAAAGGTGAAGCTGGCCGGATTGACAAAGGTTGTCTTGGCCGCGAAAATCACGCCCACCATGCCGGCCCAGGTGGCACCGAGGGCAAAGGCGGTGAGCTTGGTCCTGGTCTTGTCGATTCCCATGGCCTGACAGGCGATCTCATCTTCCCGCAGGGCGAACCAGGCCCGACCGATGCGGGAATTCTGCAGCCGGTTGACGACGAAGATGGTCAGCCCCACCAGGATCAACATCAGGAAATAGAGATAGGTGATCGCGGTGCCCAGCGACATTTCCATGCCGAAGAAACCCGGCCTGGGAATATTTGAAATACCGCTCGGTCCCTTTGAAAACTCGTTCCAGTTCTCAAGAATCAAGCGGATAATCTCGCCGAAACCCAGGGTGACGATAGCCAGATAATCTCCCCGTAATCTCAACACCGGAAAACCCAGAACAATTCCGAAAAGAGCGGCCAGGACGGCGCCGATGGGAAGCACCGTCCAGAATCCCAGGCCGAAATGGAGATTCAGCAGGGCATAGGAGTAGGCGCCCACGGCGTAAAAGGCCACATACCCCAGATCGAGCAGACCCGCCACCCCGACGACGATATTCAGGCCCAGACCCAGCATGACATACATGAGGGCGGTGATCATGATGTTGGTCTGGTAAGAGGAAAAGAGGAAGGGAAAGAGAAGGGCGAATGCAAGGACCAGGGCCATGGCCGGTCGATAAATCTTTGGCTGCCTCAGGGCGAGGCGCAGTCGCCTCCTGCTCTCTTCCAGGCGCCGGCTATCCTTTTTCCCCCGGCGGGCCTGCCGCCGTTTTTTTATCAGATCGCCTGCCAGGGAAAGGATAAAGGAGCCGAGCGCCACGTAAATCATATTCCACCAGCGCCAGGTAATCACCCCCTCAAGGGTATTTACCTTGATCACCATGATTGGAAAGGTGAGAAAGGCAAACCAGAGGGCGACAAGCAGCGACTTTTTAATCTGCGTAAGAGTAATCATGGCTCATTGATCAGCACGTCGAAATTCCCCTTTGACCTCTCTGTCCTCCGGTCCCCAAATAAGGAGCAGGGCTACACCTTCTGGATTTCTGCCTTTCCCAATATTCCCGAGGGCCTGAAAATCAAGATGAGGACCAGGAGGGAAAAGGCGAACACGTCTTCATAGTCGCTGGAAACATAGCCGGTGGCAAAACTTTCGGTGAGCCCGAGAACAAAGCTGCCCAGCACCGCCCCGGGAATGGAGCCGATCCCCCCGAGCACCGCGGCGGTAAAGGCCTTGATACCGGCGATGAAGCCGATAAAAAAGTTGATCTGTCCCACATGGGAGGCGATCAGCAGGCCTCCGATGGCGGCCAGGGCGGAACCGATGATAAAGGTCACCGAGATCACCATGTCCACGTTGATTCCCACCAGCATGGCCATTTTTCTGTCCTGGGCCGTGGCCCGCATCGCCTTGCCGATTCGCGTAAATTTGATCAGGTAGGTCAACAGCACCATGACCACGGCCGTGACCACCAGGATAACCAGCTCCGAGGAACCGATGATGTGGGCATAGGGCTCCATGAAGGCGAAGTCGGGGACCAGAGAGGGAAAGGATTGAAAATCAGCTGTCTGGGCCAGCAACACGTAATTCTGAAGAAAGATGGACATGCCGATGGCCGAAATCAGCGGGGAGAGCCGCGGCGCATGACGCAACGGCTTGTAGGCCAGTTTTTCAACCGTATAGCCGTAGGCACTGGAATAGATGGTGGCGGCCAGGGCGGTGATAATGATGATCGCCGGATAGGGAAATCCCCAGATGGAGAGCACCCCGGCAACGATCAGGGCGGTGAAGGCCCCGATCATGTAGATCTCGCCGTGGGCAAAGTTGATCAGCCCGATAATGCCGTACACCATGGTATACCCCAGGGCGATCAGGGCGTAAATGGAACCGCGGGACAGCCCGCCGAAAAACAGTTCGATAAAATAATCCATAATCGCTTTCCACCGGTTCGTGGTCCGTTGTCACTCCGGCTGCCGCAGTGGATCGATCTCACAGCCTTTGACCGGAGCGGAGCGCGGCAAAAGAGACACGGTAAAAGAGAAAATGCCCGGAACCTCGGCGAGATTCCAGGCATTGCGGCGGTTAATCGGACGGAAGCTATTTCACCTGAACATACTTGCCGTCCTTCACCTGATACATGGAAAAACCGACCCCGGTGGCATCACCTTTCTCGTCGAAGTGAATCTTGCCAAAAGGTGTATCCACATCCTGGGTTTTCAGAACCTGGGCGATCTTGTCATAATCGGTTGATCCTGCCTTGGCTATGGCGTTGGTCAGAGCCAGGGCTGCGGCATAACCATTGTCGAAGAAGGCGCCGGGATCAGAATTATAGGCCTTTTTATGAGCGGCATGGGCGGCCTTGGTGATCGGATGCTCGGAAACATCCGCAGGACCGGTTGCATAGACACCTTCGGCATATTTGCCGGCAACCTTGATAAAGGTGTCGTCCTTGACGCCGTCATCGGAAATAAAGATGGTGTCCATTCTCTTTTTGCGCATCTGGGTTATGATCTTGGATGCTTCCGGATGATAGCCGCCGAAGATCACGGCCTCGGCTCCGGAACGCTTGATCTTCTGCACCACCGCGGAATAATCGACGGCGCCGGGGGTAACGCCTTCAAAAAGAACCACCTTGGCCTTGCCCGACTTCTCGATGAAGCCCTTGGCAAATTCGGCCAGTCCCTTGCCGTAATCACCTTTGTCATGAATAACGGCGATCTTTGTGACCTTGAGGACATCGGTGGCGAATTCCACCTCTTTTTTCGCCTGGGCATCATCTGAGGCAATGGTCCGGTAGAAATTGGGATATTCACCGCTCTGGGTCAGGGCCGGATTGGTGGCCGACGGCGACATGACAATAACCTTGGCATCCCGGTAAATGGGCAGGGCCGCCTTGGTTGCACCGGAACAGATATGGCCGATCACCACCTTCACTCCCTCGGAAACCAGCTTGGTTGCCGTGTTGGTGGCCACCTCGGGCTTACAGACATCATCCTCCACCAAAAGCTTGACCTTTTTGCCGTTGATGCCGCCTTTGGCATTGATGTCCTTGACAACCAGTTCCGCTGCCTTGACGGTGGGCAGCCCATAGGAGGCCAGGTCGCCGCTGTAGGCGCCGGCAACACCGATCTTGATCGTGTCTTCCGCCATGCCCACGGCCGCAAAACAGGCTACCAGGCCGAGGACACACGGGACGATTACCATTGTACGGATCATGTTCATTTGCTTCCTCCTTGTTGGATAGTAGGTTCCACAACAGCCTCTTGCTCGCAGAATAACACTTTACTCTATAAAAAATATTTGTAAAAAGTTCGATACACAAATTGTATTTTTTTTGGAAAATATCAGCTATCCTGCATTCCGGGTCCGGGCACCCGCAGGCTTC
This sequence comes from uncultured Desulfobulbia bacterium, assembly GCA_964446115.1. Classification (GTDB taxonomy): domain Bacteria; phylum Desulfobacterota; class Desulfobulbia; order Desulfobulbales; family Desulfobulbaceae; genus CAYUNE01. The sequence continues at coordinate 21,696 of CAYUNE010000042.1, read as the reverse complement.
CCCATAAAAGCAGGATGTAACTGATCACAGTAGAACATCAATGTCATTTGATCGAAAAAATGCGCTGTTTGCCGTCGGCAGACCATTCTCGCCTCTCTATGGATTGCTCATGCAGCTGCGGGCCCGTTGCTATGAAAGCGGCATCTTTACAAAACACCGCCTTGCCGTACCGGTCGTCAGCATCGGCAACCTCACTCTGGGAGGGAGCGGAAAAACACCCGTTGTCCAGTATATCGCCGCTCTGCTCCGCAGCCGGGGATATCATCCGGCGATCGTCAGCCGCGGCTACGGCGGCAACGCCGGCAATCCGGTCAACGTGGTGTCCGACGGCAGCAAAATCTTTCTGGATGCCGATGAAGCCGGCGACGAGCCCCGTCTGCTGGCGGAAAACCTGCCGGATGTGGCCGTCCTCACCGGTCCGGTACGCAGGCTGCCGGCCCACCAGGCCATCAGTCTGGGAGCCGACATCATCATCCTGGACGACGGCTTCCAGCACCTGGCCCTGGCAAGGGATCTGGACCTGGTGCTCTTCAATGCCGATTTTCTGGCAGGGAACAGCCGTATCTTCCCCGGGGGCGACCTGCGGGAGCCGGTTGCCGCCCTCAACCGCTGCCACGGCTTCATCCTCACCGGAGTGGGAGATGAAAACCGCAGGCGGGCGGAAAAATTCAGCCACCTGCTCCAGAGCCGATTCCCGGGTCGGCCGGTCTTCTTTGCCGGATATACAGCAGACGACCTGGTCTTCCACCGGCCAGACAGCGACGAATCCGCTGAAAACCCGGCGGATGTTGCCGCTCTCCCGCTTCTGGCCTTTTGCGGCATCGCCAGACCGGCGGCATTCCGACGCACCCTGGCCCGCCAAGGTATTCACCCGTGCAGCCTGCTGGAATTCCGGGACCACCACCGCTACAGCGGAGAAGATATGGCCCGGCTGGCGGCAGCTGCCCGTCAACAGGGCGCCCAGGGCCTGATCACCACGGAAAAAGATTATGTCAAAATCAGACAATATCCCATCAACATGCCCCTGTGGTGGTTGAAAATGACGGTTTCCCTGGACAACGCCTTCACTGAATTTGTACTAAATTTTTTACCGGCTTGAAAATCTCGCAAAATTACGGTACTCCTTCCCGCAATCTTCTCCGCCAAAAAAATTCAATGATTATGGCATAAAAGAAACGATATGTGTTTTTTTTCACACAGTCGAAAAAAATAATCTTCATCCTGCCCATGAAACATGCTGTAACATAACCTGCTTAAAGTAATTAATTTTTTTGGAAAGTACAATTTTTTATACTTTTTTGGTGCCTGCTGGACTGCATATTGCACAACAAAGGGCAAGAGAAAAAAACTTCCCTTCGAAAATCCAAAGACCCAAGCGATCAAACACAATGGTTTCAACACTAGATCCCCATCAATATACCCTCAGAAAACAGGTTAGCTGTCAGGGTGTGGGCCTGCACTCCGGAAAAACCGTCAATCTGACCATTTCCCCGGCCCCGGCCAACAGCGGGATCCGCTTTTTCCGCACCGATACCGGAGATAATGAATTTCTGCCCGCCCGCATGGATCAGGTGGTGGATACCAGGCTGGCCACAACCATTGGAAACGACAGAATCCGCATCGCCACCACCGAACACCTGCTCGCCGCCCTGCTGGGAACCGGCATCGACAACGCCGATATACGATTGGATTCACCGGAGGTGCCCATCATGGACGGCAGCGCCGGCCCCTTTGTCAACCTTCTGAAACAGAGCGGTCGCAAGCGGCAGTCCGCCCTGCGCAAGGTCCTGCGCATCACCGAAACCATCTCATACACCGACGGTGACAAGTCCATTTCCATCAAACCATACCACGGCTTCAAGATCACCGGCAGAATCAACTTCAACAACGAACTCATCAGCGAGCAGGAGTACAGCGTCGAGGTCACTCCTGAACGTTTCATTAATGAAATCGCCCAGGCCCGAACCTTCGGCTTTGTGGAACAGGTGGAAGAACTCTGGTCCCAGGGACTGGCCCTGGGCGGCACCCTGGACAATACCATCGCCATTCACTGGGATCGCCGCGGCGTACTCAACGAAGACGGCCTGCGCTACAGCGACGAATTTGTTCGTCACAAGGTCCTGGATCTCATCGGTGATCTGGCCCTGCTGGGTTGCCCGCTTCTGGGTCATGTTGTTGCCAACCGGGCCGGACACGACGTGCACCTGGGGCTGATGCGGGAAATAGCCAAACATCCCGAGTGTTGGGAACAGGTTGAGTTTCGCAGAAACGGCAAGATATCCCTGCACAAGGTCACCTCGGCCACAAAAACGGCAACCAGCAGTATCCTTCCCTTTCTTTTGCCGCAGGCCCAGGGAACATCTCTCAACAGCCCCTCCTTTGCGGTCTGAGCACTCTTTTCGTCCCAAATACCCGCCGACTTTCCGGTCCGCGGGTTTTTTCCTGTGATTTCTCCGGCGGATTGGTTAGATTTGACTGGCTGTCAAACTTCCCGCTTTCCTTTTTCTGATCAGGAGATATCACGTCATGGAGCAACTCTCTTCACTGGGATTAATCGGCGGCGGCCAGATGGGCGAAGCCCTTCTCCGCGGCCTCCTGCAGGCAAAAATCATTGCTCCCTCACGGATCGCTGTTGCGGAACCGGTTCCCTCCAGACGCCGCTACCTGGAGGAAACCTATGGGATTTCTTCCATTATTGAACCCTCCGGGCTTTGTGCAAAGTGTTCCACCATCATCCTCGCCGTCAAGCCGCAGGTTATGTCCGAGGTCCTGGAAAGCTACAGGGGGCACATCAACGCAGAGCATCTGGTAATCTCCATCGCCGCCGGCGTCACCTTAAACGATATTGAGGCGGTGCTTGGCCATGATATACCGACGGTGCGGGTCATGCCCAATACCCCGGCGCTTGTCCTCTGCGGCGCTTCCGCCTATTCACCCAACCGGACAGTGAGCGATGAAGGACGGCAGCGGGTGAAAATCATCCTGGAGGCGGTGGGCACCTGTATGGAACTGCCGGAAGAACAGCTTGATGCCGTTACCGGTCTCAGCGGCTCAGGTCCCGGCTATGTTTTCACGTTCATCGAAGCCATGATCGACGGGGGCGTACGCGCCGGCCTGACCCGGGATGCGGCAACGGAACTCACCCTGCAGACCTTTCTCGGTTCCGCCCGTCTTGCCGTTGAAAGCGGAGAGCACCCGGCCCTGCTCAAGGGACGGGTTACCTCCCCCGGCGGCACAACCATTGCCGGAATTCAAGTGCTTGAGGAGGCGGGTGTCCGCGGCGCAATCATGGCCGCCGTGACCGCGGCCACCAACAGATCGCGTCAACTTTCCTGAAAACACTCCGGCGGGAGATCATGCCCCGGCACCGATGAAATGAAAATTCGCTTTGTCGGCATCATCATCAAGCAGAACGCCCCGGAACCGGCCCGCATCGGCGAGGAACTCGCCGCCTGGTTTGAAAGGCGCCGCATCGCCACTCGCATCGACGAGATCGATGCGGAGATGGATATGCTGGTCATCCTCGGCGGTGACGGGACCCTGCTGCATGTGGCGGCCCGGGCCAGCCGCCTTGACATCCCCGTGGTCGGCATCAATCTGGGCAACCTCGGTTTTTTGACCGAGGTTGCGGCAAGTGAAATTTATCCCGCCCTGGAGACCATCCTCGCCGGCAAGATCCGCATGGAGAAACGGCTGATGCTCAGGGCCAGGCTGTACAGGCAGGCAAACGGGGAAAAGAGCCGCTCCCTTTTTTCCCTCAACGAAGTTGTTATCGCCAAGAGCAATACTGAACGGATGGTACGTTTCCGGGCCTGGGCCGATAGTGAATATATCACCACATACAAGGCCGACGGCCTGATCATCGCCACGCCCACCGGCTCCACCGCCTACAACCTCTCCGCCGGCGGACCCATTGCCCAGCCCGAGCTGAACACCCTGCTGGTCACCCCCATCTGCCCTTTCATGCTTGGAAGCCGGCCACTGCTTCTCTCTCCCCGCACCCGTATCACCACCCAGATGGCCGAGCCTTCCGTGGATGTCAAGATCATCATTGATGGCCGGCCCGCCTGGGATATGCACCAGGATGACTGCCTGCTCGTGGAGGCGGCCGGCAAACCGCTGCAGCTCATCAGCTCGCCCCACAAGGGATACTTCACCATCTTACGGAACAAGCTCAACTGGGGTGGCCGCGAACGCGACCAGCCGTTGCCGAAACTGATCACCTCCCGCTGATCGTTTATTCCCAGCCCTTTCCAGGCTTCTTTCTCCCTTTCCTATCTAGCCGTATCTTTGCCGGTTCCCCGGGAAAAAACCACGCTTCGCCTTGTTTTCCCACCGGCGATTTTATACAATTTTATTAGCAGTCAACCTTCTTTTCACCCTAAACCAACCATGTTGATGAAACCGAACAACCCGGACAATCCCAGCAGGCAACTGCAGGTCAACCTCATGGCCCTGGTTGAGCAGACCAGCCGTATTGCCAAAAACGATATCAGCGGCCACCCCTATATTCTTGAGCAGCTTTCAAAGGCGTACAACGCGATGATCCTGGTGCTCAAGGAACGGGAAGAGGAAGAAAAACGGTTGGCAAGCGGCCACAAACGACTGCAGGCCATGATGGACGCCCTGGGAAACGGCGTCATCATCACCGACAAAAAGGGCATCATCAACTTTGCCAATCCCGAGGCATGCAACCTGCTCGGCACCACGGCGGCCGCTCTGCAGGGTGAGCCGTTCCACGAAACCGTCCATATTCAGCGGAGCGACGGCAGCAAGATCACCGCAGACGAACACTTTGTCATCAACACCCTGCGGCTGGAAATTTCACATAAAAACGACGATATCACCTTTACCAAGCAGGACGGACGCCTTGTGGCGGTTTCCGTGGTCTGCACCCCCTACCTGGAAGATGGCAGGGTCACCGGCACAGTGATCACCTTCCAGGATATCTCCGAGCAGAAAAAATACCAAAAGTCACTTGAATATATAAACAAAATCCTCAAGAAACAGGCGACGACCGACTCGCTGACCGAGCTCTACAACCGCAACTATTTCAAACGCCGCCTCACCGAGGAAATGGAACGTACCAGGCGCTACCGCACGCCCCTTTCCATCATCCTCTTCGACATCGACAAGTTCAAGGATATCAATGACACCTTTGGCCACCTGACCGGTGACAAGGTTTTGCAGCATCTCTCCATACTGGTTGGAAAAAACATCCGCCAGGGGGATATCCTGGCCCGCTGGGGCGGGGAAGAATTCATCATCCTCGTTCCCGAGTGCAGCGTCAACCGCTGTGCGCGGATTGCTGAAAAGTTACGAAAAAACATCGCCGAATATTCCTTCCCCGTTGAGCGCCGGGTGACCTGCAGCTTCGGCGTGGCCTCCTTCCGTGACGACGAGAGCATGGATGAGCTGATCCAGCGGGCGGACGAGGCCCTGTACGCGGCCAAACTCGCCGGCAGAAACCGGGTGGTCACCACGCCGCTGCAGCTCTCGCTCTTTCCCGAAAAGAGCGGACACTGCCCCGCCTGATCCCGCGCCCCTCCTGCTCCTAAAAAATCCGCACCAGGGCAAGACCGGCCAGAAAACCGCCGATGTGCGCTCCGTAGGCGACTCCGCCGCCACCCTGTCCCAGGGCTCCCATACCGCTGATCACCTGAAAGAGAAACCAGACACCGATGGCGGCGATTGCCGGGACTTCGGTGATGAAACGAAAGATGAGTACCCGCACCCGACGCCGGGGAAAGAGCAGCAGATAGCCGCCCAGTACTCCGGCAATGGCACCTGAGGCTCCGAGCATGGGGATCAACAGGTTGGCCCCGAAGAACACGCCTGCAAGGATATGCGCCAGGGAGGCGGCCACGCCGCAGGCGAGATAAAAGAGCAGGTAACGCAGGTGCCCCAGCCGGTTTTCGATATTATCGCCGAAGATAAAGAGATAGAGCATGTTCCCCAAAAGGTGCATGAGGCCGCCGTGCATGAACATGGCGGTCAGGAGGGTGAAGTAGACGGGGATCGCGGTTCTGGTGAGGCCGGGCATCATCACCCGGCCCCCTGTTGCCGGGTTGCGGACAACGGCTGCCTGGGTAACGATATCCCGCCCCGTCAGTATTTCCTGGGGCACGGTGGAATAGCCGTAAGTAAATTCAAGGTTGGAGCCGCCCCCCTGCAGGAAAAAAAAGACCAGAAAATTAACGGCGATAATGGTGAAGTTGACCACCGGAACAATCCGCCTGTCCGAGTTGTCGTCACCGATGGGTATGAACATGACCTCTCTCCTTTTTTCTCCTCATTTCCCGGGAATGATTTTCTCCCGCCGCCGGGTGACGAAGCCTGTGATCGCTTATGTTGCCTCCCCTTTTGCATTTTCTCCGGAAAACGGGTATGAAACGAAGAAACCGTAAAAACAGAAAAACGATCAACAACTCATCCGGAGCTTGATTCACTCATGCAACCACCACTACGGATTCCGCAAGATTGCGGCCCGCAGGAGACAGCGGCCCGACTGCAGACAGCGGCCCGGGCAGCCCTGGAAGGCGGCTTTCTCATCCGGGAACTCTACGAAAAACCCCATGAAATCGATTTCAAGGGTCCCATCGACATCGTCACCGAAGCCGACCTGACGGCGGAGGCGGCCATCACCGCTCTCCTGCAGCAGGAAGATCCTGAGGTGCCCATCATTGCCGAGGAATCGGCGACCACCGGTGACGGGCTGAAAGACGGCCCAGCCTGGATCGTCGATCCCCTGGACGGCACCACCAACTTCGCCCACGGCTTTCCCTACTTCTGTGTCTCCATCGCCCGGGTGAAGAACGGCAGGCCGGAAATCGGCGTTGTCTACTGCCCCCTTTCCGATGAACTTTTCTGCGCCGTCCACCGCCAGGGGGCCTGGTTAAACGGAGCCCCCATCCACGTCACCGCAGTGGAACACCCTCTGCAGGCATTGATCGGTACCGGTTTCCCCTATGATATCCACCAGGATCTCGATGACCTGATTATCCAGATGAGGTCGGTGCTTCCGCGGGTCAGGGATATCAGAAGGGCCGGAGCCGCGGCCCTGGACCTGGCCTACGTGGCCTGCGGCCGCCTGGATGGTTTTTACGAGATGCGCCTCAAACCCTGGGACACGGCGGCGGGCTGGCTGCTGGTCACAGAGGCCGGCGGAGAGGTCACCGACTTCGGCGGCGGCGAGTATCAGCTGACTTCCCAGGAAATTCTGGCCACCAACTCACACCTGCACAAAACACTGCTCCGGCTGCTGGGATAAGGGCATCTTCCATCTTCACCCCGATGCGGCGGCAAGCCCGGAAATAAAGGGTCCCACCGCCTCAGCTCCCTGCTCGTCGACGATTTCAATGGTACGGGTGCCGATGACCGCCATATCCACCCGCCCCTCCAGCATGGCGATATCCGGACGGCTGCGGATGCCGAATCCCACGGCCAGGGGCAGGCTGGTGGCCTGCCGGCAGGCGGTCAGGTAAGCGGCCAGCTCCTCGTTCATCTCGGTTTTCCTGCCGGTGACGCCGCGACGGGCCACACAGTAGACAAAACCGCCGGCCAATCCGGCAACCTCCGCCATGCGCTCCCTGCTGCTCGTGGGGGTAAAAAAAAGAATGGGAGCCAGGCCAAGATCCCGGCATGAACGCAGATAACTCTCCCCCTCTTCGGGCGGCAGATCCGGGATGATCATGCCCCGCATTCCCATGCGGGCCGCCTTTTCCAGAAACTCCCGTTCACCGAAACGGAACACAATGTTGTAATAGGTCATGAAGAGAAAATTGATGTCATGGGCAGCCGTCATTTCCGCTGCGAAATCAAGGCACTCTTCAACCCGGGTTCCCCCATCCAGGGACTTTTGATTGGCCCTGAGAATGACCGGACCGTCGGCCATGGGTTCGGAAAAGGGGATCTGCAGCTCGATACAGTCCACTCCGTTTTCCACCATGCGGGCAATGACCTGCCGATTGATCCCGAAAGAGGGGTAACCCAGTACCAGATGGGTCATCAGCAATATGGGTTTGTTTTGCAGACGCCTGCGCAGATCGCTCTCAAGCTTCATTGGTTTCCGTTTTCCTCTTTTTATATTCTTCGGCGCGATCGATGATGAATTGTTCCCAGGATGGATCGTTGTAGCCATCGGCAATGGTGAAGATATCCTTGTCACCGCGCCCGGACATGTTAAGAATGATCACCTCCTCCGGCGACATGGACCCGACTTCCCGGAAGGCGCAGGCGAAACAGTGCGCCGATTCCAGGGCGGGAATGATCCCCTCCTGCTGCATGGTCAGGGTGAGGGCCTCCAGTACCCGGGTGTCGGTGGCCGCCTCGAACCGCACCCTGCCCCTGTCGCCGAGATCCGCCAGGATGGGTGATATGCCGACATAATCCAGTCCGGCGGCAATGGAATGGGTATCCACCATCTGGCCGTCTTCATCCTGGAGAAACATGGTCTTGTAGCCCTGGGCGACTCCGGGAGCGGCGGAATCCCCCCGCATGCGCGAGGCGTGCATCCCGCTGCGCAGTCCCTTGCCGCCCGCCTCGACACCAACCAGCTCGACCCCGTCATCATCGAGAAAACCCCGGAAAATGCCCATGGCGTTGGAACCGCCCCCCACACAGGCGTAGACCCGGCTCGGCAGTTTTCCCTCGGCCGCCAGAATCTGCTCCCTGGCCTCCCGGCCGATAATCGACTGGAACCAGGCAACCATTTCCGGAAAAGGATGCGGGCCGCAGACCGTGCCCATAACGTAATGGGTATCATCCATCCTGGTCACCCAGTCGCGGAAGGCCTCGTTGATGGCGTCCTTCAGGGTTCTGGTACCGCTGGTCACCGGAATCACCTCGGCCCCGAGTTTTTCCATCCAGAAGACATTGGGCCGCTGGCGCCGAACATCCTCCTCACCCATGTAAATGGTGCAGGAAAAGCCGAAACGGGCAGCCATGGTGGCGGTGGCCACTCCGTGCTGACCGGCACCGGTCTCGGCGATCACCCGCTTTTTCCCCATGCGCTTCACCAGCAATCCCTGGCCCATGACATTGTTGGCCTTATGGGCGCCGGTATGGTTGAGATCCTCACGCTTGATATAGATCCGGGCCCCACCGAAGCGGCGCGACAGGTTATCGGCCCGGGTTAAGGGCGTCGGCCTGCAGGAGTAGGTGGACATCAACTCCACATACTCCCTCCAGAAGGAGTCATCGGCACGGATTTCCTCATAGGCCCGGTTAAAGCGCCTGAAGGTCTCATGCAGCACCTCGGGGATAAAGGCCCCGCCCCATTTTCCATAATATCCTTTTTTCATGTCAATCTGTTTTCATGATTACATGGCCGGATTCGCCTTCCGGGTGTCGTGTTGCCCGGTCGGAAATCTCCCATATCTCAGTTCATACCACAATCCGCCGATTAATTCATGCATGGCATCGTAACTCACCCGCCGGTTCCGCGGCAGCCAGGCCCGATATCCACTGCTCTCCCAGCTGCGGCCGATGAAATGGGTCGGGGCCGGGATAACGGCAACCCCCGCATCCCGGAAGGCGCGGCCGGCCCTTTTCATATGCAGGGAATCGGTGACCAGGAGCACTGTATCCACCCTGTGGTCTTGCAGAATCTTTTTGGAAAACCGGGCATTTTCATGGGTATTTCGGCTACGGGATTCCACCAGGATCATCTCCGGTTCCACTGCAAAGTTTTCCATCAGGCATCTTTTCATCAACTCAGCCAGGGGCCTGCGTCGTTCAACAACCCAGCCGCCGCTCACCAGAAGCGGCAGCCCGGTGCGCCGGTGGAGACGGACCGCATAGCGCAGCCGTCCCAGGGTGTTGAGCCCCACCTGGTCTTCACCGTCATATTCCGGTGGATGTTGGTAGCGGGAACCGGCCAGAACCACGATCATCCCGGGAGCCGGCGAGGAAATCGCGGCCGGATCATACGGCCCGTCCTCCACCACCAGACGGACGAGCAGCTGTTCAAACCAGGCAATGGACATGAGATACATTCCACAGACAGCGAAAACAGCCAGAAAAAGGGAAAATCTCCTCCGAAACCGTTTGCAGAAAAAGGCAGCCGCCAGGAGCAGAAAGAAACAACCCGGCGGCAGGATAAAGGCCTTGGCAATATAGTTGAGCGCGGGTTCCATCAGCTGTCCGCCTCCTCCTGCTCCCGGCGACAACCCCGGCACCGGGAGGCGAAATCCTCGGGATAATGGCCGCAGATAAAACGCAGCTGCGCCTCGCTGAAGGCGCCCATGGCCCACGGAAGTTTCGGCAAAAAGGAGTAGAGTAGCCGCTGCCCGTTGTCCAGTCCCAGGCGCTTGGCGTATTCAATGGTGGTCACCATGCGGGCGCCCAGGCGGGCGTAGATGTGCTGGGCCAGCAAAAGGGCCTTGTCAAGGGAGCGGCGCGTTCGGATATCGGCCTCAACGATATTGCCCACCGGTCCGGTTGCGCCGTCGGCCGTGACCATGAGCTGCATCTCCCACTGGGATACCTGGGCCTTGGGCACAAAGAGCATGACATGGTCATCGGCAAAGACAATCAGGTCCGCCTCGCCTCCGGAGAGGTCCATGCGCCGGTTATCAAGCAGGGCCCTCCTATAATCCTCAAAAAAATCGGAGCCGGTGGCCGCCTTGTAGCGGGCGATATGATCACTCACCAGATCGCCGCATCCGTATGCCGGTCGGTTTCCGGCCGGATCTCCATGGCCGTAATAGGACTCGACCGTTTCCGGCACCATGGCATACTGCTGATGGATCTGCTGATGCGAGGCGTGCAGCCGATAGCCGGAGGCGGAGATGTCATAGCCGAAATTCCAGCCCCAGAGAGTTGCTGAGCGGGGCAGGGTTTCGTTGCCGGACCGGGCGAGAATCCGCATTCGCAACTCTTCCAGCTCATCTTCACTCAGGCCCTGTCTTTTCCCCGGAGACTTCAGGCCCAGCTGCCGCGCCAGGATCACGTAGATACGCTGGTAGTAGAGATGCCTGAGGGCTTTCATATCGCTCACGGTCAGTCGGGTGGTGGTGTAACGGATCTGGTCGTGGGCCGTATTGGAGGCGTAATGGCCCCAGGGAATATAGCTGTTGGCCCGCAGGTATTCAAAGACATGACTCTCCCGGTTCCGCACTTCGCCGACAATCTCGCTGCTTCCCTGCACACCGGGCCTCAGAACCATGACTTCCTTGTAGTCATCGGGCAGGAAGGGGTTATTGGCAATGGTCTCAAAGAGCTCGAAATCGTCGATTACGGCCCGCGCCTCTCCGGTTGCGGTGCGGCGATACGCCAGTCCCGTGGGCCTTGAGTCCCTGTCCCGTTCCAGACGACAGCAATTCTCCGCCAGCAGCATCAGTTCCTCGGGGTCGGTGGAAGTGGCGGCCAAGCCGTAGAGCACGGGGCGCGGCAGGCGGCTGAAAATATCCGGCAAGCGCTCAGCGCCGACCTCCCCTGCCAGAGTCTCCCGCAGGGAACAGTCCGGGGGCGGGGGCAGACCGATGCTCTCCGGATTTTCCCGGCAGCGGTCCGCCCGGGCCGAATCGATAAAGGTGGCGCCGCGGAAGAAAAACGCATTGGCGATCTCGTAGATCCGCTTTCCGGAGGCAACCTCCACATCACCGGCGGAAAAATTGTCTCGGTTGTCATGGACACTCCCGTCCGGGAAATGACCCAGGACCAGAAAAAAATCGTTCTTCCGCAGATTTTTAACCCGGTACCGGGGCTTGTGGATACCGTATATGAACCGCCCCTCCGGGGATACGCAGCTCAGAACCATTGTTCTTCTCCTTTTTTGACAGCCAAACGATAACTATGCTACGATTTTAAATAAATATTTACCCGCTCCCGAAAGAAAGTGCGTCGATCCAGGCTCCGGGACGGCCCGGCCGCAAGGCGACGCGCCCCGGTGGAATTTTTGATTGTAAGAGTGGCATATTTTTTCCCCTTGCTGTATCTAGAACAGGCCGTCAATGAATACAAGGATTGTGCCACGACTGTCAAGGTAGCCTAACCCATGAAACAGATGCAAACGCTTTTCAGCTATCTCATTTCCCGCAGAATGCCTGCGATGCTGCTGCTCTGCTTCTTCCTTCCGTTGTACTCTTCCGTTGCCGCGGCCGAGGAGTGGATCTACACCGTGCGCCCCGGCGATGACCTCTGGAGCCTGAGCAAAAAATATCTCATCAGCATCCGTCTTTGGGAAAAAGTACAGAAAATTAATAGGATCACCGATCCGATCCACATGACTCCGGGGACAAAACTGCGCTTCCCCCTGGAGCTGCTCAAATCGGGGGCCTCAGTGGCCCGCATCACCCATATCAACGGCAGGGTGAGTATGAGCAGCGGTGATTCCGGCGATATTCTGCCGGTAAAAAAGGGCATGCTGCTCTGGGAAAAAGATACGATCCGCACCGGGCCCGACAGCAGTGTCAACCTCGAATTCAGCGACGGCTCCATTATCCAGTTGCAGAGCAATTCCAGCCTGTTGCTGGAGGTGTTGCGCTCTTACGGCGACACAGGCATCACCGATACCAGAATCAAGCTCCTCAGGGGACGCACCCGCAACCGGGTGATTCCCCGCTCCGGTTCCGGTCATCGTTTTGAAATTACCACGCCGTCGGCAACCGCTGCAGTGCGGGGCACCGAGTACCGCATTGGCGTTTCGGAAAATCAAAGTTCCCGGGTGGAGGTCCTCAAGGGCCGGGTGGATCTCGGCAGCCGGGGCAAAAACCGCAAGCTGCCGGGCGGTTTCGGTTCGGTGGCCTACAGGGACAAACCACCCCTTGCTCCGGTCAAGCTGCTGCCCGCGCCCCCTTTGGACGGTCTGCCCTCCACCCTCACCCAGCTGCCGCCGACCCTCACCCTGCCCCCCCTTGGGAAGGCAAGGGGCTACCGGGTCCAGCTCGCCCGGGAGCGCAGTTTCACCACCCTGATCCATGACGGCATCACCAGCTCCACGGCACTCACCCTGCCCACTCTTGCGGACGGAACCTATTATCTCCGGGTACGGGCCATCGACCATCACGGCATCGAGGGGATGGAAAGCCTGCGCAGCTTCACCCTGAATGCCCGGCCCTTCCCCCCAAAAGCGCTGCAACCGGCACCCGCCGCCGTATCAACCTCCTACCGGCCTGTGCTCAAGTGGAGTGGTCAACCGGAAGCCGAGGCGTATCTCATCGAACTGGCGGACAACGGTGACTTCCATGATCCCCTGGTTCATATCCGCACCACCGCAACCTCCTACACGCCGGTGCAACCCCTTAAGCCCGGCCGATATTACTGGCGCACGGCAGCCATCGAGTCCGGCCGCCCAGGACCCTTCAGCACCGGCTTATGGTTTCGGTGTCCGCCGTCGGCTCCGGACCTGGCCCTGGGCACTCTTGTTGAAGACAACACCCTTTTTTCCTGGCGACCCGGTGAAAAAAACGAACACTATCGGGTGCAGGTTGCCGCAGATCCCGACTTTACCGATATCATCAGGGATGAAAAAACCATAGCCCCCCGGTATTCCCTGGAAAAAATCGGCTACGGGGAATTTTACATCCGGGTGGCCGCCATCAGCAGCGACAATCTGGAGGGTCCTTTCAGTCTTCCCCGGAAACTTCTCCTGACCGCGCCGTTCAATCCCTGGGTGCCCTCCCTGGTTGCCCTTGCCGCACTCCTGATCATGATATGAACCCATTGCGCAACCACTGGGCGGTCAAACTGCTTCCGGCCCTGCTGCTGACTGCGGCGGGAATTTTCATGAGTTACCAGGAGATTCCCTCCCGCTGGAATCACCTGATCTATGATTCTCTCACCCGGGCGGTGAGCCGGCTTCCCGATCGGGATATCGTTATCCTGGCAATCGACGATGCCAGTCTGGCGGAAATAGGACGCTGGCCATGGCCCCGGAGGATCCAGGCGGAAATCGTCGACAAGCTGACCGCGGCAAAGGTCAGGGCCATCGGATTTGACATCCTTTTTTCAGAGGCCGATACCCGGGCCGTGGAAAATGATCATGCCCTGGCCGCCGCCATTGAACACGGCAAGCGGGTCATCCTTCCCATGATCACCACCATGGACCTGGAAAAGGGGGCGCTGCAGATCACCATGCCCATTGGCGAACTGGCCGATGCCGCGGCCGGGCTCGGGCTGGCCGATGTGGAACCGGACGCCGACGGGGTTTTGCGGCGGGTTTTTCTGACAGCCGGTCTCGGCAAACCCGACTGGCCGACTCTGGCCCTGGCCATGCTGCGATTTGCGGAACCGGGCTATGAAGAAAATCTCCCGGGAGTCCGCAACCCGCGGCTCGGCAAGGCCTTTCGGGACAACTGGATTCGGGACCATGAAATTCTGCTTCCCTTCTGTGCACCGGCCGGAGGTATCCCCCATATATCCTGCCGGGAATTTCTCCAGCCGGATTTCGATCTTAACCGGCTCCGCGACAAATATGTGCTCATCGGCACCACGGCAGCCGGCCTGAACAGTTCTTTTCCGGTTGCGGCCGCGGGCCGGGTATCTCCCATGTCGAGTGTGGAAATCCATGCCAATCTGCTGGATACCCTGAAGCAGCAGGCGGCAATCGTGCCCATGGACAAACAGCTGCAGCTCGTCCTCACCACCTTTTTCATTCTGCTGCCGTTTGTATACTTCCCGCGGCTCAAACCGGCCATAACCATCCCCCTCACCCTGGGACTTCTGCTCTCCATTGTTGTTCTCAGCTTCATACTGCTCAACACGGCACGCCTCTGGTACGCCCCGGCGCCGGCCCTGCTGCTGGTTACCGCAGGCTATCTGTTTTACACCTGGGGATGTCTCAAGACCATGGTCAATCAACTCTACCGGGTCAAGGAACAGGCGAAAGTCACTCTCAACTCCATCGGCGAAGGTGTGATCACCACCGACAATACCGGCCGCATCCGTTATATCAATCCCGTGGCGGAAACCCTGACGGGATATCGCGACGCGGAGGCAAAAAACCTCACTCTGGGCAAGATCCTGCCCATCATGTTCGAGCATATGGATCGGGACCTGGCCGATATCGTCGAGAGATGTATCCAGGAAAAAAAGATCATCCAGCCGCCGGAAACGGGGATCATGGTCAACCGCCTGGGAGATGAACACACTGTTCGCATCTCCGTCGGCCCCCTGCACGACAGGCGTGGCACCCCCCGGGGTGTTATCATCAGCGTCAGCGATGTTACCGAAAGCGATTTCGCCCTGCAGCAGATCGCCTATCAGGCCTCACACGACGCATTGACCGGGCTCGCCAACCGCACCATGTTGATCGAACGGATGCAGCATGCCATTTCCCAGGCCCGTCGCTCCAAGCGTTACCTGGCCCTGTTGCTCATCGACCTCGATGACTTCAAACAGATCAACAGCCGTTTCGGTTACAACGGCGGCGATCTGGTGCTGGAAACCATTGCCGACCGCCTGCTCTCCTCCTGCCGGGACGGTGATACCGTGGCCCGCATCGGCGGTAACGAATTCGCCGTTTTCCTTGAAAATCTCCAGCACTCGAAGCTGGCGGCAACCGTTGCCTCCAAACTGCTTGCACTCATCAATCAACCCTGCCGCCTGGAGGAAGGGAGTGTATCCGTCAACGGCAGCATCGGCATCAGCCTCTTTCCGAAAGATGGCGAAGACCCAAAGATTCTCTTGAAAAACAGCAACATCGCCCTGCACCGCTGCAAAGAAAACGGCGGAGGCTCTTTCCGATTTTTTTCCCTGCACATGCACACCCGTATCCGCGAACGAATGACCATGGAGAAAAATCTTGCCCGCGCCTTGGAAGACGATGAACTCCAGGTGCGCTATCAACCGCGGATACGGCTCCGCGACGGCAAGATCACCGGGGTGGAGGCGCTGGTGCTGTGGCACAGCGAGGAAATGGGCCTGGTCCCGGCGGAAACCTTTCTGCCGGTGGCCGAAGAGTGCGATCTGGGCCGGGCCATCGGCAGTAAACTGCTGGCCACGGCCCTGGACCAGGCCGCAACCTGGCAGCAGGAAGGCATTGCTCCGCTGACCGTGCATATTCCCCTTCTCCCCTGCCTCTTCTTTGATGAAGAGGTGGTGGAAAAATTCAGGGAAACGGCTCTCCTTGCCCGGAACAGGGGAATTTCCCTGGAACTGGAGATTCCGGAGGATGCGTTGATGAAGGATATCGAGCGGTCAATCGCCCTGCTGACGAAGTTCAGAAAAGAGGGCGGCAGGGTCGCCATAGACGCTTTCGGCGCCGGGCACTCCTCGCTTGCCTCGATCAAACAGTTTCCGGTATGCAGCCTGAAAATCGATCCCGCCATCACCCTTGATCTCGCCGCCGACAGCAAAAACAGAGCTCTCACAGCGGCGATCATCAGCATGGCCCACGGTTTTGATCTCAGGGTCGTGGCCGGTGGTGTCACCACCGCGGCGCAGGCCTCAATTCTCAAAAAACTCCAATGCGACGAAATCCAGGGATTTCCCTATCCCGACCCCCGGACGCCGGAGGAAATCATCCGTCTCATTGGGGACACCCCCTCTTCCCCGCATATGCTCCGGCCTGGCGGGACGTAACCGGTCACAGAGTTTGTAAACAGCTTTTGAAAAAAACACAGCCGTACGGCGCAGGCGTCATGTCCGGGAAACGGACCCGCCGCCGGAGGCTCCGTCCAGATCCAACAGGCGCAAAAGTGCGCTCAGATCCCGCCGGTCAAGCCTATGAAGCCCGGCCTGGTCGGCATAGTCCAGTGCCCGGCGATATTCCTCCGCTTCGAGATGGCGACCGATCTCGGGAAATTCATGGGCCCTCCCCTCCGGTCGGTACTGATCCATGATATTCACATAGGTGTCGGGAGAAATTTCCCGGGCGATGAAGCGGAGAATCCGTCTGGTTTCATCAAGATGCCCCGGCATAACCAGATGCCTGACCAGAAGCCCCCGACATGCCGCGCCCCGTTCATCGAGGACAAGATCCCCCACCTGGGCGTGCATCTCACGCAGCGCCCGGCGCATCACCTCGGGGTAACGTCCGGTCGCGGTGTAGCGCCGCGAGCTTTCCCCGGACCAGAATTTACAGTCGGGCATGTAAATATCGACAACGCCGGCAAGGAGTTTCAGGGTATTCACTGAATCGAATCCACCGCTGTTATAGACCAAAGGCAGCCGCAGCCCCCTCCCGGCGGCATGCTCCAGGGCACCGAGAATCTGTGGAACCACGTGCGAGGGAGTGACCAGGTTGATATTCCCGCAGCCGCGCTCCTGCAGTTCCAGCATAACGGCGGCCAGATCCCGCTCATCAACGGCGTCGGCGGCCTTGTCTCCCTGCCGGTCGATGTGACTGATCCCGTAATTCTGACAGAAAACACAGAGCAGGTTGCAGCCGGCAAAAAAAATGGTGCCCGAGCCGTGTCTCCCCACCAGGGGAGTCTCCTCGCCGAAATGGGGTCCGTAACTAGCCACCCGGGCCAGGGCGCCGTTGCGACAGATCCCCACCTCTCCGGCAAGACGATCGACACCGCATCCATGGGGGCAGAGATCACAACCGCGCAGCATTTCCCGGGCGCGGTCCCGACGCCGCCCCAGTTCGCCTCGCTTAAACAGATGAAGGTATCCCGGTTTTTTTTGTGCTTTTCCCATTGTGTTCCTGTGGATATTCTTTATATAGAGGAGTGATGATCAAAACCTCACAACGCAACAGAGCGCAGAATTCCATGCCGTCTACAGCCACCCTTTACCGCTCCTCCCTGGGAAAAAAATACATCATGTCCGCCACGGGCGGATTTCTCGGCCTCTTCCTGCTGATTCACACCCTGGGCAACTCAACACTCTTCTTCGGTCGCGCATGGTTCAACTCCTATGCCGAGCATCTCCATAGCCTGGGTCCGCTGGTTACCGTCTTCGAGCTTGTGTTGCTCATTGTCTTTCTCCTCCATATCATGACCGGACTGATCCTTTTTTTCCAGAACAATCGGGCCAGACAGACGCGTTACAGCGTCTCCGCCACGGCCGGACGCCGCACCTGGGGATCACGCACCATGCCCTATACCGGCATCTGCATCCTGCTCTTTGTCCTTGTTCATCTCTTCAATTTTCACTTCACCGATCACAGCCGTCCCATTGCCGATATAGTCTCGCCGGTGCTGTCCCGTCCGCTCTATGCCGTTTTCTACATGGCGGCCATGTTGCTTCTGGCCCTGCACATCACCCATGGCTTCTGGTCCATGTTCCAGTCCCTGGGTCTCTACCACCCCGGCTACAACTGCCTCATCAGGCGCTCCACCCTCTGGCTGGCCCGCTTCATTGCCCTGGTTTTTCTCATGATCCCGCTGCTTTTCCTGGTGGGACATGCCGTACTGCAATAAGAAGACGGATGGCCACGATGATCACCATTGAGCGGATGGACCACCTGGTGCTGACGGTGCGCGACATTGAGGCGACCTGCAGGTTCTACGGCGATATCCTGGGAATGCGGGTGATCGACTTTGCCGGCGGCCGGCGGGCCCTCACCTTTGGCAATCAAAAGATCAACCTCCACCAGCGGGGCCGGGAACATGAGCCCAAGGCCGGACAGCCCACCTGCGGTTCAGCCGACATCTGCTTCATCGCCGCCACCGGCCTCAAAGAGATCATGGCGCATCTCCGGCAACACCACATTTCCATCATCGCCGGTCCGGTGCGACGCAGCGGGGCCGCCGGTCCCCTCCTCTCCATCTACTGCCGGGATCCGGACGACAACCTCGTTGAAATCGCCAATCTCCTCCCCCCAGACCATACGACAAAAGACTGATGCAACTCGATGCGAAAATTCCCAGCGGCCCCCTGGCGGAAAAATGGGACCTGCGCCGTTTTGAAAACAGACTGGTCAATCCCGCCAACAAACGCAAATACCATATTCTCGTGGTGGGCAGCGGCCTGGCCGGGGCCTCGGCCTCGGCAACCCTGGCTGAACTGGGCTACAACGTCACCACTTTCACCATCCACGACAGTCCGCGGCGGGCCCATTCCATCGCCGCCCAGGGCGGCATCAACGCCGCCAAAAACTACCAAAACGACGGGGATTCCATCTTTCGGCTCTTCTACGATACCATCAAGGGAGGCGACTTCCGCTCCCGTGAGGCCAATGTCTATCGCCTGGCCCAGATCAGCAACAGCATCATTGATCAGTGCGTGGCCCAGGGCATTCCCTTTGCGCGGGAATATGGCGGTACCCTGGCCAACCGCTCCTTCGGCGGCGCCCAGGTTTCCCGGACATTTTACGCCCGCGGCCAGACCGGTCAACAGCTTCTTCTCGGGGCCTATTCCGCCCTCATGCGCCAGGTAGCGGCCGGCCGGGTCACCATCCTGCCGCGCCGCGAAATGATGGATCTGGTTCTCATCAACGGGCGCGCCCGGGGACTCATCTGCCGCAACCTGCTCACCGGCATGCTGGAGCGTTATTGCGGCCATGCCGTAGTGTTGGCCACCGGCGGCTACGGCAACGCCTACTTTCTCTCCACCAATGCCATGGCCAGCAACGTGACCGCGGCCTGGCGGGCCCACAGGCGGGGAGCCGGCTTTGCCAATCCCTGTTTTGTCCAGATCCATCCCACCTGCATCCCGGTGCACGGCGATTACCAGTCCAAACTGACGCTGATGAGCGAAAGCCTGCGCAACGACGGCCGGGTCTGGGTGCCGAAAAATCCAGGCGACAACCGACCACCGGGGGAGATTCCCGAAGGGGAAAGGGACTACTATCTGGAAAACAAGTATCCCAGCTTCGGCAACCTGGTGCCCCGCGACGTCGCCTCCCGCAACGCCAAGGAGCAGTGCGACCGGGGCAAGGGCGTGGGGGAAACCGGCCTGGCCGTGTATCTCGACTTCCGCGACGCCATCGAACGCGACGGCCTGGAGGTGATATTGCAAAAGTACGGCAATCTCTTCCAGATGTATGAGAAGATCACTGCGGTTGACCCTTCCCGGGAACCCATGATGATCTATCCGGCGGTCCATTACACCATGGGCGGCCTGTGGGTGGATTACAACCTGATGAGCACCATTCCCGGCCTCTTTGTACTGGGCGAGGCCAACTTTTCCGATCATGGGGCCAACCGGCTGGGGGCCAGCGCCCTGATGCAGGGGCTTGCGGACGGATATTTCATCCTTCCCTACACCATCGGCGACTTTTTAGCCGAAACCGGCCCCTCGGAGGAACGGACGGATAATCCCTCCTTTGCCGCCATCCAGGCCGAGGTGGAAACGCGAATCGCGGGGCTGCTGCACAACAGCGGCTCCAGGGGCGGCCGCAGCGTCGATTTCTATCACCGGCAACTGGGAAAAATCCTCTGGGACTACTGCGGTATGGCCAGAAATCGGAAAGGATTGGAACGGGCCCTGGAAAAAATTCCCGAACTCAGGGATGAGTACTTTGCCAATGTCCTGGTGCCCGGCAGCGGGGCCGAGCTCAACCAGTCCCTGGAGCGGGCCGGCCGGGTGGCGGACTTTATGGAATTTGCCGAAATCATGGTCCGCGATGCCCTGGCCCGGGAGGAATCCTGCGGCTGTCACCTCCGCGAGGAAAGCCAGACGGAGGAACACGAGGCCCTGCGCGACGATGCCCGCTTCAGCCATGTCGCGGTCTGGGAACATACCGGGGAAGGCAACACACCGGTCATGCACCGGGAAAGGCTGAAATTTGAAAACGTACACCCATCTCAGCGCAGTTATAAATAAAAGCAAAACCGCAGGTTAGACAATATGAAACCCTTGCCTGCAGCCGGGAGCAGGCGGAAACGGTTCACAGAGACAGATGGCGGATAAGACAATAAACCTCACCCTGAAGATATGGCGACAGGCCGGCAACGAACCGGGACACCTGGAAACCTACGAGCTGGAGTCCATCTCCACGGATATGTCCTTTCTGGAAATGCTCGATGTGCTCAACGAAAAACTCACCCTCGAAGGCGGTGAGCCGGTGGCCTTCGACCATGACTGTCGCGAGGGTATCTGCGGCATGTGCGGAGCGGTTGTTAACGGTATCGCCCATGGCCCGGAAAAAGAGACCACTCTCTGTCAACTGCATATGCGCCATTTCCGCAATGGCCAAACCCTGGTCATCGAACCGTTCCGCGCCCGGGCCTTTCCCGTTGTCCGGGATCTCATCGTGGATCGCAGCGCTTTTGACCGCATCATTCAGGCCGGCGGATTCATATCGGTCAACAGCGGCAGCGCCCCGGATGCCAACGCCATTCCCATCCCCCAGGAGACCGCTGAACAGGCCATGGACGCTGCTGCCTGCATCGGCTGCGGCGCCTGCGTGGCGGCGTGCCCCAACGCCTCGGCCTCGCTGTTCGTCAGCGCCAAGATCAGCCAGCTCGCCCTGCTGCCGCAGGGCCAGGCCGAGCGGGAGCGCCGCGCCCTGGCCATGGTGGCGCAGATGGACGCCGAGGGATTCGGCGATTGCTCCAATCACGGCGAGTGCCAGGCGGTCTGCCCCAAGGAGATCTCCATCGAGAACATCGCCCGCATGCGGCGGGAGTACTTCAAGGCGATGATCAAGGGGTGATCCTCGCCAGCACGAGCGGCGGGCGGGCGGCCGGGCCACGTGGTCCCGGCCGCCGTGCCGTCCCCGGCGGAGGCAACGGATGGGACGCTACGCGGTCCTGGACATCGGCAGCAACTCGGTGAAGCTCCACGCGGCCCGCGTGGTGCACGGGCGGGTCACTCCCCTGCTGGACACCCTGCGCGTGACGCGGCTGGCCGCCGGGCTGG
>CAYUNE010000041.1:0-4250 GCA_964446115.1 uncultured Desulfobulbia bacterium | reverse complement strand
CGGTTAGGAGTTCTCACATGAAAACAATAGAATTACATTCCGATTCCATGCAGAAGCCGACAGCGCCGTCATCGGCCGGTACGGAAGGAGCCCGTAGGGCGACTGGAGTAGCGGCCGATGACGGCGAGCACCAACCAGCCGCCTTTTCTCCTCCGGACCCGGAGGTGGTGGTGAAAAAATCCGGGAGGCGCTACAGGAAAGATATGGCCGGGTAATGCCGTGATAGGTTTACAGGCCCGTGTTTGCCAGTTCCTTGATCAGTTTTTCCTGCTCGGGGGAGAGGTTTTGCGGCACCTGCACTCCGAGCCTGACCAGGATATCGCCGCGGTCGCCCATGGGGCCATGGGGTAGGCCATGGCCGCGTAACCGCAGTTTGGCATCGTTTTGAACCCCGGGCGGTACCTTGACCTTGAACTGCTTGCCGTCCAGGGTTTTGATTGCCAGCCGCGTGCCCAGGCAGGCATCGCTGAAGGGGATTTTTTTCTCGATAACCAGGTTGTCGCCCTCCCGCTTGAACTCGGGATGGGGCGTTACATTGACTTTGAGATAAAGGTCTCCGGCCGGGCCGCCGTTGGGCGACGGCCGTCCCTTGCCGCTCAGGCGCAACCGCTTGCCCGAATCAATGCCTTTGGGAATCTTGACCGCCATGTTCTGGGGACGGCCGTTATAACGCAGGGTGATCTTTTTTTCCGTCCCTTTCAGGACATCTTCCAGGGAGACATTGAGCTCGTAGGTGACATCTTCGCCTTTCAGGATCGAGGAGCGGCGGCTTCCGCAACTGCCGCCCCGGCAGCCGCTTCCCATGGAACCGCCGCCCTGTCCGAAAAAGGCCCCGAATGGATTCTGGCCGGTGGAGCCGGAAAAGGTGCGGCCGCCGAAGGAGGCGGAACCAAAACCGAACTGTTTGAGGATATCGCCGATATCGAAGTTTCTGAAGATGTCCTCCTGGCTGAAGCGCTGGTGGAACCCCGCCTCCCCATAGGTGTCGTACTGCTGTTTCTTTTCAGGGTCGGAAAGGACCGCGTAGGCCTCGTTGACCTCTTTGAACCTGGCCTCTGCCTTTTTATCGCCCTGGTTGCGATCCGGGTGATATTTGAGGGCCAGTTTCCGGTATGCCTTCTTTATCTCATCGGCGGACGCCCCCTTGGAGACGCCCAGTGTTGCATAGTAGTCCATTGATCCGTGTTTCCGCTAATAGCTGTCCGGGTGACCGATCACGGGGGTTGTTACCCGGTGAACATATCCTGCTTTCAAAGTGTCATTGGTCACAGGTGCCGCAGATTCGATGAAGAGGTAAGCGGCGCGAAAGACTTCCGTGCAGTCTCTGCGATCAATTCCCGGTCCGGTATTGGTCTTTATGCCCGAGAAAGCCCGATGTGTTTTTCGGGCGGTCGCAACCGCTGC
This sequence comes from uncultured Desulfobulbia bacterium, assembly GCA_964446115.1. Classification (GTDB taxonomy): domain Bacteria; phylum Desulfobacterota; class Desulfobulbia; order Desulfobulbales; family Desulfobulbaceae; genus CAYUNE01. Next base: position 2,846 of record CAYUNE010000041.1, on the reverse strand, counting down.
TGCCCGGCGTCTTTCGGCTGGGCTAGAACGGTACGTCGTCGCCGACTCCTCCGTCCCCGCCGACGGGTTCATTGAATGGAGGTGGTTCGTCAAAGCTGCCGCCTCCGCCACCCATGCCCCCGGATGACGCCCGCGGCGAGAGAATTTTCATTTCCCGGGCAACGATTTCGGTGGTGTAACGATCGTTGCCGTTCTGATCCTGCCATTTTCTTGTCTGAATCCTGCCCTCGATGTAAACCTTTGTGCCTTTGGAAAGGTATTCGCTGCAAATTTCCGCCAACCGTTGCCAGGCGACGATACGATGCCATTCGGTATGCTCCTGCTGCTCGCCGGATTTATCTTTCCAGCGTTCGGTGGTGGCTACGTTAAAGGTGGTGACCGGGGTGCCGCTCTGGGTGTATCGAATTTCCGGATCAGCCCCAAGATTGCCGATTAAAATCGCCTTGTTAATCATTTTTTCAATCCTTTTTCACGAAAGTTTTTCAGCGTAATACCTCTTTTCCCAGCTCTGGAAACAATAATAACAAATAAGGAAAAATCCAGCCACTACGTCATTTTTTGAAAGGCCCTGTCCAGCATGGCGGGCAGGCCGCCTTTTTCCGCCGGAACGTATCCGAAAACCCGCTGCCAGACGGTGTCGCTCTCCATACAGAAGTAAAGGCAGGTTCCGGCGGCGACACGTTTTTGCAGCTCGCCGACCAGGAACATGTACATTTCTTCCCGCAGAGTCCGGAAATAGCGGCTCTTTCCGTCCAGACCGTCGATGAACTCCTCGTAAAAAAAGCAGCTTGCAGGGAACCTGCGGGCAGCGATGTTTTTCAGCGCCGGCAGATAGCGCAGGGCGCCGATACTGATCCAGACGATTTTTTCAGCCGGGACCACCGCGAAGAGTTCTTCGATGGTCTGTTGATACCCCTGTTGCCAGCCGCTGTGGTGGATGACCGGGTCAAAGTGGAAGGCCAGCTTATAGCCCCACTGGGCACATTGTTTTGCCGCGGCCAGTCTCTCGGCGAGGCTTGCCGTCCTGATCTCTTCGGTTTTCATGATTGCCGGGGCGTTTAATGACCAGGCAAGGATGGTGCGTCCGCCATGGTCCAGATCGCCGAGATTGTCAATAACCGCGCTTTTGGTTTTGAGCTCCAGCACTGCGTTGTGCCGCCCGGCGAAAAAGGGCACCAGTTGTCGGCTGAGCCCGGTGAGACGGTCCAGCGCCAGGCTGTCGGTGAACTCGCCGGTGCCGATGCGGTAAAATTCCCCGTCGCCCTGCAGCACCTTCTCCAGCTCGGCGAAGAGTTTGCCGGTGTTGACGAAAAAGGAGAGCCATGGGTTGTTGAGATAGGCCTGCAAAATGCAATAGACGCAGTCCATGGGACAGTTCATGCCGATATTGAGAACGTAATAGTCACAGCAGCGGTACTCCCTGGTGCCGGGACAGGACTTGAAAAAATTACCGCGGTTAAGGCAGAGAAAAAGGGCGCGTTTGCCGCGGGTGAGGTTGTCCGGGTAAAATCCTCCAACGGCGGGCGGGGTGCCGGTCGGCAGAAAGGTCACCGGCAGGCCGCTGCGGTCGATGATTTCCCCGGTGTAGGCAAGCTTGGCCGCCTCCTCGGCCACGTAGATTTCGGTTATATATTTTGCCGGATCGCCGTATGACATGGGTGCTCCTTCAAAGGTTTGCGGCCGTGGCGGCGTATTGTTGCGCCAGGGAGAGAATGCGCCTGCCCTCGTCCACCCGACCATGCTTGATGCAACCGTTGCCGTAGATGCGGCACTTGCGGGCAAGTTCGGATACCGCTTGCAGCCGCTGCCGCCCGGAAAGAGCGGCGGAGTCGAGCAGTTTGCGGATGGAGGCGATGCGGTAGCGGTCCATGCCCACCCGGTGGATTACCGAGAGCTGATCCGGACGTCCCCCCTCCTTGATGGTCAGCGGCTCATCCACCAGCAGGAAGCGCTCCGTGACGCTGAGCCGCAGCCAGAAGTCATAATCTTCGCAGCAGGGCAGGGACTCGTCAAAAAAACCATGGTCGGAAAAAAGGCGGCGGCGGATCATCACGGTGGACATGCCAACCGCGCACATCGCCAGGCATTTCGGGAAGATATACCCATGGGGAGGAGCATGTTTCTTCTTCTGATTCAGATGACGACCCCGGCGGTACCAGATTTCCCGGGTGTGGGAAATGGAATAGGCGGGATTTTCTCCCATGGCCCGGTACTGAATATCGAGTTTATCGGCGGCAAAGCGGTCGTCGGAGTCCAGGAAACAGAGGAGGTCGCCCCGGGCCTGACGGATTCCCCGGTTGCGAGCCGCTGCCGCTCCCCGTTGAGGTTGCCGGAAGTAGCGGATCAGGCCCGGCACCTGTTTTTGCAGGGAGGAGACCAGTTCATCGGTTCCGTCTTCGGACCCGTCATCAACGATGATGATTTCGTCCGCCGGCCGACTCTGGTCCATGACGGAGAGCAGGGCCCCTTCCAAAAAACAGCGGCGGTTATATGTGGGAATGATCACCGATATCATGGGTTGCCGTGGGACTGCATCAGGCGGTGTTTTGATTTTAATAGTTTGTTATTACAAATAAAACTAAAGAGGTGTCAGGGGATTCCGCCACACAGGGACCGGAGTTTTCGCTGGCGGAAACACCAAATTTTATTTAAAATAACATAATCCCATATTTCATCCTTATCAATTCTTCCACACGGGAAAGACGGTAATTGATCACAGGCACCGCATCTTTACACGCTCTCTCCCGGCCGCATAGTGGGCTATAGCGGCCGGGAGAGAGCGTGCAAATCTGCAGCACCTGTGACCAATTACAGTTTGGAAGCAAGATATACCGCGGGTTTACATA
>CAYUNE010000040.1:0-2662 GCA_964446115.1 uncultured Desulfobulbia bacterium | reverse complement strand
CGCATCTTTACACGCTCTCTCCCGGCCGCATAGTGGGCTATAGCGGCCGGGAGAGAGCGTGCAAATCTGCAGCACCTGTGACCAATTACAGTTTGGAAGCAAGATATACCGCGGGTTTACATATCCCGTGACCGGTTACTGGTAACCTCTGAATTTGTAACTGCAACGACTGCTGTGCATGAATATCACGATATATAACACCCTGACCGGAAAAAAAGAAGTCCTTCAACCCCTGGAGCCGGGCCACGTCCGCCTCTACGTCTGCGGCATTACCTCCTATGATTACTGTCACATCGGCCATGCCCGCTCCGCCCTGGTCTTTGACATGGTGGTGCGGTACCTGCGATACCGGGGATACCGGGTTACCTTTGTACGCAACTTTACCGATATCGACGACAAGATTATCCGCCGGGCCCGGGAACAGGGCGTGGAGGCAGCCGACCTGGCCCGGCGTTTCATCGCGGAGTTCTACACCGACATGGATGGTCTGGGCGTGCTGCGGCCGGATATCGAACCGCGTGCCACCGAGCACATACCGGAGATGATCGACTTTATCCGGGAACTCATGGACAGGGGCCTGGCCTACGAATCAGGGGGTGACGTCTACTTCCGGGTCAACCGCTTCCAGCCCTACGGCATGCTCTCCGGCCGCAGCCTGGAAGACATGCAGGCCGGTGCCCGCATCGAGGTCAACGATCGCAAGGAACATCCCATGGACTTCGTTCTCTGGAAGGGGTCAAAGCCGGGAGAGCCCAAATGGTTAAGTCCCTGGGGCGAGGGCAGGCCGGGCTGGCATATCGAATGTTCGGCCATGAGCAGAAAATACCTGGGCGAGACCTTCGACATCCACGGCGGCGGCAAGGATCTCATCTTCCCCCATCATGAAAATGAACTGGCCCAGAGCACCGGGGTCAGCGGCAAACCCTTTGCCAAGATCTGGATGCACCACGGTTTTGTCACCATCCGGGATGAGAAGATGTCCAAATCCCTGGGCAACTTCCTCACCATCCGCGACGTACTAAACAGTTATGAACCCGAGGTGCTGCGGCTCTTCCTCTTTTCCACCCAGTACCGCAATCCTCTGGATTTTTCCGAGACCGCCCTGCGCGATGCCGAAAGCGGCCTGGCCAGGATGTACGAGTGTCTCGCCGCCATCCATCGCCTGCCCGGAGCCACGGACAATACCGCTTCGCTGATCGGCGGAAAAGACCGGGACAGGATCACCTCGCTTACCCGGCGCTTCACGCAGGCCATGGACAACGACTTCAACACCGCCCGGGCCCTGGGTCATCTCTTTGACACGGTAAAAAGCCTCAACAAGGCGGTGAGGCTCATCAGCGCCGCACCCTCCGTCCCGGACCGGGAACTGGTATTCGACGCCGCTGCAAAGCTCCGGGAACTGGGGGCGATCCTCGGCCTCCTGCAACAGGACCCCGTCGACTACTGTGAGCGCAAGCAGCAGGCGGAACTGGCCGCTCTTGATATCGCAGTGGAGGAAATCGAACGGTTGATCGATGAGCGGCAGGAGGCGAGGAAGAGAAAAGACTGGGCCGCAAGCGATGCGGTGCGGGACCGGTTGCTGGCCCATAATATCGAAATCCAGGATGGACCCGACGGGACCACCTGGCGGGTGAAGACCTGAACCGGTAAACCACGACAAGGAGGTGAAGCATGTTACGTCCCCCGGCAGCCGCTGACCGTTTTTACCCGGCGGATCCCGCCGCCCTCCGTTCCCAGCTGGACAGTCTGATTCCTCCATGGAAGGAGGAAAAACGGCAGACAGCCCTGGCGGTGATTTCTCCCCATGCAGGCTATGTCTACTCAGGCTCCGTGGCCGGTGAAACCATGGCGCGGGTCCGCATTCCGGAAACCGTCCTCATCCTCGGCCCCAACCATCACGGCGTGGGCCAACCCGTTGCCCTGGGCACCAGGGACTGGGATATGCCTTTTGGCCGGGTTCCCATCGCCCGGGAACTGGCGGTCAAGATTCTCAAGAATTCCACCATCATCATCGATGACGACACCGCCCACCAGTTTGAACACTCCCTGGAGGTGCAGGTTCCCTTTCTCCAGTATCTCCGCGACAACCTGAAGATCGTGCCCATCGTCATCTCCCACCTCTCCTTTGCCGAGTGCCGGGAAACGGCACGGGATCTGGTGACCGGCATCCGGGAACTGGGGGAGGAGGTGCTCATCGTCGCCAGTACGGATATGACCCATTACGAACCGCGCCGGATCGCCTCAAAAAAGGATCGCCTGGCCCTGGAGAGAATCACCGCCCTTGACCCCGCCGGCCTCTATGATACCGTGATCGACAACCGCATCTCCATGTGCGGTATCATCCCCACCACCGTGGCCCTGCTGGCTGCCCTGAAGATGGGTGCGATGCGGGCGGAGCTGGTGCGCTATACCGATTCCGGAGAGGCCGCAGGCGACACCGGTCAGGTGGTGGGATATGCCGGTTTGATCGTCGCTTGAGGGGAAAACCGCAGTGCCTTTTCAGGCGGAGACCGGTTACACTTTTTCCTTGACATCGCTTCCGGCAATCTCTATTTTGCAACATGCCGGTTGACGGCATTTTGCTGGGGGATGGTCTAATGGCAAGACAGCAGACTCTGACTCTGCCTATCGGGGTTCGAATCCCTGTCCCCCAGCCAGTTTT
>CAYUNE010000039.1:0-26668 GCA_964446115.1 uncultured Desulfobulbia bacterium | reverse complement strand
CGCATCTTTACACGCTCTCTCCCGGCCGCATAGTGGGCTATAGCGGCCGGGAGAGAGCGTGCAAATCTGCAGCACCTGTGACCAATTACAGTTTGGAAGCAAGATATACCGCGGGTTTACATATCCCGTGACCGGTTACTGAGTTACGACACCTGTAAGCGGGAAGGTAATCAGTACTGGAGGGCTGCGGTGGTCGAGTTTTTGACGTAGTCGAGGATGCCCTGGGCGATACGTTCGGCAATGCGATGCAGGTAGGAGTCCCGGCGCAGCCGTTGGGCTTCCTTGGGATTGGTGACAAAGGAGATCTCCGCCAGGATGGCCGGCATTTCAGCACCGATCAGCACGTAGAAAGGCGCCTGCTTGACACCCAGATTTTTGACCTGATAGTGATCGTTTCTGAGGCCGCTGATTATTGAGGTCTGGACAAACTCAGCCAGCCGCGAAGACTCCTCGATTTTGCTGTTTTGCATCAGGTCGCTGAGGATATCCTGCATATCGCTGATATTATGACTGGTGGTGGCGTTTTCCCTGGCCGCCACCCGCATGGCCTCGTCATTGGTTGCCAGGTTGAGGAAAAAGGTCTCAATGCCGTGCACCGACGGCTTGGGATGGGCATTGATGTGGATGGAGACGAAGAGGTCCGCTTTTCTGGTGTTGGCGATGGCGGTTCGTTCCTCCAGTTGAATAAAGGTATCTCCTTCGCGGGTGAGAAAAACATCGAATCCATGTTTTTCCCTTAAAATCGCCGCCAGTTTTATAGCCACCTTGAGGACGATATTTTTTTCCTTGAGCCCGAAGGCCATGGCGCCGGGATCCTTGCCGCCGTGGCCGGGATCGATAACGATGCGATGCACCCCCAACCCCAGCTGCTGGGCCAGGGAAAATGGAGAGGAGCCGGGAGTCGTCGACTCTCTTTTTGTCCTTTTGGGTTCCGGACGCCGTGGCCGCCTGCCGGGGCGTTTTTTCTTTTCATCCCGGAGACTGATGATGGTGGGTTCCTCCTCGGTTTCCGCATGGGATTCCGTCCGGATTTCCTCAACGCTTTCCGGCGCTGTTTCCACTACCGGCACCGGTTCCTGAGTCTTAGCGCCTTCCTCTTCCTTTTTTTCCGGCGGCTTCTTCTTTGCTTGCGGTTCCCGGGTGACCCGCGCAGGAGCAATCCGAGCGGTTTTTTGAGATTGCGGTGTCACGGATGCTGGCGGAGGGGCCGAACGTTTCGCCACCTTCTCACTTTTTACCTTTTTTTCACCCCTGACATCGACGATGACCCGAAAGGGATCTTCCATGTTGAAGATCTTATAGTCGGAGATGGATTCGATATCCAGAACCACCCGCACGGTGCTGGGGGTGAATTGACCGGTGCGCACCTGTTTCAGCAGACCGTCCTGGATGGGCACCAGCGCCCGGTATTTTGGAGGGATGTAACTCTGGGCAAAGTCGATATAGAGTCGCCTGGGTTTATCGCCAACCTTTTCCAGCAGGGTCGCCTTGTAATCGACGGGCTTTGAGGTCCGGATGGCGATGCGGGTGTACTCGTCGTTGGACCAGTGTTTGACCGGCAGCACGCTCACCAGATGCTGGAGTGAGCCGGATTCCCTCAGTTCGCTGGAAATGGGAATCTGGTTGTCGCTGGAGATCTGCTGGAGTCGGTTGACGGCCCTGGCATATTGGTCGCCGTTGGGATAGCGTGAGATGAGCGAACTGAGAACGATGGTCGCTTTTTTCGGGTTACGCAGGGCGTTGAGATATATTTCGGCAATGGCGAAAAGGGCGTCGTCGGCGAGGCGATGGCGGGGATAGATGTTGGCGACGTCGTTGAAGTAATAGATGGCATCCTTGCTGTCGGCGTCGTTGTGAAAGTGGTTGTACATGGAGCGATGCATTCTGCCCATCATAAAGAGGCATGAAGGCGCAAGCGCATGCTTGGGAAAATCGAGATATATCCTGCGGAAATTCCTGGTTCCGGCGAGCCAGTTTTGCCGTTTTTCACCCAGTTCCTTTTCCCGCATGAGACGGTAGTAGTAATCCTTGGCCGCCCGATAACGGCTGTCCGCCTCATCGCTGCCGGCAGCCGGAGGCGGCTCGTCACCGCTCTCCGCCCGGACCGGGTCGGCCGCTGCAAGGCTGCAGAGCAACAGCAACACCAGGAGAACTAGGTTGAAAATAGATGGTTTTTTCCGTTGTTCCATGGGTTGAAAAGTGGTCGTCTTTTGTATAGACCTTTTTCCCTCCGGAAAGTATACCTTATTTGCGAATATCGCCACAATTAATAATATACATCGAAGAGGTAATGCAACTGTTTATAAACTGTCAGTTTTTCTCCTCCAGCAATTCGCGGGCACGGTAGAGCAGGGAGAGGGCCTCCAACGGTGTGATGTTATCCGGGTTGATACCCTCAAGCAGAGTGCGTAGCGGATCCCGCCGGGGTTGAAACAGCGACAACTGGCTGGGGTGTCGCTTTTTGGGCCTCTGTTTTTTTGAAATGCCGATGGTGGGTTCCCCCTCACGGGTAAATTCTCCCTGTTCGATATTGGTGAGGATCTCCTGGGCCCGCTGCACCACCCGTTTCGGCACGCCTGCCAGAGCGGCGACCTGGATACCGTAACTGCGGTTGGCGGCGCCTTCCACCAGTTTGTGCAGAAAGATGATGCGGTCATTCCACTCCCGCACGGCAATGGACTGATTCCGGATGCGCTTCTGCGTGCGGGCCAGGTCCGTGAGTTCATGGTAATGGGTGGCAAAGAGGGTTTTTACTCCGACACCGTTTTTGGAGACCAGTTCCTCGGTGACGGCCCAGGCAATGGCCAGGCCGTCGTAGGTGGAGGTACCGCGGCCGATCTCATCGAGAATGACCAGGCTTTTTTCCGTGGCATTGTTGAGGATATTGGCAGTCTCATTCATCTCCACCATGAAGGTGGACTGGCCGCGTCGCAGATCATCCATGGCGCCCACCCGGGTGAAGATGCGGTCGACGATTCCGGTGCGCACCTTGTCGGCGGGGACAAAACTGCCGATGTGCGCCATGAGCACGATGAGGGCCGTCTGCCGTAACACCGTCGATTTTCCGGCCATATTGGGACCGGTGATGATGATGACCTCGTTTTGTTTGGGGTCGAGCCTGATATCGTTGGGTACGAAACGGCCCGGGGGCAGGGATTTTTCGATGATGGGATGTCGTCCCTCGCGGATGAGGATTTCTTCGCCGTCATCCACCACCGGTTTGACATAGCGGTTTGTCACCGCGGTTTCGGCAAGGGAGACCAGAAAGTCGATGGCGGCGATCTGCGATGCGGTTTTCAGGATGCGGCTGCTCCGGGCGCTGATCCGTTGCCGGAGTTCGAGAAAAATGCTGTATTCCAGGTCAAGGCGTTTGTCCTGGGCGGTGATGATTTTATTTTCCAGGGTCTTGAGTTCCGGGGTGATGAATCGTTCGGCGTTGACCAGGGTCTGTTTGCGGATGTAGTCCTCCGGCACCTGGTCGGCCTGGGCCCGGCTCACCTCGAAGAAATATCCGAAGACCCGGTTGTAGCCGACCTTGAGTTTGGCGATACCGGTGCGCCGCCGCTCCTGTTCCTCCAGACCGAGGATCATCCGTTTGCCATCTCTCACCAGGGTGAGCAGTTCATCCAGGCCGGCATGGAATCCGTCGCGGATGAGTCCGCCTTCCCGCAGGGTAACCGGGGCATCATCGCGAATCGCCCGGCCGATGAGGTCGTGGAGATCGGCCAGCAGGTCGATATCTTTGCCGATATCGTGGAGCAGTCCCGGTTGAAATGCGGTGATTTGTTTTTTCAGCTCCGGCAGGGCGGCAATCGACACCCGCATGGCGATCATATCCCGGGCATTCCCCCGTCCCAGTACCAGCCTGCTGCAAAGCCGCTCCAGGTCGTAGACGCCGCTGAGCAGGTTGCGCAGTTCCCGGCGGCCGCCGCCGTCACCCACCAGCTGTTCCACGCTGTCGAGACGCTCCCGGATTTTTTGCGGATCCTGCAGGGGAAAGAGCAGCCGTTGTTTCAGCAGTCTTGCGCCCATGGGGGTGCAGGTCCTGTCAAGGACGGCCAGCAGCGAACCTTCCCTTTTCCCGCCGATGATCGTCTCGGTGAGTTCCAGGTTACGGCGTGAGGAATCATCAATGATCAAGGAGGAGGTGTTGTCCAGGCGACGCAACCTTTTGATGTGGGAGAGCGCGGTTTTCTGGGTTTCCTGGATATAGCCCAGCAGGCCGCCGCCGGCCTGGATGGCCGCGGTGAGATCGTCACAGCCGAAACCGGCGAGGTTGGTGGTGTTGAAATGTTCGGTGAGCAGGGCGCGGGCGGTGTCGGGCTGAAAGGTATCTTCAGGACGGCGGGTGATGCAGAGACGGGGGATCAGAGTGGTGAGATCGGCAAGCAGGGGAGCGAGCAGCTCATCATCCGGTTCGGCGATCAGCAGTTCTGCGGGTTGCATGCGGGTGATCTCGTCGATGATGCTTTCCGAACGGATGGGTTGCTCCCCATACTCGGTCACCAGGAATTCTCCCGTGGAGATATCCAGAAAGCCGACGCCCAGGGTGAAGTGGTTTTTACCGGCCCGGCGTACCCCAAGGGCGCTCACATAGCAGTTGCTCTTGTCGTCCAGGAGCTGTTCTTCGGTGGTGACGCCGGGGGTGACGATCCGGACCACCTCCCGTTTGACGATTCCCTTTGCCTGTTTGGGATCCTCGACCTGTTCGCAGATGGCCACCCGGAAACCCGCCCTGACCATCTTGCCCAGATACGAGGAGACCGCATGGTAGGGAACCCCGCACATGGGGATTTTATTTTGCTCATCTTTGCCGCTGCGCGAGGTGAGGGTGATGCCCAGAACCCGGGAAGCGGTTTTCGCGTCCTCGAAGAACATCTCGTAAAAATCCCCCATCCTGTAGAAGAGAACGGTATCCGGGTGCTGTTCCTTGATTTCAAGGTACTGCCGGAGCATGGGGGTGATTTTCGGCGGGCTCATGCGCTGGTTTTGCGGCTGGTGATGAGCTGCTGAAAGTCCGGGAGCAGCAGGTCGAAGGTGTTTTCAATATGCTGGGGAATGGTACGGACTTCAGCCACAGTGGTGATGAAATTGTGATCTCCTTCCCAGCGTGGAATGACGTGAAAGTGGAGGTGGTCGGTGATACCGGCTCCGGCGACCTTGCCGAGGTTGAGGCCGATGTTGATGCCGTCGGGGTTCAAATGGGCGCGCAGGATGGTGCATGATTGCTGCAGCAGTTGCATGACGGCGCGGTTTTCTTCGCCGTTCATATCGGTAATGTCGCCGATATGGCGTCGGGGAGCCACCAGCAGGTGACCGTTGGCATAGGGGAAACGGTTGAGCAGGACGACGCAGAACCGGTTGCGCAGGAGAAGCAGACGGTCGCGGTCACTGGCGGCGCTGCCCGGCGGTTCAAAGAGACAGCCGTCTGCTGTTGGTGCTTCACCGAGCACATGGGCCATGCGCCAGGGCGTCCACAGGGTTTTCACGTCGCTGATCCGACTTCGAGTATTTGTGCCTTCAACCCATCTCCCAGCTCGAGAACCGCATAGGTGCCGGAAGCCCCGTATCTGCCGCTTGAGCGGAATGTGCCGGGATTGATGATCAGAATATCGCCCAGGCGTTTGCACACCGGCCGATGGGTATGACCGTAGATGAGGCAATCCGCCCCGGGAAACAGGGAGATGAGCTGGTTTTCTATATCATGCCCCAGGCCGTTGCCGTGGGCAAGGCCGAAGCTGTAGCCCTGGATGGTGAATGACCGGTGTGCCGGCAGTTGGCGGCGGCAGGATGCTGAACACATGTTGCCGTGCACCCCATAGACCTTTTTCGGGGCAAAGGCGGCAAGCACGCTGATATCGGTGAGGTCGCCGGCGTGGATGATCACCTCGCAGTCGGCAAAGCAATGTTCGGTCAGCGCCAGAAAGTCGGAATCGGGGCGACCGTAATGGGTATCGGAGAGAATGCCTATTTTTATCATGATCGGCGGTGTCGGTTGATGATTCGGTTGGCGGAAAATTCTATTCCACCCGGGGCGAGATGACAAGAAAGAACAGGAATCGGTTGCAAAAAATCGGTTTTTTACATAGAGTTGGCCAGGATCTCACGTCACATATCGCCAACAACTCAACCTGCTCATCCAAGTCATGTATAATGCTTCAGATTTACGTAAAGGCCTCAAGGTACAGATAGAGGGGGAGCCCTATATCATCATCAGTTTCGAGTTCTCCAAACCGGGCAAGGGACAGGCGCTCTACCGCACCAAGATGCGCAACATGATCACCGGCAACCAGTTTACCCAGACCTATCGTTCCAATGACAAGTTTGAAAAGCCGGACCTGGAGGAACGGACCAGTCAATATCTCTACTCCCAGGATGGTGAATATCATTTCATGGACACCTCCTCCTACGAGCAGTTTTTTCTCACCGCAGAACAACTTGGAGACAACAGAAATTATCTGGTTGACAACATGGAGGTCAATGTTCTCTTTTTCGACAATCGACCCATTGACATCTCCCTGCCGATCTTCGTTGAGTTGACCGTTACCAAGGCCGATCCCTGGGTGAAGGGCGACACCTCGGGAAGCGATACCAAGCCGGTGACCGTGGAAACAGGTTATGTCCTCCGGGTACCGCCGTTTGTGGAACAGGGTGACACGATCCAGATCGATACGCGTACCGGCGAGTATATGACCAGGGTCAAGAAGTAATCTTTTGCCGGGTCCGTCCCCCTGCTTTTCCGGCGCCCGGCGGCGGTGATCGGTCCGGAGTTCCATGCTTTCTCCCTTTCTTCTTCGGCAACGCTCTTCTTTTTTGCAGGCAGTACGGAAATTTTTTCTGCAGCGTGATTATCTGGAGGTGGATACACCCATCCGCCTGCCGGCCCTCATTCCCGAGGCGACGCTTTTGCCCTTTCCCTCCGCCGGTCATTTTTTGCAGACCTCACCGGAGATCTGTATGAAAAGGTTGCTTGCCTCCGGAAACCGGCGACTGTTTCAGCTCTGTCACTGTTTCCGGCGGGAAGAGGAGGGCAGGTATCACCTTCCGGAGTTTTCCATGCTGGAGTGGTATCGGAGCGGCTGGACATACCGGCAGTTGATGGAAGAGTGTGAAGAGTTTGTCCGCCGGCTGGCAACCGAGAACTCCTGGGCGGCGGTACAGGAAAATATTCCCAGCCTTGTTTTCGGTCGTCACCGCATATCCCTTGCACCGCCCTGGCCGCGGCTGACACTGGAAGATGCCTTTGGGCGCTATGGTGGAACATCCGTTGCCGCCGCCCTGGAACAGGACTGTTTCGATCGGCTGCTGGTGGAGAAAATCGAGCCGCACCTGGGCTTTGATCGACCGGTTTTTCTGATGGACTATCCGGTGCAACGCGCTTCCCTGGCCCGCTGCAAAGCAGACAATCCCGCGGTTGCGGAACGTTTCGAACTCTATATCGGTGGTATCGAGGTGGCCAACGGCTTTACGGAGTTGACCGATGCGGCTGAACAACGGCGGCGCTTTGAGCGGGAGCAGGAGCTGAGCAGGGGACAGGGGAATGACTTCGGGCCGTTGCCTGAAAAGTTTCTTGCCGATCTGGAGAGATTGTCCCCATGCGCCGGCATAGCCATGGGCCTGGACCGGCTTTTCATGTTGCTTATCGGGGCCGAAAGGGTGGCGGAGGCGGTGAGCTTTGCCCCTGACGACCTGTAAAAACAGGCCCTTTGACTCAGATCAGGAAAAGAACTCCCGTACCTTGGCGGTAAAGGTCTTTTTTATTCCCGGCACACTGACGAAGAGTTCCTCCGGAAGAACCAGGCAGGTGAGTTCACCACCATACACTGCACCGGTGTCGATACCGATTTTGTTGGGGTGAACCAGGGGCCTTTTGCAGGTCGTATGCCCGAAGATGACCTGTTTGCCGAAATCATATTTTGTATAGATGAACTGATCGCGGGCCCAGAGGCACCAGTCCGGGTGCTGCTGGCTCAGGTGCTTTCCGGGCTGCAGGCCGGCATGGACGTAGATATAGTTGGGATCTTCGTAATAGGGCAGGAGGTTATAGAGAAAGTTGAGGTGATCATCGGGAATGTAGTCGGCGGCGTTGATCTCCTCGTCCTCGGGGTCGATGCCGTAACTTACCAGGGTCGGTTTGCCCCCGGCCTGGAGGAAATTGTCCCTGTCCGAGCCCTCGAGATAGCGGAGAAACATCCATTCGTGATTCCCCATGAGGGTGATGACGCGGGGATGCCGGCTTTTGATCTCGATGATGCGGGAGATAACCTTTTCGGAATCCGGACCCCGGTCAATATAATCCCCGAGAAAGACAAGATAGTCCCCGTCCGCTACTTCGATTTTTTCAAGAAGGGATTCCAGGGAGTTATAGCAACCGTGAATGTCGCCAATGACAAATGTTCTTAACATATTGACTCAATTTTCCGAAAAGTATTCCAATCGAAATGGTGTTTTTTACATTATACATAAAGCATACGGGACAAAATAGCAATTCCTTGCAACCGGGGCCAAGGGAGACGACTGAAAAATAATTTTGAAACCGGACCAGGAGAGGTTTGTCTAACAGCTACAAGAGGATTTCTCGGCATAGCCTCCAAGGAGCGATTTTTTCAGGGTACCTTCCGGTCGGCCCTGATCCCGGAGGCAGGATCAGCTTCATTCCGAAGAAACCGTTATCAAAAAGGTCGAATCATTCATGGACAGCAAACAGCAGCATCAGATAAAACAGGTTATCGACATCCTCGTCGGCAAGAGCTCGCTGATCATCTCCCTCTTACTGCTGGCCCTGACCGTGGGGCTGGTCTATTACCTCATCACTCCCAAGACCTACCGGGCAACGGTTCTGCTCAGCTACGAACAGCAAAGGATCAATCCCTCCCGGATGTCTCCGGAGCAGGGGCAGCGGATCCGCGATATGGTGGGAACCCTTTCCCAGGTGGTGACCAGCCGTCACAACCTGGAGGGGATCATTGCCCAGTTCAACCTGTATGAAGGTATCCGCCGGGAACTTCCCATCGAGGATATTGTCGAGATGATGCGGGATAAGATCAAGATCATTCCCTCGGCCCGGGGAAATACCTTCCAGGTCTCCTTCATCGACAGTGATCAGAACAAGGTCTACAAGGTCGCCAATGCCCTGGCATCGAAATTCATCGAGGAAAATTTGAAGTACCGGGAAGAGCGCGCCACCGAGACCTCCGCCTATACCGAAGACGAACTGATCATGGCCAAGGAGGTGCTTGACAAAAAAGAGCAGGTAATGCGCGATTTCAAGCTCAAGTACTACAACGAGATGCCGGACCAGCGCGACAGTAACCTGGCGCGGCTCGCCTCCCTCAATGAGCAGTATCAGGCCTCCCAGGCCAGTCTGCAGGAGCTGGAGAGGACCAAGGTGATGATCCAGGAACAGATCGCCTACAGAAAGCGTCTGGCGACTCCCATGACCAGCGATTCCGGCTCTTCCGGAGAAAACGGCGATATTACCACCAACCTGTCCATTTCCACCTATGAAAAACTGGAACGCTTACGGGGATATCTCGACTCCCTGCTGATTAAGTATACCGAGCGCCATCCCGAGGTAAAACGGACCCGCAACCTCATTGCCAAACTCGAAAAGGAGGTGGAAGAACTCGGCCTCAAGGAGAGCCGCGACAAGGAAGAGCAGCGGGTTGTCGAACCGGTTGTCCAGGACCCGGAAATCATCCAGCTCAAGCTGCAGTTGAAAGAAATCAGCATGAGTGGTGCCGAACTGCGCCGGGAGCAGGAGAAGATCCGCAAGGAGATCAAACAGTATGAGGAGTGGATTGAGAAAACACCGATACGGGAGGCGGAATGGGCGGCGCTGACACGCGATTATAACGAATTGCGGAAACACTATGACCACCTTGTCTCACAGAATCTGCAGGCAAAATCCGTAGAACACCTTGAAAAGAAGCAGAAAGGGAGTAAGTTCAAGATTATCGACAGAGCCCGTTTCCCGGAAAAACCCTTTGCGCCGGATTTCAAGAAAATTCTGCTGATGGCCACCGCCGCCGGCCTTGGTTTTGGTTGTGCCATTGCCTTCTTTTTCAACATCATTGACACCTCGTTCCGTGATGTCAGCGATCTTGAGTCATATCTTGGTGTTGCCGTCAGCTGTGCCATACCGTACGTGGAAACCAAAAAGGAAATCAAGGTCAAGAAGATCAAGAGGATGAGTTTTACCATTCTCCTGGTCATCTATTGCGCGACCCTGGTTGGGGTGACGATTTATTTCTACCAGACAGGCAGGGTGGTCTTTTGATGAACGCTTTTGTCCGTCCGCCCCGATTCGTGGACCGTAAGAGAACCATTCCCACCTGATGATGTAGAGGCCCGGATGTATAGAGAGTTTTACAGGCTTGAAAAGAAACCCTTTGATCTGACCCCCAACCCCGAAGCCCCCTTTCTCAGCGAAGCGCATGAGGAGGCCCTGGCGATCCTCAGGTACGGAGTCATGTCCAAGAAGGGGTTCCTGCTGTTGACCGGTGATGTCGGCACCGGAAAGACCACCATGCTGCAGGTGCTGATCAACTCTCCCGACATGATGGGCGTTCATCTCTGCCTCCTCAGCAATCCGACCCTCAGCGTCGATGAATTCTATTACTATATCGCCGGAAAATTCGGCTTTGAATATCACAACAACAAAGCGCGTTTTCTCGAGGATTTTACGGAATTTCTTCATTTTCTTGATGAACGCGGTGAAAGGGCGCTTTTTATTGTCGACGAGGCCCACGCCCTGCCCACCAAGCTGCTCGAAGAGGTGAGGCTGCTGTCCAACCAGGATCGTATCGGCCAGAGCGTGCTGAGCATTTTCCTCGTCGGCCAGCCGGAACTTAACCAGAAGCTGGCCCAGGAGCGGCTGCTGCCCCTGCGGCAACGTATAGGAATCCGCTTTCACCTGAAACCCTTTTCCGAAAAGGAAACGGCAAGCTATATTCAGGACAAGCTGGGACATGCCGGTGCCAAGGATTTCAAGATATTTACCGACGAAGCGGTGCGATCCATCTATCGGGCCAGCAAGGGAACCCCGCGGCTCATCAATATCCTCTGTGATCACGCTCTGCTGTCCGGATTTGCCGAAAGCAAGCCGGTGATCGGGGAGGACATCATCCGGGAGTGTGTCCGTGAGCTGCATGCTCCGGGCGATGAAACCGTGCTGCCGGTGGGTCCTTCCCAGCGTCCCTTGCTCAGGGGATTTCTCTCTCGAAAGGGTGCCTCCTGGGCCACGGTTGCTCTGGTTCTGCTGATCATTCTTCTTGTCGCGGCTAATTACATCCTATACTCCAGTGATGTGGCCTGGCTCGAATCTGTGTTGCCCGAGGGAGTAATGAAGTTTCTACGTCAAATGTCAGAGTATATTGGAGGCAATTTTGGGTAAGGTTTTAAAGGCGTTATATAAAGCAGCCGATGGCAGCAGCGAGAGGGCTTCCAGACATCGTGACCGTCCCGTAACCGGACAGACGGCGCGGGTGAAACCAGTGGGAGGCCGGCGGCAGGAGCACAAAAGCCATGACGGCAGGCGGTCGGCCCCGAAGAGTCAGCCCCGGCGGCGGGCTTCCGGATCCAAGCCCGATTTCAGAAGATGGCATGAACGGCTGCGGATCACCACCGCTCAGGCCGGGACAATCACCGAAAGTTTCAAAACATTGCGGACCAGAATCCTGCATCCCTTTATGGGAGAAACCCCGCGCAGCATCCTGATCACCAGCTCCGGCCCCAATGAGGGCAAGAGCTTTGTCAGCGCCAACCTGGGTGTTTCCCTGGCCCAGGGTGTGGGGCAGTACTGTCTGCTGGTGGACTGCGACCTGCGAAAACCTGCTCTCCACAGACAGTTCGGTCTTTCCAACGACTACGGCCTTGTCGATCATCTGACAAGCCAGACCAGCCTTGATCAATTGATTCTGCAGACAGGCGCACCGGAACTGTCCATCCTGCCCAGCGGCCCGCCTCCGGACAATCCGGCGGAGCTGCTTGATTCCAGTCAGATGGTCTCCTTTATCCAGGAGGTTGTCTGGAAGTACAACGACCGTATTGTGCTCTTTGACAGCCCGCCGGTGACCGCGGCTTCGGAAACCGCGGTACTGGCCAAACATGTGGATGCCGTGGTGCTTGTGGTCCGCTGGGGTAAAAGCCGGCGGGAACATGTCAAGGAGTTGGTGGAGCTGGTGGGCCGCGAAAAGATCATCGGGGTGGTTTTCAACGCCTACAAGACCAACATCATCGAGGAAAAACTGCTGGGTTACTACGACAAACAGCAGAGTTATTACTATTACTCCTAACATCCCCGACTTGTAATCGATTACAGGTAACTGGTCACAGGGCCTACAACCCGGCGGTATAATGTACCAGTCGGCTGTGATCAATTACTCTCTTACAGCATCATCACCCCCATCAGCAGAAGAAACCCCAAAATCAGCCGGATGTACAGCTCCCGGGAGATGAAACCGGTCGTCAGGGAGCCGAGGACGGTGCCGCAAAAGACCGCCGGTGCCGTAACCCAGAAATACCCCAATACCTCGGCGGTGGTCAGGCCGCCGACGGCGTGAACCACGGCTGTCACTACCCCGTTGACCACGAAGAATCCGGTCAGGGTCGCCTTGATCTCTTCCTTGCTCCAACTGGTCAGCGAGGTGTAGATGATGGCCGGTGGCCCGCCGGCGGAAAGGGCTGCGCCGATGGCTCCGGTCAGAAATCCGGCCACATAGGCCCAGGCCGGACCCGGGTCCAGGGCGCGGGGTCTGATCAACAGGCTGTAAATGCTGTAAAAGATCAGCAAGGCGGCAATGAGACGACGGATGATATCGGCATCAACCCGGACCAACAGCAGCGCACCAGTCGCCACTCCGGGCAACGAGCCGATGATCAGCGGGACGATGCGCCGGCTTTGCATATGGGAGCGCAGCCGCCAGGAGAGATAGCCGGTAATCACCAGACCGTTGAGCATGCAGAGGGGGACGGCGGTTTTCACATTCATGAGAAAGGCAAGAAGCGGCATGGCCACGAGGGCCGAACCGAATCCCGTCAATCCCTGAACGAATCCGGCGCCAAGAAAGATGAGGGCTGCGCCAAGCATGAAGAAAGGGTGACCGATTTATTTTTCTTTTTTACGCCGGAGTCTTGCGACCTGTTCTTTGAGAACATGGATCCAGATTTCGTTGCCCCGGCTGTTGAGATGGACGCCGTCACCGATATGGAAGCGGGCGGCCAGAAGTCCCCGGGCGTCCAGCAGATCCTGTCCGGCATCGACAAAGTACCGGTTGTCGACTGTTTCCGTCCAGACCTTGAGCCGGGTGTTCAGCTCGCCGATGCGCTGCATACTTCTCTTACCCTCCCGGGCGCATATGCCTTCGTCGATGGGCAGGATTCCGCTGAAAAGCACCGGAACCCGTCGGGGAATAAGCCTGTCCACGGCCCGCAGGTTGGCAAGAATCTCCCGGTTGGAACGAAATCGCATGTCGTTGAGACCGACGGCAACAACCACAAGTCCGGCCCTGGCAATGGATGAATAGAGTGGAATCCGCCGCAACACTCCCACCGTGGTATCCCGACCGATACCGAAATTAACCGCCGGCGAGGCGACGGCGGAGACGGCAAGGCCCTGAACCAGGCTGTCGCCGATGAAGATCACCGCGCCGTCGGGCACATTACCATCCACCCTGGTGTGAAAGGCGACCATCAGCCGGTAGTGATCGGTGATTTCCTGCTGCCGGACGGAGAGGCCGAGTTTCCGTCCCGCCCGGGAGATGGTGTCCCCCTGTACCAACAGCAGCGCCGTGACCAGGTGCAGAGCGATCAGATAGAACAGAACAACCCGTTTTGTCAAAGGTTTCATCATTTACACCTCAGGGATGGTGCCGTCCGGTTCATGGATCAGGGGATCAGCAACAGGTAGACCACGGCCAGGATGATCTGCAGCAGGGCGAAGGGCAGGGCCTTGCCGATGAAACCGGCAAAGGAAAGCCGGATCTTGTATCTGTGGATGATGGTTACCGCCACCAGGGTGGAGGCCGAACCAATGGGAGTGATATTCCCGCCCAGATTGGCGCCGAAAATTACCGACCACCAGAGGGATGAATCTCCGTCCACGCCACGGGCGGCGAGGATCTTGGCCAGCATGGCCGAAAGGGGAATATTGTCGGTTACCGAGCTGAACAGGGCCGAGGCCGCCAGCAGGGAAACGCCGCCTCTGCCGTCGTTGCCGTTACCGATGAGCAATCCCACGCCCCGGCCGATGAGTTCCAGCACCCGGGCATGTTCCATGACATTGATAATGACGAAGAGAAAGATGAAGAAGAGGATCAGGTCCCAGTCGATGGCCCGGTAGAAGGGATCCACCTCGTGCTTGAAACGCAAAAGGGCGATGATGGCAAAACTCATGGCCACAAATCCAAGGCCGAGATCCTTGATAACCGGGGTGATCGAGGTGGTGGCGATCATGCCGATGAAAATCACCAGGATCACGGCGGCAAAGAGAAAGAAACCGCGGCTCTGGATGGAGTCGTTTTCATCAAATCCCCGAACCAGCTCCAGGGCCCGTGCCCGTGCCGCCGGTTGATTGATACCGGTAATGTCGAAGAGTCGTGCTCCCAGGAGCAGGGTGGCCACGGTGGCGACCAGAACGTAGGGGCCCGCCTTGAGGAAAAACCCGACAAAGCTGATGCCTGCGGTATTGCCGACAATGATGTTGGGTACCGAGCTGATCAGAGTCAGCAGTCCTCCCACATTGGTGAGCAATCCCTCGATGAGCAGAAACCCCAGCAGTTTGTCCGTACGATTAAGCCGACTGAGGGAGACCCCGGTGAGGGAACCGACTATGATCATGGCGGTGACGTTGTTGAGTACCGCGGAAAAGAGTACGGTCATCAAGCCGTAATACCAGAGCAGCTTCAGGGGAATTCCGCTTGACATCTTGGTCAGGCGGATAGCCACCCAGCTGAAGAGGCCTGAGCGGCTGGTGACGTCCACAAAGAGGCTGGAGCCGATGATAATGGCGATCACCTCCCAGTCCACGGCCTCGATATAGACCGGCATGTGGAGTTTATGGCCGCCGGGCAGAGTAATGTCGCCAAAGGGGATAATACCCAGCCAGGAACCCAGCAGCAGACAGATGATGGCGAATGTGCCGACGATGATCGACTTTTTGGCATGGAGTTTTTCCTCCAGGGCCAGGGTGCAGATCATCAGGGTGAGGAGTCCGGCAAAGAGCCAGGTGAGTCCCTGGCTGAGATGGGTCGTCTGTTCCATGGATCTACACCACCAGAAGCGGGATTTGCCGCAGTTCCACGGCCAGGGGATAGGAAACGGAATTCATGGCCTGCTGGTTTTCATCCCGGGCGTGCATGACCAGGAGGTCGAGCTGCAGTGAGTCGATCTGTCGCTTGTACTCCCGCAGGGCATTGCCGAACTGCACCATGGAGCTGATTTCCAGCGAGATACCGTGGGAGAGCAGGATTTCCCGGCAGGAGAGAAAGTACTCCTCCGGTTCCCGCAGCAACTGCTCCGCCAGCCTGGTACGGGCCGTTTCCGTGTCGATGATGTCGATTTTGGAAATGGCGTCCATGTAGCGTTCGAAGATATATTCGTTTTCCACATGGCTGAGATAGAGCCTGCCACCGGGACGGGTCAACCGCACGGCATAGTTGATGAGGTCATGGTTGATGGCCACCAGATCGGTGACCACCATCACCTCCATGGTGTCGCGCATGGCATGTCCCGCGACATATCCGGCCTCGGGATGGGGCAGAATGAGCACCGGCGGGTCGGTCAGCTGGATGAGGACATCGAGGTGAGCGCCCAGGGAGTGGGGAAAGCGCCAGGCCCGCGAATGCAGGTTGCGGTAGGTGAGGATGAGATCCGCATCATGCCCATTCACCAGGTTGAGGAGATCACCGGTGGTGCGGAAGCGGTCGCCGGTCACCAGGGTACATTCACGTTGCTCCGGAGGGCCGAGCACCGCGAGAAATCGCTGGATCTCCCGCTTAAATCTTTCCGCCGCCGCCGTCGGCAGATCGGTAATCAGAAGAACCCGGTTGATGGGGATCAACCGATATTCCAGCCGTTCCTTGATGGCGGCCCGGAAGATGGATTCAAACCGGTCAACGTTGGACATGGTGATTGTCTCCGGGGATCCGAGGAGAAATCCCCTTTTTTCTCATGGTATATTTTCAAAATTTCAGACGGTTTTCCGGAGCATAGCCGTGGCGGAATCCCGCCCGAGGCGCGCTCTGCCCTTTCCGGCTGTTAAGAAAAGGCGCGATCAGCTCGATAAGAGATAAGAGAACTTCTCCGGACTGTTCCCGATCAATATATAACCGGGATTGGAGGAGAGGGGGAGGAAAATCACCAGGGACAGGAATTCTACAGGGACGTTTTCATGCAGTGTGCACAGTGCGGACATACCATCAACAGGAAAAATTCACCACTCAACTGCTTTTACTGCGGAGCTTCCACCGGCGGCGATAAGCAAACATCGGGCCCGCGGGCCGTTGACCGGGGAAAAAGATCCCCCCGGGCCAAAGCGGCTCTCTCCACGGGAGCAAGCCCGGGAGAAGGAGATGCCGTCCGCCTGGCCGAGCTGCCCGAAGATCTCCGCCAACGCGTTGTTTCAGCCCTTTCCGCCGGAAAAAGCAGGCGTGGTAACGGTATCCAGCGGGCTCTTTTCAACACCGTCCCGACCGGCGGAAACCGACCCGCGCCGGTCTCTTTTTCCGCCGGCGCAGCAGGTCGATTATCTGAAAAGGATGTGGATCTCTACTTCGAGCAGCTTCGCGGTATGCGCAAAACCACCTCGAAACGGCGCTATTTTGTTTTCTTCTTTCTGCTCGCCGCCGGCCTCTCCATCGGCATGATGTTCTTTTTCACCCCTTGAGAGCGGAGCGGCGCTGTTTTTCAGTCTGTGATCAAGTACCAGAGGTTTTCAGGCGGGCCCGCCTGCGTTGCCGTACCCCGGGAAAGAGAGTCGTATCGGTATGGGGCAGGAAGAGGGAGGCGACATAGCGGTCCTTGTAGGAGAGCACTTCGGAGAGTTCGAAGCTGGTCATACGGTTGATGGTGGCGACCACGTCGCGTCTGATATGATTGCTGAGTTCGCTCATTCGGCAGCCCATGAGTGAACCGTTCCCCACGTAAATAATTTTTTCCGGATCAAGTTCCGGCAGCAGGCCCACGGTCATGGCGCTGTCAAGGTCGATGTAGGAACCGAACCCACCGGCCAGAATAACCCGTTCCAGGTCGGAGACACTCAGCCCCACCTCGGTGAGCAGGGTGTGGACACCGGCATAGATGGCCCCCTTGGCGCGGATGAAGTTGTCGATATCCACTTCGGTGAGAACGATATCCTGGTCGATACCGGAATCTTTCCCCCACACCACTACATACTCGTAGCCGCTGCGCCCCGGCCGCAGCCGGTTGCTCTGCAGATCGCGGTCGAATCTGCCGCGTTGATCGATGATTCCCGCCTCGAAGAGTTCGCCGATCATGATCAGGAGCCCGGAGCCGCAGATCCCCAGCGCCGGTTTGGAATCGATGGTGATGCTCATGGGCTCAAGGCTGGAGGGGTCGATACTGAAATCCTCGATGGCGCCTGCCGCCGCCCGCATGCCGTGCAGAATACCGCCGCCTTCAAAGGCGGGCCCTGCCGAACAGGCGGCACATGCCAGCCAATCCCGGTTCCCGATGACGATTTCCGCATTGGTGCCGATGTCGATATAAAGGGTCAGTTTGTCGGTGCGGTACATACCCGAGCCCATGACACCGGCAACGATATCCCCGCCCACATAGCTGGAGACCGCGGGATACATCAGAGCTATGGCATGGTCGGCAAGATGCAGGCCCAGATCAATGGCGCGGATCGGCGGGAAAAAAGTGGAAACCGGCACATAGGGGGCGCGGCGGATATTATGGGGTTCCAGCCTGAGGAGCAGGTGGGTCATGGCCGTGTTGCCGGCCATGGTGACGGAGCTGATTTCGTCGCGGCCCACCCGGGCATTTTTCAGCAGACGGTCGATGATGGAGTTGATGCTCTCCCGCACCAGCCGTTGCATGGTTTCCAGGCCTTCGGGTTGTTCGGCGTGGATCATCCGTGAGATCACATCCTCACCGTAACTGATCTGTCTGTTGTAGCCGCCTCCTTCGGCCGGGATGGCGCCGGTGTGTTTGTCGATGAGCTGTCCGTAGACCGTTGTGGTGCCGATGTCCACGGCCAGACCGAAGTTGCGTCGCGACCAGTCGCCCGGCTGGATATGGGTCATCCGGGAACGGGACTCCTTGTTCACCGGCCGGGCCAGGGTAACGGTGACGCGAAAGTCCTCGTCGCGCAGGGCGGCCCGCATCTCGCGCAGCACATTGAGACCGGCATGGATATGACGCTCGTTGTACTGGTCTTTCATGGAGCGGATCACCCGTCCGGCATCGGCCTGATGATCCTGGTGGGTGGGGCGGGGAAGTTCCAGCAGAAATTTTTCCACCGGCGGAATGAAAATCCCCTCCTCTTTCAGCTCGTCTATGTCCTGAATGTAGACAGCGGCCCGGTGGCGCCGGGGCACCTCCACACCGAGCTGACCGCTCCGCAGCCCGGCAGCGTCGATGATCCGTACCGTGATGTCCGCATGGATCACGGATGTGCAGGCCTGGCGGATATTTTTTTCTATGTCCTCCGGCGGGAGTTTTTCGCTGATCCCGCCTTCCACCTCCCCCGCCTCGATGCGAATGCGACAGGTGCCGCACACTCCGGAACCGCCGCAGGAGGCGTTGATATGCAGACCGGCCCGGCGGGCGGCGCGGATTACCGTGGTGCCGCCGGCTACCCTGACTGTCCTGTCCGCCGGCAGAAAACGGACCGTATAAAGGAGTGGTTCGGTCATAGATTTGTCAGGTCCGATAGTTGATCCCTGCTGAAGACCGGTCCGTCGGTGCAGATGAGTTTGCCCTGGAAATGGCAGTGGCCGCAGACGCCGATGCCGCATTTCATATGCCGTTCCAGGGTGGTGATGATATTTTCCGGCGTATAACCGCGGGATTCCAATCCTTCGATGACAAAGCGGATCATGATGCCCGGGCCGCAGACAAGGGCCGCATCGCCAGCCGTTGCCTCATTTTCAGGCAGCAGAGCGGTTACCAGGCCGACCCGTCCCCGCCACTTCCCGTCACCCGCATCCACGGTGAGGCGCAGGCAACAGCCGGCTTGCTCCCAACGGTCGAAGTCCCGGGTGAAACTGAACTCCGCCGGGCTTTTGCTGCCGTAGAGGATGGTGAGCGAGCCGTACGCTTCCCGGTGTTGAAGGCAATATTCGATCACTCCGCGCAGGGGCGCCATACCGATACCACCGGCCACGAAGAGCAGGTTCTTGCCGCGCAGCCGCTCCATGGGAAAACCGTTGCCGTAGGGGCCGCGCAGCCCGATGATATCCCCGGTTCCAAGGGCGTGGACCGCGTTGGTCAGGGACCCGGAGCGACGGATGGTGAGGGCGAAGCCGTCCCTTTTGTCCGGGCTGGAGGAAAAGGAGATGGGCGCCTCGCCCCCGTGGGGAACCGAGACCATCATGAACTGGCCGGGTTTGTAAGTGAATCCATGGTCATAGAGTTCATCCTCGAAGGAGAGGATGTAGGTGTTGACCAGCTCGTTTTCATGGATGATTTCTCGGATAACCGCCTGTCGCGGCAGGTAGGGATTGCGGTTTGTCGTCCGGATTCTCGGGGGGAGATTATCTCTCATGGTTTTCCTCCCGGCCGTTTTCTTCTTCAAGGGCACTGATGGAGTTGATGAAGCGGACGATATCCACGCCACCGAAGCAGATATCCACACAGCGGCCGCAGCCCACGCAACTGGGACGGCCATGTTTGGCGGTATCGTGTTTGAGTTTGTGCAGGAAGCGTCTGCGGATACGGCCGGTAGAGCAGTCAACGGGGTTATGGTTCCCGGCCATGAGGCTGAAACCGGAAAATGTGCAGGCATCCCAGGAACGGATTCGTTCGCCGCCATCCTCATCCAGCTGCCGGTCCGTGATATTGAAACAGGTACAGGTGGGACAGAGGAAGGCGCAGCCGCCGCAATCCCGGCAGCGGCCGGAGAGCTCGGCAAACAGGGATTCGGGCTCCTGTTCCCGCAGCAGTTTCACCGCCAGGTCAACGTGCACCAGTCGCCGGAAAAGACCGCGGGCCTCCAGGGCCGCCTGAAACTGGGCGCGGCGGTCCTCTTCGGTCACCGGCCTGAAAAACTGGGGATAGTTCCGGAGGATCTTCATGCCGCCGGCCCTGTCCGCCTCAACGAAAAAACGATTGCCGATATCGGTGAGTTGCAGATCGAAACCCATCTCCAGAAAAGGACCGGTACGGGTGGCGTTGCAGAAACAGTTTTTCCAGGGATGGTTGCAGCCGATGGTGATGAAGACGGCATTCTTGCGCCGTTGTTCGTAATAGATATCCCTTTCGGCGCCCCCCAGGAAGATCATGTCCGTATACATGAGACCGAACATGTCGCAGGAACGGACACCGAAATAGAGGGTGGGTCTGTTTTCCGGTAAGTGGGCGTGAAAGCTGTAACGCAGAGCGCCGTTGACCGGGTCCCGGTCGATGATATAACTGCTCAGCTTTTCCGTTTGCGGGAAGAAGAAGGGCTTGAGGGAATTCTGGGCCTGGTTGTCGAGATCCGGTACCGCCCCATCGAGGTCGGTGATCTCGCTGAAGATGGTATCGCCGTGTTCGTTGCGCAGTGGAGCGATGAGTCGCCGGGACCGGGAGATCTTTCGCAACAGCGGGACAAGATGATCCTTGCTGAGGATAACCGGGTTCATCCCGCACCTCCCTTCCGAACTTGGACGGCGCAGAGTTTGAATTCCGGGCAGCGGGCCGTGGGATCGGCGGTCGCCAGGGTCAGCTTGTTGGTCGGAGCCTCATGGAAGTGAAAATCGCAGTAGAGGGTGCCGGGTGGTGTTCGCGGGGTGATGTGCAGGTTGAATTCACAACTTCCCCGCCGGGATGAAACCCGCACCCGGTCCATCTGTCGCAGTTGCAGGGCGGCGGCGTCATCCGGGTGCATGTCCAGACGCGGCCGGGGTTCTTCCCGGTCAAGGGTAGGGCAGAGTCTGCTCATGGTGCCGGTGTGGTAATGGTGATAGCGCCTGCCGGTGATCAGCATCAGGGGATAGTCGGCATCCACCGGCTCGGCCGGCTCCACGTGGGAGGCCGGGACAAAACGGCCGCGGCCCCTGGTAAAGCTGTACTTGTGCAGATAGGGGGTACCCGCATGGGCACGGTCCGTACAGGGCCACTGCAACCCGTGGGAGGATGCGAGCCTGTCATGGTACATGCCGCCGTAGATGGGTGTCAGCAGGCAGATCTCCTCCATGATCTCGGCCGGGGATTCGTAGTCCATGGCAAAGTCCATGCGGCGGGCCAGGGACATGATGATCCGGTGGTCGGGCCGGCTGTCACCGATGGGAGCAATGGCCCGGTGCATGAGCTGAACCCGACGTTCCGAATTGGTTACGGTGCCGGATTTTTCGGCAAAGGAGGCGGCTGGCAGCACCACGTCGGCCAGGCGGGCGGTCTCGGTGAGAAAGAGGTCGCTGACCACGAGAAAATCGAGCCCCTTCAGGGTTTTTTCCACCTGGTGGAGATCAGGATCCGAGAGCATGGGATTTTCGCCCATGACGAACATAGCCCGCAACCGTGGCAGGGCCTTCTGCAGCGCAGAGCCGGATGCGGTACCCCGGTTGTGGGTCATGTCCAGTAGGGTGAGACCGGGGGTGGCCGGCAGCTCCACCCCCCAGGCCTGTTCGAATTTTTTTTTGATCCGTGGATCAGCAACCGATTGATAGCCGGGAAAGACGGCCGGGAGCGCTCCCATGTCGCAGGCGCCCTGGACGTTATTCTGTCCGCGCAGGGGATCGACGCCGGTGAACTCCTGTTCCACGTGACCGGTGAGCATGGCCAGGTTGGCATAGGTTTCCACGTTGGCGGTGCCGCAGACGTGCTGGGTGACCCCCAGGCAGTAACAGATGGTGGAGCGCTGGGCCCGGGCATAGGTGCGCGCGGCGCGGGCGATGAGTTTCCGGGGAACGCCGGTGAGAGCGGCCGTCTCTTCCAGGTCGACCTTGAGCAGCATGTCGCGCAGCGCAAAGTAGTTTTCCGTGCGCATGGAAAGGAAGAGATCGTCTATGAGATTTTCGTCGATGATGCAGCGCATCATTCCGTTGATGAGCGGGATGTCGGTGCCCGGTCGCAGCTGCAGGTGAATCCGGGCCTGATCGGCCAGCCGGGTGCGACGAGGGTCGATGACGATCAGGGCGGCGCCGTTGTCCACGGCATGAAAGATGCGGCGGGCCACCTGGGGATGCGCCTCGGTGGTGTTGGAACCGGCCACCAGAATCACCTGGGCATGATCCAGTTCATTGATGGAGTTGGTCATGGCGCCTGAACCGAAGGTGGTGGCAAGACCGGCCACCGTGGGTGCGTGTCAGAGTCGGGCGCAGTGGTCGATATTGTTGGTGCCGAGCACGGCCCGGGTGAACTTCTGCAGCAGATAGTTTTCCTCGTTGCTGCACTTGGCCGATGCCAGCACACCGATGGCATCGCCGCCCTCCCGGTCTCTGATTTGTTTCAGAGCAACGGCTGTTCTGTCCAGGGCCTCGTCCCAGGAGGCGGGGAGCAGGCGGCCGCGCCTGCGGATGAGCGGTCGGGTCAGTCGCCGCGGATCATGGATGAATTCGTGGATGTGCCAGCCCTTGGCGCAGAGGTTGTTGCGTGAAACCGGGTGGCTGCGGCTGGGTGACGAGCCGGTGACCCGCCCCTCCTCCACGTGCAGGTAGAGGCCGCATCCACAGCCGCAGTAACAGCAGACGCTCATCACATCACGCATGACTTCCTCCCGAAATGTCGAAAATGGACAGGGGCAGCCGGACGGCTGACGGCGGACAGATGAGTATTTCTACCACACCAGGCCATGTTCCGTCAGTAATTTTTCCGTCCATGGCCGGATTCCCGGTTTTTTGCGACAGGATCAGAGGACGTTGCCGCCGGCAGGAGGAGCTGTTTCGATTCTTCTCAGCTGATCCGCGAGATCGTCGATTTCGGTCTGCCAGTAGGTCCTGCTGCCGAAATCCGGAATAATCGGAGAAGAGCCGTCTTCAACCACCTGGTGGGCGCACCAGGCAATGTAGTGAATGAATCGCATGGCACGCAGCGGCTCAATGAGCCGCAGGCTGCTCCGGTCAAAGGAGCGGAAGGTCTCGTAACCTTCCAGGAAAAGGTCGATTTCCACCACACATTCCTCCGGGGAACCGGGAAGCAGCATCCAGAAATCATGCACCGGCGGGCCCACGGCCATATCGTCGAAGTCAATGAGAGAAAACGATTCTCCGGGACGGTGGATGAAGTTGGCGGCGTGGCAGTCTCCGTGGATGCGGATGAGTTCGCAATGGGCAAAGAGAGAGGTGATGCGGTCGATGAGCTCGGTGGTGACGGCCCGGAAGGCTGCGGCCTGGTCGGGTTCCATGAAATCATGGGCAAGGATGTAGTCAATCTGTTCGCGGGTGGCGTGGGCGGGATGGAGGGTAATCCGTTGCCGCGGTTTATGGAGGGCACCGACGCTGTGGACCCGTGCCAGGAGCATGCCCAGGGAAAGCCACTGGTCGTCGCTGAATTCGTCGAAGCTGCGGCCGCCCTTTTTGGGAAACACGGCAAAGTGCATGGAGCCGTGGCTGCCGAGCGTGCTGCCGTCCCTGAATCTTTTGGGAACGATGACCGGGATCTCCCGGTCGGCAAGCTCCAGGAGGAAGTCATGCTCATCCTGAATCCCGGAGCGCGACCAGCGACCCGGGCGGTAAAGCTTGGCGATCAATCCCTCGCCTTCCCTGGTCTCGAGTTCGTAGACGCGATTGATGTAGCTGTTGAGGGGCCGGCAGAGGTTGGTGCAGGAGCAGCCCAGAACGCTTTCCACCAGGCCCAGGATGAGGTCGGGAGAAAGGGGCGGGAAACCGCCACCCCGGTTGAACTCCTCTCTATTCACCGTTCCGACCGTTTTGCAGGAGAAAGGGGATTGCCGCCGGCAGGCGGGTGGCGGGCAGGGCGTCAAGGCGACCACGCATGAGCAGGAGTGACTTGGCAGCGGCCAGCACCGAATTTTTGGCATCCTCAGGAACGTAGGGCAGTCGACTCTGGGTCCAGCTGTAATTGGCCGGAACGAAAATGATCTTGCTGCTTCTCATCCAGCCGGACGGCAGCAGGTGGGCATTGGCGTCATGGATGACCTGTGCCGCCTGGGTGACTACCCTGACAAAACGATCTTCCAGATGATCATCGGGCAACGGCGGCATCAGCAACATGAGGATTTTGTCGTTTTCATGGGCCCAGACGCCGTAGGGCGCCACATCCTTGATGATATAAGCCGGGGCGTTGTTGGGCATGAATTCGATGCAGAGCCCGTCCACTACGTCCTGAACGGCGGCGATATGGCCGCTGTCCCGCGTCCAGGAGCGACTGTTCATGATGATCTTTTTGTCCGGAAAGCGATTTTTCAGGCGGATGATTTCATCGCGGCTCAGCATGGAGTCGATGACTCCGGCGCGTTTTAGTTCATCCGCCCGGGCTTGGCCTTCGATTTTGACCCGGTCACTATATTCATGGAGAACAAAAAGGTATGGAACGGAAAGCCCAAAGCTTTCGATAAAGTCGATATCCGGTTGAGTGCCGCTCCAGCGGATAGATGAATAGGGAAGCTCTGCAATTGCGCGACGTTGCCGGAAGTTGTCGAAAATCGCCTGCTGGGTTTCGCGTCCCAGCAGGGCGATGGGATACAGGTTGGCCAGCGGTCCCCAGCTGAGATCGGCCACCACCGGCCATGAACCCCGATCAACCATGGCGCCGGTGGCACTGTAATCCGCGGTGGAGCCAAGGCCGACGGCGACCTCATAGCCGTGGGCATTGGAACCGCAGAGGATCCGGAGCGCGGCTATAAAGAAGAGCGTAGCGGCCGACAACTTAGAAAGCGGCCTGCGCCGTGGTTGATCGGAAACGAAAAATTGTCTCATGTTGTTCACCTGGTGGTTGGGCTATTGATGAAGAAATCACACGATATCATCATGCCGCCAAGCTGTCCGAACAATTGGGGGCACCTCTTAGGGCCGTTTTACAACCAATCCGTCCCTATTTCCGACATAATCAGAGTCAATTATTACACACTGCTTAAAATTAGTATTGGCTATTCGTGATTCTATAAATTCAAAAATATCATTTTTTAACTCTGGATATTCTTTCCCAATGCGATACACAAACCAATCTCGCACCCCGATTAATAGCGTATCTATATCTGAGTAATCCATATTGGTCTTTTTTTCGACTCGTTTCTCTACCCTATTTTTTAACAAATTCATTCTTTCATATACCCAGCCACCTCTTACAACATTTTCTCCATTTGATAGCCTTTTATCTATTTCAGCCTCTTCAGATTCATAAAATGCAATGGCAATCTGTACAGACTCTATTTTTTCACCACTGTCAAAAACCCATCCATCAGTTCTTCCTTCGGATTTGTTTAACTTGAAGCTAATATCTCTGTTTTCACCATAACGAAATTTGACGTTGTACCCTAGCGAAGCTAGCTCTTCATTCACTTTCTTATAGGCTCGGCTACGATGCCATATCTGATTGTTAGTGCAGTCAATTGATCCGATAAACTCTTTGAGCTTATCCTCCCAATTAGACGCGTAAAACATTTGGTGAGAGAACTTCGAGACTGTCATGTATTGGCCCTAACGTGTTGTGGGGGCCGGAGGAGAAAAACCTCCGGCTACCCGATTAGGCGCTCCCTTGCGTCAAGCCACCTCTTGAATGATTTCTGACTTTCCCCTGATGCCCTACCGGCCAGTAATCCTTCTACACTAATATCTTCGTCGATATCCTCCCAGTGGACACCGTGCCCACCGCCAATAATCTTCCAATTTTCTCTTTCCTTTTGGCTCGCATACTTTAAGCGTGGGTACCAGGCCGTAGGAACCGATATGGTTCTACCATCACTTAGATCAACACTTAGCGTATCCTCAGTTACGATTACGTTCTCAGCGCTCGGGATCTCGAGATCAATCGCTAAAGTAGTCATTCCACGCCTCCATCATGATTTCTCTCTTACCTTCGATGATCTTAAGGATTTTTGATATCTCCGACCGATTAAAACCGCCACTGCTTTGAAGTCGTATTGGGTCAAGCCAGACCTTTGCAATTTTATCATCTCTTTCAATGTGCACGTGAAGCGGCTCTTCACTGTCACTAGAATAGAAGAAAAACCGGTACGGTCCATCTCGCAGTATTGTTGGCATCTATTCGACTACCTGTTCTATTGGCTGTTCCGCATAACAGCAGCATAAGTTGCCGCAAACGGTATATAATAAAAACGTTAGAATGTGCTGATTACTTCAAAATATCACCAATACCTCAATTCACGCTACTTGTTTTGCGGTCAACTTAATGTGCTGTGTACGCCCGGCATGGGCGTGAACTGATGGGGTTCAAGTCCCCCGTAAGTGTTCCTATGTAACGTTGTGAAACGTAACAAAATTACTAACCGATGGCAAGGGCGTCACCGTGAGGTGGGGTCTGAAGGAAGCCGGAGTGTAAACTTGCGAGCCGACGAACAGGAACGTCATATAAGGCCGAGTCC